>MKTU01000020.1:109214-111429 GCA_001898415.1 Rhodanobacter sp. 67-28 | reverse complement strand
CGCCGGGGTGATCCTGGTGCACGAGCGGCTGGCCATCGTCGACCCGGCCAGCGGCGCGCAGCCGCTGCGTTCGCGCGACGGCGCGCTGGCGCTGGCGGTGAACGGCGAGATCTACAACCACCGCGAATTGCGTGCGGCCAGCAGCTACGAATTCACCACCGCTTCGGACTGCGAGGTGATCAACGCGCTGTATCGCGAGCACGGCAGCGACTTCGTGGGCAGGCTCAACGGCATCTTCGCGTTCGCGTTGTGGGACGGCGAGGCGCAGCGCTACCTGATCGCGCGCGACCCGATCGGCGTCTGCCCGCTGTACTGGGGCCACGACGCGCAAGGCCACCTGTGCGTGGCCTCGGAGATGAAGGCGCTGGTCGGCGTGTGTGCCGACGTGGCGCCGTTCCCGCCGGGTCATGTCTACGACAGCGCCAGCGGCGAACTGCGCAGCTACTACGCCAGGCCATGGCGCGACTATGCCGCCACGCGCGGCCATGACGTGGCTGCTCCGGCCTTGCGCAAGGCGTTTGAGCAGGCCGTGCATCGCCAGCTGATGACCGACGTGCCGTATGGGGTGCTGCTTTCCGGTGGGCTGGATTCGTCGCTGGTCGCCGCCTGCGCCGCGCAGTTCGCGCGCGAGCGGGTCGAGGACGACGACCGCAGCGAGGCCTGGTGGCCGCGCCTGCATTCGTTCGCGATCGGGCTGGACGGCTCGCCCGACCTGGCTGCGGCGCAGGTCGCCGCCGACGCGCTAGGCACCGTGCATCACGGCTTCATCTACACCTTCTGGGAAGGCCTTGACGCGCTGCCCGAAGTGATTCGCCATATCGAGACCTACGACGTCACCACCATCCGCGCCGCCACGCCGATGTACCTGCTGGCGCGGCGGATCAAGGCGATGGGCGTGAAGATGGTGCTGTCCGGCGAGGGTTCGGACGAGATCTTCGGCGGCTATCTGTACTTCCACAAGGCGCCCTCGGCCGAGGCGTTCCATGAGGAAACCGTGCGCAAGCTCGACGCGCTGCACAGCTACGACTGCCTGCGCGCGAACAAGGCGATGATGGCGTGGGGCGTGGAGGCGCGCGTGCCGTTCCTCGACCTGGAGTTCATCGACGTGGCGATGGGCCTGGATGCGAAGCACAAGATGGCCGGGCAGGGACGCATCGAGAAGGCGGTTCTGCGCGAAGCATTCGACGGCGCGCTGCCGGATGCGATCCTGTGGCGACAGAAGGAGCAGTTCAGCGATGGCGTCGGCTATGGCTGGATCGACGGCTTGAAAGCGCACGCGGAGCAGGCGGTCAGCGACCGCGAGTTCGCCGCGGCCGCGGCGCGCTACCCGTTCAACACGCCGGCGACCAAGGAGGCGTATTTCTACCGACGCATCTTCGAACGACACTTTCCCGGCGAGGCCTGCGCCGCGACCGTGCCCGGCGGCAAGTCGATTGCCTGCTCCTCGCCCGCAGCGCTGGCGTGGGATCCGGCGTTCGCGAACGCGGCCGATCCGTCTGGGCGTGCCGTCAGAGGCGTACATGCCCAGGCGCTCGCCTGAATGCGGCCGGCTGCTTAGGGCGGCCCCGCCCGCCGGTTTCCGTCGCCATGGATCAAAGGTCGGCGGGCAGTGCCCGCCCTGCAAGGGGCGCCGGCTGCAAACGGGTCTGTTATTCTTGCGTGCTTGCCTCCCACCAAGATTTCACGATGATCGAGACCAATCCCATCCATGCGCAGATCGACGACCTCCGCGGTCGCGTCGAAGCGCTTAGGGGGTATCTTTGACTACGCCACCAAGCGCGAGCGCCTGGAAGAAGTAACCCGCGAACTGGAGAGCCCCACCGTGTGGGACGACCCGGCCAACGCGCAGGAACTGGGCCGCGAACGCGCCCGATTGCACACCATCGTCCACGGCATCGACACGCTGACTGCCGGCCTGGACGACGCCGGCGACCTGCTGGAGATGGCCGTCGCCGACGGCGATGACGACACCGCGCAGTCGGTGATCGACGACCTGGACAAGCTGGAGTCGCAGGTCGGCAAGCTGGAGTTCCAGCGCATGTTCTCCGGCAAGATGGACGCGATGAACGCGTTCGTCGACATCCAGGCCGGCGCCGGCGGCACCGAGGCGCAGGACTGGGCCGAAATGCTGCTGCGCATGTACCTGCGCTGGTGCGAGCACCGTGGCTGGAAAGCCGAGCTGATGGAAGTCAGCGGCGGCGACGTGGCCGGCATC
>MKTU01000020.1:28252-109178 GCA_001898415.1 Rhodanobacter sp. 67-28 | reverse complement strand
ATTCGGACAACCGCCGGCACACCAGTTTCACCTCGGTATTCGTTTCGCCGGAAGTGGACGACAGCATCGAGATCGACATCAACCCGGCCGACCTGAAGACCGACGTATACCGTTCGTCGGGTGCCGGCGGCCAGCACGTCAACAAGACCGAGTCGGCGGTGCGCATCACCCACGTGCCCACCAACACGGTCGTGGCCTGCCAGACCGAGCGCAGCCAGCACGCCAACCGCGACCGCGCGATGAAGATGCTGGCCGCCAAGCTGTACGAACTGGAAGTGCAGAAGCGCAATGCCGAGAGGGACGCGCTGGAAGCGACCAAGTCCGACATCGGCTGGGGCAGCCAGATCCGCAACTACGTGCTCGACCAGAGCCGCATCAAGGATCTGCGCACCGGCATCGAGCGTTCGGACACCCAGAAGGTGCTCGACGGCGACCTCGACGAGTTCATCGAGGCAAGCCTGAAATCCGGCCTCGAAGCCGGCGCCAAGCGCATCGATGCCTGACGCCCGATTCCCTTCGACCCGCCCTTTGACGAGGTGACGCGCATGAACAGCAAGAAGATCGGCATTTTCCTGATCGCCTTGGTCGCGCTGATGGCGTTCGGCGCGGCAGCGCAGTCGTCGCAGGGCAGCGCCGGACAGGGCATCAAGCAGGACGCGAAGGCGGTCGGCCACGGCGTCGCCGACGGCGCCCGCGATGTCGGTCACGCGACCAGGCATGTGGCCAGGAAGATCGGGCACGGCGCGAAAGAGGCCGGCACCGGCATCGGCCATGGCGCGAAGAAGGCAGGCGTCGCCATCGGCCACGGCGCGCGCGAGGGCTGGGATGCCACCAAACGCGGCGTCAAGCAGATTTTCGACAAGGGCAATTGAGCGCCGCCCCATCCACGAGACATCCACTGTCCAGCGCGCGCTGGCAGCCACGGAACCATCCATGAGCGAAGTCACCGACACCCTTCCCGACGAGAACAAGTTGATCGCCGAGCGCCGCGAAAAACTCAAGGCGCTGCGCGGGCAGGGCATCGCGTTTCCGAACGACTTCAAGGTCGACAGCTTCGCCGGCGACCTGCAAACCGAGTTCGCCGACAAGGACGTGCACACGGCCGAAGCCGTCGAAGCGGCCGCGCGCCGGGTGAAGATGGCCGGGCGCATCGTACTCAAGCGCGTGCAGGGCAAGGTCAGCTTCGTGCAGTTGCAGGATTTCAGCGGACGCATCCAGCTGTTCATCCATGCCGGCACGGTTGGCGAGGTCTACGAGGCGTTCAAGGGCTGGGACATGGGCGACATCGTGGGTGCCGAAGGCACGCTGATGCGCACGAAGACCGGCGAGCTTTCGGTGCGCGTGGATCACCTGCGCCTGCTGACCAAGAGCCTGCGCCCGCTGCCCGACAAGCATCACGGCATGGCCGACGTGGAGCAGCGCTATCGCCAGCGCTACGTGGACCTGATCGTCACCGAGGAAGCGCGCCGCACCTTCATGCTGCGCTCAAGGATCATCGGCACCATGCGTCAATGGCTGGAAGCGCCGTCGCGCCGCTTCATGGAAGTGGAGACGCCGATGATGCACGTGATCCCCGGCGGCGCCACGGCCAAACCGTTCGTCACCCACCACAACGCGCTGGATCTGGATCTGTACCTGCGCGTGGCACCGGAGCTGTACCTGAAGCGCCTGGTGGTCGGCGGCTTCGACCGCGTCTACGAGATCAACCGCAACTTCCGCAACGAAGGGGTGTCGACCCGACACAACCCCGAGTTCACCATGCTGGAGCTGTACCAGGCCTACGCCACCTACCACGAGATCATGGACCTCACCGAGAGCGTGATCCGCGACACCGCGCAAGCCGTGCTGGGCACGACGCGGCTGCACTGGGACGGCGCCGACATCGACGTGGGTCCGGCGTTCCGCCGCTGGCGCATGGAAGACGCGGTGCTGGAGCACAACCCCGAGATCCGGCGCGAGGAGCTGCGCGACCGCGAAGCGATGGCCGCGCACGCCAGGCGGCTCGGCATACAGATCAAGGACGGTTATGGCTGGGGCAAGCTGCTGCTGGAGATCTTCGAAAAGACGGTGGAGCACACCTTGATCCAGCCGACCTTCATCACCCAGCATCCGGTGGAGGTGTCACCGCTGGCGCGGGAGAACGATACCGACAAGGGCATCACCGACCGCTTCGAGCTGTTCGTGGGCGGCAAGGAAATCGCCAATGGCTTCTCCGAGTTGAACGACCCGGAAGACCAGGCCGCACGCTTCCAGGCCCAGGTCGACGCCAAGGACGCCGGCGACGACGAGGCCATGCACTTCGACGCCGACTACATCCGCGCGCTGGAAGTGGGCCTGCCGCCCACCGGCGGCCTCGGCATCGGCATCGACCGCCTGGTGATGCTGCTGACCGGCGCGTCCTCGATCCGCGACGTGCTGCTGTTCCCCTACATGCGACCGGAAGCATGAGCGCCGACGTGCCCGCGCTGCAGGACCTGGCCGCGCCCGACGGCGTCTGCTACGGCTGCGGCAGCGCCCATCCTCACGGCTTGCACATCAAGAGCCACTGGCACGAGGACGGCGTGCACGTGGTCAGCACGCACCTGCCGGGAGCGGATTTCCACGGCTGGCCGGGGCTGGTCTACGGCGGGCTGATCGCGATGCTGGTGGACTGCCATTCCAACTGGACCGCGATGGCATACCACTACCGTGCCGAGCAGCGCGCGCCGGACAGCAAGCCGCGCATCGACTGCGTCACCGGCAGCCTCGGCATCAAGTTCCTCAAGCCCACCCCGATGGACGTGCCGCTGACGCTGAAGGCGCGCGTCGAGGGCGAAGTCGGGCGCAAGACCCGCGTGCTGTGCGAGGTCCACGCGGGCGAAGTGCTCACCGCGCTGGGCGATTCGATTTTCGTGCGTGTCGACACCGCGCAGCTGGCCGCAGCCGCGCGCCACGCATGAGCCAGACTCGCGACCCATCCCACCAGGAGGCTTGATCATGTGGTTTGCCATCATCGGAACGGACGTTGCCGACTCGCTGGAGAAGCGCAAGGGAGCGCGGCCCGCGCACATCGCGCGGCTGCAGGCGCTGCTGGATGAGGGCCGCCTGTTCGTGGCCGGCGCGTTCCCGGCGATCGAGTCCGAAGATCCGGGCCCGGCCGGCTTCAGCGGCAGCCTGATCCTGGCCGAGTTTCCGTCGCTGGCCGACGCCCGCGCCTGGGCCGATGCCGACCCCTACGTGGCGGCCGGCGTCTACGCCGAGGTGCAGATCAAGCCATTCCGCAAGGCCCTGCCGGCGTGAGCGAGGCGATGATCGAGCAGATGCGCCAGCGCCTGACCCAGGCCCTGGCGCCGACCGAGCTGGAAATCGTCGACGAAGGCCACCTCCACGCCGGGCATGCGGGTGAGGGCAAGGGCCATTTCCGCGTGCGCATCGCCAGCCCCGCCTTCACCGGGCTGTTGCCAATCCGCCGGCACCGAATGGTCTACGCGGCGCTGCAGGGGTTGATGGACAACGGGATCCATGCCGTTTCCATAGATGCCGTCGAGAAATAATATTTATCAATGAGTTGTATCGTATTCTTTACACTAAATCTCACGCGGACACGCATTGCAGCAGGCCCCCGCGTTTGGCACAGTGCCCTGTCATCCGGCTGCACCGGCCGTAGCACCCTACCGTTGAACACTGCATGCGCCTGAGCACGATCAAACTCGCCGGTTTCAAGTCCTTCGTGGACCCGACCACCCTGCACCTGCCGAGCAACATGATCGGCGTGGTCGGCCCCAACGGCTGCGGAAAATCCAACATCATCGACGCGATCCGCTGGGTGATGGGCGAAAGCGCGGCCAGCCGCCTGCGCGGCGACTCGCTGACCGACGTGATCTTCTCCGGCTCCAACACGCGCAAGCCGGTGGGGCAGGCCACGGTCGAACTGATCTTCGACAACGCCGACGGCTCGGTGCAGGGCGAGTACGGCCAGTACGCCGAGATCTCGGTGAAGCGCCAGGTCACCCGCGACGGGCAATCCTCGTACTACCTCAACGGCGCGCGCTGCCGCCGGCGCGACATCACCGACCTGTTCCTCGGCACCGGCTTGGGCCCGCGCAGCTACTCGATCATCGAGCAGGGCATGATCAGCCAGATCATCGAGGCGCACCCGGACGAACTGCGCACGCACCTGGAGGAAGCCGCCGGCATCTCCAAGTACAAGGAGCGCCGCAAGGAGACCGAAAGCCGCATCAAGGCCACCCGCGAAAACCTCGACCGCGTGCGCGACGTGCGCGACGAAGTCGACAAGCAGCTCGAACACCTGAACCGCCAGGCCCGCGCCGCCGAGCGCTGGAAGGCCTTGAAGGAAGAACAGACGCGCAAGGAAGCCGAGCTGCGCGCGCTCGAATACCGCGGCCTCAAGAGCCAGCACGACAGCGAAGGCGCCGGCTTGTCCGCCGCCGAGATCGAGATCGAGAAGCAGCTGGCCGGCCAGCGCGAGATCGAGGCGCAGATCGAGGTCATGCGCGAACGCCACACCGACGCCAGCGAGCACCTGAACGCGGTCCAGGCCGAGGTCTACAAGGTCGGCGCCGAGATCGCCCGTGTCGAGCAGCAAGTGCGCCACAACAAGGAGAGCGCCGAACGCCTGCAGCGCGCCCACGCCGACAGCGAGCGCGAGCACGCGGAACTGGCCGCACACATCGCCACCGACCGCGAGCAGGTCGAAGCCCTGCGCATGGCGCTGGCCGAAGGCGAACCGAAACTCGAAGCCCTGCAGCAGCTGCAGGACGACACCGCCGAAGCCCAGCGCAGCACCGAGGCCAGGCTGGCCGACTGGCAACAGCGCTGGGACAGCCACACCCGCAATGCCGGCGAATCCAACCGCGCCGCCGAGGTGGAACGCACCAAGCTCAATTACCTCGACCGCCAGGGCATCGACCTGGCGCGCCGCCGCGAAGCACTGGAAACCGAGCAGAAAGCCACCGACGTGGCCGCACTGGCCGCCGCCGGCGAGCAACTGCACAGCGAACACGACGCCCAGCGCGAGCGCGTGGAAACCCTGGGCAGCCTGCTCGACCAGTACAAGTCCAACCATGAAAAAGTGCAGGAAGAAGAGCGCCAGGTGCAGTCGGCGCTGAACGAGGCCCGCCAGCAACTGCAGGCCGCCCGTGGCCGGCACGCCTCGCTCGAAGCGCTGCAGCATGCCGCGCTCGGCCAGGAAGAAAACGCTGCCAGCAGCTGGCTGGCTCGTCTCGGGTTGAACACGTCACGCCGCCTCGGTGAGTCGCTGCAGGTCGAAAACGGCTGGGAGACCGCCGTGGAAACGGCGCTGAGCGGATTTCTGGACGCGGTGCTGGTGGATGGCTCGCATGCGTTGGCGGCGGAGTTCGATGCGCTCGACAACGCCGACATCGCCTTGCTCGACAACGCCGAGGGCGGCGTCGGCGCCGCTGGCACGCTGGCCGCCCACGTACGCGGCCCGGCGGCGGCGATGGCCATACTGGGCCACGTGTTGACCGCCGAATCGCTGGCCGACGCCCACCGGCAGGTGGCCTCGCTGTCCGCACTGGCACCGTATCAGTCGGTGATGACGCGCGGCGGCGAATGGCTCGGCCCGGGCTGGGCGCGCGTGCGCCGGGCGCAAGGCAGCCAGGTCGGCGTGCTGGCGCGCGAGCGCGAGCTGCGCACGCTGGCCGAACAGATCGCCATGCTGGAAGCGCAGCTGGAAGAAGCCAGCGAACGGCTCGACAACCTGCGCACCAGCAAATTCGAAACCGAACGCGCGCGCGACGACGCCCAGCGCGAGCTGTACAACGCGCACCGTCGCCAGTCCGAACTGGCCGGCCAGTTGCAAAGCCACCGCGGCAAGCTGGAGACCGCCCGCGCCCGTGCCGAAAAGGTCAGCGGCGAGCTGGCCGACCTGTCCACGCAGATCGACGAATTGCAGAACCAGACCCGTGAGGCGCGCGCGCGGCTGGACGAATCGGTCGGCCTGATGGGCGACCTGGAAGACCAGCGCCGCGAACTGGAAAACGAACGCCGCAGCCTGCTCGAGGCGCGCGAGGAAGCCCGCATGAATGCGCGCGAGGCGGCCGATCAATCGCACTCGCTGGCGCTCTCGCTGGAGTCCAAGCGCTCGTCGCTGAACTCGCTGGAACAGGCGCTGGGTCGCATGGATGCCCAGCTGCGCCAGATCGAGGCGCGCCGCAACGAGATCGCCGAACAGCTCGCTGCCGGCTCCGACCCGATCGCCGAACTCGAAGCCGAGCGCCAGGCGTATCTGGACCAGCGCCTGCTGGTCGACAAGCAATTGGTGGAAGCGCGCCGCGCACTGGAAGACTGCGACCTCGAATTCCGCAAGCTCGAACAGCAGCGCCACCTGGCCGAGCAGGGCCTGTCGGCATTGCGCGAGGGCCTGTCCGAGAAGCGTCTCGCCGCCCAGGCGCTGCAGCTGCGCGCCGAACAACTGGCCGAAGCGATCACCGCTTCCGGCCTCGAACTGGAAACCCTGCTGGCCGAACTGGCCGACGACATCGACGCCAGCCAGTGGCGGTCACAGCTCGCCGACATCGGCCAGAAAATCGCGCGGATCGAGCCGGTCAACCTGGCTGCGATCCAGGAACATGCCGAACAGAGCGAGCGCAAGACCTACCTGGACAACCAGCTGGCCGACCTGGTCAGCGCGATGGAAACGCTGGAAGGCGCGATCAAGAAGATCGACCGCGAAACCCGCCATCGCTTCAAGGAAACCTTCGACAAGGTCAACGCCGGCGTGCAGGAACTGTTCCCGCGCCTGTTCGGTGGCGGCCATGCCTATCTGGAACTCACCGGCGACGACCTGCTCAACACCGGCGTGACGATCATGGCGCGCCCGCCGGGCAAGCGCCCGTCCAACATCTCGCTGTTGTCCGGCGGCGAGAAGGCGCTGACCGCGGTGTCGCTGGTGTTCGCCATCTTCGGCCTCAACCCCGCGCCGTTCTGCCTGCTCGACGAAGTCGACGCGCCGCTGGACGAGGCCAACGTCGGCCGCTTCTCCAGCCTGGTAAGCGAGATGAGCGAACACGTGCAGTTCATCTTCATCAGCCACAACAAGGCCACCATGGAAGCCGCCACCCAGCTGTGCGGCGTGACCATGCGCGAGCCCGGCGTGTCGCGGCTGGTGCAGGTCGACCTGGCCGAAGCGGCTAAACTGGCGGGAGCTGCCTGAGGAACCGATGATGACCGTGCAACCTTTGCTTGCCTTTGCGTGGAACGCCGCCGTCGGCATTCCGATGCTGATCGTGGGGCTGGTCGTGCTGGCACTGATCTGGCTGTTCGGCCAGCCGCGGAAAGAGCAGGGCAAGCGCAGGGCAGCGGGCGATACGCACACGCACGGACACGCGCGGCGCGAGCCCACCATGGGCGGCTCCAGCCTGGCCGACGACCCGGCCTTCAGCCTGGGCGACACCTCGGCGACGCCGCAGCAAGGCGAGCTCGACGTCGGCCTGCGCGAGGAACTGGAGCGCCTGGGCGCCACGCTTTCCGGCGAACGCCATGCGGCCAAGCCGGCCGAGCGCCTGACCGAACGCCTGGCCGGCCACGCCGCCTCGATCGTGGATACCTTGCGCGCGCCCGCCGAACCCGCCGCCGAAGCGCCCGCCGCCGCACCGGCACCGGCACCGGCGCCGCCTGTCACCAAGCCGGTGCCGCGCTCGGAGCTGGGTCGGCGCCCGGCCGACACGCCGGTGGAACGCATCGTCACCTTGTTCGTGGTGGCGCGCGATGGCGCGCGTTTCAACGGACCGGATCTGGTCGTCGCCACCGAAAAGGCCGGGCTGGAATTCGGCGACATGGGCATCTATCACCGCCTGGTGGACGGCAAGCGCGAGCTGGGCCCCATCTTCAGCGTCGCCAACATGCTCAAGCCGGGCAATTTCGACCTGGCCCGGCTGGATGCGCTGCAGACCTCCGGCGTCAGTTTCTTCATGACCTTGCCCGGGCCGGTCCCCGCGCTCGACGCCTGGGACGCCATGCTGCCCACCGCGCAGCGACTGGCCGAGCTGCTCGACGGCCAGGTACTGGATGAGGAGCGCAATGCGCTCGGCCGGCAGGGTATCGCGCACATCCGCGACCAGCTGCGCGGCTGGGACCGTGACCACGAGGGTGAAGAAATCATCTTCGGTCGCTGAATCGCCGCGCGGGAGCGGGAGCCATGACGATTGCCTTGCGCTGGAAAATCGCCGCCGCTGTCGCCGCCCTCGTCGTGGCGATCCTGGGCTGGAACGGGGTGTCGCGCTGGCTTGCCGCCCGCCATGCCGACGAGCTGATCCAGGAAACCGAGCGCGCCGCCGCGCTGCAGGCCGAACAAGCCCGTGCCAGTGCGCGCCAGCGCCACGACGAACTGGAGCGCGACCTGCGCCAGCGTCGCGAGGAGCTGGCCAGCAATTACCGCCAGGTCGCCGACCAGGCGCGCGAATACCAGGCCCGCCGCGCCGTGCAATTGCAGCGCCAGCAGCAGGAGGCGCAGCGCGTCACCGCCAGTTACCTGCTGGACGCCAACCAGCAATGTGCCAACGGCATCGTGATCAACCGCCGCGGCTCCAGCTTCACCCAGGCTCGCGGCCGCGACGGCGGGCCGATCCGTTGCCAGGGCGACAGGGCCGCTGAACCGCTGCGCTGATGCCGGCTCACCGCTCGTTGCCCGGGGCTGCGGATACTCGATTCTCCGGCAGCGTCTTCCCCGGGCAAATCCCGAGTCCCGGTGCGGTCTGCGTGGCACGGCGCCCTGGCAGGCAGTCCTGGCACTCTGCCGCCGCGCGCACGGGTTACACCGATTTGGCCAGGACGATCACGGTGTCGGCGGGGCGCTCAGTGGAAAACGCCAAGCAACCACAGCACCAGCACGATCAGCAGGATGATGCCGATGCCGCCGGTCGGACGATAACCCCAGGAGCGGCTGTAGCCCCAGGTCGGCAACGCACCGATCAGCAGGATGACGAGAACGATGAGCACCAGCAGTGAAATCGACATGTTCGTATTCCTTTGTGCACGAGGAGTTGCGGAGATCGCGGACGGCATCGCGACGCCTGCACCTTCGCAGCGTCCCGGTGCAAGGGCCGTCAACGATGCGTCGCGGCGGAAGGGCTGAACATGACCCCGTTTTCGCGCGGATGACGATGGGGTGAACGACGGTTTGCTTCGTCATGCCGCGGGCTCTCTCGCGGCGGGGTGGCGGGCGTAGCTCGCACTTGAGTCACGCCGCGCTCACGACAACCGCACGGAGGGTTGGCAGGGATTCGCTCAAAAAGCGGCAATTCCGCTTGCAAGTGATTGACTACAGAGAGATTCAGCCTTGGGCCGCGGCGGCCAGCCAAGGGCGCGCACAGAGTTGCCACCCCTGCCCATATTGACAATCGGGACCCGCATGTCGGGCCGGGCTTCGCCGCGTTCCATCTGCTCTCCTAAGCGATCGGCCACCCTGTGGCTGGCCGATCGCTTAGTCCGGCTCAGGCGACGCGCTGGCCGGTTCTTTGGATTTTAACCGGCCGAGAAACTGCTCGATCGCGCTTAGGCGCGCCTCGCGCCGCCTCTGGTCTTCGACGTCCGCCAGACGCTTTTTATCTAGAGTCTCCATTGTTGAGTCAAGGGTGCGTACGATGCAGGGACGGGTTCCTGTTTTTCTAGCATTGGAGCGACTTTGCACACCACGACACCTTCCCATGTCTCGCGCGCAGTTCGACGGCTGGTCGACAAGGTGACCCCCGGTGGCCAGGCGGTCTACTTAGCGGTACGGCCTGAAGCTGATGCTGCGGCCAACGAATGTTTCCCCAATGTCGAAGCCAAAGTCGCTCGTTCTGGCGGCCGCATGCTCTGCGGCTGGCAACTCTGGGAGTGGCCCCACGTGATGATCGAGGCCGAGTTCCATGCGGTTTGGCTCTCGCCTGAGGGCGCGATGGTTGACGTTACGCCCAAGCCGCAGGGCGAAACCCGAATTCTTTTCGTGCCCGACCCACGCCGCTGCTACACCGGCCGGGTGGTAGACAACGTGCGTCTGCCGCTTCGCGATGACCAACTCATCCGCCATTTCATCCGGGCGGCAGAGCTGAAGACAATCGTGATGAACCGTGGCGAGCGGGCGTCGCAATACGGACACGTCAGCGTACCGGCGGACGAGATCGAACCCCTCCTTTTAGCGCAGCAGTTTCTAGGGCAATCGCTCGCGTCAGGGTTGCGCGATCACGACCCCTGTTTATGTCGCAGCGGTGGCAAGTACAAGCGGTGCCATGGTCACCAGTTCAAACCGCTGCTTGGGCGGTAACGACGCGAATTAAACGGCCGGTGCTCCCTGTTCGGGTCCTTGCTCGGGTTTGAGCTGCGCCAGCATGGATTCGATCGCCTGCAGGCGTTCCATCTGCCGCCTGCGTTCACGCTGCTCCTCTTGCCACGCGGCGCGCTCAGCCTGCCAGTCGGCTTCGTGTCGCGTCAATTGGCTTTGCAGCGCATCGCGCTCGGCGATCAGTTCCGCGTGGCGACGCCGGAGCGTTTCATTGTCCAACTGCAGTGCCGGCACCTCTTGGGCAAGCGCCGTCACCTTGTCGTGCTCGCGCCGCAAGGTACGTAGCGCCTTGTCGCTCTGGCCGAACTGCTCGGTGAGGCGCACGTTGTCGCGATTGAGCTGGAGCAGCTCCTGGTTCTTGCTGGCGAGCAGATCCTGCACCTGGCGCAGTTCCACCTGGAGCGTCTGGACCTGGTGCTCATGCCGCTGCTGTTCTTGCTCGCGCTGTTCCTTGGCCGAGCGCCGAAAGTGCTCGAGCGCCTCGCGGGCGTGCTGATGTTTCTCCTCCAGCGAACGCACCTGTTCTTCCCATGCCTGTACCTGTGTCGTGAGACCGGCTACGCGTTCGGTCAGCGCGATTCCTTGGGCTCGGGCCTCCTGCAGGGTAGCTGCAGTGGCCGCGTGGGCATGGCGTTCATCCTGCAGAGTGACCTCCGTGCGCTGCAGCTGATTGCTCAGCGCGCGGTTCTCCTTCGCCTGCTCGGCCGCTGCCGCAGCGTTCGTAGCCAGTGCCGTGTCGCACGCGCCCTGGACCTCGACGATTCGCGCCTCGGCCTCCTCTTTCAGTTGTGCGGCCAGCTGGGCCACCAAGTGCTGTAGGGCGTCGCTGATCGGGGCGCCCCGGCCACGCTCCGTTCCTTCCTCGGCCTCCAGTTCTTTGAGGTAGCGATGGATGGTGGACTTGGAACCGGTGTGGCCGAGCGCGGCCCGTACGGCGTCGATCGACGGTCGTAGCCCTTGGGCGACCAAGCTGTCGCGTGCCTTCTTGACCTCGGTCTTGTAGAGCCCTGCACGTGCCATCGGTCTCTCTCCTATGTATTCCATACCATATTACGTAATACGTACTTACGTACAGAAATGGAAACAAGTCAAGTGCGGCTGAGAGCATTTTCTTACACGGGATAATGTTGGATTATCCCGTGTAAGCCCGGCGAGGGGGCGGTGAGGCGCCCCATCCTGGTACGAAACCTCGCTTCGCGCGGGAGTGTCTCCGGCAAGGCCCAAGCGGTCGACCTGCCGGAGCGTTTGCCAGCCATGGCGGCCGATCGAGTTGCATACCAAGTTGCGTACTATTACACTTAGTGTAAAAGACACATAGTGAGGTAATCGTCAGGCATGGAAGTCCGGTTCGAAGACCCCTCGTTGGAGCGGCTGGAGAAGGACCCGAAATATACCGCCGGACTCGACGGTGCCCTGGTCAAGGTCTTCCGCAAACGCCTGCAGTTCATCCGGGCCGCGGTCGACGAACGCACGTTCTATGTCATGAAGTCCCTGCATTACGAAAAGCTCAAGGGCGATTGCGATGGTCAACGCTCCATGCGTCTGAATGACCAGTGGCGGCTGATCCTGCGCCTGCAAGAAGACGACCGCGGGAAGTTGGTCGTCATTGTCTCCATTGCCGATTACCACTGAACCCCCGAGGACACGTCATGACTACATTCCCCGAAGTTTTTCCGCCGGGCGAATTCCTCCGTGAGGAGCTGGAGGCTCGGAATTGGACTCAGACCGAACTGGCCGAGATCATCGGCCGGCCCGTACGCCTGATCAACGAGATCATCGCCGGCAAGAAGGCGATCACGCCAGAGACGGCGATTCAGCTCGGCGAGTCGTTGGGCACCGGCGCGGACGTATGGATGAACCTGGAGAGCCAGTATCAGCTCTCCAAGGTTCGCGGTGCCGATGATCTCATTGCGCGCCGCGCTGGCCTGTACAGCCGCTTCCCGGTCCGGGAAATGATCAAGCGTGGCTGGATCACCGCCAGCAAGAATATCGATGTCCTGGAGCAGCAGTTCCTGGAGTTTTTCAAGATCGAGCGGCTGGATGGGCCCATGGTGTTTGCCCATGCAGCCCGGAAGACCGACACGGAAGCCGCCCCGAGCAGCCTACAACTCGCTTGGCTGTACCGCGCCCGGCAGGTGGCCAGCGAACTGATCACCGGCCCGTACAGTGAAGCAAGCCTGCACAAGGCGCTGCCACGGTTGTCGGCATTGCGCACGGCGCCGGAGGAAACCCGACACGTGGCGCGCATCCTGAACGAGTGTGGCGTGCGCTTCGTGATCGTGGAGCCGATTGCCGGCAGCAAGATCGATGGAGCCTGCTTTTGGTTGGCCGATGAGCAGCCCGTGGTCGCGATGACGCTGCGCCTGGATCGGATCGACAACTTCTGGTTCGTGCTGCGCCACGAGCTGGAGCATGTCCTGCAGCGCCACGGACACGATGAGTACATCCTGGATCAGGAAATCGAGTCGGAGCCGGCTCACCATATCAACGAGGAAGAACAGCTCGCCAACCGCGCCGCGGCGGAGTTTTGTGTCGAGCAGGACGAGTTGCATGGTTTCATCGCTCGGGTGGCACCCTTCTTCAAGGAAGAACGTGTCTTGCGGTTCGCTCAGCGCTTGGCCATCCATCCAGGCTTGGTGGCGGGTCAGTTGCAGCGACATCTGCGTCGCTACGACCTGTTTCGCAAGCACCAAGCCAAGGTGCGTTCATTCGTTACCAGCTCCGCCCGTACCGATGGTTGGGGCGTGGTCCACACCGACTGAAGAGAGGTTTTTATGTCCGCCTATTCCAGCCAAGTGAAAAACTACGTCGAGCGCTACCAGGCCGAGTCCGGGGTGGAAGGTCCCCTGGATCCGCATGAGGTGGCTGCCTGGGCCCTGCTTAACGGCCTCCATAAGCCCAACCCCAAGACCATCATCGACGCCATTGCCGCCGACATCGCCCAAGTGTTCCGCGAGGAATACCGGACCGACCCGCAGGGCCGTCGCTACCGAGCCAAGCATGCCGCCGCCCACAAGCGCGGCAACCGGACCCTGTCGCTGTGGGCCGACCTGGACGATCCCAACGCCCCCCACAGCCATTTTGTTCGCTCTTTCGCCCAGCGGCGCCAGCAGATCGTGGGCGACTGCTTGCAGCTCAAGACCGATGTGGATGTCTACAACGACAAGCGGAACCCGGTCGAGTCGATCCAGATTCCATTGGATTTCACGCTCGACGTGGCCGAGTTGCAGCAGCCGTTGCGCAAGGTGGCCTGAGCTTTATTCCCGGGCGCGTCGCAGTCGCGACCGGCGCGCCCGGTCTCCTTTCAGCCGCGAAAAAAGGATCCGTCATGTCCAAGCGTGAACAGTCCGGTTCGAAGGTCACCCGTATCGCCTCCACGGTCCTGCGTGATGCAGGCGCCAGCAAGACCGCCAAGTCCTTGGCGGGCAGTGCCTTGGCCCAGGTACACACCACCAAGCAGTCGACGATGACGACGGCCACGACCGCAGCCAAGGCGTTGAACGACGGCCGTACCTCCGCGGCCACGCGGACGCTGGCCGGAAGTGTCCTTACGCAGAAGTCCAAGAAGTAAGCACCGCGCACGCGCCCCTGCACGGCGCGTGCGTGCTCATCTCGTGGCTTGTCGTCCCAGATGACCGCGTCGCTTCGGATGGAAGGTGTCGGCGAGCCGGTCGGCCTTCACGAAGCTTCCCGTGCGATCGGTGGTGCGTACGTAACAAGGCAATGACGAACCCGCCACGTACACGCGGCCGAAGGGTGGTTGCCATAGCCTGGCGATCTGCCATAGTTGGCGACCATGTCGGCTCTTAACACCATTCGCCATCTGCAACGGCGCCATCCCGTCGCGCTGCGAGCGGTGCTGTTGCTGTTGCTGGCGGTCGTGACCTTTGCATCCATGCCGAAATGGGTAGTGCACAGTCATGACGGTGTGCACGAGACGGTTGCGGCTCTTATGGGCGACGTTTCCGCAGATCATTATCACGATGACGCGGATACGGACGGAGATGGCGCCACGCTTCCCGAGATGCCGCACAGCCACGTGCATTACCTAACTGGGGCGGCAGCCACATTGCCGTCGATGTGGCTTGATCTGTTCCACCCGATCGTCCTGCGGGAACGCTGCCCGGCCTGGTGCGGCAGGTCCGCGCCAGACAACCCCCAAACCCCTCTGTACCGCCCACCCATCGTCTGATCGCAACGCCCCCTCCGGCCGCCTGTCGGCCGCGGAATCGTTGACTCATTCGATGGGAGATCGTCGTGCTTTCTATACGTTGTTGGTGCCTCCTGCTGCTGGCAGGTGGGCTTGCCATGCCCGTGGTGGCAGGCGAAGTGCTCACGCTGCCCCAGGCAGTAGACCGCGCCCTTGCGCACAACCCGGCCATCCGTGCCGGTGACCACATGACCGTTGCCGCCGAGCGGCAGGCCGAGCTGACTGGCCTGGCGCCCCCCTGGGTGGTGGGCGCGGACGTGGAAAACGTCGGCGGTACCGGTTCGGTTTCCGGTATCCATGCCGCTGAAACCACGCTACGGCTGGGGCGTGTGATCGAACGCGGCGGCAAGCGCGAAGCCCGCCAAGCGGTCGGCGCGATCGACATCCAGCGGTCGCGCACGTCACTGGAGCAGGGCCGCCTGGACGTGGCCGCCGAAGCCCGTCGCCGCTTCACCGAAGTGCTTGCCGACCAGGTACGTGCCAGCGTGGCAGCGCAGAACCTCGCCCTCGCCCGTGAGCTGACCGCGACCGTGCGTTGCTGGGTGCAAGCCGGGCGCAGCCCCGAGTCCGAGCTCGACCTGATGCGAATTGCGCAAGAGCAGGCCGACATCGAGGTCGAACACGCTGCGCACGGATTGGCCGGCGCCAAGGTTTCGCTTGCCGCGCTGTGGAACGTCGCCGAGCCAAGTTTCGACGGCGCGGACGGCGACCTGTTCGACCTGCCGGCGGTTGCTCCGTACGACGACCTGGTTGCACGTCTTCCTGATAGCCCGACCCTGCGCGCCCTCGACCTGGACACGCGTGCGGCCGAGGCCCGTGGCCGCCTCGCGGCGGCGGGCGCCAAGCCGGATCTGACCGTGCACGTGGGTGTGCGGCGGCTGTCGCTGTTCAACGACACCGCGTTGATCGCCGGCGTCTCGTTTCCGCTGGGCAGCCCCTCCCGTTCGGCGCTGGACGTGGCCCGCGTCGCGGCCGAGACGGAGGCAACCGAGGCGCGCGCACAGGCGCAACAGGCGGACCTGCGCCAGCGCCTGTTCACGACCTACCAGGAACTGCTCCACGCGCGCACGGCGTTCGAGGCCCATCGCGACCGCATGATCCCGCAGGCCGAAAACGCGCTGGCCCTGACCCGCAAAGGCTTCGACGCCGGGCACTTCAGTTTCGTGGCGCTCTCGCAGGCGCAACGCACCTTGCTCGAACTGCGCAATGCGCAGATCGACGCGGCCGTCCGTTACCACACCTTGCTGGCCGACATCGAACAGATGACGGCCGTTGCCGGAGTTTCCTCCCCATGAAAGCCACCTTTTTTACGCGCGGCGCCGCGGCGCTGCTGATCTTCGCCACGCTTGGCCTCGGCGCCTGCAGCCAACGCACCGAGACGGCACCGACCGAGGGCGAGCACGCCGCGACCGCCGCGTTCGAGCGCGGCCCGCACAATGGCCGCCTGCTACGCGACGGCCCATTCGCGCTGGAAGTCACCGTCTACGAGACCGGGGTACCCCCGGAATTTCGCCTGTACGCCTACCGCGACGGCAAGCCCCTGCCGCCGAGTGTCTTGCAGCCGGTGCTCCAAGTGAATCGCCTGGATGGCGAAACCACCCGCTTCACGTTCCGCGCTGTGGGCGATGCGCTGGTCGCCAACGGTACGGTGGTCGAGCCGCACTCGTTCGATGTCAAGGTGACCGCCACCTACGAAGGCAAGACGCACACGTGGACTTACGCCTCCTACGAGGGGCGCGTCACCATCCCCGCCGCGACCGCCGCCGCCTCCGGCGTGGAGACGGCGGTGGCGGGTCCCGGCACGATTCGGGACGTGCTGCCACTGATGGGCCACGTTGCCGTCGATCCGGGTCGCCAGGCCCAGGTGCGTGCCCGTTTCGAAGGCATCGTGCGCTCGGTATCGGTGAATCTGGGCGACCGCGTGCGCCGCGGACAGACGCTGGCCACGGTGGAAGCCAACCAGAGCATGCGCACGTACACCGTCGTGGCCCCGCTCGATGGCGTGGTGCTGGCGCGCAACACCAATGTCGGCGACGTGGCCGGTGACGCGTCCCTGTTCGAGATTGCCGACCTGTCCTCGGTCTGGGTCGAGCTCGATGCGGTGGGGCGCGATGCCGACCGCCTGAGGCCGGGCCAGGCGCTCCAGGTGCGGCCCGCCAGCGGGGGCGATCCGCTGACGACCACCATCGACGCCCTGGTGCCGGTCACCCGCGCGGGCCTGAGCGTGGTCGCTCGCGCACGCATCCCCAACAAGGACAACGCCTGGCGCCCGGGCATGCCGGTCGTGGCCGACGTCACGGTGGCCGAGCGGCCGGTGCCGCTGGCGGTGGACGTGTCGGGACTGCAGCGCTTCCGCGACTTCACCGTGGTGTTCGCCCAGGTCGGGGACACCTACGAGGTACGCATGCTCGAGCTGGGCGCCCGCGATGCGCAGAAGGCCGAGGTACTCGGCGGCCTCAAACCGGGCACCGCCTACGTGAACAAGCAAAGCTTCCTCATCCGCGCGGACATCGAAAAGTCCGGTGCCAGCCACGATCACTGAGGGCGCCAACATGCTTGAACGACTCGTTCGTGCCGCGATTGCACATCGCGGCCTGATGCTCATCCTGGCGCTGGGACTGGCGGCGCTGGGCGTGTGGAACTACTCGCGGCTGCCGATCGATGCGGTGCCCGACATCACCAACGTGCAGGTGCAGATCAATACCGAGGCACCCGGCTACTCGCCGTTGGAGGCCGAGCAGCGCCTGAGCTATCCCATCGAGACCGCCCTGGCGGGGCTGCCGCACCTTGTGCAGACCCGCTCGATCGCCCGCTATGGACTGTCCCAGATCACGGCCGTCTTCGAGGACGGCACCGACGTGTACTTCGCCCGGCAGCAGGTCTCCGAGCGATTGAAGGAAGTCGGCTCGCAACTGCCGGCGGGCGTGGAACCGACGCTGGGGCCGGTGGCGACCGGCCTGGGCGAGATCTTCATGTACATGGTCGAGGCCGAGCCCGGGGCACGCCGCGCCGACGGTCAGCCATGGACGCCCACCGACCTGCGTTCGCTGCAGGACTGGGTGATCCGCCCGCAGATGCGCAACCTGGAGGGCGTCACCGAGGTCAATACGGTCGGCGGCTTCGTCCGGCAATTCCACGTCACGCCCGATCCGGCGAAGCTGGCCGCCTACGGTCTGAGCCTGGTGGACGTGCAGCGGGCGCTGGAGCGCAACAACGCCAACGTCGGCGCCGGCTACATCGAGCGCTACGGCGAGCAGTACTTGATCCGCGTGCCGGGGCAGATCACCGACCTCGAAGGCCTGCGCCAGGTCGTCGTAAAGCAGGAGGACGGCGTCGTGCTGCGCGTGCGCGACGTTGCGCAGGTGGCCGAGGGCAAGGAGCTTCGTACCGGCGCAGCGACCGAGAACGGCCATGAGGCCGTACTGGGCACCGTGTTCATGCTGATCGGCGAGAACAGCCGCGCGGTGGCTGAACGCGCGGCCACCAAACTGAAAGAGATCAACACGAATCTCCCCGCCGGCGTCAGCGCCCGCGCGGTCTACGACCGCACGCAGCTGGTGGACCGCGCCATCGCCACGGTGCAGAAGAACCTCATCGAGGGCGCACTGCTGGTGATCGTGGTGCTGTTCCTGCTGCTGGGCAACCTGCGCGCGGCGCTGATCACAGCGGCGGTGATTCCCCTGACCATGCTGATGACGATCAGCGGCATGGTCGGCAACGGCATCTCCGGCAACCTGATGAGCCTGGGTGCGCTCGACTTCGGCCTGATCGTCGACGGCGCGGTGATCATCGTGGAGAACTGCCTGCGCCGTTTTGGCGAGGCGCAACACCGCCTGGGCCGCCTGCTGGAACGCCAGGAGCGCTTTGAACTGGCGGCCAGCGCCACCGCCGAAGTGATCAAGCCAAGCCTGTTCGGCCTGCTCATCATCGCTGCGGTGTACCTGCCGATCTTCAGCCTGTCGGGGATCGAGGGGAAGATGTTCCACCCGATGGCCTTTACCGTGGTTATCGCGATCACCGCGGCGATGATCCTGTCGCTGACCTTCGTGCCGGCCGCGGTGGCGATGTTCGTGACCGGCCGCGTGGCCGAGAAAGAAAACCGCGTGATGCAGGGATTCCGCCGTGCCTACGCGCCGCTGCTGGATCGCGTGATGGCCTGGCGGGTGGCGGTGGTCGCCGTCGCCGCGGTGCTGGTGGTGGGCGCGGGCCTGCTGGCCGGCCGGCTCGGCTCGGAGTTCATTCCCGACCTGGACGAAGGCGACATCGCCCTGCACGCGCTGCGCATTCCCGGCACCAGCCTGACCCAGGCGATTGGCATGCAGACGCACCTGGAGGCGCGCATCAAGCAGTTCCCCGAGGTCGATCGCGTGTTCGCCAAGCTCGGCACCGCCGAAGTGGCCACCGATCCCATGCCGCCCTCGGTCGCCGATACCTTCATCATCATGAAGGACCGTGAGGACTGGCCCGATCCGCGCAAGCCCAAGGCCGAGCTGATCCGCGAGATGGACGCGGCCGTGCGCGCCATCCCCGGCAACAACTACGAGTTCACCCAGCCGGTGCAGATGCGCATGAACGAACTGATCGCCGGCGTGCGCGCCGAGGTGGCGATCAAGGTCTTCGGCGATGAACTGGACACGCTGGTGGATCTGGGCGAGCAGGTGGAGAAAGTCGCCAACGGCATCCCCGGCGCTGCCGACGTCAAGCTGGAGCAGTCGACCGGGCTGCCCCTGCTGACCATCCAGCCGGACCGTGCCGCGCTCGCACGCTACGGCCTGTCCGTGGCCGACGTGCAGGACACGGTCGCCATTGCGATGGGTGGCGGGCCGGCCGGGCAGGTGTTCGAGGGCGACCGGCGCATCGACATCGTCGTGCGCCTGCCCGAAGCGCAGCGCAGCCGCCTGGAGGCGCTCGACACCTTGCCGGTACCGCTGCCGCCGCAGGCTGATCCAGACGCGCCCACCACCGTGCCGCTGGGCGCGGTGGCGGACATCGCGTTGTCCATCGGTCCGAACCAGATCAGCCGCGAAAGCGGCAAACGCCGCGTGGTGGTGACCGCCAACGTGCGTGGCCGCGACCTGGGCTCATTCGTCGGGGAGCTGCGCGATACCGTGGCCGCCGAGGTCAGCTTGCCGCAGGGCTACTGGATCGACTACGGCGGCACTTTCGAGCAGTTGATCTCCGCCAGCCAGCGCCTGCAGATCGTGGTGCCGATCGTGCTGCTGATGATCTTCGGCTTGCTGTACATGGCTTTCGGCTCGGCGCGGGATGCGGCCGTGATCTTCAGCGGCGTACCGTTGGCGCTCACCGGCGGCGTGCTTGCCCTGTGGTTGCGCGGCATTCCGTTCTCCATCTCGGCCGGCGTGGGCTTCATCGCGCTATCGGGCGTGGCGGTGCTCAACGGCGTGGTTCTGGTGTCGTTCATTCGCCGCCTGCTTGACGAGGGCAAGGACCTGGACAGCGCCATCCGCGAAGGCGCGCTCACCCGCCTGCGGCCGGTGCTGATGACGGCCCTGGTCGCATCGCTGGGCTTCGTGCCGATGGCGCTGAACGTGGGCACGGGCGCGGAGGTGCAGCGGCCGCTGGCCACGGTGGTGATCGGCGGCATTATTTCCTCGACCTTGCTGACCCTGCTCGTGCTCCCGGCGCTCTACCGCTGGGTTCATGGTTTGCGGGCTGGCAAAATGCGTCCATTGGCGTAAGACGCTGAGACGCGGCATCGGCCAGCCGTCAGGACCGATGTCACGACTCAGGTACGACGATCCGAAGGCCGCCACCCCACTGCAAACTCGCGCATCCATGGAACCAAACAGTGTCTGATCTGATCGGTGTGTTCGCGGTATTGGTGCTGGTGGCGGCCAACGGATTCTTCGTGGCCGCGGAGTTCTCGCTCGTCGCCGTGCGGCGCAGCCGGGTGGCCGAACTGGTCGCCAGCGGGCGCATGAACGCAAAGGCGCTGCTGCGTACGGTCGACCACCTAGACGCGAGCCTGGCGGCCACGCAGCTCGGCATCACGCTGTCGTCGCTGGCGCTGGGCTGGATCGGCGAGCCGGCGCTTTCACACCTGGTTGAGCCCTTGCTCGCCGGGTGGGCGGGCTCGTTCGCGGTGGCCAGCTCGCATGCCATCGCCGTGGCGATCGCCTTCAGCCTGATCACCGCCCTGCATATCGTGCTGGGCGAGCTGGCGCCCAAGAGCCTGGCCCTGCAACGCAGCGAAAACACGGCGCTCTGGGTCGTGCACCCGCTGGGATTGTTCCTGTTCGCGTTCAAGCCGGCGATCCTGCTGCTCAACGGCTTGGGCAACCTCGTGTTGCGGTTGTTCGGACTGAAGCCGGGGACGGGTGAGGAATCGCTGCACTCGGCCGAAGAGCTGAAGTTGTTGATCTCCGCCAGCCGAGAAGCGGGTCTGCTGCAGCGGGCGCAGCAGGAAGTGGTCGAGCGCGTGTTCAACTTGGGCGACCGCCCGGTCGGCGACATCATGACGCCGCGAACCGAAATCGACTGGGTCGATGCGGGCGATCCGCCGGACGAGATCCTTGCCGCCGTCCGTGCGTGCCCCCATGACCAGATCCTGGTCGGACGTGACGGCATCGACGAGCCGTTGGGCATGATCGTGAAGCACGATCTACTGCACCAAGTGCTTGACGGTCAGCGGCCCGACCCGCTGGCGACCATCCGCCAGCCACTGGTGATCCCGGAAGGCACGCCAATCTTCAGGTTGCTCGAACGCTTCCACACCACGCCGGTGCGCATGGCCATGGTGCTGAACGAATACGGCGTACTGGAGGGCATCGTCACCCAGACCGACCTGCTGGAGGCCATTGCCGGCCACTTGCCGGACGCCGAAGACGAGGCGCCCGACATCGTCGAGCGTGAGGACGGCAGCGTTCTCATCGACGGCATGACGTCCGCGATCGAGGTCTTCGAGCGGCTCGATCTGCGCCGACGGGTTGCGGAGGACGGCTACCACACGATCGCAGGCTTTGCGCTGTTCCAATTCCAGCACCTCCCCCAAGTGGGCGAGTCTTTCGAGTACGAGGGCTGGCGCTTCGAGATCGTCGATACCGATGGGCGTCGCATCGACAAGATCATGGCTTCGCGGCTGCCCGCGCCAACGGACGATAGCTTCGGAGAGCAGACCGGCTGAGCGGCGCAACCTCTTGCCGGGCTGGGTCAGGAGCGAGGCTGCATGATGCGCAGTACCGGATGGCCCTGAACGTCCTTCAGCGGAAAATAGGCACGGTGCATGTCCGGGTCTACCGCTACTACGTGCGCGTTGGGCCCCAGCATCGCGCGACCGAGCTCGCGCACGTTCTGTCCCTTCACCTCGAACAGTGACACCACGCCGGATTCGCTGGCCACGTAAAGCCAGCCCAGCGAAGGGTCGAACGCGAGCACGTCGGGTCCGCCGCCCACGGCGAAGGACGCCAGTACATGGTGCGTGTGCAGGTCCAACACCAGCAGCGTGGCGTTGTCCTCGCAGGCGATGAAAGCCAACCGGGAGGCGGCATCGATGTAGAGGCCATGATTGCCCTTGGCACCAAGCAGGTCGATCCGGCTGATCACCTTGTCGGTGCCCGGGTCGATTTCCATCAGCTGCCCGCGGGTCTGCACGTTGGCAAAGATATGCTTGCTCGTTGGGTCGTACTGGGCGTTGCCCACCTCGCCGCCCAACGGGATCGTGGCCACTCGGCTGTTCGATCGCACGTCGATCACGGTGTCAGTCTCGCCGTGCTCGTCGGAGACATACAGCTTGTGCACGTCGGGCGCATAGGCCATGCCGTCCGGATAATCCCCAGCGTGAGTGCGTGCGATGATCTTGAAGGTCCTGGCGTCGATCGCGATCACTTCATTGGTACCGGTTGCCGAGGCGTACACCCGATCCAGTTGGGGCACGTAAAGCACGCCGTGGACGTGGCTGACATCGGGAACGGTCGCCATCACCTTGCGCTTGGCGGTGTCGAACACGACAACGGCGCTGTCGCCGAGGTGTGCGAGGAAAAGATGATGGTTCCGCGCGTCGAGACTGGCGTAGTCCCAGCGTGTCGCTCTGCCGGGCAACGGCACATCCGCGAGTGTGGTCAACGGCAGCCGACTGGCCGGATCGCTCGCGCCGCTGCACGCGGGCGTGGCCACGAACAGTGCCATGACGGCAACCAGGGCCATCGGACCTCGATTGAAGATGCGACCTGCCCTGAGTTTCATGTGTCGGCATTCGTGTCCAAAGCACGCATCCTACGCGCGCCGTCGTGACGTCACTGTTCTTCCGGTGGCCTGAGGTGTCGGAACTGCGCTAGGAGCAGCAGGTCGTACAGGATCTTGAGCGAGCCACAGATCACCAGCGGCCACGCGAAAGAGGATGCGGCGAACAGTGCGCCCGCCAACGCAGGGCTCGCGGAGGAAGCCAGGCTGCGCGGCACCGACGTGACGCTGGCGGCGGCGCTGCGCTCCGGTTCGGTTACCACGGCCATCACGTAGGACGAGCGCGTCGGCACGTCCATCTGTGACAGCGCGGCGCGTACCAATAGCCATGCCAACGCCGACGTCAACGACGGGGCGAACGCCGCGAGCATCAGTGCGATGCTGGAGGGGATGTGCGTGAACACCATCGTGTTGACCAGGCCGACGCGTCGCGACAGTTGCGCAGCCACCGGGTACGACAGCGCGGCCAGCAACCCCGTCCCGAAGAAGAACGCGCCGGCTGCCGTCAACGAGAGATGGAACCGCTGGAACAACCACAGGGCGAGCAGCGACTGCACGACGAATCCGCCAGCGAACGCATCCAGGCTGAACAGGGCCGCGAGTCTCATGACGATGCCGCGCGAAGGACCGAGTGTGCTCGTCCGGGCGACCTTGCCGTCGACGGCATGCCGGGGGAGACGTGTGTAGAGGTATCGTCCTACCACGCCCAACAACGCATACAGCACGAACATCGCCCGCATCGCGGTCAAGCGGTTCACGCCGAGCGGTGCTGTCAGTTCAGGGGCGCCGGCGATCAGGGAGCCCAAGGCGGCGGCGAGTGCGCCGGCCAAGCTGTAGCGCGCGAACATCCGGGTGCGATTCTGATCGCCGGCTTCGCGTGCCAGTGCGGCGTGTTCCAGCGGTACGAACACGCTGACGTTGCCAGCGGACGGATTGATCGTGCCGACGAAAGCGACCACTAGCAGCACGGCGTAATCACGGAAGGCGGCGAACGCCAGCCCGCTGGCGACCATCAATCCGGCGGCGAGCAGCAAAAGCCGACGGTGTCCACAGCGCGCGCCCAGCCATCCGGCCCCTAGGGTCAGGCAGGCCGAGCCGAGCAACGATGCGGTGGCGAGCACACCGACCGCCAGTGGCGTGAAGCCCAATGCCAGCAGATAGGCCGGCAACAGGATCGCCACGAAACTGTCGCCGAAATCGCGCAACGCGCGGGCGGCAAACAGGCAAGGCAACGGATCGAATGTCCGCTGCGAGGATGTGGCCACCAGATTCATCGGGTGCGCTCAGTGCTCTTGTAGAGTTTATTACTGCTATGTAGCATACGCTACATAATGACTACGAATCCTACGACTTGGCTGATGCTGGTGGTCTCACTGCCCGGGCGCAGTCAGACACCGCGTATGCGCCTGTGGCGGGCACTCAAGGGGGCCGGCGCCGAAGCGCTGCGTGATGGGGTGTACGTCCTGCCGGACAACGCATCGGCTCAGGATCTGTTCCAGGCCCAGGCAGGGGGGGTCATAGATACCGGTGGTACCGCGCAGATCGTGCCGTTCCATGCGACGGATGCCACACAGGAAGCACAGTTGCGAGCGGTGTTTGACCGATCGACGCTCTACGCCGAATGGCTGGAACAGCTGGTCGCGGTGATTGCCGAGCTGCCCGGCCTGACAGAGAGTGAAGCACGCCGACGGCTGGCGGCGGCTCGCCGGGGATTGGAGGGCATCGTTGCCATCGATTTCTTCCCCGGGACTGCGCGGGACGACGCCGAAAGCGCCTTGCGCGATGCCGAGCAGACGCTCAATGG
Source organism: Rhodanobacter sp. 67-28 (assembly GCA_001898415.1). Lineage (GTDB taxonomy): Bacteria > Pseudomonadota > Gammaproteobacteria > Xanthomonadales > Rhodanobacteraceae > Rhodanobacter. Next base: position 84,680 of record MKTU01000020.1, on the reverse strand, counting down.
CCAGTTCGCGCAGGATGAGCCCCACGCCGCGCATGGCTTGATTGCCCGCAGAAATGCCGAACACCGCGGTCGCCTCTGGGCCACCCGCAAGCACCTGTGGATCGACCGGGTGGCTTCGGCCTGGCTGATCCGGCGTTTCATCGATCCGCAAGCCCGCTTTCTCTGGTTGGACAAGCCTGCGGATTGTCCGACGGATGCCCTGGGTTTCGACTTCGACGGTGCCACGTTCACCCATGTCGGCGCGCGGGTGAGTTTCGAAGTCCTCGCGACCAGTTTTGACCTGGATCGCAATGCCGGCCTGATCCGCCTGGGGCGGTTGATCCACTACCTCGACATTGGTGGTGTGCCGGTCGCCGATGCCGCCGGCTTTGCCAGCGTGATGGCCGGTGCGCGGGCGCGTCGTGGTGATGACGACGATGGCCTGCTGCAGGACATGACCACCGTGCTCGACTGTTTGTACGCCGCGTACCTCGACCCACCGGGAGAATCGCCATGAACGTTCGTAGTTTCCGTGTCTGCCTGCGCCCGCTTTGTCTCGCGCTGGTCGCGCTCAGCTTGGCCACTGCGGCCTTGCCCTCCGTCGCCGCGACTTTGGATCCTGCCGTGATCGGCAAGGCTGCCGGCGCCGACGCTAAGGCCCAGCCCGATGGCGCCATCAAGATCGGCTGGAGTCGCTCGGATGTGCCAGTCACCGTCGACGGCATGCGCCTGTCGCCGGCCGCCGGCCTCGGCTCCTGGGCGTCCTTCACCACGATGGGTGATCAGGCCATGGTCATGGGGGACACCGTCGTCTTCCAGGATGAGGTCGATGCCGCCATGGACGCCGCGTTCGCGCATGGTCTGAGCGTCACCGGGCTGCACAACCACTTCTTCTACGATCAGCCGAAGGTGTACTTCATGCACCTCGGTGGCGAGGGCTCGCCGACGCAGTTGGCTGCCGGCGTCAGAGCGGTGTGGGATGCGATAAAAGCCGTGCGCGCTGCGCACGCCCAGCCGGCGGACGGGTTTGGCGGTGCCACGCCGTCCCCTGGCAAGCTGAGCGCGGCGTCGATAGCCACGATCATCGGGCGCCCCGCACCGGTCACCGACGGTGTGGCCAAGGTCACCATCGCCCGCGAGGGCCGGATGCGTGGCCATCCCCTCGGTGCCTCCATGGGCCTGACGACCTGGGCCGCGTTCAGCGGCAGCGACAACCTGGCCTCCATCGACGGCGATTTCATCATGCGCGCCGATGAAGTGCGCCCGGTGCTGCAAGCGCTGCGCAAGGCCGGCATCCACATCGTGGCCCTGCACAACCACATGATGGGCGAGAGCCCGAACTACTACTTCACTCACTTCTTGGGCAAGGGCAAGGCCGCTGACCTCGCGCGCGGGTTCCGTGCGGCACTTGACGCCCAGGCTGCCAACGCGAAGCAATCAAGCTGAGCAACGAAACCGACTTTAGCCTCTTGCCACAAGGGCATTTTATCCAGGGCCTCTATGTGCTCAAGGCGAGCTATGCCTTCAACCCCGATTTGAAAATCGCGTCGCTGGCGCAACACGACTCCACCGTCGGCCACATCGGCGTCAAGGCGCGGCTGCAGCCGGGCGCGACTCAACCGCGGCGGGAAGCTTCCATCACCGACCCGTATACGTGTGCGCTCCGTTGGCGAACGTCGTGACGGCAAAACTTCGCTGAGACTTGCGCGAATGACCCCACCAAAGCACCCCACGAAAATCACCGGGCAGCCTGGGACAGAAGCTGTCGCCACCTCGGTGCCTCCTTACCTCCGCCACGGAGTATCGTTTCGCGAGGCGTTCTGGGTCTGGGTCCGCGTGGCCGCGCTGAGTTTCGGTGGCCCGGCCGGCCAGATCGCGGTGATGCATCGCATCCTGGTCGAGGAGAAGCGCTGGATCAGCGAGACGCGGTTCCTGCATGCGCTCAATTACTGCACCCTCCTGCCGGGACCCGAAGCGCACAAGCTCGCGGTCTACGTCGGCTGGTTGCTGCACCGGATCCGGGGCGGCCTGGTCGCCGGCATCCTGTTCGTGGTGCCTGGGTTGTTGGCGCTGGGGGTACTGAGCTGGATCTACGCGAGCTACGGCAATGTTGGCATCGTCCAGGCGCTGTTCTTCGGCCTGAAGGCCGCGGTACTGGCGGTGGTGCTGGAAGCGGTGTTTCGGGTTGGACGCCGCGCACTCAAAAGCCGGGCGCTCGTGGCGGTGGCCACGCTGTCGTTCATCGCGATCTTCTTTCTTGAGGCGCCATTCCCGCTGATCATTCTTGCCGCCGGCGTGATCGGTTGGCTCGGCAATGCGATGGGCGTGCCAGGACTGCAGGGCGGTGCGGGTCACGGCGGAGCAGGCGCAGTGGAGGACGGGCCGCTGCCGGCGATCGACGCCGCGTTCGCGCAGGAGATTCCGCCGCACGTCAGGCCGGATCATCGCCGGATACTCAAGGTCCTGGCGGTGTGCCTGATTGTCTGGCTGACGCCGCTCGTCGTCCTCGCCTTGACCGCCGGCCCGGACAACGCCTTCACCAAGATTGCGTTCTTCTTCACCAAGATGTCGACGGTGACGTTCGGCGGCGCGTACGCGATCCTCGCGTACATGGCCCAGCAAGCGGTCGAGCACTACCACTGGCTCGCCCCCGGCGAAATGCTCGCCGGACTGGGCATGGCGGAAACCACGCCCGGCCCACTGATCAGCGTGGTGCAGTTCGTCGGGTTCATGGCGGCCTATCGCCACCCTGGCATGCTGTCGCCGGTCGTCGCCGGCACCTTGGGCGGACTGCTGGCGAAGTGGGTGACCTTCGCCCCATCGTTCCTGATCATCTTCGTGGGCGCGCCCTACATGGAGGCCCTGCGCAACAACAAGGCGCTCAGCGCCGTCCTGACCACTATCACGGCTGCCGTGGTCGGCGTGATCCTCAACCTTGCTGTCTGGTTCGGTCTGCACACGCTGTTCGCCCGGGTCGAAGCCCGGCACATCCATGCGCTGACCCTGCAGATTCCGGACTGGTCGAGTCTCGACCGCTGGTCGCTGCTGCTGTCGGCGGTAGCCGCGATCATGCTGTTCCGGCTCAAGTTCGGGATGATGACGACGCTGGGCGTCTGTTGCGCGGCGGGCATCGCCATCCATCTGCTGGGGTGGCTCTGAAACGGAGCCGGGCCAGCAACGCGCTTGGATCTACCGTGCACTGTAGTGCGGTCTGGTCTATTCCGAGCGTGACGCCAACGCGAGCAGGCGTCGGCGTGGTGCCGCCGACATGCGGTGGTACGCGACGATCAGCATGGCCAGATCATCGTCGTCGGCCAAGAAGTAGGGAACAGGGACGCCCAGCACCTGGCCCAGTCGATGCAGCGTGCCGGTATCAGGGGTGTGCTTGCCGCGCTCGTACTGGTTGATTCGCGGCGAGGCTACCGACGGATCCATGCCAGCCTGCACGCCCAGCTCACGCTGAGACAGGCCCGCTTCCAATCTGGCCGCTCGCAGGCGCGCTGCGATGACCGCTTCTTTTTTGCCTCCGCGTGCCACCCGTCGACCCATTCCTGCTGCGACCCACAGCAGCTTCGGCGGCGACGGTTTGCCTGCATACTAAGAGTTCCTTAATATCGCCGCCTCGCATCCCGATGGCATGGACAGCCGCATCTCAACCTGCAGAAGGTGTGAAGTGAATTCGAGTGACTTGACCGCCAACCTCTATTTCTCGGCGGCCGTGCGCGTGGCCGCCGACGTTTCACTGACGCGGCTGCTCCCCCTGGATGCGCTGCGGCTGCCGCTGGCGCCGCACGACCACTATTCGCAGCGCGTTCTCCTCGCCTTGCAAGCCTTGGGGGTCATCGAGCCAGAGCTGTCGCCATCCCATGCTGACGACTGGTTGTTGGCACGTGATTGGACGCGCTACAGCTTCGACAGCGTGGCATGGCGGATCCGCTGGGCGCCACGGGACTGCTCGCGTCAGCACGACGTCGTAAAGGCACTTTTCAAGGACATCGAGCCCACTGAAGACGCCATGCAGACCTTGCTGGCCCTTTGGGAAGATCTGGCACTGGCCGAAGCAATCCAGCATGCGCAATGGATCTTGGCCAAGTCGGGTTACAACCCGGCATGGGCGAGCCTAGCGACGGACGGTTTGCGCCAAGCCCTGACGCGGCACAGCGTGAACCAGGTGATGTATGTGACGCACTTGGCGATGCGCTCGCTGGCGACCACCCACCAGCAAGGTGGGACGGAGGCGACGCGGCTGGGGAATGTGTTCGCCTGTGCGGTGACCAGCTTCGCGCAGCGTGCGACGGTGGAACGCTGGACGATCCGCGGCATGGCACGACCGGCCGATCTTCCCATGAGCACGCTGGCGACCATCTTCGCGCACGAAGTCACACGGCTGGACGACGAGTACCTGACACTGCCTCCTTCTTTGGCGGCGTTGTCGACAGCCATCACTCGCCACCGGACCCTCCATTGAGCGGTAGCTAGGGCAAGCCGTGTTACCCCGCTTCCATGAGGATCGACCATGACCATGCCCAACGAAAGGACCAGAGCACTGATGTGGGCGGGTGGCTTCCTGATTGAGCTGGCCCTGGATCGCAGTTTGCCGCTTGAAGTCCGGAGGAACGCTGTGTCTATCGCGCGACACTTCCCGACCATTGAGGACATTTCGACCATGGCGTTGTTACAACATCCGTTCGGGCCCGGGGCGATGCTGAAGTCTCCGGAGGAGGTGGATCCGACGATTGAAGGTGGTCGCTTCGGTCCCCTCCGCCACTCCACTCGACTAACTTGGCCAGAAGAGGCTTGAGTTCCCGAGACGATTAGCTTTGGCGACTTCAGTTCATAGGTAACACCGATCAAGGTCGGCGCGCTGATCACGATTCCGCCGGCGCGCTGTCGACCGCAAACCGACACGCGGAGGCCTATGATTAGGTTTCGCCATTTATCGATCGAGGATGGATGCCATTGCGCGTTTCTGGTTCTTTGCCCGGGGTGGTCCAAGGGCTGGCGGCCGCCGCTCTGTTTGGCATCAGCACGCCGCTGGCCAAGGCCTTGCTCGGCACCATGCCACCGCTACTTCTGGCTGGGCTGCTCTACGCTGGCTCCGGCGTTGGGCTGGGTGCGTGGCTGGTGATCCGTCGCCTGATCGCGCGCCCCACGGGCGAAGCCCCGCTGGTCCGCCGGGACGCCCCCTGGTTGGCGGGTGCCGTGCTGTTTGGTGGCGTGCTGGGGCCGGCCCTGCTGATGCTGGGCCTTGCCCACACCCCAGCCTCTACTGCCTCACTGCTGCTCAACCTCGAGAGCGTGCTGACCGCCATCCTGGCGTGGGTGGTCTTCCGGGAAAACGTGGATCGGCGTGTGGCGTTGGGCATGCTGGCCATCGTGATCGGAAGCGTGTTGCTATCTGGGTCCGCCGGCGGCCCCGTTGGGCTGCCATGGGGCGCCTTGGCGATCGCCGGCGCTTGCCTGTGCTGGGCGATCGACAACAACCTGACCCGACCAGTTGCCGGTGGAGATCCGATGCAGATTGCCGCCATCAAGGGCGGCGTGGCGGGAACGATCAACATTGGGCTGGCGCTCCTGTCCGGCTACCGCTTCCCGCATTGGCTCCCATTGCTTGCCACGGGCGCCGTAGGGTTCATCGGGTACGGGCTCAGCCTGGTGCTTTTCGTGCTAGCACTGCGGCACCTGGGCACGGCCCGGACCGGCGCCTATTTTTCGACCGCACCGTTCGTCGGGGCGGTCCTCGCCTTGGTGATGTTCCCTGAGCTGCCGGGTATTCGCTTCTGGTTAGCCGGCGGCCTGATGGCGCTCGGCGTATGGCTCCATATCAGTGAAAGGCATGAGCATGAGCATGTGCATGAGGCCATCTGCCACGACCATCGCCACCGGCATGACATCCACCACCAGCACGAGCATGATTTTTCCTGGGATGGAAAGGAGCCACACAGCCACCCGCACCAACACGAGCCGCTGGTCCACAGCCATCCGCACTATCCGGACCTGCACCACCGGCACAACCATTAGGCATGTGAGGGGCGCCCCCGCGAGCAGAACACGCCGCACGATCGACACGGTAATGTCCACGGTGACGAGAGCCCGTTCGTCGTGCGCGGCCAGCTGCTTGCGCGCCCGACTCGGTTCGACCCGGGCATAGCGACCCTGTCGACCCGCCAGCCGTGCAGCATCCGGGAGGGTGTTCGTGGCAGACTCGCACCATGCTGCGGAGCGACCTCCAGTGATTGGCACCGACTCGCTACCCGGGCGCCCCGTCGAGGACTACCTGGAGGCTGCCCAACGAGAGAACACGCGGCGCAGCTACGCGTCCGCGCTGCGCCATTACGAGGAAGCCTGGGGTGGGTTGCTACCTGCCAGCGCGGTGCAAGTGGCGAGGTACTTGGCGGCCTTTGCCGGCACGCTCTCGCTCAACACCTTGAAGCAGCGCCTGGCCGCCTTGGCCCAATGGCACAAGGAGCAAGGCTTTGCCGACCCGACCCAGGCCACGCTCGTGAAGCGAACCCTGAGGGGTATCCAGGCCCTGCATCCGGCCCAGGAAAAGCGTGCCACGCCATTGCAGCTGACCGAGCTTGCCCGCGTCTGCCATTGGCTTGAGGGAGCGATTCAGGTGGCCTTGAACCACGGCGATACGGCCGACGCACTGCGCCTGCGCCGCGACCAAGCCCTGCTATTGCTGGGCTTCTGGCGCGGCTTCCGCACCGACGAATTGGTGCACCTGCGGGTCGAACACCTCACGCTGGTCCCAGGCCAGGGGATGACGTGTTTCCTTCCTCGGACCAAAGGTGATCGCCAGCTGGCCGGCACAACCTACCGCGTTCCAGCCCTGAGCCGATGGTGTGCCGTCACCGCAACGTGCGAATGGATCGCCGCTGCGCAGCTGACCGAGGGGCCCGTGTTCCGGGCTGTGGATCGGTGGGGCCACCTTGGACAGGCGCCACTGCATCCGAGCAGCGTGATTCCGATGCTACGGCAGGTGTTGACCAAGGCCGGCGTGGTCAACGCCGACACCTACAGCGGCCATTCGTTACGCCGCGGGTTCGCTGGATGGGCCAGTGCAAACGGCTGGGATGTCCGGGCGCTCATGGAATACGTCGGCTGGAAGGACGTGCACTCGGCGATGCGCTACATCGACGCCCCTGATGCATTCGGTCAGCAACGCATCGAAGCGGCACTGGCTAATGCGCCGGTCTTGGCAGCGCCATTGGTCCCATTGCCGCCGCCTGTGGATGCACCAGTGGTCGTGCCCTTGGTTCTTGTGTTGCGTCTAACGCCAAGACGCAAAGGCCGCAGCGTACGCAATGCACAAAGGATTATCGAAACCATCTGTCTATCTCCGCATCAAGGGGTCGCGATCAATCCCGAACGCACTCGCTACCGGTTGAGTGTAGAAGCCCACGATGATCTCGACCTCGACGAAGTCGCCTCATCGTTGATCGAGGATCTGTACCGCATCGCGGATAACCATGATCTACAGCTCGATGCGTCCCTTCACGACGAGGCCGGTAAGCGTCATTGGGACTGACCTTCGTTCGACAACGGAGATGCAACACGCATGACCGCGCCCCATGAGACCGCGTATCCGCGACTGAAACAGGATCCCACCGCACGCGAACTGGACCTGCACTTCACGCCTTCAACGGAGGAACAGACCTTTGTCCAGGGCGTGAGCAAGCAACCGACCATTCGCCTGGCCGTGATGCTTCACTTGAAGACACTCCCACGCCGGGGACAGTTTGGCCCATTAAGTGACATCCCCGAGCGAATCGTGCGCCATGTTGCGAAGTGCATGGGTTACCGCCGCGCGTTCAGCGGGAGTGATCTGGAGGCCTACGACGCCTCGCGTATGAAGCGCGAGCACGTCGCCCAGATCCGGCACTACTTGAACGTGCGCCCATTGGGAGAACCAGGACGACAGTGGCTGCGGACGGTGGCCCAGCAGGCAGCACAGACTAAGCACATGCTGCCGGACATCATTAACGTCATGGTCGAGGAGCTCTACCACCACCGGTACGAGTTACCCGCCTTTCGCACGCTGGATGACATCGCCATCGCCGCCCGTGAGAGCGTTCACGAAGGCCATTTCGAGCGCATCAGTGCCCTGCTGACGCCAGCGGTGCGCAAGAAGATCGACGAGTTGTTCGTCGTCACGCCAGGAGACACCCATAGCGGATGGCAGGCCTTGAAGCGCGAACCCAAGCGGCCGGGGAACAAGGAAGTGCGCTTTTATCTGCAGCACATTGACCGGCTGCAGAAGCTCGCCGCAATGATTCCTGCGCTCGATGTACCGGTGCCCAAGCTGAAATACTTCCGCGCCATGGCACGAGCGCTGGATGCTGGCGAATTGGCCGAACTCAAGCCCGCCAAGCGCTATGCCTTGGCCGCTGTGTTCATTCGTTCCCGCCACGGCAAGGCGCTGGATGACGCAGCAGATCTCTTCATTCGATTGATACAGAACCTGGAGAACACAGCCCAGAAGCATCTCATGGCCTACCAAGTCGAACATCTGAAACGCACCGACTACCTGGTGGCGCAATTGAAAGAGATCCTTCAGGCCTATCAAATTGATGGAACAGACCGCCAACGTATCGACGCGATTGGCGATGCGATCGGGCCGGATCTAGGTAGGACACTCGCCGAATGCGATGAACACATGGCCTACGCCGGCAAGAACTTCCTGCCGTTCCTAGCCAAACCGTATGCCCAGCAACGCGCTTTGCTGCTCAACTGCCTGGAAGTGATGGATTTGCGCACTTCGTCCCACGATCCGGCCATGGAGCGCCTGATCAAGGCGCTGGCGACATTGCGCCATCAACGCAAGGACGTGGTGGAAGTGGCGCCGCTCGAACTGAGCCTGGATCAGGACTTTGGTTGGATGTCAGCCAACTGGCGGCGACACGTGTTTCCGAAGGATTGGGGCGTAGATCGAGCGGGATGGATGCAGCGGCGCTACTTCGAGTTGGCCGTACTTTTCCAGGTCAAGGACGAGCTAAAGTCAGGCGACCTGTTTATTCCCGGTGGCGAGCGCTACGACGACTATCGCGAAGAGCTGGTGGACGAGAATACCTTTCAGGAGGAACTGGCCAGCTATGCCGAGGTATCGGGTATTGCCACCGAACCCGCCACCTTTGTTCAGGCGCTACGCGAGCAACTGCGAACGAAGTGCAGTGAGGTCGATGCACGTTTTCCCGAGAACGTGCATGCCGATATCGTTGATGGCCGCTTGATCCTCAGGAAACTGCCGCGCACGGAACTATCCAAGGCTATCGCCCTGGTCGATGGCCTCATTACCGAGCGATTGCCCGAAACGAGCATCGTCGACGTGCTGGTCGATGCGACGAGCTGGGTAGACCTGACCAGACATTTCAAACCGCTCGCTGGCACGCAGGCGCGAGTGCGGGATCTGCATCATCGTGTTGTAACCACGCTGTTCTGCTACGGTTGCAACCTCGGACCCACTCAGACGGCGCGATCGGTTCGCGGCTTCAGTCGACGGCAAACGTCTTGGCTGAACCTCAAGTACGTAACGGAAGAAACCCTTGATCGTGCCACGGTCGATACCATCAACCTCTACAACAAATTCGAGTTGCCAGGTTATTGGGGTAGCGGCAAATCCGCCTCGGCCGACGGCACGAAATGGAGCGTCTACGAGCAGAACTTGCTCTCCGAATACCACATCCGTTACGGCGGCTACGGTGGCATCGGTTACTACCATGTATCGGACAAGTACATCGCGCTTTTCAGCCGCTTCATACCTTGCGGTGCCTACGAGGCCATCTACATCCTCGATGGCTTGATCGAGAATCGGTCCGACATCCGGCCAGACACGGTACATGGCGATACCCAAGCCCAGAATTTCCCTGTGTTTGGCCTTGCCCATCTGCTGGGTATCGAGCTCATGCCTCGCATTCGCAATATTAAGGACCTTGCGCTGTCCAAGCCGGATCCGCAGGGGTCTTACCCGAACATTCAAGCGCTCTTCGGCGACGGAAACGTCAATTGGAACCTGATCGAAACCCATCTGCACGACATGCTGCGCGTGGCCGTATCGATCAAGACCGGCAAAATTTCTGCCTCTACAATTCTGCGCCGATTGGGGAACTACAGCCGCAAGAACAAACTGTACTTCGCCTTCAAGGAACTGGGCCGTGTCATCCGCACTCTGTTCCTATTGCGCTACATTGACGATGTGGATGTGCGTAAGACCATCCAAGCGGCGACCAATAAGAGCGAGGAGTTCAACAACTTCACCAAATGGGCGTTCTTCGGTGGGCAGGGGATCATCGCCGAGAACGTGCTGCACGAGCAGCAAAAGATCGTCGGATACAACCACTTGGTAGCCAACCTGGTGATCCTCCATAACGTCGAGCAAATGTCTCGGGTTCTGGCCGAGCTCCGGGATGAGGGCGTGGAGATCAGTCCCGAAGTACTAGCGGGCCTGTCGCCATATCGAACCTCGCATATCAACCGTTTTGGAGACTACACCGTGGACACCAGCAGGGAAGTCACGCCCGTTGACTTTGCACGCCGGATTCTTCGTGCAGCCGAGGAGGCCGTGGCCGCCACGCGTGACCAAGAAGGGGCGGTACAGCGCTAGCTGTAACCCACAACAAGATCTCAGTCATGGCAATGACTTAGGCGGCGAATTGCCGGTTTTTGGGTGAATCCCTGCCGACCCTCGCACGCTGCCTGCATGTGGCAGCGGCGATGCTGCGGCTTTCCGATCCTGGAGTGCCCCATGTCCTTCAACCTCACCGGCCGCCGCATCGCCATCCTCGCCACCGACGGCTTCGAACAGTCCGAACTGACCGAACCCAAACGCCTGCTGGAACAGGCCGGCGCGCAGACCGACGTGATCGCCCCCGGCCACGCCGGGGAGATCAAGGGCTGGAGCGATGGCAACTGGGGCAGGGCCGTGCCGGTGGACGTGCCCCTGGACGAGGCCAAGGTCGAGCATTACGACGCGCTGGTCCTGCCTGGCGGCGTGATGAACCCGGACAAGCTGCGGCGGGTGCCCGCGGTGATCACGCTGGTCAAGGCGTTCGACGACGCAGGCAAGCCGGTGGCGGCGATCTGCCATGCTCCGTGGACGCTGATCGAAGCCGGCCTGGTCAAGAATCGCCAGGTCACCTCGTGGCCGTCGCTGCGCACCGATCTGGAGAACGCCGGCGCGCACTGGCAGGACAGCGAGGTGGTGCGTGACGGCCAGCTGATCACCAGCCGCCGCCCGGGCGACATCCCCGCCTTTGCCGACGCGATCATCGACGCGCTTGGCGCTACCGCGTAACGCCGTCGACGTCGACCTGGTCCAACGCCGACGCAGGGCGGGCACGGCCCGCCCTGCATGGTTCCGTCGCGAATCCGTGGGAGCGCACTCCGTGCGCGATGCCTTTTGCATCATGCGACGAAGAGCATCGCGCGAAAAGCGCGGGCGATCCTCAGCCGAGTTTTTCCATCACGTCGTCGAGGTCCTGGCGCAGCTCGCCGATGCCGGCCCACGGGTCGCTGCGCAGCCGCGCGAGGCGCTGGGGCGCGGAATGGATGTCGAAGTCGTGGCCGCTTTTCAGCTTGCCCAGTTCTGTCCAGCGCAACGGCATCGCCACCGGCGCGCCGGGTCGTGCGCGCAACGAGTAGGACGCCACACTGGTGGCGCCGCGGCTGTTGCGCAGGTAGTCCACATAGATCAGGCCGCCGCGGCGTGCCTTGCTGGCGGTGGCGATGAACTCCAGCGGATGGGCCTGCGCCAAGGAGCTGGCAAACGCCTGGGCGAAACCCTTCACCTGCGGCCACGGGCAGCCCGGATTCAACGGCAGCACCACGTGCAGGCCCTTGCCGCCGGTGGTACGCAAAAATGATTCCAGCCCCATCTGCGACAGCAGCTTGCGCACCAGCCGCGCTGCCGCCACCACGCGGTCCCAGGCCACGTCCTCGCCGGGGTCGAGGTCGAACACCACGCGGTCGGCCAGGTCCGGCTGCCTGACGGTCGCGCCCCAGGGGTGGAACTCCAGCACGCCGAACTGAACCAGCTCGATCACCGAGTTGGCATCGCGCGGATAGATGTAGCTGGCCTGCCCGCCGGATTCCTCCTTGAGCCTGGCGCTGCCTACGTGCTTGAGGCCGGCGATCATGTGCTTCTGGAAGAAGCAGGCCTTCCCGGTACCTTCCGGGCAACGGATGACCGAGGTGGGACGGTCCACCACGCCAGGCAGGAACCAGTCCATCACGCGGGTGTAGTAGTCGGCCACTTCCTGCTTGGTGATGCCGTCGTCGGGATACACCACGCGGTCGGGATGGGTGATGGTGATGTCGGCGGCGGACATCCCGCCGCCGCGCCGTCGCCGGTTGCTGGCGGAGCGCGTGGATGGGGCGCGATCGCTGTCGCGCAGGTCTGCGGCGGACTTGTCGGTACGCATGGTCTTCAGGCTCGGTTGGCGCAGCAGGTTCTTGTTGCCGATGCCGCGGTAGTACACCTCGGCCACGGCCTTCGGTTCGACCCAGTGTGCACCGCGCAGCAGCGGATCGATCGCGGCAAGTTTCACCGTCGGTTTCTTGCTGCTCTTGTCGGTGATGGTCCTGCTCAATTGCCGCAACTGTTCGTCGGAGAAGCCGGTGCCGACGCGTCCGACATAGATCCAGCCGTTCGACACCTCCGGATCGGGTCGGGCCAGCAGCAGCGAACCGAAACCGCTGCGACTGCCCTTGGGCGGCGTGTAGCCGACCACCGCGAACTCGTCGCTTTCCAGCCGCTTGATCTTCAGCCAGTCGTCGCCGCGTCCTGCTCGGTAGATCGAATCGACGCGCTTGGAGATGATGCCTTCCAGCTGCTGCTCGGTCGCCGTCCGGAACGCGCCTTCACCGTCGCCGACCGCATGGCTGCTGAAGGCGAGGTGTTTCGGCGCGTGGGCCAGCAGCCGTTGCAGCAGCGCCTTGCGTTGCAGCAGTGGTACCCGGGTCAGGTCGCTGCCTTCGAGGTAGGGCAGGTCGAACAGCATGTAGACCAGCGGCAATTGTGCTTCGCCGGACAGGGTGGCCTGCAGGCCGTTGAAATCGCTGTGTCCGCGGGCATCGAGCGCGATCAGCTCGCCATCGAGCCGGGCCGAATGCAATCCCAGCGATTCGAGCGCCTGCACGATCTCTGGCAGCCGCCCGTTCCAGGCCAGCGCGTTGCGCGACCACAGCTTCACCTCGCCGTCGGCGATCGCGGCGAGGATGCGGTAGCCGTCCCACTTCACCTCATGCAGCCACTGCTCGCCTGGCGGCGGCGACTCGCGCAGGCGTGCCAGTTCCGGTTTGAAGAACTCGGTGCCGGGTGGCGCCGGGCGCGCCCCGTCCAGCGCGGCGGCTGCCTTGGCGAGGCGCAAGCGCGGCACCCTTCTTCCCTTCGGCACGGCTTTCTTGCGTGCGGTGGACTTCTTTGCCACCGCCCTGGTCGCCGGTGTTGTCGCGGCCGCGCGGGTGCTGCGGATCATCTTCGCGTCGAGCAGGTCGTCCGCTTCCACGTCGCCGGCGAACGCGTCCTTGGCCTTGATCAGGAACCACGCCGGCTGGCGTTCCTTGCGGCCGCTGCGCACCAGGTGCCAGCCGCCCTTGAGCCGCTTGCCGAACAGCTCGAAGCGCAGGTGGCCCTTTTGCAACTGCACTTCGGCGTCGCCTTCGGTGGTCCACACGCCGATGTCGAACTGGTCGACGTGGCCCTTGCCGTAGCCGTGTTCGATGTCGCCCTCGAAGCCGGCATAGGACACCGGATGATCCTCCACCTCGACCGCCAGGCGTTTCACCTGCGGGTCGTAGCTGGGCCCTTTCGGCACCGCCCAGCTCTTCAGTACGTCGCCCAGTTGCAGGCGGAAATCGAAGTGCCTGCGGCTGGCATGATGCAGTTGCACCACGAAGATCGCGCGACTGCCCCGGCGTCCCGCCGCGTTGTCGGCCGGTTCGCGCGTTTTCGAGAAATCGCGCTTGCGTTGATAGTCGCGCAGGTTGCCCATGATCGCTCAGCCGGTCGGGCCGCTCGTCACCGGCAGCACCGCGCCGGAAAGGCAGCTGGCGCACGACGGCGCCGCGAGGAAGACATGGGACGGCGCCAATTGCTCCGGCTGCACCGGGCGGCCCATCGCGCTGGATGCGCCGAACTCGCCGACCTTCTGCGCCGACTGGTCCGCCGAATTCGGCGAGGTCCACACCGGACCGCTGGCAGGCTTGCGTCGTTCGGCCTGTCCGGTGGCAGCCCGGATCGGACGCCGGCGTTCGACGGCGGTTCGGGCAGCCTTGCTGCGTTCGGCGACAGGCATCGGATGGCTCCGCGGTGGCGACGCGACGCACCGTAGTGCGCCCGGCGTGCGCCGCAGGTGAAGCGTGTGCGTGATTCGCACGGCACGTTTGACAGCCCCTGCACGCGCAAACCGGAATAGTCTGTCGACCTGCTCGCCGCCGGAGTCTGAAGCCATGGCACGACCCATCTGGAGCGGAACCCTGTCGTTCGGCCTGCTCAACGTGCCGGTGTCGCTGATGACCGGCGAGCGCAGCGTGGACCTGCATTTCCGCATGCTGGACAGCCGCAGCAACACGCCGGTCCGGTACGAGCGCGTGAACGCCGAGACCGGGGAGGAGGTGCCTTGGAAGGAGATCGTCAAGGCGTTCGAATACGCCAAGGGCAACTACGTCGTGCTGGAGCCGGAGGACATCAAGTCGGCCGCCGCCGAGGGGCGCGAGGCGGTCGACGTGAAAGCCTTCGTCGAGGCCGACTCGATCGGCCCGGAATACTTCGAGAAGCCGTACTACCTGGTGCCAGGCAAGAAGGCGGAGAAGGGTTACGTGCTGCTGCGCGAGGTGCTCAAGCGCACCGGCCGCATCGGCATCGCGCGGGTGGTGATCCGCACGCGCGAATACCTCTCCGCAGTGGTGCCGCGGGGGGATGCGCTGATGCTGATGCTGATGCGCTACCCACAGGAGCTGGTCGACGCGGAGGATTACAAGATTCCCGCAGGGAAAGCGTCGGATTACCGCATCTCGGCCAAGGAGCTGCAGATGGCCGAGCAGCTGATCGAGTCGATGAGCGACGAGTGGAATCCGGCCGAATACCGCGACGAGTTCCGTGATCGCCTGCGCAAGGTGATCGAGAAGCGGATGAAGTCGAAAGGCGTGGTGACCACCGAACCGGAAGACGAGGAGACGATGCCGGAGAACGCCACCACCAACGTGGTCGACTTCATGTCGCTGCTGCAGCAGAGCCTGGCCAGCAACAAGCGCACGCCGGCGAAGAAGTCGGCGGCGGGCGGGAAAGGGGACAAGCGAACCACCACGACCACGGCCAGGAAGAAGTCCGCGACGAGAAAAGCGTCAGCGAAGAAGCGCGCCTCCCGCCACAAGGCAAGCTGAACTACCTCGGTTCAAAACCATGCCGAAGCCAGCGTGCAGGTGCTGGCACTGCCACGAGCACGCCAGGTGGGAGCAACCGGGGCTGTCGGCGGCGACCATTCACTTGCTCCGCTCGGCGTGCGTGCCGATACCGGGCGCTGCCGCCGTGCGCGGGTCGACTCCGATGGGACAGACGCAATCTCCCGGGCCACGGGCGAGCTCCCGGCAGACCGCGCGGTGCGGCAAGCGGGCGTGACACTGTCGTGCCGCAGCGATGAGGCGGCAGCATCGTTCAGACGCCACACACGCGCGCCATGGCCACCACCGACAGCAGGGCCTGCCGGCCGTACGGCTTGGGCAGGAACAGCACCTTCATGTCGCGGGCGGCGATGGATGCTTCCTCGTGCGCGGAGGTGAGCACGATCGGGGTGCGCGAGCCGCTGTCCCGCAGGCTGCGAATCAGCGAGATGCCGGTCTGGCCGCGGCCCAGATACATGTCCGTCACGATCACGCCGAAATCCTGCCGTGCTTCCGACTCCGCCACGCCGCTGGCGATGTCGTGCGCCACGATCACCGTGTAGCCTGCGTGCTGCAGCAGCAGTGCGGTGATCTCGCGGGTATCGGGGTCGTCCTCCACCAGCAGCACCCGTTTGGGAAACATGCGCGTGACTCCCGTCGTCGGCGTCGTCGTGACCTTGGCATCGGCCTGGTCCGCACGCCGTGAAAGACGTCGCAGAACGTCGGCTGCCGTTCAGCTGGCGCGACGCTCGGGGCCGCCGTCTTCGGCCGACGGCGCGCGCTGCGGTGCCGGCGCCGGCGGCATCGGCGCGGCGGATTCTTGGCCACGATCCAGTTCGCAGCGCCAGCGTGGCAGCGCGTGCGGGTAGTGCGCCTGAACGAAGGCGATCAGTCCCTCGCGCACCTGGCAACGCAGGTCGAAGTTGCGGCCCGAATCGGTGGAGCTCACCAGCATGCGCAGTTGCATCGTCTGCTCGGTGGCGTCGGTGACCTGCAGCACGCATACGCGACGATCCCACTGCTCCGAGGCCTCGCACAGGCGCTTGAACTCCTCGCGCAGCGGCGCCAGTGGCGTGCGGAAATCCAGCATCAGGAACACCGTGCCGATCAGCTGCGAACTGCGGCGCGTCCAGTTCTGGAATGGATGCTCGATGAACCAGTTGAGCGGCACCACCAGCCGGCGCTCGTCCCAGATGCGCACCACCACGTAACTTCCGGCGATCTCCTCGATGCGGCCCCATTCGCCTTCGATGATCACCACGTCGTCGAGACGGATGGGCTGGGTCAGCGCAATCTGCAGGCCGGCGATAAGGTTGCTCAGCACCGGCCGCGCCGCCAGTCCTATCGCCAGCCCGGCCACGCCGGCGGAGGCGAGCAGGCTGGCGCCGAGCTGGCGCACGCCGGGAATGGTGAGCAGGATGATCGCCGTGCCCAGCACGATCACCACCACGTCGGCAGTGCGCGCCAGCACGCGCACCTGGGTGACCACCCGACGAGCCTGCAGGTTGTCCGCGGCATCCATCGGATAGCGCCGCACCGCGGCGCCCTCGAACGCGCCGACGCAACGCACCACCAGCCAGGTGCCGGCAGCCAGCAAACCGATCAGCAACAGATGCTCGACCAGTGCCATCGGTGCCGAGTCCAGTGCGGGGCCATAGCGCAGCACCAGCAAAAGCGAGAGCAAGGGCAGCAGCCACTGCAGCGGCGCGTGGGCGCGCTGCATCAGGTCGGCGATCACCGGGCGATCGCCCGCGAGCCGCCGCAGCACGGCGTGGATCGCGACACGCAGCACCAGCGCCAGCAACAAACCGGCCACCACGGTCACGCCCAGCCGCACCGCGACATGCTGCTGCCACAACTGCCACCACACGGTGAAGATATCGGCCATGCACCCAGCCTGCACGGCGCGGTGTCGACATCGCGTGGGCATGCGGCCGGGCCATGCCCTCGAGCTTCCAGCGATGGCGCCCCGGCGAAGGCCCTTGATGCAGCGCTCGTACCCTTGCGCGCAGGGGAGGGCTGGGGTGGGATCGCTCCTGGCGAGTCAACAGCAAGCGTCACTTCTTCGGCGAAACTTGCTCACGATCGCGTCGCGCGAATCTCACGGGAAATCGGCGCGGAAACGGCGAGGATCGAGCCACGTCCCGGGGAGACCGCTCATGCCATCGCACTCCCTGCCGATCATGCTGTCCAGCGTCCCGCCATCATCCGCCGGCGATCCCGAATACCAGCCGCCCGATCCCGCGCCGCCGCCGTTCCCCGATCCCACGGAACCGCAGCCCACGCCGAACGAACCCGAGCTGCCGCCGTCGCAGCCGCCCCCCGGGCGCGACCGGTCGTCGGCGGCAAGGCCGTGCAGGTGAACGCCGCCCCATCCCCGCCACCGGAGCTGCCGACGCGCGAGGGCATCCGTCGCTGGCCGCCGGATGGCTACCTGCGATTGAATGGCGCGGTCGACGTGCGCCGGCGGGCCGCTTGCACCTGCACCGAACGTTGCGGCGAGTGCCACGGCGATTGCGGCTGCGCCGCGTGCGAGCTGAGCTGGCTGGTCTGGCAGGACGACCAGGCGCTGTGGGACGAGGCGGGCAATCTGGTCAACGTGGTCGAACTGGGCGCCGCGCGGCGCTCACGGCCTCCCGCCGCGGATCAGCTGGGTTCGAGCCGCGCGGTGACCACGGTGACTTCATCCTCCCGGCCGGCCGCGTGCAGCGCCCGTTCGCCCGCCGCTTCGGGCAGTCGCGTGCGGCAGCTCACGAGGTCACCTGGTCGCCCGCCGCCCCGACGTACCGGCGCCGCTCACGCCAGGTTTCGGCTGTCTGCGGTTTGATGAACAGCGACAGCAGTTCGGGATGGATCGTCTTGGCCTGCGCCTCGATGCGGTTGATGCACGCCTCGATCTGCGGCGTGGTCAGTGCATCCTCGAACTCGGCGCTCAGCGTGGCCACCACCTGGTTCGGTCCCATCTGCACGGTCAGCACGCCGTTGGCGGCATGCACGCCGGGGTCCGCGGCGGCGATCGCCAGGATCGAACCGCTCACCCTCGGGTGCGCCGGTTCGCCGATCAGCAGGCCCTTGGTCTCGCGCGCCAGCAGCAGGGCAAACGAGGCCAGCACACCGGCGATACCGAGCGAGGCGACGCCATCGAGTGCAGGCTCGTCGAAGGCCTGCGCACCCACCACGCCGGCCAGCGCGATCAGCAGGCCAAGCAGGGCCGCGCTGTCTTCCAGCAGGACGGTGAAGGTGCTGGGGTCCTTGCTCAGCCGGAACGCCTCGAAGTAGCCCAGCTTGCCCTTGCGCGCGCGGAACTCGCGCAGCGCCACCAGCCACGAAGTGCCTTCGAACAGGAACGACACGCCAAGCACCGCGTAGTTGATCCACGGCCGCTTGATCGCCTCCGGTTCGCGGATGTGCATCACGCCTTCGTAGAACGACACGCCTGCGCCTGCCGCCAGCACCAGCAGCGCCACGATGAAACTCCAGAAATACAGCTCGCGGCCATAGCCGAACGGATGGCTGCGATCCGGCGGCTTGCCGGCGCGATGCAAGCCGTACAGCAGCAGCACTTCGTTCACCGTGTCCACCAGCGAGTGCACGCCCTCGCTCAGCATTGCCGAGCTGCCGGACAGCCCGGCCGCCACGAACTTGGCGATCGCGATCATCAGGTTGCCGCCCAGCGCGACGTAGACCACCTTGTGCGAAGCGGAGGCCATGACTCAGCTCGCCATGCCCGATACGCGGTTGCGGTTGCCAGCCAGGCGCGTGGCGAGCACGGATGCGTGCCGGTGCGTGGTGACGATGGTGCGTTGTTCTGACATTGGCGTGGGCTGTGCGGGCGGTCGGCTTGACTGGCGTGGCTGGCAACGCCCGCGGGGGCGGCGCATAGTGATCGCGCCACAGACTGGGGATGGCGCCGTGAGACGGTCGTGAACCATGCCGTCGCACGCGGGGTTTCTTCCTGACGGGACAGGCTGCTTTCGAATCGGGACGGGATGCGTTGCATGGCAGATTCCACCTCACCACCCCATGCGGCCGGGCACGGCGGCGACAGGAAGGGGATGAGCGACGCGGAGGATTTTTTCGAACATGCCGCGGTGGGCATGCGGCTGGTCGCGGCCGACGGCACGATCCTGCGTGCCAACCAGGCCGAGCTGGACCTGCTGGGCTATCGCCGCGACGAGTATGTGGGCCACAACCTGGCCGATTTCGATGCCGACGACGACAACCTGTGCGCGCTGCTCGCGCGGGTGCGCGCCGGCGAATCGGTGGACAAGCGGCCGGCGCGGCTGATCGGCGGTGACGGCCGGGTGCGCCAGGTGCAGATCAGCTCCAGTGGACGCTTCGAGCGCGGCCAGTTCGTGCACTCGCGCTGCATCACCATCGACGTCAAGGAACAGAACTCGCGCCAGCGCGCCACGGCGGAGCGCGGTCGCCTCTCGCAGCAGTTGCTGCAGGCCTTGCCGATCGCCGTGCATGGCACCGATGCCGGAGGCGCCATCACCTTCTTCAATGAAGCGGCCGTGGAGCTGGCCGGGCGGCGCCCGATGCCGGGCGAGAAATGGTGTCTGTTTGCGCGACTGTTCCAGGCCGATGGCGCGCCGCTGCCGCACGAGCAGTGCGCGATGGCGCGGGCGGTGCGCGAAGCGCGGGCGATTCATGGCGACATCGCCTTGGCACAACGGGCCGATGGCCGGCGGATCGCGTTCGCCGCCTATTCCACGCCGTTGTTCGACGGGGGCGTGCTGACCGGCGCGGTGAACATGCTGGTGGACATCCCCGATCCGCGTGAGGCAGGGCAGGCCAGCAAGGATCTGAACAGCCACCTGAAGCGACGGATGGCCGAGCGCACCCGCGTCGCGGAAGCCGGCATGGCGGGCGTGAGCCGCAGCGAACGGTATTTCCAGCTGCTGGTGTCCAACGTGACCGACTACGCGATCTTCATGCTGGACCCGCGCGGCATCATCACCAACTGGAACACCGGCGCGGAACGCATCAAGGGCTACCGCGCCGAGGAGATCATCGGCCAGCATTTCTCGTGCTTCTATCCGCCGGAAGAACGCAGTCGCGGCACGCCACAGACGGCGCTGGAAACGGCCAGGCGGGAAGGCCATTACGTGGCCGAGGGATGGCGGGTGCGCAAGGACGGCAGCCGCTTCTGGGCCAGCGTGGTGATCGACCCGATATACGACGATGGCGTGCTGGTCGGCTACGCCAAGATCACCCGCGACATCTCGCGGCGCCGGCAGGCCGAGACGGCGCTGGCCGAGAGCGACCAACTGGCACGCGGCATCATCGACTCCGCGCTGGACGGTTTTGCCCAGCTCGATGGCGCCGGCCGCATCGTGCGCTGGAACCCGCAGGCCGAGGCAATGTTCGGCTGGTCGCGCGCGGAGGCCCGCGGCAAGCCGCTGGCGACCCTGGTGGGTCCGCCCGGTCATCCCGAGCGACTGTTGGCCGACCTCGAACCCAGCCCGGCGCGGGGCGCCAGGCGCGGGGCGACACGGCAGAGCGAGATGGTCAACCGCGTGGGCGAAACGATCCCGGTGGAACTGAGCGTCAGCAGCCTGTCCTTGCACGGCGAATCGCGTACCAACGTATTCATCCGCGACCTCAGCGAAAAGATCCGGATCGAAGCGCAACTGCGCCAGGCGCAGAAGATGGAAGCCGTCGGCCAGCTCACCGGCGGCCTGGCCCACGACTTCAACAACCTGCTGCAAGGCATCATCGGTTCACTGGATCTGATCCAGCTGCACGCCAGCTCGGGCGACGCCGCCACGTTGCAGCGTTTCGTCCAGGGCGCGCTCAACTCGGCCAATCGCGCTGCGGCGACGACGCATCGCCTGCTGGCCTTCTCTCGCCGCCAGCCGCTGGACCCGCGTCCGGTGGCGGCCAACCCGTTGATCGCGTCGATGGAAGAACTGCTGCAGCGCACGCTCGGCGAGGCGGTGACGCTGCGCTTCGAGCTGGCGGACGACTTGTGGTTGACCCTGTGCGATCCGAACCAGCTGGAAAGCGCCTTGCTGAACCTGACCATCAACGCGCGCGACGCGATGCCCGACGGCGGCGACCTGCTGATCCGTTCGAGCAACCTGGACGCGGGCTCGATCGAGAGCGGCAACTGGCTGGAGGCGGACAGCGGGCAATACATCTGCATCGAGGTCGTCGACAACGGCACCGGCATGGCCCCGGAGGTGCTGGAGCATGCCTTCGAGCCGTTCTTCACCACCAAGCCGACCGGGCGGGGCACCGGCCTGGGCCTGTCGATGGTCTATGGTTTCGCACGGCAGTCGAACGGCTATTGCGACATCCGCAGCGCGGCGGGAGAGGGCACCTCGATCAAGCTCTATCTGCCGCGCCATGTCGAGCTGGCGCGCCCAGGGCACGATCAGGCCGAGGCCACCCCGCGCCCGTCGAACGGCGAAGTGGTGCTGGTGGTGGAAGACGAACAGGTGGTGCGCCAGGTGGTGGTAGAGGTACTGCACCACCTGGGCTACGCGGTGCTGGAGGCGCCGGACGCCGATGCCGCCCTCGCCGCGTTGGAATCGCACGGCCACTTGCACATGCTGATCTCCGACATCAGCCTGCCGGGCATGAGCGGCCGCTCGCTGGCCGACACGCTGCGCGCGCGCCAGCCCGAACTGAAAGTGCTGCTGATGACCGGCTATGCCGCCGACACGGCGTCAAGCAAGGGATTCGCCGCCGGCATGGAGCTGATCACCAAGCCGTTCACGGTGAGCGCGCTGACCGAGCGGTTGCAGCGGATGCTGGGCGATGTCGCGGACGGCGACGACGCGAACTGAGCCGGTCGGGTTGCTCAACCGCCCGCCGAAGCGGGCGGCGAAGCCAGCAGCTCGCGCACGATCTGCTGCAGCGTATCCACCGACACCGGCTTGTTCACCATGCGAACCCGCGGAAACTCCTGCGCCAACCCGCTGAGGTCGCCACCGGACATCACTGCAAACGGGACGTTGCGCTTCTGCAAGGCGGCCATCACCGGCCACGCATTCTCGCCGCGCAAGCCCACGTCGATCATCGCCGCATCGAGCCGGGTGGCCTCGACGTCGTTGAGCGCGTCGACCAGATTGAGGTCGACCAGCACCTCCAGGCCCATCGCCCGCAGCGTGTCTTCCATCACCATGGCCACCACGGGGTCGTCTTCGACCACCAGCACGCGCTTGCAGTCTTCCATTTCCGCTTCCATTTCCGTGACCCTGGCGCCCGTCAAAGTCGCATTGTAGGCCGCCGACGGCGGTTTGGGATCGCCGTCCGGGGTGTCCGTCTTTCCCCGTTGCGTTCGCGGTTCAAGCCTTGCCGCGCGAGCCACCGACTTGCTTGGCCAGTTCGACCTTGCGCTGTTCCATGCGTGCGCCCAGTGCCTTGAGCTCGGCGGCCGAAAGCAGCTTCTTCGCCTCCTTGAACATCTCCTCCTCTTCCTCCTTGACGTGGTGTTCGACCAGTTCGCGCAACACCTTGGCGCGGCCGGAGAACTGCTCGCTGCCGACGTCGGTGTCGAGCAGGTCTGGGAGCACCAGATCGCCGGCGGCGCGATGCTCCTCCAGCGCCTCGAAGTACATCTTTGCATCGTCCTTCGTACCGGCCTTCCTGAAGGCGGGATAGAAGATCTCTTCCTCGATCGTGGTATGGACCTCCAGGTCGACGCGGATTTGTGCGAGCAGCTCGCTGCGTGTCTTCGCGGCGCGGGTGGTCGTTTTCGCAAGCTCGGCGAGCAGTTCCTTGACCTTCTTGTGATCGGCTTTCAGCAGTTGGATGGCATCCACGGGGCGCTCCGGTTCTGGCGGGGGAGGGAGTGGCGAGCATTCCATCCCAGGCGTGAATCCGGTGTCCCGCGAAGGCCCGGCCATCATCACGCCATCGCAGCGAATCGGGCCTGGTCCGGCCATCGGTAGCGGGACCCGCGACCGCGCGTGCACGCCGGCCACACCGAGGCTTCACCCGGCAAAACGCAGGCTGCCATCGTTCCCTCCACACACGAGCAGCAGGCATGGCAACCCACGACCGCAAAGACCGGCAACATCCCGGGCGCAAGAACGACAGGGAGCCACCGGAGACTCCCGAAACGCGGCGGCAACGCAAGAAGAAGGAAAGCGAGAACCAGGACGAGGCACTGGAGGAAACCTTTCCGGCCAGCGATCCTGTCTCGCCGTTCATCCCGTCCAAACCGCCGGAACCGGATTGAGCGAGAACATCGCCGACAACGGAGTACGCGCACAACTGCGCATGACCCAGGTCGAACACCTCGACCAAGCAAGAACGATGTCCTTTGAAGGCGGAAGAAGCTGATTGGCACCTGGCGAGGCAGTGGCGGAGAGGGTCGATGCGCCGCTGGCGGACGATTGCCGTGGAGGCTGTCGCCTTCTATCTTTAATTTCGCATAATGTATATTATGTAAAATATAGAATACATCATGGCTAATTTTGCCCAACCCCCAAAAATGTAAAATTAGCCGAGGGGCACTTCTTGCACCTCCCTCAACGCTTTGCTCCAGTAGTCCGGATCAGCGAATCTGGCGGCAAGCGCATCGATATCAACCATGTCGGTTGTTTCGTCGAATTCGAAGGTGCCAAACAGGTTGATGTGCTGCCAAGCTACTGGGGAAATTCCCCGCAAGATGGCGATGGCCTCTTGGTCGCCAGCCGCCACCTTCTGTATATACACCTTGGACAGCAGCGCCGTGTTGTAAAAGATGATCGCGTTGGCGATCAGGCGCGAGCACTCGTTCCAGATCTGCTGTTCGGCTTCGGTGTGAACGCGGAACTTGCCGCCGTTGACGTAAGCCACCGCTTTGCGGAACCGGTGATACGCCTCCCCTCGGTTCAGCGCTTTTTGCACGCTTTGCCGCAAATCCACGTCGTCGATGAAATCGAGGATGTACAGCGTACGGCAGATGTTGTCGAGTTCCCACAGGGCTTTCTTGGTCTGGTTTTGGCGGGCGTAGCTGCTCAGCTTGCGGACGATGGTGGCCTGAGTCACATCCTTCTGCGCCAGTGAGGCCATGATGCGTTGGATGTTCGGCCATTCCTTCACGATCAGTTCGTCATAGACCTTGCGTGCCGGCTTGATCAACATGTCGGCATAGTGGCTCGGATTCTCGAAGGCGACCAGAGTCTGCATCTTCTTGTGCAGATCGCGATAGCGCGGTGCAAAGCCGTATTCGAAGGTGCGCAAGATCCAGAAATTGACCTGGTTGGTACCGTGTGTATCAGTTGAATGTCGCTCCGGCTTGATGTCGGAGGTGTTGTTGTACAACAGATCGAACACGTAGTGACTTTCGTGTTCGTGCGTGCCGATAATGCGGGCGCTGATCGGTACGTGATTGGCCACCAACGTATACGCGCTCACGCCCTTCTGCAACCCGAAATACTTCGGTGAGTATCGGGCATTGATCGTGTCGATCTGGGTTTCAATGCGCTGCCCGTCGCTGCTGGAGTGCATCTCGTCGCGGATGTCATACAGATGGAACGCCGGCAAGGTCGCGATCGCGTTCGTGATGGCATCGTTGGCTGCTCGCAGCGTTTCAAGCCGAAGGTAGTTGCGCGCGGTGCCCTGCAGCGACGAAAAGCTCAGGCCTGAGACTTCCGCCATTTTCCACAAGCCCATGTTCGTGCCCAGCGCGACCACGCAGGCGAGGATCTCGCGGGTGTCGGGGGCATGCTTGACGTAACGATCGAGCACATGGGTAAAGGCGCCCAAGAAGCCCGTCGCTCCCGCAACAAATCTCAGCAGATCGGCAATGCCGGTGCCGGGCACCTGGCTGTAGAATGAGGCACCGACGGGTTCCTCCGCTATCGGGTAGATCAGTTTCCATCGCCGCTTCTCGGCACGGCCGGTAACCTTGATGTGTTTGTTGGCGCTGTCGGTGATGCGCTGGTTGACTTGAGCAAATCGGGTTTCCAACGCTTCACGAAACGCCCTCAGCGTGTCCTCGATAGGGGCCAGAAGAAGTGGTGCGCCGATCTCCTGCAGGACAGTCTCGCGCTGTTCCCAGCGCGTGTCGCTGATCAGGTCATCTTCGAAACGGCGAAATTCATTGCTGCCCTTGACGAACAAATCCCCCGCCTCTAGCGCGTTCCGTAGTAGTCGATAGACGAGGAACTCGTAGCGATCGACTTCCAACCGCTTGCCCTCTTCCTTCGCATCGTCTGCTCCGTCAGTCTTGGCAAAGAGGTGGCGTTGCAGACCCTTCGGAATCATCGCGGTGGGAAACAGTGCGGGTTGGGTCTGTCGTGGCGACTTGCCGGCACGCAGCAGCTCCTGCAGGAAGGATACCGCGTCCAACAGTGGCGCATCCTCCACTCGACCGGCAAACTCCAACTCGCAGAACAGATGTCGAAGATTGCGCTTGAATCGGTGCGACAGCGTGGCGTAGTAGGCCCACTGGAAGGCAGCCTTGTCGAAGGCGACGTTGCGCAGGTAGTCGGCCACCGCCGCAAAACGCCCCGGCTCCAACAGCGCAAAGGCCTTCTTCTGGACAGTGGCAAACGGGCTGTCGACGGCGATGGACTTGTCGATAAACAAACGAAGCACCTCGCCCGCCGCCTGCAGGTGTTCGCTGGCGTCCACCAACGCCTGCTGCATCGCTACCTCGGCAGCCTGCTTGGACTGCTTCTCGTACTGATCGACCAGATGGATGAACGCCTCGATGAGGTTATCGTTGATCTGTCGGAAGCGATGGAAGGCAAAGCAGAGCAGGTACAGGCGTGTCGTACCCTTGGGCATGCGCTGCAACTTGTAGACCGTGTAGAACTTGACCAACGACGCATAGTACTTCCCGCTCTCGTTGGACAAGCCCGCCGCGACGAGAAAGCTCTGGGCGAACTCATGCAACGGCAGGAAGAATTGGCGCCGTTCGACCTCGCGCTTGAGCTCCTTGTAGCTGAAGTCCTTCGGTTCGCGCTTGAGCGCACTGATGCGGTACATCTGCTCGTCGGCCCGTAGCAAGTCGTCGAGACCTTGTTCGACCGCCGGGGTCATCGCCTGTTCGAGCAGGCCGGTGACGCGATGGCGTTCGTGCGTGACCACCCGTCCCACCATGTCCTGCATCGTCGTGTATTGCAGCGCTACGATCCGTTCGTTACTCAGGTACTGCAATGACTCGCGCAGGATGTACAGCGGCTGGGTCGACAGCGCCGCGATTCGCTGGGCTTTTTGCTCCAGTTCCGTTTTGGCAATGCTGTCGCACACGCGGTAACTAAACAGGTCGAGAACGGCTTGCTGGATGGCGCCACGCGTGGGTCTGGATGGTGCCTTGATCGACTCGATGGTCTGGCCCGGAAAATATTGGCCGAGCAGATAGCGCAGATCGTCGACCACGGCATCCTGATCGAAGGTGAAGAACTGCCGCTTGGCCTTGAAGTAGCCCAGCTCCAACGCCAAATACACGCCAACAGAGGTGGTGCGCGCGTCGACGGCGGACCGTTCCGGCGGGCTCAGGTCGAAGTAAAGATTCCGATCGTCATCGGTAAATTGAGGCAATCCATACAGGTCTTCAATTTCTTCAGGTGTGAGGATATTCAGACGGTGAGAACTGGTAGCCGACGGCATGCAAGTTACCGGTGTGGGAGATTGTCTGCGGCGATCAGGCTTGGGTTATCGCCGTTTCGGCGATGTTTGCCTACCCTGATCAACGGGGAGCCTTATCGGCAACGAGCATCGACGAAACCAACGCCGAGTTGGCGGTAGACGGGGGGCTGAGCTGGAGAGCATGCGCGCTTTGCTCCTGGCCATCCGGCAACGGATACAGCCACTTCTGACGCTGACCCCTGACGATGGCTAATGGAGGACACCCTCATTATTTATCCCGCCAGCGATTGCAGGATGCTGCAGGTCGCTCGCGTATCGTGATGGCACGTTTCGATCATGCCCCGCAGCTCGGCGGCCAGCGCCGCCAGTTCGCGCTGCTTGGCCTCCACTTGCGCCAGATGCGCTCGTGCCACGCCATCGACCTGCGTGCACGACAGTTCCGTGCGGGATGCGAGCATGAGCAGGCTACGAATTTCTTCGAGACTAAAACCCAGTGCGCGGTTGCGCACAATGAAACGCAAGCGCTCAACGTCGCTATCGCGATAGTCACGGTAGCCCGCGATCGACCGGTCCGGCGGCGGCAGCAAGCCGATGCGCTCGTAGTAGCGCACGGTTTCCAGATGACAGCCGGTGGCTTTCGCCAGATCGCTGATACGCACGGTGATTGACTCCGTAGTAGCTACGGACTTTAGTCTACGCCGCACACCGCGTAAGAGTTCAAGTGATGGCATGTTGCGACTGTGAATCCACCGGTCAGGCGCTGGCTCGCTCTGTGGCCCAGCGGCGCGTGTTGTGGACGGTCCTATTCATCAATGTGGCGATCTTCGTGGGCGAATTCGGCGCGGGGCTGTGGGCTGATTCGACCGCGCTGCAGGGGGATTCCCTGGACAGTCTCGGCGATGCGCTGGTGTACGCGCTCAGCCTCTGGGCGGTGGGACAGGCCCTGCAGTGGCGGGCGGGGTCCGCCTTGGTGAAAGGCGGCATCCAGTTGCTGTTTGCAGGGATCGTGATCGCCGAGGTTGGCCGCAAGCTGGTGACGGGCGCCGAGCCCTTGACGGGTGTGATGGCGATCGCTGCCGCTGACGCACTCATCGCCAATCTCACCTGCCTCGCGTTGCTGACCCGATTTCGTTCGCACGACATCAACATGCGCTCGGTCTGGCTGTGCTCGCGCAATGACGTCATCGGCAATGCCGGCGTTTTGCTGACCACGGCACTCATGGCTTCAAGCAGCTGGACATGGCTCGATCTGGCCTTTGGCGCGTTGCTGGCCCTGCTTTTTGCGCGAACGGGTGTCGATGTCCTGATATCCGCCTGGCCGCAGTTTCGCTCGCGCCCCACGCACGTCCTCTGAGCGCCATGCTGCCCCCGCATCCATGTCTGGCTATACTCCAACAATGATAACGACACGCATTCGCAATATCTTGCACCACGTCGCCGTGGCCGCCCTCCTGTTGTCGGGTATAGCGGTGTTGCCGGCACACGCCGAGGACATCTCTTCCACCGTCCCGCAGACCTGGCAGATGCTTGACTACCTGGCCACCGATTATGCCGGTGCGGTAAAGGATGGCGCTGTCATCAGCGCATCCGAGTACGCCGAGATGCGGGAATTCACGGCGACAGCCCGATCACGCATCAGCGCCTTGCAACCGACCGCGGCCACACCTGTACTCTTGGCGCAAGCCGACACCTTGGTGGCCTCGATCGATGCCAAGGCCGCACCCGCTCAGGTGGCAATGCAGGCGCATGCGCTGGCCGATGCGTTGCTGCAAGCGTATCCGGTGCCGACCGCACCGGAACGCGCTCCCGATCTGGCGCGCGGGGCCACGCTCTATCAAAACCAATGCGCTGCCTGTCATGGCGCTACCGGACACGGCGATGGCCCCGCCGGCCTGCAGCTGTCGCCCCGGCCGGTGAACTTCACCGATCAGGCGCGGGCAGATCAGCGCAGCGCGCTGTCGTTGTACGAGGCGATCAGCCAAGGGGTGGAAGGCACACCGATGGCGAGCTACGCGCGGCAACTCTCTTCCGATGATCGTTGGGCGCTGGCGTACTACGTGGGTTCGCTGGCATATACCAACGAGGCCACAACCGGTGCCGATACCTGGCAACACGACACCGCCGCGCGGACGCAGATCGCCGACCTGAAGGAGTTGTCGCGTGCGCGTGTCGCGCAGCTGACGCCCACCCTCGGTGCGGAGCGTGCCCGGACGATCGTGGGCTATCTGCGGGCTCACCCTGACGTCATCCAGCAGCAGACCTTGGCTGGCATCCCCCTGGCACGGGCGCGACTAGCGGCGAGCCTGGCAGCTTACCGTGCCGGCGCGAAGACGCAGGCCACCCAACTGGCGCTGTCCGCCTACCTCGATGGGGTGGAACCGGTCGAACCGCAACTCAATGCACGTGACGGCGCGCTGCGCGCCCAGCTCGAGACGGCGATGGGCGCCTATCGCACCGCACTGTCGAGCAGTGCTTCCGTGGCATCTGTGGTGAAGCAGGCCGATGCTGTCGACGGTCTGTTGGTACGCGCCCAGGAAGTCACCACCGATGCCGCGGGCGATGCTGCCGCCATCTTCCTAGGCGCCTTCACGATCCTGGTGCGGGAGGGTCTGGAAGCCCTGCTGGTCGTGGTCGCGCTGCTCGCCTTCCTGCGCAAGGCCGCACGCCCCGAAGCGCTGCGCTACGTGCACGCGGGCTGGATGCTTGCGCTCGTCGCCGGCGGGATTACCTGGGCGATCGCCAGCTATGCCATCTCCATCAGCGGTGCCGGCCGTGAATTGACCGAGGGGCTGTCGTCGCTGTTTGCGGCGTTCGTGCTGCTCGGGGTGGGTCTGTGGATGCACCAGAAGAGCATCGGCGGTCGCTGGCAGGCGTACCTGAAGGAAAAGATGGCGGCTGCGCTCAACCGGCGTTCGGCGTGGTTCCTGTTCGGGCTGGCGTTCATCTCGGTGTATCGCGAGGTGTTCGAGAGCATCCTGTTCTACGCCGCGCTGTGGAACGACGGCCAAGAAGTGTGGCTGCTCGGCGGCATCGCCGCCGGTGCCGCCGTGCTGGGACTGATTGCCTGGGTGCTGCTGCGCACCAGTCGTCGGCTGCCGATCGGCACGTTCTTCTCCGCCAGTTCGGCGCTGATCGCCGTGCTTGCCGTCGTGTTGACCGGCAAGGGCGTCGCCGCCTTGCAGGAGGCCGGTTGGGTGGCGGTGAGCGTCGCGCCGGTGCCGCATATCGAACTGCTGGGTATCTATCCGACTTGGCAATCCCTGCTGGCCCAGTTGACGATTCTGGCGTTGCTGGCGGTTGGATTCGTGTTCAATATCCGTCGTGGCCGCCAGCCATCCGCGTCAGCCACCACGGCCAAAGAAGTTCTCCCCGATGCAGAGTGAAGGCGATACGGTATGAGTGCCGCTCGAAACCGGCGTCATGCTGCATCGACAGGCTCATCTGCTTGGGCGTCATCGCGTACCATCCATCCTCCGGTCAGGCTTCGACCGCAGGGCAAAATCAGAGTTTCCCTAGCTAGTACGTTTCGGCATTAGTCGAGCGCTCAGACCATGTAACCAATGTCGGAGGCGCCGGTTGGATAGGCGAATATCGTGTTTTTCAGGTCCGCCGCGGTGAGATCGTGGCGGATCGCGAGTGCGAAGAGATTGATGACTTCCTCGGCATGCGGACCCACGAGATGGGCACCCAAAATGCGATCACTAGCCTCGTCCACCAACACCTTGAATCCGTACACGGGCTCGGCCGCTTGGCGCGCGGTGAACCAGTCCGAGGCCTTTTGCGATTTCATCTTGAACTTCAGCCCTTGCTCACGGGCTTTGGCTTCGCTCAGCCCCACGGTCGCCATGGGCGGGATCGTGAAGACGACGCTCGGCACGCCTCGATAATCGGGTTGCCGATGATTGCCTTTGAGAAGATTGGCCGCCACCACGTGGGCGTCGTGGCTCGATACGGGTGTCAACGGCGGTCCTACCTGGGCGGCGTCTCCCGCCGCGAAAACGGCAGGATTGGACACGCTCTGCAGGTACTCGTTGAGCATCAGGCGGCCGTGATCGTTGGCGATCCCTGCCGCTTCGAGGTCAAGCGACTCCAGTGCAGGCGCGCGCCCGGCGGCGTGTACGACGAGATCGGCATCGGTCGTTGTTGTCGCACCATGGGAGGTTGAACGCACACGGTAGCCGGTGGCTGTTTTTTCGACCGCGGTGACCGTGGTCTCCAGCCGCACATTCACGCCGATGGTATCGAACGCCTGCATGAGCCACGCGACGAGGTCGGGGTCAAAGCCGTTCAATAGGCGCGCGCCATGCTGAAGAATGGTCACCTGCGCACCGGCGCGAGCCGCGATGTGCGAGAACTCGGCAGCGATGTAGCCGCCACCGACGAGCACGATGCGTCGTGGCAGCGCCAGCAACGCCATGAAGTCTTCGTTGGTGACCAGATGCTCCTCGCCCGGGATATGCAATTTGACGGGCTCCGCACCGGAGGCAATCACTACGTGTTTGGCATTGAGGATGTCCCCATCAATCTCGATGGTATTGGGCCCCGTGAACCGCGCTTGCCCATGATAGGTATCGATCCCTTTTTCGCGATATCGACGTTCATGGTTCGCCGGCACGGGATCGGTGAAGCTGCGTTTGAACGCCATCAAATCGGGCCAATCGATCGTGACGTTTCCGGCCACGCCCTTGCCCTGCATCCGACGGACATGGTCGGTAGCATCCACACCGCCAATGAGCATCTTTTTGGGATCACAGCCACGCAAGGCGCAGGTGCCACCGAAGGGACGGCAATCGACAACCGCAACGCGCCAACCAGCTGCACGTATCCGCATCGCAGCCACCATGGCCGCTGTTCCGGCCCCAATCACCACAAGATCGTATGGTTTGGCCATGGCGCCTATCCAGTTGATTAACGGTAAGCGGATCGTTGCTGATAACGCGTGACGGCCATTTCAATTCAATCTTATTTCCCAACGCCAATGATCGAGATTTCGACGTCCGATGGACGCCTCGTTTTTATCCCGCGCAACACGAAAGTTGCTTCACATCCTTGGTGAAGGTCTGCGCCGCCAGCTTCAGGCCTTCGACCATCGTCAGGTATGGGAACAACTGGTCGGCGAGCTCCTGCACTGTCATGCGTGCCCGGATGGCCAGTGCCGCAGTCTGGATGATCTCGCCTGCTTCCGGCGTGACCGCCTGCACCCCGATGAGCCGACCGCTACCAGCCTCGGTCACTAGCTTGATAAAGCCATGGGTGTCGAAGTTGACAAGCGCCCGCGGCACATCGTCGAGTGAAAGCGTGCGGCTATCCGTCTCGATACCTTTCAGGTGCGCTTCCGTTTCGCTATAGCCTACGGTCGCGACCTGGGGATCGGTGAACACCACCGCCGGCATGGTCGCCAGATCCAGGGCCGCCTCGCCCCCTGTCATGTTGATGGCGGCACGCGTGCCGGCGGCCGCCGCCACATAGACGAACTGCGGTTGGTCGGTGCAATCGCCAGCGGCGTAGATGTGCGGTGCGCTGGTGCGCATACCGTGGTCGATCACGATGGCGTTCTGTGCATTCACTGCAATACCCGCCGCCTCCAGCGCGAGGCTGCGCGTATTGGCGGTCCGACCGGTGGCCACCAGCAGTTGATCGGCACGCACTTCACCGTGCCCGGTGGCAAGCACAAATTCACCGTTCGTATAGGCGACCCGACTTGCTTGGGTATGCTCCAGCACCTCGATGTCTTCGGCACGGAAGGCCACCGTGATGGCCTCACCGATCGCTGGATCTTCGCGGAAGAACAAGGCATTGCGCGCCAGGATCGTCACGTGACTGCCCAGCCGGGCAAACGCCTGCGCCAGTTCCACGGCGACCACGGACGAGCCGATAACGGCGAGCCGTGGTGGAATGGCACCGCTCACGAGGGCCTCGGTGGACGTCCAGTAGGGCGTGTCCTTCAAGCCCGGGATGGGCGGAACCGCCGCGCTGGCACCGGTGGCGATCAGGCAGCGATCGAAGGACACCTCCGATTCATCCCCCGCCGTCGACTCGACGACCAGCGTGTTCGCGTCCTTGAAACGCGCTTCGCCACGCAGCAACTGGATATTGGGGCTGGTGTCGAGAATGCCTTCGTACTTGGCGTGACGCAGTTCGTCGACACGGGTTTGCTGCTGGGCGAGCAGCCGGTCACGCCGCACCACCGGTGCCGTGCTGGAGATGCCGTCATCGAAGGAGCTGGTCCGGCGCAGATGTGCCACGTGCGCCGCACGGATCATGATCTTCGAGGGCACGCAGCCGATATTGACGCAGGTGCCGCCGATGGCGCCGCGCTCGATGATCGTCACATGGGCGCCAAGTTCCGCGGCCTTCAGTGCCGAAGCCATGGCCGCGCCGCCCGTGCCGATGACAGCGACACGCAGACGCTGCTCGGTATCGGTGGGCTTGGTGTCGCCATCGCCGCGGGGCTTGAACAGACCGCCCAACGAGTCTAGTGCCTGATTGAGCTTGGACGGCTTGGCCGCGGGTGTGTCAGCGTGCGATGGCGGAGCTGCGGCGACGCGGTAGTTTTTCGGCAAGGTCGCGTTGAGTTGATCCAGACTCATGGGCTGGATGCTGCGGATGTGCGCCACGCCTTGCGGGTAGGCGACGTCGGCCGCGACGATGTCGATGAGTGTCTTGAGCGCCTTTTCGACATGCCGGGCGCAATCCGCGCAGGTCATGCCGGTCACGGAGAGGGTCTGTTCGTTCATGATGTTCCTGGCAAATGAGCATGTGTCGCTTCGGTTTCGAGCAGAGCGGCACATCGTTGAATCGATAAAAAGGCCGTACCAACCATCACGATCGCGGTATGGCCCCGATCAGCAGCAATAGGGCACCACGACGATCAACAGAAGCACAATGCCCATGACGATCGCTGCCGTGATAAGGTCGGTTTTCTTGGCCATCAGCCACGCCTTCATGTTTCATCTCCCGATGCGATGCCGAGGGGCCTAGCCGTTGGCTATTCGCAGGCTCGATCCAAGACCCGGTCAGCCGAAGGCCATGGCCGCCACTCAACAACAAGTAGGGTCTCGGTTTGCTCCGTTGCGACCTTTTCCCGGCGGGGATACCAGATCCCAGATCGATACCGCGACCATCAACACCAGACCGGGATAAAGCAACCACGCCGTGGGCAACCCCATGCTGCTCATGAGCAAGGCAGCCGCCAGCACCAAGACGGGACCGACCATGCCAAGGACCATCCGCAGCCATTGCCGATGACGTAGTCCGCCGAACACGTTAGCCAGCAGGGCGATGACGGCGAACAGCGGCAGCAGGTAATGGATGAACACACCCTCGTACTGGCTCAAAAAGCCCAGCCCGATGGCGGCACCCAGGCTGGCGAGAGCGGGAAAGCACGCCGCGCAGCCCATCGCCGTGACGATGGCACCGATCACCCC
Source organism: Rhodanobacter sp. 67-28 (assembly GCA_001898415.1). Classification (GTDB taxonomy): domain Bacteria; phylum Pseudomonadota; class Gammaproteobacteria; order Xanthomonadales; family Rhodanobacteraceae; genus Rhodanobacter. The sequence goes on along the minus strand of MKTU01000020.1, from coordinate 50,355 downwards.
GGCCTTGTCGGCCGTGCGCGTCAGAGGATTAGGAAGGGACATGGGAATGGCCTTGGACGCTTCAGTTCTTAACGGTGGAGGGGTAGCCCGCATCCGTCGTGGCACTGACGAGTACCTGGGTGTTGGTCTTGGCGTCATCGAAGGTCACGACGGCTTCCTTCTTGTCGAACAGGATCGTGGTCTTCTCGACACCGGGGACCTTGGACAGCGCTTTCTTGACGGTGATGGGACACGTGGCACACGTCATGCCTGACACCGACAGGGTGGCGGTCTTCGTAGCCCCCCAGGCAGGTGCGGAAATGGCGGTGGCAAGGACGATGAGAGCGGCGAGGTTCTTCATGGGTGGATCCTCCGATGAGTCAGTAAAACAGCGGGGCGAGATAGGGGAAGGTCAGCGCCAGTAATACCAAGGCTGCGACGATCCAGAACAATACTTTGTAGGCCGTCTTGACTTGCGGCATGGCGCAGACGTCACCGGGAGCGCAGGCCGTGGCGGGCCGGTAGATGCGACGCCAGGCGAAGACCATCGCGATCAGCGCTGCGCCAATAAAGTACGGACGGTACGGCTCAAGCATGGTCAGGTTACCGATCCAGGCGCCACTGAACCCCAGGGCGACCAGCGCCAGTGGGCCGAGGCAGCACGTCGACGCTAAAAGCGCGGTGATGCCACCGGCCAGCAGAGCGCCAGAACCGGTTTTTTTGCGGCCTTGAGTGTTTTCCGCAACCACGGCAGGGAACACGGGTTTGGTGGATATCGTCTTCATGCGCGCATACTAACTCCCGTACCTGACTACGGAGTCAAGCATGCCTGCAACCCTCACCATCGGCCGACTGGCCTTGACCGCCGATGTGCACATCGAGACCGTGCGCTATTACCAGCGTATCGGTTTGCTGCAGGAGCCCGCGCGCCCGCTTGGCAGCGTGCGCCGTTACGGACCGCCGGACGTAGCGCGACTGCAATTCATCCGCCGCGCCAAGAGCATGGGCTTCACGCTCGAAGAGATTGCCGGGCTTCTCCAACTCAAGGGCAAACGAGCCTGTGAGCAGACGCGTCAACTGACTGAACACAGGCTCATCGACGTGCGCCGCAAGTTGGAGGATCTGCAGCGGCTGGAAACGGAACTCATGCAGCTCGCCGACGACTGCACACACGCGCCACGCGGGGGACACTGCCCGACACTGGATTTTCTGCGACAAGCTTAGCGTGCCCCTGCCCGTGCAGGGCACGCATCTCAGTTACCGCTGCACAGTGATCGACATCACCGTGTTATCAGCCTGGCGGAAGGTGAACTGCACCTTATTGCCAACTCGCCGATGCCGATGCCGATGCCGATGCCGCCACTAGTTTGACGGACTTCGACATCTAAGGACGTGATCGCCTACCTGCATGCAACGTTTGGACATTAGCAACCCGATCCATGCGCTGTTGACCCAGAGTTTGCGTACGCCGCTGCCTGCTTGAGCACATGCACTCGTTCGGACCAGGCAACCGTCGTTCCATTTGACGTCGATCAAGTTAGGTCTAGCGGCAAAGACCTAGCATCGCAGCCGTAGCCCGCCGCACATTCCAGCGATGGCTTCCAGCCCCTGTTGCAGAGCGGCGCAATGGGGACCCACCCGGTCGCCATATTCGGAGGACATGACATGCCTGCCACTCACGAGCGTTCCGCATCAACCTCGGCCAGACGGTGGATATTCTGGTCATTTCTTGCACTGGCAGCGTTCTATCTGGTCGTCGAACACCGCGCCCACCTCTCCGGGGCGCTGAGCTGGTTGCCACTGGGCTTTCTGCTGCTGTGCCCCCTCCTGCACATGGGCATGCATGTCGGCCACGGTTCCCATGGCAGGAGCACCCGCCGCGGGAATACCGAAGCATCCCCCAGCCGAGATACCGACGCCGAAGGATCGGAGAACGGTGCGGTGGGCCATACCACACCGGCACGTCGCTCGGGCCCGCAAACGGGGGGGCACTGACATGCACGGCACCGCGTACGGCTACGGCCTCTGGTTGCTCGCCCTGATCAATGTAGCGTTTTTTACCTTCTTTGCCTGGAGTTTCTATAAGCCGCTCACGCGGTGGGACTGGCGTGCCTTCAGCATGTTTACAGCCTTCATCGTGGCACTGTTCGCCGAGATGTACGGCTTCCCGCTCACGCTGTATCTTCTGTCCGGCTGGCTCGCGGCGAAGTACCCGCAGGTGAACTGGCTCAGCCACGACGCCGGCCACCTGTTCGAGATGCTGTTCGGCTGGCGTGCAAACCCACACTTTGGCCCGTTCCACATCGCGAGCTTTGTGTTGATCGGCGGAGGCTTCTGGCTGCTGTCAACCGCTTGGCCCGTGCTATATCGCGCCCAGCGCGATGGGCGGGTTGCACGCGAGGGAATCTACGCGCGGATGCGACATCCGCAGTATGTCGCGTTCGCGTTGGTCTTGACCGGCTTCCTGATGCAATGGCCGACGCTCATCACGCTTGTGCTGTACCCGGTTTTCCTGTGGGCGTACGCGCGACTTGCGCGTCGGGAAGAGCGCGACAGCCTCGCTCGCTTCGGTGAGGCCTATACCTCGTACATGCGTGAGGTGCCGGCGTTCATTCCGCGGCGGCGCACCGGCACGACAGGCCCGCGCGGCCACGTCCCCCGCACGTGAGTATTCCCCGATACCACTCATTGGAACCCGTTATGCACTGCCACAGGCCCACCGTGTCCATGTCCGGGCGCCCTGCGGTGGTTACTACCCGCGGACTTGGCGCCGCACCATGACGCCCATGTCTTTGTCCCTGCCACCTCATGCTCCACACCACGCAAGCGGTGACCGGCGCTGATGCCGTCGCCAAGGACCTTCGATGCTCCACGTCAACCAAACCCAACTCCGTCGCCACACTTGGCCCATCGGCGACATGGTGTCTACCGGCTGCGCGCGTACACTCGAACGAGCGGTGCAGGCGCTGCCCGGCGTGCACGCGGTCGTCGCGCAGTTCGCCACCGCACGGCTCGCGGTCGATTACGACCCCGCGCGCCTAGCACCCGGCGAGATCGCCGCCGCGGTCCGTGCGTGCGGCTTCCACTGCGACGCCGGCATGCCCGCTGGAACGAAGCATGAGGGTCCGCACCCGTCCGCCGCGATCGGCGCGGGTGCGAAACGTGCGGATCGCGCAACGCAGGTCGGGACCGGGACTACCCCTCACCATGATCACCCTGCACATGAGGCGGGGTCGACGCGACCGGTGGACGGGTCCGCAACTGGCGCCGTGCACGCGTCCCACCCGCCCCCGATGCACGACGCCGACTCCCATGTCGGGCAAGCCGGTGGCGATCCGCACGAAGGCATGCACCACGGCGGCGACCTGCACGCGGCGGCGCGCGACATGCGCCGCCGTTTCCTAGTCGCGCTCGCCTTCGCGATCCCGGTGTTCGTATGGTCGCCGATGGGTCTGACGGCGTCACCACCGGTGCCCTTCGGCCTGCGCGCGAACATCTGGCTGTTGCTGCTAGCAACCGGCGCGGTACTGTATCCCGGCTGGCCGTTCTTCAGTGCGGCGCTCCGTTCTCTGCGGCGCGGCGTGCTGGACATGGCGGTGCTGGTGCTGCTCAGCGTCGGTACCGGCTACGGCTTCAGCATCGCATCGACGTTCTTCTTCGACGGCCCGAACTTCTTCGAGGCATCCGCGGTTCTGCTCACCTTCGTCCTGTTGGGCCACTGGCTGGAAATGCGGGCCCGCGCCGGTGCCTCGGATGCGATGAAGGCGCTGTTCAAGCTCTCGCCGCCGCGCGCGGTGGTGCGCCGCAACGGGCAGGATGTCGAGCTCTCGACCGCGGAGGTCGTGGTCGGCGACGTGGTCGTTGTCCGACCCGGCGCGAAAATCCCGGTCGACGGCACCGTGCTTGATGGCAGCTCGCAGGTTGACGAGTCGATGCTAACGGGCGAGTCGATGCCAGTGCGCAAGGATCCGGGCGCAGCGGTGGTCGGCGGCTCGATCAACAAGAGCGGGGCGTTCACCTATACCGCGACCAAGATCGGCAGTGACACCGCGCTTGCGCAGATCATCAAGCTGGTGCAGGACGCGCAGAACTCCAAGGCGCCTGCGCAATTGCTCGCCGACCGCGCCTCGCAGTGGCTGGTGCTTGCGGCGATCGTCATCGGCCTGGCGACCTTCGCGGTCTGGTTCTGGTGGATCGGGCAGACGCTGCTGTTTGCCCTCACCCTGACCATCACCGTCTTCGTGATCGCCTGCCCCGATGCGCTCGGCCTCGCCACGCCGATGGCGATCATGATCGGCACGGGCCTGGGTGCGCGCCACGGCATCCTGTTCAAGCACGCCGAGGCCATCGAGCAGAGCGCGCGGCTCGACGTCGTGATCTTCGACAAGACCGGCACGCTGACCGTGGGTGCTCCCGAGGTCGTCGACATGGCCCTGGCGCCAGGCTGGACGGCCGAACAGTTGCTGGCCAGCGCCGCCGCGGTCGAGGCGCATTCGGAGCATCCGCTGGCGCAGGCGATCCTCAAGCGCGCGGGCACCGTCGCCGAGCGCGCCGCGGCTTTCACCAACATCGACGGCCAGGGCGCGACCGGCGTCGTGGGCGGCCGGAGGGTGCTGCTTGGCAACCGCCTGCTGATGGACGAGCACGGCATCGACCTGTCCGCACTGGACACCGACGCCCAGAGCCTGGCCGGCGCCGGTCGCACCGTCATCTTCGTCGGCGTCGATTCGTCGCTGGCAGGCCTGTTCGCGATCGCCGATGCGATCCGCGAGACCTCGCGGGCCACCATCGAGGAACTGCACCGGCGCAACGTCAAGGTCGCGATGATCACCGGCGACAACCGCCCGACCGCCGAACGCGTGGCGCGCGATCTCGGCATCGACATCGTACTGGCAGACGTCCTGCCCGGTGGCAAGGCAGACGAAGTGAAAAAGCTGCAGGCCCAGGGGCAGAAGGTCGGCATGGTCGGCGACGGCGTCAACGACGCGCCCGCGTTGACCCAGGCCGACGTCGGCTTCGCGATCGGTGCCGGGACGGACGTGGCCATCGAGAGCGCTGACATCGTGCTGATGCGCAGTGATCCGTACGACGTCGTGCGCGCGATCACCGTCGCCCGCGCCACGCTGCGCAAGATGCACCAGAACCTGGCGTGGGCGGTCGGTTACAACGTCGTCGCTTTTCCGCTCGCCGCTGGCGTGCTCTATCCGTTCACGCTGTCGCCGGAGATCGCGGCGCTGTCGATGTCGGGCAGCTCGGTCATCGTCGCCGTCAACGCGCTAATGCTGCGGCGGGTACGGCTGGCGCCGCGCACCGAAGCGGCACCTTCTCGTTCCCTCGAGGCTGCGGCCTGAGCCGCTTGCCTCTCACTGGAGTACCCATGAACGACTCAACGCCATCCACCCTGCAGTTTCTCGGCGCCGCCGGCACCGTGACCGGCTCCCGTTACCTGATCGAAGCCGGCGGGCACCGCGTGCTCGTCGACTGCGGGCTGTTCCAAGGCTACAAGCAACTGCGCGAACGCAACTGGGCGCCTTTCCCGGTCGAGCCGGCCTCCATCGACGCGGTCGTGCTTACCCATGCGCACCTCGATCATTCGGGCTATCTGCCGGTACTGGTCAAGCAGGGATTCCGCGGTCAGATTCACTGCACCGAAGGCAGTGCCGCCCTGTGCGGACTGCTGCTCCCGGACAGTGGGCACCTGCTGGAGGAAGAGGCGAAGTACGCGGCGCGCAAGGGTTATTCCAAGCACAAGGAGCCGCTCGCGCTTTACACCGAGCGTGACGCCAAGCTGAGCCTGCGGCAGCTGCAGGGGCACGATTACGAGCAAGACATCGAGGTGGTGCCCGGCATCCGCGCCCGCTTCCACCCCGCCGGCCACATCCTGGGCGCTGCTCATGTCAGCCTGGACGTGCATGGCCGGCGCCTGCACTTCAGCGGCGACCTCGGACGGCAACACGAGTCGCTGATGAACCCGCCCTCGCCGCTTCCCGCCTGCGACGTGCTGGTCTGCGAATCCACCTACGGCAATCGGGCGCATGTCCCCATCGACCAGGAGGCCGAGCTCGCGCCCATCGTGCGCCGCGTGGCCTCCCGCGGCGGCGTGATCGTGATCCCGGCGTTCGCCGTCGGCCGTGCCCAGGGGTTGATGCTGCATCTGGCTCGGCTGCGGGAGCGGGGCGAGATTCCGGCGGTGCCGGTCTTCCTAAACAGCCCGATGGCAGTAGACGCCACGCGGCTCTACCACGACCATCACGGCGAGCACCACGTGTCGGACGAGGAATGCCGGCGCATGTACGAGCTGGCGACCTTCGTCAACAGCGTCGAGGAGTCCAAGGCGCTCAACCGCCGGCGCGGGCCGATGATCATTATCTCCGCCAGCGGCATGGTCACCGGTGGGCGAGTGCTGCACCACATCGAAGCCTTTGGACCTGACGACCGCAATGCCATCCTGCTGGCCGGCTATCAGGCGGGCGGCACCCGAGGGGCAGCGCTGTCCGCGGGCGCGCGCACATTGCGCATGTTCGGCCGCGAGGTGCTCATCCGTGCCGAGGTCGTGCAGCTGCAGGGCTTCTCCGGCCATGCCGATGCCGATGAACTGCTGGCCTGGATGCGCACCGCGCCGTCGGCACCGGGCGTCGTCTACGTCACTCACGGCGAGCCGGACGCCGCCGACGCGTTGCGTGCCCGGATCCAGCGCGAACTGGGCTGGCGTGCGCGCGCGCCCGAGCATCTGGAGCAGGTGCTGCTGGAGGCAGCGCGCTGATCATGGACGTACTGACACATACCCGCCTGCGCGTCATCCGCGCCGGCATCGACACCTACCAGCAACCGGTGGTGTACATGCACCGCGACTGCGAGGTATGCCGCTCGGAAGGTTTCGCGGCCATGACCCGGGTGGAGATACAGGTGGGCGGGCGCTCCCTCATCGTGACGCTGAACGTGGTGGTCGGCGACTTCGTCTCCGTCGACGAAGTGGCGCTGTCAGAGGCTGCCTGGCTGGCCTTGGCGCCGGAAGCTGGTGCGCTGGCCAGCTTCCGGCATCCCGTTCCCGCCGCCTCGGCGGGAGCGCTGCGCGCCAAGGTGTTCGGTGCGCGCCTCGACGATGCGCAATACCTCGCCCTGATGCAGGACACCGTCGCCAGCCGCCTGTCGGATTTGGAACTCGCTGCGTTCGTTACTGCTTGTGCCGGCGAGCGCCTGGATCAAGATGAAACGACCTCGCTCACCCGCGCGATGGTGGCCGTGGGCCAGCGGCTCGACTGGGGCGTGGGCCCCGTTCTGGACAAGCACTGTGTCGGCGGCCTGCCCGGCAACCGCACCACGCCCATCGTCGTTGCCATCGTTGCCGCACTCGGCTATCGCATTCCCAAGACATCCTCGCGGGCGATCACCTCGCCAGCCGGCACCGCCGACACGATGGAGGTGATGGCACCGGTCGCACTTGACCTGCCGGCGATGCGCCGGGTGGTCGAGCAGGAGGGTGGCTGCATCGTCTGGGGCGGCAACGTGCGCCTGAGCCCGGCGGACGACATACTGATCCGCGTCGAACGTCCCATGGACTTCGACAGCGACGGGCAGCTGGTAGCGAGCGTGCTGTCGAAGAAGATCGCGGCGGGCTCCACCCACGTGCTGATCGACATGCCGGTCGGGCCGACTGCGAAGGTGCGCAGCGACGCCTCCGCCGACAGTCTTACCGTGCGCCTGGGCGGCACCGCCGCGGCGCTTGGCCTGCATCTGGGCGTCTATCGTTCGGACGGCACCCAACCAGTGGGCGTAGGTATCGGCCCTGCGCTGGAAGCGCGCGATGTGCTCAAGGTGTTGCGCAACGACGCGGATGCACCGGCCGACCTGCGCGAGCGCGCAATTGTCCTGGCGGGCGCGTTGCTTGACCTGGCGCCTGATGGTGTCGCCGGAACCGGCATGGTGCGCGCCCACGCCGCCTTGCAATCCGGGCAGGCCCTGTCGAAGTTCATGGCGATCTGCGAAGCGCAGGGCGGCTTCCGCGAGCCAACGCGAGCGCCATTCACGGCCGAAGTCGCAGCCACCATGAGCGGACGCATCGCCGCGATCGACAACCGCCGGCTGGCGCGCATTGCCAAGCTGGCAGGTGCACCCGCCTCGCCCGTCGCCGGCCTGGAAACGGCTTTGCGCATCGGCGATGTGGTCGCGCGCGGGCAGGCGCTGTTCAAGGTACACGCGCAATCGCGCGGAGAGCTGGCCTATGCACTGGAGCACGCTGCGAGAAGCATGCCGTTCGACATCGCCATGGAGGCCACATGAACCGTGTACTGATGTCCTTCCCGGCCGATGCTTCGCTGGCCGCCACGATCGCGCCGGCATTGCAGGCGCGTCTCGCCCCAGTCGGCTGGCGTCACTTTCCGGACGGAGAGTCGCTGGTCACCCTCGATGACTCACTGGAGGGCGCGGATGTCGCGATCCTGGTCAGCCTGCGCGATCCCGATCCACTGGCACTGCCGTTGCGCTTCGCGGCGCAGTCGGCGCGCGAGTTCGGCGCGCGCTCGGTCGGATTGATCGCCCCGTACCTGGCCTACATGCGGCAGGACAAGCGTTTCCACCGCGGCGAGGCGATCAGCGCACCGCTGTTTGCACGCTTCCTCGAAGAGAGCTTCGACTGGCTGGTGACCGTCGACCCACACCTGCACCGCTTCCATCGGTTGCAGTCGCTCTACAGCATCCCGGCGACGCACGTTTCAGCCACGCCTGCTGTCGCGAGCTGGATCGCGAATGCAATCCCCGACGCCATGCTGATCGGTCCCGACAGCGAAAGCGAGCAGTGGGTGGCCCGCATCGCCGCGCAGGCCGGAATGCCTTGGCAAGTGTTGAGCAAGCATCGGCATGGCGACTACGAGGTGCGCGTCAGCCTGCCGGATGCGGCTGCCGCGACCGGACGCACGCCGGTGCTGGTGGACGACATCGTCTCCTCGGGGCGCACCATCCTGGAAACGTTGGCGCACCTGCAGCGCCTGGCCTTGCCGCCGCCGGTGCTGGTTGCCATCCATCCGGTCTTTGCAGGCGATGCCTATGCGCAACTACAAGCCGCGGGCCTGGCGCGCATCGTCAGTACCGACACCATCGCCCACCCGTCGAACGCAATCCCGCTCGGCGCCGCGCTCGCGGCGGCCGCGTCGACGCTGATGTCATCTTCGACCGATTCGCGGGAGGACTCATGAACCTGCATCTCAACTGCTGCACCGCCAACCAGCTGTCCGCGGCCGAACGCCAGCGGATCTCGGAACTGGCAGCAGCCCATCGGCAAACAGACCCCGCGTTCGCGCATTGGGCTGCCGGTTATGGCGTAATCCGTCACGATCCGCTGACCCAGATCCGAGTCCACCAGATGGTGGACGAACTTGCAGCCCGGGGCCGCACGCCCGACGCCGCCACCGCCTGGCAGCGTTTCGCCGCCGCCGACCGCATTGCCAGCGCCGGCATGTGGCTGGTTGCGCACATGACCTACGCCCAACGCGTGCACACCAATGGCGCCGCGCTGGACGCGACCGACTTCAAGGGCACGCCAGAAGGCCATACCGGCGGGTCGCTCAACATGGTGCCGGCCTACGTCGGCTACCTGCTGCTGGACGCGCTCGACGGCGTGACCCGCGCGTGGATGATGGGCCAGGGGCACTGCGTCGCCGCGATCGATGCGCTCAACCTGCTGGTTGGCAACATGACGGATGCACATGCGTCACGCTACGACCGCTCCGATGCCGGCCTGGGCCGCTTCGTCAGCGACTTCTACGCCTACACCCTCAATCCCGACGGCACTCCAGCCTCGCCGCTCGGCTCGCACGTCAACGCGCACACCGCCGGTGGCGTGCTGGAAGGCGGCTACCTCGGCTTCGCCGAGCTGCAATACGTTCATGCGCCACTCATGGGCGAGCGCCTGGTCGCGTTCCTCAGCGATGGCGCCTTCGAGGAGCAGCGCGGCAGCGACTGGGCGCCACGCTGGTGGCGCGCCGAAGACAGTGGACTTGTCAGCCCGATCATCATCCTCAACGGTCGGCGCATCGAGCAGCGTAGCCAGATCACCCAGCAGGGCGGCGAACGCTGGCTCGACCGGCACCTGCGCCTGAACGGTTTCGATCCGTTCTCGATGGATGGTCGCGATCCAGCCAGCATTGCCTGGGGCATTCACGCCATGGAGGCGCGGCTGCAGGCCGAAAGCAATTCGCTTGGAGACGAGGTCCGCCTTCCCTACGGGATCGCGGAAACCATCAAGGGCTACGGATTCCCGGGCGCCGGAACCAACGCCGCCCACAACCTGCCACTACCCGGCAATCCGTCGCACGATGCACAGGCACGCGTGCTCTTCAACGAAGGCGCCGCAGCGTTGTTCGTGTCACCACCGGAACTCGACCTGGCGGTCATTGCGTTCAATACCCACCAGGCCCAGCAACGGGTGCGCGAACGAGACCACGCGCTCGCCACGCGCCAGGTGGCGCCGCCTCGCATCCCGCAGATCGCGGATCGCGCTCCGGGCGGTGCGAGTTCGCCAATGACCGCCCTGGACGAGCAGTTTGTGGCGATCGCCGAGGCCAATCCGGCGTTGCGCGTGCGCGTCGGCAATCCCGACGAACTGCGCAGCAACAAGCTCGACCGCACGCTTGATGCGTTGAAACACCGGGTGCAGGTGCCCGAACCGGGCGTCGCCGAATCCACCACCGGCGCGGTGATCACGGCGCTCAACGAAGAAGCCGTGGTGTGTGCGGCGCTCGGCAACAAGGGTGGACTGAACCTCGTGGTCACCTATGAGGCGTTCGCGCCGAAGATGCTCGGCGCGGTGCGGCAGGAGCTGATTTTCGCGCGCCATCTGGCGCATGCGGGACGCCCACCGGGATGGCTGGGCGTTCCGCTGGTGCTGACCTCCCACACCTGGGAGAACGCCAAGAACGAGCAGTCGCACCAGGATCCCACCATGGCCGAGGCGCTGCTTGGCGAGATGGCCGACATCTCGCGCGTGGTGTTCCCGCCCGACGCCAACGGCGCCGCGGCCGCCCTGGCACACGCCTACGCGCAGCGCGGCACCGTCACCACCCTGGTCGTCCCCAAGCGGGCGGTGCCCCACGAACTGACGCCTGACCAGGCACAGGCGCTGGCAGCCGCCGGTGCGCTGTGCCTGGCCGGCGATCCGGCGACGGCGGCGATCCTGCTGGTCGCCACCGGCGCTTACCAGTTGCAGGAAGTGCGTCGCGCGCAGACGCATCTGGTCGAACGCGGTGTGTCGGCAGCGATCCTCTATCTCGGCGAGCCCGGCCGGTTCCGCAGGCCACGCGATCCGGAGGAGGCGCGCTACGTGCACTCCGACCGCGAGGTCCATGCGCTGTTCCCGGTGAAACGACCGCGGGTTTTCGTCACCCACACCCGCCCCGAGCCCTTCCTGGGCGCGCTGCGCCGGCTCGACACGGGCCCGGCCACGACCGCGGCGCTGGGGTTCGTCAACCGCGGCGGGACGCTGGATGTGCCTGGCTTGCTGTTCGCGAATCGCAGCACCTGGGCGCACGTCGTCGACGTGGCGGCGAGCGTGCTCGCCACCGCGCGGGAAGACTTCCTGTCCACGGCCGAACTCGCTGCGATCGATGGCAACGGCGACCCAGCCACGCTTTTGAGGACGGCTGAGCCGGCGTCGTGAACGATTCGCTGCGAGCGCGCAAACACGCCGACCTGCTCTCGGTTACGGGCGCGGCAGTCGCCGGCTTGGCGGCTGGAGCGTGGCTTGCCGACGCAATCCACCCGGTGTTCCTTCCGATGCTGATCGCCGGGTTGCTCGCGCATGCCGTGGGCATGACCGCACGGCATCGCCTGGATCGCAAGTCCGGCGCGTTGCCGGCCGTGTGGCAGTGGCTGTACGGCTTGTGCTGGATTGCCATCGCCGCGATACCCGTCCTGGGAGCGTGGCTCTGGTTTGGGGGTGGACGCTCATGACTGGAACGATCACGCGAGGTCTGCAGATCGCAGGGGCGGCGCTGCGCCTGGGGTTCGATGTCCTGCGCCTGCGGCGACGCGCGCCCGAACAGCTGCCAGGACGCGTCAGCGCCACGCTGGTGGGCTTGGGTACGACCTTCGTCAAGCTCGGCCAAGGCCTGAGCCTCCGGTGGGACCTGTTGCCGGCGCCGTACCGGGAGGCGCTCTCCCGCCTGCACAGCGACGTGCCACCGTTTTCCGCAGAAGCCGCGGTACGGGCCATCGAGGCCGCGTTCGGGCAGCCGGTCGATACGCTCTTCGCCGCGTTCGACCGCACGCCGCTCTCGGCCGCCTCGGTCGCGCAGATCCACCGCGCGCGCCTGCCGGACGGGCGCGACGTGGTGGTCAAGATCACGCGACCCGGAATTCAGGCGCAGGTCCACGCCGATTTGCGCCTGTTGCGCCGCACAGTACGGATCGCGCAGGCGTTGTGGCCGCCGCTACGGCGCCAGCAGCCCGTGGAACTCGTCGACGAGCTGTCAGCATTCCTGCACGCCGAGATCGACATGCGGCACGAGGCGCAGAACATGCGCCGCATGGCTCCGGTGCTGGACGGGCAGCCAGACGTCGCGCTCCCTCACGTCATCGAGCCGCTTGTCGCTCGCGACGTGATGGTGCAGGAAATGAGCCATGGCCAGCGCCTCGAATCCGCTTACGGAACCCCGCAGGCGCCCGTGCTCGCCGAAGCGCTGCTCGGCACCTACCTGTATCAACTGTTCGACGCTGGGGTGTTCCACGCCGATCCACACCCGGGCAACCTGTTCGTGATGGACGACGGACGCCTGTGCTTCCACGATTTCGGCTCGATTGGTGTACTCGACGCCGGCTCGCGCCTCGCGTTCGCCGGGCTGCTCGAGGCGATCGGGGCAGGCGATCCACCGGGGGTGCTGGACGGCGCCATCGGCCTCGGCTTCTTCCCCGCCCATGTCGAGCGCCGCATCCACGAGCGTGAGATCGACCTGATCCTCGGCGAGCTCGCGAGCCGCCCGCTCGCGCAGTGGTCGGTCGCCGAGGCCGTCTGGCGCGTGGCGCGCATTGGCCACGGCACAAGCTTCCGCCTGCCGGCGCACCTTCTGGTCCTGATGCGCACGCTGTTCCTGGTGGAAAACACGCTGCGCACGCTCGATCCGCAACTCGACCTGCTGGGTGCGCTGACGCGCAGGGCGCCCGAGATCGCCGAGTTGCTCGACCGTGCGCGCCGGCCGGGACGTCCCATCGCCGTGCGCTTGGCCCGCGCGGCGCGCCAGTTGCCCGAGCTCGTGGCCGATATCCTGCGGCAGGCGCAACTGCACGGCGGCCGCCCCGCCTTCACCGTGCATCACCGGGGCCTGGCGGCCACCCAAGCCGCCGTCGCCCGCACCGGCAATCGCCTTGCGCTCGCGATGGTTACCCTCGGTTTGTACGTGAGCGGCGCGCTGCTTGCCCTGCACGACGCCGGTCCGCGCATCGCAGGCCACCTGCCGTGGCTGTCTGCGATCGCGTTCGCCGCGGCAGGCCTGCTCACGCTGCGCCTGGTCATTGCCATCAGCCGCTCGGGGCACCTGTGAACACGGGCCGCCTTCTTGCCTTCAATCTCGGCTCGGTCACGCTCAAGGCCGCCTCGTTCGCGTTCGACGCGCAGGCGCCCGCTGCCGACGCCGCATTTGGCGAAGACGCGCGGATCGAACTGGCCGCCACGGGCGACGCGGGTCGCGACCTCGAGGCTGCCCTCGACGCACTGCCGACGCATGCGCGAACGCCGGACGTCGTCGTGCACCGCATCGTGCATGGGGGCCCGTTCGAGGCCGGACGGGCGCTCGACGAGCCCACCTTCGAAGTCCTCGATGCACTCGCAGCTCTCGCGCCCCTGCACCAACCCGGGGGGTTGGCGCTGGCGCGCGCGGCGCGCCTGTGCTGGCCGCAGGCGCGGCACGGTGCGGATTTCGATACCGCATTCCACGCCCACCTCGCACAATGGAGCCGGCGCCTGCCGCTGCCCGCCGACCTGGACGCCGCCGGCGTCCGGCGCCATGGCTTCCACGGCCTTGCGTTTGCTTCAGCGCTGCGTCGGCTCGAAGCGCTCGCGCCCGGCGCCTCGCGCGGCCGTGTGGTCATTGCCCACCTCGGCGGCGGCTGCAGTGTGGCCGCGATCGAAGATGGGCGCAGCATCGACACCACGATGGGCATGACCCCCCTAGGCGGCGTGCCGATGCCCACGCGCAGCGGCGACCTCGATCCGGGCGTCATCTTCCACCTGCTGCGCGGCGGCGCCGATGCCGCGCTGCTGGAACAGCGCCTGCTGCACGAGGCCGGCCTCGCGGGCATCGCCGGGTACGGCGACATGCGCCGGCTGCTCGACGACACGCGGCCAGACGCCGTACTCGCCCTGGAGCAGTTCACCGTGCGCATCGCACAGGCCATTGCGGCGATGGCGATCGCGATTGGCGGCATGGATCACGTCGTGTTCTGCGGCGGCAGCGGCAGCCGGGCACCCCGGTTGCGCGATCGCATCGCCGCCCGGCTGCTGCCGCTCGGTCTCGTGCTCGATCCGGAGCGCAATCGCACGGGCGCGGCACGCCTCGATGCTGGCCGGGGCCCGGGCGCCTGGCGCGTGGATGTGGATGAAGAGCTTGAACTGGCCGAGTCGACGCGCGCATGGGCGTTCCCCGTGCCTGCATACGGCCCGTCCCCCCTGCCAGATGACACCACGGAGGTTGCACCATGAAGCGTGTCCTTGCCTTGCTGCTGACCGCACTGCTGTCGGTGCTTGCAGATCCTGCCCACGCCGCAACGGTGCCCGTCGGCGGCTCCGTCCAGCAGGTCGGTGCCTACACACTTTACTTCGGCATGGTGCCGGTCGCGATCGCCGCGCCGGCGGTTGGCGGCCACAGCGAAGGGCCGCGGGACGCCCACGGGCTGCCGCGCGGGGACTATGCGCGCGAGCACCACCTGCTGGTCGCTGCCGAGCGTCGGCGCGATGGCGCGCGCGTGGCCGATGCACAGGTCACCGCGAGCGTGCCGATCGCCGGGCGGACCGTGAGCCGTACGCTGGCGCCGATGCCGATCAACGGTGTGATGAGCTACGGCGCCGTGTTCGTGCTCCCGGGCCCGGGGCGCTATGTCTTCACCACCGTCTTGCGCGTGCCTGGCGAACCCAAGTCGATCGTCGCCCGCTTTGCCTATACGCTGGCGCACGATCCATGACCCTGCTGCCAGGCTTCGCCGACCCCGCACATCCGCAGCGCCCCCAACGTCTGCATATGGAGTCTCTCGGCCGGGGACCACTGCGGGTGACCTTCCTGCCGGGCCTCGGTGGCACCACGCGCTACTGGACCTCGACGCCGGTGGCGCCGGTGTTCCGGCATGCGCAGACGGAACTGGTCGATCTCTACGGTTTCGGGCACTCGCCCCGGCCCTGGTGCCGCTATACGGTCGAGCGGCACGTCGACGCGCTCGCGCGCACCCTCCAACCAGGTGTGCCCCGCGTCCTCGTCGGCCATTCGCTCGGCGCGGCACTGGCGGTCGCCTTGGCCGCCCGCCACCCCGACCGGGTCCAGGCACTGTGCCTGCTCGGCCTGCCCGACTACGGCTCACGCGCCGGTGCAGTCGAATGGTTCGCCAGCCAGCGCGGCGGCTGGGTCTACACGAACATGCTGGCGACTGCACTCGCGTGCCTAGTCACCCGCCGAGTGGCGGGCCACTGGCTGCCGCATCTGGTGCGCGACGTCCCGCCGGAGGTCGCACGCGACCTTGTGCTCCACAATATGGCTTCGTCTACCACCTCGCTGTGGGAGGTGCTCTACCGGCATGACGTGCGCGTCGAGGCGGCGGCCCTACCACCCGGCCTGCCTGTGACGTGTGTACACGGCACACGCGACCTGACGGCACCGCCGGCGCGGGTAACCGAGCTCGCGGCGCGGTTCCCGCAGTGGCGCCATGTAATGCTGGACGCCGACCATCATCCCTGGCTGCGCGCTCCGGGAGCCTGCCATACGGAAGTCAACGTGCTCTGCGAAGCGGTATGGCCCCGCAGCGTTCGCGCCGGGGCGATCGCGCCATGACCGTGCGCGCACCCGGCGGCATCGTGAACACGTTGCCAGCCTTGGCAGCCAGCGCAGCGGTCGCGCTCGCCTACGCTGTGGTGCTGCCGGTCCTGCCCACAGTTGTGGCCACGGCGCAGTCGCCGGCACGCATGACGGCCGAGCTGATGGCGGTCTACAGCGCCGCCATGGTCGTAACCGCGCCGATGTGGGGAAGGGCCTGCCGCCGTCTCCCGGCACACCAGCTCGTGCGACTCAGTCTGCTTGGCCAGGCCGTCGCGATGACCATGCTCCTGTGGCCTTCCGGAACAACGATGCTGCTGTTCGCGCGCGGCCTGCAGGGCGTCTTCGCAAGTGCCGCGCTACCGGCACTGCAGACCGCGGCTTCGCATGCGGCCACGAGTGAAGGCGACCGTTCACAGCGGCTGGCCAATCTGAGCCGCGCCGCGCTCGTGGGCGGACTGTTCGGTCCCGGCGTGGGTGGCGCGATAGCGACCGACGGAGACCTGACCGCGCCGGTCCTAATCGCTGTCGCGGTACTCGTGCTGGCGGCCGCAGCACAGCTGCCGGGGATCTCGTCGACAGCCATTGTCTTGCCGGGCTTGAGTGCGCGCCCGCGCCATCGCGACGTCGCAGTGTTGCTCGCGCTGGCCGCACTGGCGGCCGCGGCAATGAGCGTCTACGAGGTAGGGCTCGCGACGCGGGCGCGCCTGGTGGAGGGCTTGTCCGCCCGCGAGGTCGGCTTCATGTTCACCGGCTGCGGGGTTGTGATGCTTCTCAGCCAATCGATCGTGTTCCGTCCGCACCACGATCCGCTGCGTGCATTCGGCTGGGTCGGGCCTGCCTTCGTTGCCACCGCCGCCGGCCTCGCATTGCTCGCTTGGCTTGGAGGAACGTGGCCGAGTGCGGGCGGGGTGGTCCTGGTGGCGGCTGGCGCCGGCGTGTTGCAGCCGGCACTCACTTACTGGATCTCCCGCGCAGCGGGTGACGCCCAAGCCACGAGCCTTGGCTGGCGCGCTTCGGTCACAACCGCAGGACAGACGCTCGGCAGTCTTGCAGGTGGCGTTGCCTTCGCCGCGACCATCGCTGGGAATACTGCCCTGGGGGCCCTTCTCGTGGCCCTGCTCGCCGCCGCCCTTCTCGCGCTGGCGCGACGGCGCTCGCCAGCTGGTCTTCCCCTTCCCATCCCGACCCACGCACGATGACCATGTCCCAGACCACTCTCCCTGCCGCCCACCGCGCCGCGCCCTCCGGTGACGCCCCCCATACCGCCCCACCGACGCGCAGCCCGGTTCCCGGCCAGGCTGCCGTCGCTGCTGTCCTTCTACGTGCCGACGTCCGCATCGACGGTCCGCGCCCTTGGGACATGCGCGTGCACGATCCAGGTATTCATCCCCGTCTCTTGCGGCAGGGCGCACTCGCGCTCGGCGAGACCTAAATGGAAGGCGCCTGGGACTGCGAGGCGCTGGACGAGATGCTTACGCGCCTGCTGCGCGCGGGGCTGGAGGAGGCCGTCATCGGCTGGGCCGACCGCTGGGATGCCTTGCGCGCGCGGCTGTTCAACCGCCAGAGCGGTCGGCGCGCATTCGAGGTCGGGGAGCGCCACTACGACCTGGGCAACGATCTCTACCGCGCCATGCTCGGCGCGCGCCTGGTCTACAGCTGCGCCTACTGGCCCGAGGCGAACGAACTAGACACCGCGCAGGTCGCCAAGCTCGACCTGATCGCGCGCAAGCTGCAACTCGCGCCGGGCATGCGTGTGCTCGACATCGGCTGCGGCTGGGGCGAGGCCCTGCGCCACTTCGCCGAGCACTACGGCGTGAGCGGCGTGGGCCTGACCGTCTCCAAGGAGCAGGCGGTCTTCGCGCGCGAGCGCTGCGCCGGGTTTCCAGTGGACATCCGTGTGCAGGACTACCGCGAGGCGCGTGGCGAGTTCGACCGGGTGTTTTCCGTCGGGATGTTCGAGCACGTCGGCGTGCGCAACTACCGCGCCTACTTCAAGACCGTGCATCGCTGCCTGCGGCCCAATGGCCTCACGCTGCTGCACACGATCGGTACAAACCGCTCGACCGACCGCACCGATCCGTGGATCGAGCGCTACATCTTTCCCAATTCGATGCTGCCGTCGGCGGCGCAGATCACCGGCGCCAGTGAGGGCCTGTTCGTGCTCGAGGACTGGCACAACCTCGGCGCCGACTACGACCGCACGCTGCAGGCCTGGCAGGAGAACATCGAGCAGGCGTGGGACCGGCTACCCGCACGCTATGACGAACGCTTCCGCCGTATGTGGCGCTACTACCTGCACGCCAGCATGGCCGCGTTCCGCAGCCGCCATGCGCAGCTCTGGCAGGTCGTCCTTTCCCGCGACGGCGTGCCGGGCGGCTACGCCGCACCCCGCTGACCGGAGATCCTCCATGTGCTTTTCCGCCACCGCCAGCGTCACCGCGAGTGTCGCGCTCACCGGCATTGGCGTGCTCGCGCTGCGCGCCGCACGCACTCGGGGCGAGCGCCTGTTCGCGCTGATCCCGCTCCTGTTCGCCGCGCAGCAGGCGACCGAAGGCCTCATCTGGATGAGTTATACGTGGGAGGCGCCCACGCTGCGTGCCTGGGCGACGCAGATCTATTCGGTCTTTTCGCACCTGCTATGGCCCGCGTTCGTACCCTGGACGGTGCGTGCGCTGGAGCCCGTGCCATGGCGGCGCCAGGTGCTCGCCTTGCTTGGTTTCGGTGGGCTCGTGAGTGCGCTGTTCCTGCTCGCGAGCATGGTGGCAACGCCTATCGAGGTCGCCCCGATCGGTGGCCACTTGGAGTACCGCTCGCCGCACTTCTTCCTGCCCCTATCGCTGACGCTGTACCTCGCCTCGACGACGCTTGGGCTGGGCATGTCGAGCCGCCCGGCAATCCGCTGGTTCGGCGTGCTCGCGTTGGTGTCGGCCGGCCTCGCCTACGCGGTGTACGCGCACTGGTTCATCTCGGTCTGGTGCTTCTTCGCCGCGGTGTTGAGCGTGATGGTCTACATCGCGCTCGCCTCGCGGCGGGCTGCCGCACCCGTTACACCCTGATACTCATCCCCCGGTCCACAAGGAGACTTGCCATGAAGACGCTGATCGCCGTGATCTACAACCACCGCCCCGACGCCGCCGCGCAGGTGCTGACGACGCTGCAGGACCTGCAGCGCGAATACCTGATCGACCTCGACGACGCCGTCATCGTACGGCGCAACGACAAGGGCAAGCTGTTCCTGCAGCAGTCGGTCAACCTCGCGGCTGCCGGCGCGTGGACGGGGGCTTTCTGGGGCATGCTGATCGGACTGATCTTCGCCGGCCCGCTCGGTGGCACGATTGCTGGCGCCGCGGGTGCCGGACTCGGCGCGCTTTCAGGCAGCCTCGACGACTACGGCCTTGACGATGAATTCGTCCTAGAGCTTGGCCACGAGGTTAACTCGTGCTGCTCGGCGCTGTTCGTACTCGCGCGCTCGATCACGACCGACAAGGTCATTGAAGCGCTCGAAGGCTCCGGCGGCCGTGTATTGCGCACGTCGCTACCGATGGACATCGAAGAACGTCTGCAGGCCGCGCTCGACGCTACGCCGAAGACCACTTGAACCCGCCGTCCGCCCCGAGCACGTGCGCTTGGCGCATCCTGGTGCCGATCCATCCACCGGGCCGCGCCCGGCGCCACGTGCAAGTGGCGGTCGAAGAAGAAGAAGAAGAAGAAGAACGAGCTGCTCGATCGACGCTATCTTGGCGCCGACCGCCGACCGCCGGCTCGGTTCCGCACCGCTATCCCCGTGGATCAGGCCGTGCTGCACGCGAGGTCAACACGGCCGCAAAGCCGCCGCTTGGCGTGCGCATGTTCGTGGTCTGGCCCTGGTAGAGTCTGGCCGCGAACAAAAGCACACCCGACTCTGACGCAAAACAGCGCACATCGGCTTTAAGCGAAACGTCGCCGTGCACGATGCGCGCACCCGGCGGTACGATGGCCTGTGCCACGTAAGGAGCCAAAGCCATGCTATCCCAGACCCGCCGGGTCAGTTTGTCGCCGCGGTAGCTCCCGCGACTACCAAATCCAGATGCAGGCTTGAAGAAATACCCGTTACGATTTCTCCACAGGGCTTCCCGGTTCCCGGGTACTACCTCGACGGTCGGCGGAATCACTTGCACCAGCCGTTCGGTCGACGCTGTATCGATCCCCCACCCCCGCAGCAGCCAGGAGTCGCCAAGCGCTATGAGATTGCGCTTGTCCGCGAACAGGGCATGCGCCCTGGGGTGCGGGGTCAGCGCGATAGCGCGTTTGAGATAGGCATTCTGTAATGGCGCACTCGCCGGATCCGCTAGCGCAAAGTCGGTCAGGCGGTTGTAGACGGCGTCGATTTGCCCGTGGGCGTCCCGCAGGCCCTTCGGGCTAAATGACAGAGCGTCGGGGGCCCGGATCACGCTATCCACCCCACGCTCCTGGAACGCCTGTGCATAGAGTTCGAATTCAGGAAACAAGAACTGCTCGCGCGGCGCGACGTCCACGACAGCCAGGCGCGCTGGCATCCGCCCGCACTGTTGCCGCGCATCCTCCAGCCAAGCCGTCAAGGCGGCCTCGCACGCCAGCGTTCTGCTCGTCCAGGGTGCCCAGGCAGCCGGCGCACAGGACCGGACGTCATCAAGTAGCAGCGCGTTGAGCAACAGCCCCCCTGGGTTCGTGTTGATTTCGATCAGTCGCGGACCTGCAACTGTCAAATGGAAATCCAGTCCAAGAACACCCCCTGCCGAGTTTGGGTCATGCCGGCCTATGGGAGGCGCCCAGCGCAGGACGTGCGCGATGTAATCGAGATTCTTGGCAACTTTGAAGAGGGCTGCCGCGACTGCGCCCATGGCCGTAAGGGCGGCACGGTCGACGAACAACGCATAAGGCGAGAAAAGATGTGCGTGCTTGTGGGGATCGACCGCGTGGGGGATTTGCAGGCGAGACAGTAATGTGTCGCGCACACGGCCTACATCGACCACGGAACAGGCACATCGTCGGTTGAGTACATCACCATGGGCGCTTGTGCAGTCGACGTCGCACGGCAGTGGGTCATCGGTCACCTGAATGCTCCCTTTTTTTCAACATCAGTACGGTGCTACGCTGTCTAGCCAGACGCAGCCACGTGCTGGACCATGGGTAGCGCGATGGCGTCGAGCGCCTTCATCCCGAAGCCGAAGCGTGCCATGGCCTCGCGATGCTCCTCCAGCGCGTTGTAGGGAAGGAATCGCAAATCGAGTTCGCTCACCCGGCTGAATGCCGGGCGGGCGAACTGGGCCCGTACATCATTCTCCCGTGTCTTGGGTGCCACCAAAAAGTAGCGGGCGCCGAAGTGGTCGGGCACGCCCAAGGCCAGGTCGAGCATCCGTACGATGCCGGAGTAGATGCTGGTGGTGTGCTCGACCTCGAAGGCCGCCACTACCTGGTCACTGATCGGGTCAAGCCAGAGCACGTCGATCAGACGGATCGCGTCGGCTGCGCGGTGTGCTTCCAGTGCGGCAGGAAGGCACGGCAGGCAACCCTCGCCGAGCGTGCCTTGGGCATGAGCCCGCCCTCGATCATTGGCGGCAATCCACACGGCATAGCCCAAAGCTCTTCCAAGGTCCCGTAGCCAGCCTTGCACTTGGGTGTGGGTCAGGTCCTCTTCCCGGGCGGCCGCCAATGCCTTGCGGCTGGCGACGCTTTCCTCGCGGACGCGGGCCAGATCCGCCTCCCACTGCGAAACCGCATCTGGTGTGTTGGCCCCCGACGGCAATGGGTACCGGCCGCTGCCGATGTCGAACAGGAAGCCTGCGATTGCCCCCAGGTCGTTGGAAAGCTGTGTCCGGTATTCGACGTTCAGGGCGAGGATGCCTTGGCGCATCGCAAGGTACGCCTCCCAGCGACCCAACTTCACCTTGGCGCCGGTAAGCGCGTTGTAGCCGTTGACGATGGCCGTGTTGAACGGCACCGCCAAGGTCGGATGCAGGAAGTAGAGAAGGTTGGCGGCGGCCGGGCCGAGACCCTTGATGGCCTGGCGATCCAGCTCATGGATGGCCTCGACCAGTCCTGCCTCCTCCGTACAGCACAGGCAGGCGCCAAGGAAGCGCCCGAAGGCTTGCTGGTTAC
>MKTU01000020.1:0-28235 GCA_001898415.1 Rhodanobacter sp. 67-28 | reverse complement strand
TCGGCAATCGAGTGGATCACTGTCTCCAGCGAGGAGCCACGGTAGGCATTACCGAACGAGCCGGCCTCGATCTCCGCCACCACCGCCAGCAGGCCGCGGCGGATCGAGCGGAAATTCTTCAGGCGTTGATCCCACAGGAACCAGCTCTGGTAGGTGCCACCCGCATCATCACGCCAGTGCTCGACCAGCCGCCCGACTGCTTTCGTGTCCACCCTTGTTGCTCCTGTAACCTGGGAGGCTCTCGCCGCGAATTTCTATCATCGTACACGCGGGCGCACGCTGTCGCCGACAGGTATCACTACGGAGGCACCTATGAAACCGCTGGTCGTAATCCATAAGCAGCTCATTGCGTGCGTGCGCCGTATCGGCGGCCAGGTCGCCACACTGGAGCGCGGCTTGGAGACGCAGGCCGATTGCGGTGCGATTCTGCACTGGATGGCTGCCGTGCGGAGTGCGATCCAGGGCTTGATGGTTACCTTCTCTTGTGTCATCAAGGCCGGCACGAATTCAGGCCAGAAATCTACAGTGGTGGCAACAAAACGGGATAGCTTTCCCCGCTCGCTCCACGACCGGCCGCGTGTCAGATCTTGAAGTCATCGAAGGCTATGCGCTCATCATCAATACCCAGGCTTCGCAACAGCTTGATGGTGGCCGACAACATGCCTGGAGGACCGCACAGATAGAACTCGCAGGACTGCAGGTTCGGATGATCACGCAGCAAGCCCTCGTGGGTAGCCTCGTGTACCAGACCTTGAATTGACCCAGCACCCTGCCCGGCTACTTCCGACAACACGAGATGCCAGGTGAAGTTGGAATGACGCGACGCCAGTTCGGCCATCTCATCGATGTAGGGTGCCTCCCCGCGATGACGCGCTCCATACCAGAAATGGATCCGCTCCCGCCCCCCCTGATCGAGCCGAGAGTGGATCATCGCCCGCAATGGGGCCATACCCGCGCCTCCACCGATAAAGATCTTTTCGCGATCGCCCGGACGGAGAGCAAAGTCACCGAATGGTCCGCTGAAGCGAAGCGAATCGCCGGGTTTGAGCGAGTACAA
Source organism: Rhodanobacter sp. 67-28 (assembly GCA_001898415.1). GTDB lineage: Bacteria > Pseudomonadota > Gammaproteobacteria > Xanthomonadales > Rhodanobacteraceae > Rhodanobacter. Next base: position 27,178 of record MKTU01000020.1, on the reverse strand, counting down.
ATACGCCGAACCCTTGCCCACGAACTGACGTTTGCTGCTGGAGCTTCCCACACTGAAGCGGGCCAGCAAGGTCAAGTGTCCGTCGGCTTTCTCCACCGGCAGCGACAGCGAATACGAGCGCCGGATCGGCTCCTTGCTGACCAGGGTTGCCGGCAAATCCAGCGCGCTCCATTCGTCACGATGTTCTTCCGGGTGCGCAATGTGCTGTCGCGGCAATGCGTAGTCGGGAATGTGAACCTGAAGATACGAACCGGGCTGAAACTCTCGTCCAACGGGCGATGACGGCAACAGCCTGATCTCGCGCAGGAACGGGGTTACTGCGGTGATACGCTCGACGATTGCCGTCTGCTCAACCCACAGCTCGGCATCGCCGGGCACCTCCACTTCGAGATCGGCATGTACCGGCAAATTACAGGCCAAGCGATAACCGAGCTTCAGGCGGCTGGCAGTGAGGTGCTCGCGATCAGAGCTCGTTGAGGGAGGCGCATGGCCGCGCACACGGACCGCGCACAAGCCGCAACTCTGGCCGCCGCCGCAATTGGATGGCAGGTGCAGGCCGCTTCGCCCCAACGCCAGAAACACGCTGTCGCCTTCGCGCGACTCCACGAGTCGAAGCTTCGTTCCATCCGGCGCGTAGACCCCCAGGTCTCGCTTCCGACGCCAGCGAACCGGGGTGAACTCACTCAGGCGGAAACTTGCGATGAGCAGCCACATCCCCGATAACGCCATCCACAGTCCGCCGGAGCCAGCCAATATCGCCAAGGGATTGTTGAAGTTCTGTCGCCCCGAGTAGTCCATGAAATGCAGCATCATGACCGTATCGAACAACCGCCAGGTGGCGTTGCGGCGTTGAAGGATGCGGCCATCCTGAGCCGACAGATATATCGTCGTGTCATCGCCATCGGAAAACGATACGCGCCAGGCGGGGCCATCGTAACCACGGGTCTCGGTATTGGCCTTCGGCAGGAACTCCGGCGTCTCTGGCCTGCCGCCGCCGATGTAGTCGCGGGCGGCGATGATCGCCGCGACCGCGGCAGCCACGGTCACGCCGTGCCCGGTACGTGCATCCACCAGCCACACATCGGCCTTGTCGGCAAGCCGGTAGACCGGGCGATCCGCAAGCCATGTGGTTTCCAGCGTCTGCACCGGACGCCCCGCATCCGCCAGCACGCGTTGTGGTGCAAGCATGCCTGCGGGCCAACTCGGCATTTCACGCGGGTGGGCGCGGTGGACTCGACCTTCGACGGCGTCGTGATCGAGCAGGCTCATGATCAGGCCGCTTCCCGTCCAGATCGCGAATTGTGCCGCGATGATCAGGCCGACCCATTTATGCAATTTGCGGATCCATGGCTTCATATCGCCGCCTTCCGCTTGCGGAAACTGTAAATCAGCAGCCAGATCCCGCTGATCGCAAAAAGCAGGCCGACCGAAGCCGCCACTCGCATCAGGCCGTTGTTCACGTTTGAACGCGTCTCGTAATCCATGATGTGGAACATCCAGAGGAAATCGTACAAACGCCAAAAGCTGTGTCGCCGCGCAAGCAGTTCGCCCGTCGTCGCGGACAGATACAACGTCGTATGGCCGCGATCCGAGAAGTTGGCCTGCCACAGAGGGACAGGTCGCTTGGCCACCTCGCTCGGCGCTTCCTCCAGCAGGTGCATGGATTGAATGGTGCCGTCGCCGCGGTAGAACGACGACGCCAACTGTCGCGCCTGATGCTCGTCCAGCGGAGGCAGCTCGACACCGGTCGTGGAATCAACCAAGGTGGTTTTCCCGCCCTGATGCAGCTCGTATACCGTCTGCCCCATCAACTGCTTGAGCCTGAAACCAGTCAGGTCTGGATAACGCTCACTCAACACGCTGGTATCGGCCCGCACCGCCACCTCGGAAAGCGGTTCAGCTTCGACATGCGCCAGATGATCGCCATGGATAAGCTCGATCGGTATGGCGGTCATGTAAAGACCGCTCAGCATCCAGAGAAGTGCTTGCACACCCACGACAAGAGCGATCCATCGATGGGCGCGCCGCGCCCAAAATGCGAGTTTCATTGAAAATATCCTGCTAACAAGCAACCCAGAGATGCACGTGATCGGATAGCTGCCGGCACTATCACACCGGCAGCTCCCGACGAACTCACCAACGATAGGTGAGCTTCGCGTTCCAGCGCCGACCGAGCAGGTCATAGGTCATGGTGTCGGTATTTGCGTCGGTATAGCTCTGGATGAATGGCGCTTGCTTGTCCCAGAGATTGTCGATGCCGAAAGCAATGTCGAGGGACTTGTTCGCAACGTACTTCAATTGCACGTTGTGATAGGTCAAGCCCGGTGCGCGATCGCCGATGTCGCCGCGCGAGGCGTTGATGTCATCGGCAGCGCCGATGTACTGCACGCTATAGGAGCCTGACCATGACCCACGCATCATCGTCAACGAAGTAAACGAACGCCAATGCGTGTAGCTGCCGCGACCACCGGTGATTTTCCCTGCATAGTTAATGTCATCCGCACCCGGGAACGGTTTCACATCGTAGTTCTTCAAGTACGACACGTCCGCACTGATGGATGCCTTCCAACCGGCCAGATCGAACTGATAGATCGCCCCCAGGTCGATGCCCGAAAGCCTCTCGCTCGCCGCGTTGACCGGCTGAGCCGAAAGGAAATCGATCTCGCCGGTCTGCCGATTGCGGGTGAAGTTCGATGCAGAACAGAACGGATGCGAAAGACCGGGCGTGTTGTAGCACACCGCAAGCTTGGTCGAGCCGTCAATACGCTGAATCGCGTTGTCGATCTTGATCTTGTAGTAATCCAGCGTAACCGTCAGGTCGTTCACCAGGGTTGGCGTCCACACCACCCCTGCCGTCATCGTCTTTGCGGCCTCGGGCTGCAGTTTCTGGTTGCCACCGACAGTTGTCAGAACCGTATTTCCCAGCTGGGTATAACCAGTCGGTACGCCAGAAGCGCGACAATTCTGCGCAACCACCGATGATGCCGGCAGGTTGCTCCATCCATTGCAGGGATCGGTCGTGGTCAAATTCCCCTCCGAGACTCCACCGAAGAGCTCGGGCACATTGGGGATGCGAAATGCCGTGGCGTAATTCGCACGGAGCTTCAGCGACGGGACGACCTGCCAGTCCAAGCCAACCTTGTAGTTACTGTCGTTGCCGAAGATATCGTAGCTGGAATACCTCACTGCCGCGTTGAGATTCAATGACTGTGCGAGGAACTTGTCTTTCAATAGTGGAACTGCAACCTCGGCAAAAGCCTCTTTGGCCAAGTATTCGCCAGCTATCGGATCCTGCTTGTTGGTATTGGCGATGCCCAGCACCGTGAGTTGATCCGGGTCACGCCAACCGCGTTCCTTGCGGATCTCGATGCCGGTAGCCATGTCGACAAAGCGAGCCGGCACCTCAAACAGCTCACCACTGATGTTCGCCGTGAAACTCTTCTGATCGTTGCCACCATTGTCACGACTCTTGAAGAGAATATAGTCGAGCACCTTGGGAGTCAGGTTGCCGTAGCCGAGGTAGTTGCCACAGGGAATCTCCGCGCCGGGCGCATTGCTGCAGATGTTCGTATTCAACGTCTGATCGACGCGATCCAAATTGGCAATGTTGGTCGAGCCATCAACGCCTGTACTGCGTCCCCAATTTATCGCCGCAGACCAATCCCAGCCAGTACCGATCCGACCTTCCAGCCCTACCACCGTGCGAAAAGTGTCGACCTCCTGATAAAAGTGACGAGGACCCGACTCCTGCAACCTTCTGCGCTGCAACAAGAGATCCTGACCTGTCGGATTGGTCGGGTGATCGGCTGCGATGCGAATGGGGCGGTATATGCCTATTGCGCCCGGCGTGGCGAGCTGATCCGAACGCCGATTCGTATACATCAATTCGGTAAAGACACGAACCTCGTCCGTCAACGCGTAATTGCCGAACGAACTGAGGCTCAAACGCTTGATCGGATTGACCGCATTGAGGTATGGGTTGGAGTTGTAGTTGTCGCGTGCCGGTGAATAGGTGTGAAAGGCATTGGCCGCGCCGTTGGGATCCTGATTGAAATTGACTCTCTGTCCATCAGCCAGCAAGGCGCGACCGCCGATAGTGGAAGAGCTGCCGACGCATTCGAGCTTTCCATCGACCTCGCCGAGCGAGCATGGCGCGCGATCCGCCATGTTGACTGCCCCGGTTTCGGCGTAGTTGATCGCCGCCATCAGCGAGCCCCGGTCAGAGTTCACTCCCCAAGCCAGATCAATCGCCTTCTCGTCACCGTCCTGTTGGAAGGTCTGGCCGTAGCGAACCGATGCTTCGACACCATTGAATTTCTTCTTGGTGATGATGTTGACCACACCGGCCACGGCATCCGCACCGTAGATCGCCGAGGCGCCATCTTTCAGCACCTCGATACGATCGATCAACGCCACGGGGATATTGTTCAAGTCAACCGAGCTATTGGCTCCGGTGCCTCCGTTGACGATCCGCCGACCGTTGAGCAGAACCAGTGTCCGGTTGATGCCGAGGCCACGCAGATTCACCTGCGTGGTGCCATAGCCATTGTCGGCCCAATAGGCATTGGTCTGGTTGCCGGCAAAACCGGCCGAAGCTGGCAGCCGCTGAAGCAAATTTTCCACCGACACTACGCCGGAACGCGCGATTTCGTCGGCGTCAATGACGGTTACCGGGCCGACGCCGGAGATTTCGGCTCCCTTGATATGGCTGCCGGTCACCGCAACCGCCTCGAGATTGGTGGCCTGCGGCGAGGCGGGCCGCGTGTCAGTAGACTGGGCAAAGGTGGTGCTGGCAAAACCGGCGGACAACAGCGCGCCGATAGCCAGCGCAAGGTGATTGCGCTTGTAAGACATGAAAGGACTCCCCAATTCGGTCTGGAATGATCTGATCGGTGAACGCCTGCAGCACCGTCTGCGCAGCTGCGCGACAGAAAATTGCTCGGGCAAACATGCCGTCACAGAGGACGGCCGACGAGATCAACCGATAGGAGGTCGAAAGACGGAGGAGATGGCCGTGCGAACAGTACTCGTGACTGCCATCGTAGAGGGATGCGCATCGAGAGCGTGCTGGGCGGCAAATACTACAGCTTGGTCGACGGATGCGACCGGGGATACGCACATGCAAGTACAGCCCTGGGTGCAGTCACAATCCGTACCCGCCTTGCGTTCGCGCCCCGAGTCGGCACTGCTGTCACATCCGCTGTCATGCACCATCGAACGATTGCCGCTCTGGGCGTGTTGAACCTGTACTCCTGCCATCGCAGTCGAGCGCCATTGCACTGCACTGGCATTGAGGCAAAAAGCCGCAACCAGAAGGCACCGCAACAGTAGGACGCAGGGGGACATGAAGTGGTAGCTGCCGACTGGAAAGTTGTCTATACCATCTAGTACCATGCCCAAATTCAACCTGTCAACCCCCGGCTGCAACACATCGATCGATATGCGACGACGACTTCCACAAGTTGTATAGACATGCGATGCTGTGGCGATGAACGAACGTCCGCCGCAGTACCTCAAACTCAAGCGCCATATCCTGCGCCATATCAACAACGGCGACTGGCCGCCACTGAGTAAAGTGCCTAGCGAGAACGAACTAGTCTCCAAGTTCGGCATCTCCCGTATGACCGTCAACCGCGCCATGCGCGAACTGGCCGATGCCGGCATGGTCACCCGCACGCAGGGTGCAGGAACGTTTGTAGCCGAGCGCAAGGCCGAGTCGGCGATGTTCGAAGTACGCAGCATCCGAGATGAAATCATCTCGCGCGGACAGAAACATACCGTGGAGATCTTGATCCGTGAACTCGTTTCCGCGCGCCCCGTCACGGCGCGCCAATTTGCCATGTCTACCGGAACCGAGCTCTACCATTCACGCCTGCTGCATCGGGCCGACGATGAACCACTGCAGCTGGAAGACCGCTTCGTGAATCCGGTCTGCGCGCCGGACTATCTGGAGATCGATTTCTACAAGGAAATTCCGCATCAGTACCTGATGCGCACGGCACCCTTGCAGCGAATCGAGCATGCAATCGAGGCCGAGGCCGCGAGCAAACGACTGGCGCGCCTGCTTGCTGTCGAGCCAGGCAGTCCATTGCTGACACTGACACGCCGCACCTGGTCGCACGACCATGTCGCCAGTTACGTTCGCCTCAGCTACCCGGCCGGCAAGTTCCGCTTCGTCGGCGCCTTCAATGCCGGCGACTTCAAAACCTCCTGAAGGAAACACCCATGGATACGCTTGCCATGCCCAAGTCGGGGCCGCGCACGGTACGGGCGCCGCACGGTACCACACTGACCTGCAAGAACTGGCTCGCTGAAGCCGCCTACCGAATGCTGCAGAACAATCTCGATCCGGACGTGGCCGAGCGACCGGAGGATCTCGTGGTTTACGGAGGGATCGGTCGTGCCGCAAGGGACTGGCGCAGCTTCGACCTCATTCTCGAGTCGTTGCGCGTGCTGGAGGACGACCAGACACTGCTGGTGCAATCCGGCAAACCCGTGGGCGTCTTCCGCACCCACGTCGATGCTCCGCGAGTGCTCCTGGCCAACTCCAACCTGGTACCGCATTGGGCTACGTGGGATCACTTCAACGAGCTCGACCGCAAAGGTTTGATGATGTACGGCCAGATGACGGCCGGATCCTGGATCTATATCGGCTCGCAAGGCATCGTGCAGGGCACCTACGAAACCTTTGTCGAGCTTGGGCGTCAACACTACGCAGGTGACTGGTCGGGCAAGTGGATTCTCACGGCCGGCCTGGGCGGCATGGGCGGCGCGCAATCGCTCGCCGCCGTGCTGGCCGGCGCGAGCTGCATCGTGATCGAGTGTCAGGAGTCGCGCATCGACTTCCGTCTGCGCACGCGCTACATCGATCGCAAGGCCCACACCATCGAGGAGGCACTGGCGATCGTTGAAAACGCGACCACGCCAGTCTCGGTCGGCCTCCTCGGCAACGCCGCCGAACTCTTGCCTCGCTTCGCTGAACTGGCGAAAGCCGGCATCGCGCGCCCCAGTGCCGTCACCGACCAGACCTCGGCACACGATCTGATCAACGGTTACCTGCCCGCTGGCTGGACGCTTGCCCAATGGGAATCCGCTCGCCGTGGCAACCCGGCGCAGCAACAGGCGCTGACCCGGGCCGCCGCCGCCAGTTGCGCAACGCACGTCAACGCGATGCTCGCTTTCCATCGCATGGGAGTGCCGACGATCGACTATGGCAACAACATCCGCCAGGTCGCGTTGGATCAAGGCGTCCGAGACGCGTTTGCCTTTCCCGGCTTCGTGCCAGCCTGCATTCGTCCGCTGTTTTGCCAAGGCAAAGGGCCGTTCCGCTGGGTCGCGCTGTCTGGGGACCCGGAAGACATCTATCGCACCGATGCGAAGATCAAGGAACTCTTTCCAGAGGATGCACACCTGCATGACTGGCTGGATCAAGCGCGCGATCGCATCGCTTTCCAGGGCTTACCGGCGCGCATTTGCTGGCTCGGTCTAGGCCAGCGCCATCGCGCGGCCCTGGCCTTCAACGAGATGGTGCGCACCGGAGAACTGACAGCGCCCATCGTCATCGGTCGTGATCACCTCGATTGCGGCTCGGTCGCCAGCCCCAATCGTGAAACCGAAGCCATGCGCGACGGATCCGACGCCGTTTCCGATTGGCCGCTGCTCAACGCATTGCTGGCCACGTCCGGTGGCGCTACCTGGGTCAGCCTGCACCACGGTGGCGGCGTCGGCATGGGCTTCTCGCAGCACTCGGGCGTAGTGATCGTCTGCGATGGCACAGATGCAGCAGCCAGACGCCTGGAGCACGTGCTTTGGAACGACCCGGCAACCGGCGTCATGCGCCATGCCGACGCCGGCTATGAAACCGCGTTGCAGTGCGCACGCGAACACGGCCTGAACCTGCCCGCCATCACCGGATGATCATCCCATGCTGACTCTTACCCCCGGCCGGCTGATGCTGGCTCAATTGCGCGGTCTCGCCGCTTCGCACACGCCGATCGAACTGGCAGCGGAGTGCGAAGCACCAGTGCGCGCAGCCGCCGCCACTGTGCAAACCGTGGTCACCGCAGGTGTGCCGGTGTATGGCATCAATACCGGCTTCGGCAAGCTTGCCCACGTCCAGATTGCTGACGACCAACTTGAGCAATTACAGACCAATCTCGTGCGCTCCCATGCTGCAGGAGTGGGCCGCTTGCTCGAAGATGCCACTGTCCGACTGATCCTGGTGCTGAAGATCGTCTCCCTGGCTCGCGGCTATTCAGGCGTGCGCTGGGAGGTAGTGCAGACACTCGTTGCCTTGCATAACGCGCAGATATACGCCTGTATCCCTGCACAGGGTTCCGTCGGTGCCTCGGGTGACTTGGCCCCCTTGGCTCATCTGACCCTGGCTGCGATGGGCGAGGGCGACGTGCGCGTGAACGGCGTGCGGATGCCAGCCGCAGATGCCCTGGCGCAAGCCGGTATCACGCCGATACGCTTGGCCGCCAAGGAAGGTCTGGCCTTGCTCAACGGCACCCAAGTCTCCACCGGCATCGCGCTGATGGCATTGTTTGCTGCCGAACAGGCGTTTTCCGCGGCCGTGGTCGCCGGCTCGCTCTCGATCGATGCGGCTGCCGGCTCGGACACACCCTTCGATCCCCGCATCCATATAGTGCGTGGCCAGCCTGGCCAGATACGTGTCGCTGGGTTCTACCGGCAATTGCTGGCGGGCAGCGCGATTCGCGAGTCGCATCGACAGAACGACACGCGCGTCCAGGACCCCTACAGCCTACGTTGTCAGCCTCAAGTCATGGGGGCATGTTTGGATCTTCTGAGCCAGGCAGCCACCACACTGCGGATCGAAGCCAATGCGGTTTCCGACAACCCGTTGGTCTTTCCGGACGACGGCGAAGTGCTATCCGGCGGTAACTTCCACGCCGAGCCGGTCGCGTTCGCAGCCGACCAGATCGCCATTGCGATTGCCGAAGTCGGCGCGCTGGCCGAACGCCGGATCGCGCTGCTGGTCGATGCCACGCTGTCCGGTCTGCCTGCGTTTCTCGTCGATGATCCGGGTATCAACTCCGGCTTCATGATCGCCCACGTCACTGCCGCGTCTCTGGCCAGCGAGAACAAGACACTCGCGCATCCGGCCAGCATCGACTCGATTCCCACCTCGGCCAATCAGGAGGATCACGTCAGCATGGCCACGTTCGCCGCGCGCAAGGCCATCGACGTGGCGACCAATGTCCGGCGCATCGTGGCGATCGAGTTGCTGGCCGCCTGCCAAGGCCTCGACTTCCGACGCCCGCTGCAATCCTCTGAACCGCTCGAAGCCGTCCATGCTCTCGTGCGCCGCGTAGTGCCACGCTACGCCGAGGATCGCTATTTCGCCGCAGACATCGCCCAAGCCGACGATTTGATCACTGCTGACGCCTTCGCGACGGTACTCGGCAATGTCTTTGTCGAGCCATCCGCGTGATGGAGGGATGGCGGGGCCGTGTCGACTCATCTGACGACTCGGAGACGTTTCGTTGGCACCAAGTGGTGCGTCCAGTCACGCCAGGCGCCGCTCCCGGCGTTGCCTTGGTCGGTTTCGCCAGCGATGAGGGCGTCAGACGCAACGGCGGACGTACCGGTGCGGCGGAAGGGCCCGCTGCGTTGCGGCAGGCATTGGCCAACCTGCCGGTTGCGCACGACGGGCCGCTGTACGACGCCGGCGACGAAATCTGCTCCGGGGGCAATCTCGAACATGCCCAGCACCAGTTTGCCGCACGCATCTCCGCATTGATCGATGCAGGTCACCTGCCCATCGGGCTCGGTGGCGGACATGAAATCGCGTATGCGAGTTACCTGGGGCTGGCCGGCAGCGCAAGCTGTCGCAGCCAGCGCATCGCGATCGTCAACCTGGACGCCCACCTGGATCTGCGTGACGGTCCGACGGCAAACTCAGGCACTCCATTCCTGCAAGCCATCCGGCATGCCAAGACGAACGGCATCGAGCTCGACTACTTGTGTCTCGGCGTCAGCCGTTCTGCCAACACCCGTCGACTGTTTGCCACCGCCGACGCCGTCGGTGCCCGTTACTGGCGCGATGAGGAACTCACCCTTCCCCAGGTTGAAGCGGTCATCGCCGCCATGATGGTTCGATTGAACTCCGCCGACGTCATCTACCTCACGATGTGTCTGGACGTGCTCCCCGAAGCCACCGCACCTGGCGTCAGCGCACCGAGTGCACGAGGCGTCGCCCTGGAGGTCGTGGAGCCCATCGTGCACGCCATCGCGCGAACCGGGCGGCTGCGCCTGTTCGATGTCGCGGAACTTTGCCCGCGGCTGGACCCCGCAGGCGCCACGGCTCGTGTCGCGGCACGTCTGATTCATGGCGTAGCGACGTATCGCCATGGCAACCAAAGCCAGCCGCGGAACTGACTGCGCTACCAGGCATCATGTACGACGGTATATGGAGGCACCAACAAGCATCGGCCAGCCTGATCCCCGCGACTGGACGTCCGGCATGCGGAAAGACCAGCGTGTACCGCAGGAACGAATTCGGCCAACATGCGGCCATCGCGAGCTTCGATCACCGCAGATCTAGTCTCCGTCCACCGCAATAACCAATGCCGGCACATTCGGGCGATGCAGCTCGTGACACGGAAAGGCCACCTGTCACGAGCTGCGCAGGGCGCCTGCTTATTTCTACTGCGCCAGTTTGATCAACGTCACCGTGCTGTTCATGCCATCAGGATGAAGACCGAACTTCACCTTGTCGCCGACTTTCACGTTCTTCAGCAGATCCGACGAAGCCACTTTGAACGGCATCGTCATCGCCGGCCAGCCGATCGCGGTGATCGCCTCATGTTGCAGCGTGACGGTGGCCTTGGCCACATCGATCGCCTTGATCACGCCCACACCCTCCACATCCGCCGGCTTGGTGTCATGCATGCCGGCCATGTTGGGGTCCATCTGTTGAGCACCAACCATGGCGGAAGTCGAGGCCAGGGCCGCGGTGAGTGCGATGGTAAAGATGTGCTTTTTCATGGATCAGTTTCCTTTCAGGTTGGAGTGAAAAGCGGGGTCCGTTCGCTCGGCTCGCGCTCGACGCAATCGGCGCAGCACCAGCAAGTGGAACGCGGCGGGGATGACCAGCATCGAAAGCAACGGGGCAGTGAGCATGCCGCCGATCATCGGTGCGGCGATCCGCTGCATGACTTCCGATCCCGCGCCGTGGCCGAGCAGGATCGGGAACAGGCCGGCGAGGATCACCGCCACGGTCATCGCTTTAGGTCGCACGCGCTGCACCGCGCCTTCGCGGATCGCTTCGTCCAGTGCTTCCGGGCCGGCGTGCGGGTCGAGCGCGAGTTGGTGATCCCAGGCATGGCGCAGGTACAGCAGCATCACCACGCCGAACTCGGCAGCGACGCCCGCCAGCGCGATGAAGCCGATCATGGTCGCCACCGACACCGCGTGGCCGAGCAGCCAGATCAACCATAGCCCGCCGACCAGCGACAGCGGTACGCTGGCCATGATCAGCGCGGTCTCGCTCGCGCGACGAAATACCACGTAGATCAGGCCGAAGATGATTAGCAGCGCCAGGGGTACCACCAGTTCGAGGCGCTTCATGGCGCTGGCCAGGTATTCGAACTGGCCCGACCAGGCCACGGTGACACCTGGTGGCAACCGGACCTGCTGCGCCACGGCGCGTTGCAGGTCGGCGACCACCGCACCGAGGTCGCGGCCCTCGTTGTCAACGTAGACATAGGTGGCCAGCTGGCCGTTCTCGCTCTTCAGCATGGAGGGCCCTTCGTCAATACGGATGTCGGCGACCTGGGCCAGCGTGATCTGTGCGCCATTCGCAGCGACGATGGGCAGCTGCCGTAGCGCCGCCACCGAGTCACGCCTGACGCGCGGGTAGCGCACCACGATCGGATAGCGTTCGCGTCCCTCCACCGTTTGTCCGACCGGATCCCCGCCAACGACGGTGGCGATCAGCTGCTGCAGTTGCTGCTGGGTTAATCCATAGCGGGCCGCCTCGTCACGGCGGATATGCACGTCCACATAGCGCCCGCTGGCGGCACGCTCGGCAATCGCCGAACCGACCCCGGGCACACCTTTCGCCACCACTTCGATCTGATCCGCGACCGTTTGCAGGACCGCCGGATCCGTGCCCAATACCTTGATGCCGATCGGGCTCTTGATGCCGGTGGCCAGCATGTCGATGCGATTGCGGATCGGTGGCACGAAAAGGTTGGTCAGCCCCGGTACGTGCACGGCCTTATCCAGCTCCGCCTTGAGCTTGTCCATCGTCATGCCGGGCCGCCATTGATCCTTCGGCTTGAAGGTGATGGTGGTCTCGAACATCTCCAGCGGGGCCGGATCGGTGGCGGTCTCTGCACGCCCGGCTTTGCCGAACACGTGATCGACCTCCGGCACGGTCTTGATCATGCGATCAGTCAGTTGCAGCAGTTGGGCCGCCTTGCCGGCCGACAATCCCGGCAAGGCAGTCGGCATGTACAGCAGTGTGCCTTCGTCCATCGCCGGCATGAATTCGCTGCCCAGCCGGCTGGAGGGAACCACGGCGCTGAGCAGCAGAATTCCGGCCAACAGCAGCGTGGCTTTCGGGTAACGCAGCACCGCCTCCAGGATCGGGCGGTACAGCGCGATCAGGCCACGATTGAGCGGGTTGGTGCGCTCGTCGCGGATGCGACCGCGCACCAGATAGCCCATTAATACGGGCACCAGCGTCACCGCGAGGCCGGCCGCCGCGGCCATCGCGTAGGTCTTGGTGAACGCGAGCGGCTTGAACAACTTGCCTTCTTGCCCCTCCAGCGCAAACACCGGCACGAACGACAGCGCGATGATCAGCAGGCTCACGAACAGCGCCGGGCCCACTTCGGCGCTGGCGTCGGCGATCAGCGACCAGCGCACGGCCCCCTGCGGTTCCTCGCCATCATGGGTATGCCGCCAATGCTCCAGATGCTTGTGCGTGTTTTCGATCATCACCACGGCCGCATCGACCATCGCGCCGATCGCGATCGCGATGCCGCCCAGCGACATCAGATTTGCCGTCACGCCCTGCAGGTGCAGCGCGATGAACGCGACCAGCACGCCCAGTGGCAGCGTGATCACCGCCACCAGCGCCGAGCGCAGATGGCCGAGGAACAGCGCGCAGACCAGCGCAACCACCAGAAACTCTTCCAGCAGCTTGCCCCACAGGTTTTCCACCGCGGCATCAATCAGCTGCGAGCGATCGTAGGTCGGCACGATTTCGACGCCTGCCGGCAGGCTGTGCTTGAGCTCGCTCAGCCTGGCCTTCACCGCCTCGATCGCCGCCTTGGCGTTCTTGCCGGAACGCAGAACGATCACCCCGCCGGCGACTTCGCCCTGGCCGTCCAGCTCGGTGATGCCACGGCGGAACGTTGGGCCACGGCGTACCGCCGCCACGTCGCGCAGCAGTACCGGCACACCGCCGACATTGCTGGCGATCGGCACCTTCTCGAAATCCTCCCGGCTGCGCAGATAGCCTTCGCTGCGCACCATCATTTCCGCCTCGCCCTGCTCGATCACCGAACCACCATTGGCGCCGTTCGCACCGTTCACCGCATCCACCAGTTGCGCCACGGTGATCCCACGCGCCGCCAGCGCTTGCGGATCGGGCACGATTTGCCACGCGCGCTCCATGCCGCCGAGGCTGGCCACCTCGGCCACGTCCGGCACGGTCTTCAACTGATAGCGGAGAAACCAGTCCTGCAAGGCACGCAGTTGACCGAGGTCGTGCTTTCCGGTGCGGTCGACCAGCGCGTATTCATAGATCCAGCCCAGGCCGGTGGCGTCCGGGCCCAATGCCGGCGTGACACCGGTCGGCAGGCGGTCGCGCACCTGGCTCAGGTACTCCAGGACGCGCGACCGCGCCCAGTACAGATCGGTGCTGTCGTCGAACAACACGTAGACGAAGGAATCGCCGAAGAACGAATAGGCGCGCACGCTCTTCGCCCCCGGCACCGACAGCATCGTCGTCGCCAGTGGATAGGTGATCTGATCCTCGACCACCTGCGGCGACTGGCCCGGCCAACTGGTGCGGATGATCACCTGGGTGTCGGACAGATCCGGCAGCGCATCGACCGGCGTGCGCGTCACCGAGTACACGCCGATCAGGGCCAGCGTCAGCGCCGCCAGCAGCACGAACAGCCGATGCGCGATCGCAGCACGAATCAGGGCGGCAATCATGGGTGTGCTCCGTGCATATTCATGTTCGGCATCGGCGTGCCGCTGGCGGGGGCCGGGTTCGTCGCAGGATCGTTCAACCGCTCCAGCGCACCGGACAAACTCGCCTCCGAATCGATCAGGAACTGGCCGGAGACCACCACCTTCTCGCCGCCTTCGAGGCCAGCGAGAATTTCCGTGTAGCCGCCGGCCGCACGCCCGATCCGCACCGCGACGGCACGAAAGTGCCCTTCGGCATCGGCAACGATCACCCGTGCCTGGTTGCCGGTGGCAATCAACGCGTCGTCGGGTATCACCGGCATCGCGGCGCCGGGGGTCGGGTTGAGTTGCACGGTGGCGAACATGCCGGGACTCAACACGGCATCGGGGTTGTCGAGCACGATGCGCGCCCGCTGCGTGCGTGTCGCGCCGTCGATATCCGGCAGCACGGTTTCGACCGTGCCGTGGAACATGCGATCCGGCAGCCCATTGACCGTGACGGTGACCGGCGTGCCGCGGCGCACCGTCGCCGCCACCGCCTGCGGCAATGCCGCCTCAATCCACACGGTGGACAGGCCGTTCAAGGTCATCAGCGTCTGCCCCGCACTGACGCGCTGACCTTCGCGCACGTCCAGCGTGGTGACGACGCCCGCCGCCGGCGCATGCAGCGTGATCGCGGCACCCGCACCATGGCGCGCTGACCGGATGTCCGCCGCAGTGAGACCCAGCACCTGCAAACGCTGCCGTGCCGCAGCGCGCAGGTCGCGCGCATCGGCCGACTGTGCCTGCTCCAACGCTGCGTATTCAGCCAGCGCGCTGTTCCATTGCGGCGCCAGCAACTCGGCCAGTGGCGCACCGGAAGCGACCGCGGTGTACGGCGCACGCACATCGAGTCTGGCGATCACCGCATCGACCCGCGCACTGATCGTGCTGGCCTGGCGCAGATCCCAAGTGATGGTGCCGGGTACCTCGATCGCCGACGCCAGCACCCGCCGCTCGACCGGCGCCGTACGAACACCCAGATTTTGCACCGTGGCCGGATCGATCTGGATGCCGTCCTTGGCCACTCCTTCATCGGCATATTTGGCGATCATCTCCATGCCCATCGGCGACAGGCCTGGTTTGTCAAAATGCTGTTGAGGCACCATCGGGTCGTACCAGTACAGAATTTTTCTGTCGCCGGCCGACTTGGTCGACGCAACACTGCCGGTGTGCGCCGGTGTCGACGGTGCATGACGACGACCACCGAAATAGCCGACCACCAGCAGTACCGCCGCGAGCAAGACGCCGGCGAAAATCATCAGGACAGGTTTCATGGGCGCGCGCTTCATGGCGTCGTCTCCGAATTGGGTAGCAGATAAGCCAGCGCGGCCCACAGGCGCGCATGGGTCGCCAGCGCCTCGGCATAGGCCAGCCGCTGTTCGATTTCGTCACGACGGGCGTCGAGCCATGGCTGCATCGCACTGCCGCCACGGTATCCGGCGAGCGCCGTACGCGCGCGATCACGGGCGAGTGGAAGCAAGGTGTCTTGGTAACGCTGGATCTGTCGACCCCAACCCTGCCAACTGGTGATTGCGCGTGCGACCGCCTCGCGCTGGGCGCGGCGGGCATCTTCGTGGTCGGCCTGTACCGCGTCCCACTGCGCCTGTTTGGCGCTGATACCGCGATCCTGCCGGTTGCGGGTGAACAGCGGCAAGCTCACACCCACTTGCAATGTCACCATGTCGGGAAGCCCCGGCGCACGCCGGCCATAATCCACCGACACGTTCCAGTCTGGGTGTCTGGCCGCCCGCGCCTGTGCCAGCGCGGCCTGTGCCACCTGTTCGCGTGCCTGCCACGCCTGCATCGGCGCCTGTTGGTCGATGTGCAGCTCCAGGCGATCCGCCGTGACCGGCAGATGACCAAAATCCGGCGCCTCGGCTAGGACGGGAACACTTGGGCCCAGCCACCGCTGCAGGCCCGCTTGGGCGGCGATGAAATCCGCATCGACGGCCTCCAGCCGGTTGTCCAGTGTGGCCGCCTCGGTACGCGCTGCCAGCGCATCGGTGGCGCCGCCTTCGCCGCCGCGCAGGCGCGCCTGCGTGATCTGCACGGCCAGCGCGCTCTCGCTGCGCAACTCGTCCAGCAGCGCACGCTTCTGCTGCGTGGCCCACACCTCGATCCAGGCATCCGCAATGCGTTCGCGCACCGTCTGGGCGGCGGCCACATGCTCACTTTCGGCGGCATCGATTTGTGCAGCGGCCAGCGTGCGATCGGCAGCGCGCGCTGCCCGTGACGGGATGGTCTGTCCGATCCCGATCGTGCGCATGGTCATGCCGTCCGCGCGCAAGTTGAACGCCTCGGCGCCCGTCACCGGATAGTTGGAGAGCCCGGCCGTCAGCGACGGATCCGGCAACCGACCGGCGCGAACGGCTTCCTCGCGAGCAGCCCGAATATCGGCGGATCGGGCATCCAGCAAGGGCGCACGCGCCAGACCTTGGCGAACCGCCGCTTCGAGCGTCAGCGGCGATTGCGCGGCATGCGCCGTGACAGCCACGGCTCCGCAAAGAACCATGGCCAGTACCGACACCCTACGGCATCGGAAAACATGAGAGAACCACATGAGTCAACACTCCCGTGAACCTGCGACTTGCGACGCGCCCGTGCGGACACAACGCCACCTCGGCAATACCGCGGCGTGTCAGATCAGATCAGGAGTGAGCAAAACAACAATATGGGCGGCGGGGGTGGCGCTCGCAGTTCATCGATTCGTTGGATCGATCGATCCGACGGAAGCGCAACAACCGCTACCGACATCAGCAACGGCGGTATCGCCGTCAAAGTGCTGAGCGGCACGGACGCCGTGCGCGTGTCGACCTGGGTGACGCGGTCCGGCAGGCAATGTTTCTGGCACAGCGGGCTGGCGGAGGTGCCCTGCATCTGTGCGCAGCCGTCGTCCATGCTCGGCATCGAGTTCATCAGCGCAGCCGCCGACGTCGCTTCAGGCACCGTCGGACAAACGTAGGCAGCCAATGCCGTCTGCTGCCAAAGCATCAGCAGCGTCACCAACCAGATAAGGCGGCAACGTGTGGTGCGATGCATGCGGAAAGGACGGGCCATGAGCAACAATTTATCCCGAAATACCCAGGATTGCCTTGACTTGAATCAACTAGGGGTTGTCAGCCGGGTCACACATTGCGTCGATGTCGGCGTCACGCGCCCTCAGCAGCGGCATCGAGGCTTCATTCGTCGGCGTTGGCATCTCAGCCATGCCGCTTCCGGCCCAGCCGCAATGCGTTGGCAACCACCGACACGGAACTCAAGCTCATCGCCAAAGCGGCAATCATCGGGCTGAGCAACAGGCCCGTCACGGGGTACAGCACGCCGGCCGCAATCGGTACGCCCAGCGCGTTGTAGAGGAACGCAAAACCCAGGTTCTGCTTCATGTTGGCGACGGTGTCGTTGGAAATCGACCGTGCCCGCACGATGCCGCGCAAGTCGCCCTTCACCAGTGTCACCTGTGCGCTCGACATCGCCACGTCGGTACCGGTGCCCATCGCGATGCCGACATCGGCTCCGGCAAGCGCGGGTGCGTCATTGATTCCGTCGCCGGCCATCGCGACCCGGTGTCCCTTGGCTTGCAACTGTTGTACAAGTTCGATTTTGTCCTTCGGGCGGACCTCGCCATGGACTTCGTCGATGCCTAAGGTGCGTGCGACCGCATGGGCGGTGGTGACACCGTCGCCGGTGGCCATCACGATTTTCAGGCCCGCATCGTGCAGCGATGCGATGGCGGCGGCGGTGCTGGCCTTGATCGGATCGGCCACCGCAAGCAGGCCGGCCAGGACGCCATCGACCGCCAGATACATCACGCTGGCACCGGCCCGGCGCAGCTCTTCGGCCGGTGTGGAAAGAACGGAGGCATCGACCCCGACCTCGTGCATCAGCGCGGTATTGCCGATCGCCAGGATGGCGCCACCCACCTTGCCGCGTACCCCGATGCCGGTGGATGACTCGAAGCTCTCCGGCGTTTCCAGCGTCAGGCCGCGACGACGGGCTTCCGCGACGATCGCGTCGGCCAGTGGATGCTCGCTACCCTGATCGAGGCTGGCCGCCAGGCGCAGCACCTCTTGCTTGGTGAACCCTTCGGCTGCGAGCGCGGTGTGGAACGCCGGACGTCCCTCGGTCAGGGTTCCGGTCTTGTCCACGATCAGGGTGTCGATCTTGCGGAGGTTCTCGATCGCCTCGGCATCGCGGAACAACACGCCTTCCCCGGCGGCACGGCCGGTCGCCACCATGATCGACATCGGCGTGGCCAGTCCCAGCGCGCAGGGGCAGGCGATGATCAGTACCGAGATCGCGTTTAGAACAGCGAACGTCCACGACGGTTCCGGACCGAACAGCCCCCACACGAAGAAGGTGGCAACGGCAATCGCCAGGACCGCCAGCACGAACCAGTAAGCCACCTTGTCGGCCATGCGCTGCATCGGTGCGCGCGAACGTTGCGCCTGCGCGACCAGTTGTACGATCTGCGACAGCACCGTCGCCGAACCGACTTTCTCCGCCCGGATCACGAGGCTGCCGGTGCCGTTAAGGGTCGCGCCGATCACGCTGGAACCAACACTCTTTTCGACCGGGACGGGCTCCCCAGTCAGCATCGACTCGTCGACATGGGAGCGCCCTTCGACCACTTCGCCGTCCACTGGCACCTTTTCACCAGGGCGTACCCGCAGGCGGTCACCGACGTGAACGTGGCTGAGTTCGACATCCTCCTCGCCGCCATCGTCGCGCAGGCGGCGTGCGGTCTTTGGCGCCAGCCCCAGCAGGGCCTTCAGGGCCGTCGATGTCTTCGAGCGGGCACGCAGTTCGAGTAGCTGGCCGAGCAGGGTCAGCGAGACGATCACCGCAGCGGCCTCGAAGTAGACGCCCACGCGGCCGTGCTCGTGGAACGACTCCGGGAACAGGTCCGGTGCCATGGTGGCGACGATGCTGTAGCCGAACGCCGCACCGACGCCAATGCCGATCAGGGTCCACATGTTGGGGCTGAAGTTGCGGACTGACTGCACGCATCGAACGAAGAACGGCCAGCCTGCCCACAACACCACCGGCGTGGTCAGTACCAGTTCGATCCAGGTCCGGGTGTCCACCGGCAGCCGGGGAAAGCGGTGGCCGAACATCGCCAGCACCAGCACCACCAGCGTCGCCGGCAAGGTCCACCAGAAGCGACGGCTGAAATCACGCAGTTCGGGGTTATCTTCATCCTCCAGCCCTGGCATTTCCGGCTCCAGCGCCATGCCGCAGATCGGGCAGATGCCGGGGCCTTCCTGGCGCACTTGCGGATGCATCGGGCAGACATACAGTGTTCCCGCCGGTGCCTGCGCGGGGGCGTCATCGGGACGCGGGGTCAGATATTTGGCCGGATCCGCCACGAAGCGTTCCAGGCAACGCGCCGAGCAGAAATGGTGCGTTACCCCTTCATGCTCGGCGTGATGGGCGGTCCGATCTGGATTGACCTGCATGCCGCACACCGGATCGATCGCGGTTGTCCCCGGACCGAGGTGGGTGTGACGTCCGTGGTCGGCGCCCGCGTAGTGATGGTGGGTGTTCATGCATCCTCTCGTGACAGCGGCAAAGGCTTGACGTTGATCGGCGTGTCAATGCCCGTGGTGGGCGAAGTCGGACGTCGTGCCGTCGCGGCTGACCAGCTCAACCACGTAAGGCTGGACGCGGCCATCGGGCATCTCCATGCCCGGCGAGCCGGCCGGCATGCCCGGCACGACGAGACCCTTGGCATCGGGCTTTTCAGCCAGGAGCCGCTTGATGTCTAGCGCTGGCACATGGCCTTCGACGAAATAGCCGCCCACTTCGGCGGTATGGCATGACCCTTTGCCGGCCGGAATGCCGACCCGACTCTTCACCGAATCGAGGTCGTCGACATCGCGCACGTCGACGTTGAAGCCGGCGGCACGCATATGATCGACCCACGCGCCGCAACATCCACACGTAGCGCTCTTGTGCACCAGCATGACCGGAAGCGATGCGTCCGGTGAGCTCGCTGTTGCGGCATGGATGGTCGCGGAGGATGGCTGGCTGGACTGCGCATCGACGGGGTGGGTGCAGGCACCAAGCGCGCTGAAGGAAACAACGGAGATTGCTGCGAACAAAACGTTTCTTGTATTCATGGCTGAGATGCTCATTCGCTTCACGGTCACTCTCCCGATACCGGTGCGGATTGCCATTGGATGGACACGATCTTCCAGCCCTTGCCATCCTTCTTGAGGTTGAGCAGTTCGCGGCTGCGCAGCGTGGTCAGCTTGCCCTTGACCGTGGCCTGGATGTCGCTCTCGCTGCCGACCATGGCGGCGTCGCCCATCGGCATCGAGCCCAGCGAGACGGGGGTGATCTTCGCGTCCTTCAGGAACGCGATGTCCTCGCCGAGATGGCCGTTAGCGTAGTCATCACGCAACTGCGTATGGCCGCCTTCGCTGATGCTGGCATTGGGTGCCAGCAAAGCGAGCACCGCCGCTCGATCACCGTGCTGCAAGGCTGTGTGGAACGCTTGCGCCACGGCCTCAGCCGCCGGCACCGCTTTCGCTTTCATGCCTTCCATCGACAATGGCGCTTCAACCGGAGGAGCCGCCTCGACATGTTCGTGATCATGCCCTTCCGCGGCGGCCGCATCGTGGCTGTGCCCGGATTCGAGCTTGGCGGGCATTTGCATGTCCTGCATGTCGGCAGCACCATGGGCGTCTTCGTCAGCGAACCCGCCATGGCTGTGGCCACCCTCGTCGTCCATGTCGTGATCCGCGGGAGCCTTAGCCACCATGTCCTTGTATTGCGCCGGCGTCATGTCAGGCAGCTTCTGCAGAAACGCGACCATGCTCCACATCGTCGGGTCGTCATGGCTGCCACCCCATGCCGGCATCGCGCTCATCTTGATGCCGTGCTTGATGATCCAGAACGCTTCCTTCGGTTCCACCCGTACCTGCGACAGATTCGGCGGCTGCGGGTACAGGCCGGGGCGGATTTCCGAGTCTTTCATACCGGGCTTGAGATGGCACTGAGTGCACATGGCCGCGTACTGGCCGGCCCCCTTGAGTATCAACTGCGGGTCGTTGAGGTCAGGCACAACGATGTCCTTGGAGCGCGCATGAATGGAGTTTTCACGCAGGGTTTGAAGTACTGCAAAGACCGGCTTGGTGTGGTGGTCGTCGGCTCCGATGTTGTAGATGCCGGAGTACACGAACGCACCTGCGCCGATGGCCAGCACGCCCAGAACGACGACAACCGTGATGCTGTGATGCTTGATGTGCTGCTTCATGATGTTTCTCCTCAAAACCAGATGCGGACGCCGGCCACGATCTGCCGGTCGAGAACGGGTTGATGATCCTGCCGCGCGTAGTCGGCGCTGGTGCCGAGGCGGCGCACCCAGTTCACGCCGATGTACGGCGCGAACTGGCGGCGGATCTCGTAGCGCAGGCGCAGACCGAATTGCACGTCGGAGACACCGCTGCCGATCCGGCGCTGCGGATCATTCCTGCCGTACAGGTTGATCTCGGCTTCTGGCTGCAGGATCAACCGCTGGGTGAACAACAACTCGTACTCGGCCCGCAGGCGCGCAGCCGTGCGGCCTGATGCGCCGACATAGCCGGTGGCTTCCAGTTCAAACCAGTACGGTGCCAGGCCTTGCACGCCGAACGCGGCCCACGTCCGCTTAGGGCCTACGCCCAAGTCTTGGCGGCCACCGAGCTGAGTGCTCCAGAACGTGGCGATGTTGTGGTTCCAGAACGCTTCGAGATCACCATCGTCCAGCTTGCCGCGGCTGCGCTCGCCTTCGGTGCGAATCCACAACTTGTCCTCGTCGTTGCCGTACCAGCCTTGGGCTTCCCAGCTCTGGCCGTTGGCATCGCGACCGTGGAACGCTTCGAGTTGGTCAATCAGCAGCATGCCGAACGGCGCGCTGCCGTGCATGTGCAACCCCTGTACGGGGCTGCCCGCGACGCCGTCGGAATAGTCGTCACTGCGTGCGTCCGCTGGCGCGCTGCCACCTTGCATTGGTCCCATCGTCATGCCCGGCATCGCGCCCATGCCGGCCATGTTGCCCTGTCCCTTTTGGGGCATCGTGCCGTGGTCCATCCCGGCCATCCCACTGTGATCCATCCCTTGCATTGCTTCTGGGTTCATGCCGGGCATCGACGAGTGATCCATCTCCGACATGTCGCCGGTGGGTGCCGCCGATGCGGGAGGATGGGCGGACATCGGCGTGGCAGGCATCGCACCGTGGTCCATGCCGGGCATGCTGCTATGGTCCATGCCCGGCATGCCTCCCATGTCGTGGGGAGCAGGCGTCGATGAGGTCGGTACGGGTTTCTTCTTGGCTTTCTTGGCGGGCGCTTTCGTCGCCGGTTTCGTATTGCTGCTCGCGGCAGCCGGCATCGTCATGCCGGGCATGCTGCCGTGATCCATCCCTGGCATGGAACTCATGTCCATTGGCGTCGTGCTGCTGGACGCGGGCGCGCTCTGTGCCGTGACCGCCAGTGGCAACGCCAGCAGCAGTGCGGCCAGCAACACCGAACGACACGGAACGGTTGAGGTATTGCGGCGATGCATGTTCATGACACCACCACCTCGCGGAACATGCCCGCCTCCATGTGATACAGCAGATGGCAGTGGTAGGCCCAGCGACCAAGGTTGTCGGCTGACACTGCGTAGGTGACGCGCTGCGCCGGCTGTACGTTGATGGTGTGCTTGCGCACCTGGAACTGGCCTTCGGGATTCTCCATCTCGCTCCACATGCCGTGCAGGTGGATCGGATGGTTCATCATGGTGTCGTTGACCAGCACGATGCGCAGCCGTTCGCCGCTGTTGAAATGCACCGGCTTGGCGTCGGAAAACTTCACGCCATCGAACGACCAGATGAAGCGATCCATATTGCCGGTCAAGTGCAGCTCGATCTCCCGGCTGGGTTCGCGCGCGTCGATCGGTCCGCCGATGGTGTGCAGGTCGGCGTAAGTCAGCACGCGTCGACCGTTGTCGCGCAGGCCGATGCCCGGGTCGTCGAGGTTGGTACGCGGCATGTCCACATGCATGTCCACGCCGGGGCCGTATTCGGTGCGGGCGTGGCGCACCACAGGCGCTGGCGCAGGTGCCATGCCCGGCATCGCACCGTGATCCATGCCGGCCATGCCCTGCATGCCCTGCATGCCGCTCATGCCCGACATGCCTTGCATGTTCCCGTGACCGGCATCACCCATCGCCATCGCACCCATCATGTCCTGCATGGCCAGCCACTGAATGGGATCGGGCTTGGGCACGTCTGCTTCCATGCCGGCGCGCGGCGCCAGCGTGCCGCGAGCGTAGCCGCTGCGATCGATCGACTGGGCGAACAGCGTGTACGCGCGCTCGTCCTGCGGCTCGACCATCACGTCGTAGGTTTCGGCCACCGAGATGCGAAATTCGTCGACCGACACCGGCTCGACGTCCTGGCCATCGGCCGAGATCACCGTCATCTTCAGGCCCGGAATGCGCACGTCGAAGATCGTCTGCGCCGATCCGTTGATGAAGCGCAACCGGATCTTCTCGCCGGGTTTGAAGATGCCGGTCCAGTTGCCCGCCGGCGCCGCACCGTTCATCAGGTAGGTGTAGGTGTAGCCGGAGACGTCGCCGAAATCGGTCGGGTTCATGCGCATCTCGTTCCACATCTTGCGCATGGCCAAGGCCTGGCCCAGCCCCTTCTCGCGCACATCGCGAAAGAAATCCGGCACCGTGGGCTGGGCGAAGTTGTAGTAGTCGCTCTGCTTCTTTAGCTTGGCGTAGATGCGCTCGGGATTTTCATCGGTCCAGTCGTTGAGCATCACCACGTAATCGCGATCGGTCGGATGGCGATCCGGGCTGGCCGGTTCGATCACCAACGGGCCATACAAACCCGTCTGTTCCTGGAAGCCCGAGTGCGAGTGGTACCAATAGGTACCGCTCTGGCGCACCTTGAACTGGTAGAGAAAGGTTTCGCCGGGAGCGATGCCGTCGAAGCTGATACCCGGCACCCCATCTTCCTGGAACGGCAGGATGATGCCGTGCCAATGGATCGAGGTCGGCACGCGTAACCGGTTGGTCACTCGAAGGTTCACCGTAGTGCCTTCCTTCCAGCGCAGAATTGGACCCGGGATGCCGCCATTGACGGTGGTCGCCAGACGCGTGGCGCCGGTGTAGTTGACCGGTGTTTCGGCAATATCGAGTGCGAAATCGGTGCCGCTCAGCACGGTGGGCTGGCCGGGGCTGGTCAGCGCCCAGGCATTCGAAGGACGCAGCAGGCCCAGGCCGGCTACGGCACCGCCGATGGCCACGCCTTGCACGAAACGACGCCGCGACAGATCCGCCGGGGGCGGGGAAAACAAGTTCATGGGATCTCTCCAAGGCAGGTGATATCGAACATTACCGATACCGATCACAGCCGATTGCTTGCGATCGCCGACACGCGACGATCGAACGCAAAGCTCATTAGCAACGAGGGAGAGTCAGACCGCCGGTGGTCGCAACGGAGGGGCGGTATTCAACGAAGGCGCGCTGCTGGGCAGCGGCAAGGCGTAGCGGGCGGTGATCGCAGTCGAGATCAGGGCAACTGCTGGTCCGGGTGGCAACGTGGTACTGCACATCGCGGCACAATTGCAGGTGTGTCCCGTCATGCCACCGCAGCAACCGGCCTGATCGTCGCAACAGGATCGGGATGCCTTGACGGCCACATGGTGGTGACAGTGTTCACTGACCGCCGCGACCGTTGCGTGCATGGGATGGGAGTGAGGACCTCCCGTCATGCCCATCGGTGCAGCGGCCAATGAGTTGATGACCAGCATCAGCCACGCCAACACGCCCATCGCCCGAAGGCGACGTGAACGAGCAAGCAGACGTAGCGAGAAGGTCATAGGGGGAGCTTACCCGTGTGACCTGACACCCTCAACTCTGGAGGTGGGTTCAGGGGATTCACGGCTTGCTGAAACCCATATGCAAGGTGATTTTGTCGCCGGCCTTCAGGCTGGCCATGGCGGACGGTGGGAAATGCACCTTCAAGGCCATGCCCTCAGTCGTCACATCAACCACGCCGGTCTTCGTATCGGCCGCCGTCACCGTCGCCGGCATCATGTGCATGCCCATCATGTTGTCGTGCATGCCCTTCATGTCCGAGTGCATCGCACCCATCTTGTCCATGCCGCTTGTGGGCGTGCTGTCTTGGGCCACGGCGACGCCACTGAGGGCCAATGCGAGCGCCAGAGAGCCAAGCGTCGAAAGTAGTGATTTGCGTGAAGTAGTCATATGGCTGTCCCAACGATGAGTTGCCAAACGCAACAGTGTCGAGCGTGTGCCCATTTGTGTGTACGCAAGTTGAAATTCCGGCCGATTGTCCACTTTGCTACGGGCAATGTGGTTACACCTTTAAATAATCCTCACAGGCCACAATGAGTTCGCGTACCTCGGGTTCGCCGGCATCGGTACGCGCCAGAAGTATCGCGCGAAGCTGCGAAATCTGGTCGTTGTTCGGGATCAACTCCGACGGGCTTTCCCACATCCAGTCGACCACGATCGGGAGGAGTTTGGCGGCAGAAAGGGTAGCTACTTCCTGCCGAGTCGGGACATACATGCCCGCCCGAAAAACCGGGCTATTCACGCCGTGGCTTTTCCGGGCGGCCTTGAACGCACTGTCTGGCATGCCAAAGCGGTCGTCGGGGTCAGTCATGGCACGTCTCCGTGGGACACCGATGGCTCGATGCGTGGCTTCGTGGTGCTGGCATGTCGCGCATCCTCTTCCGCATGAATATAGATCGAGGTCGTACCAATGGAGCTGTGACGCAGATTCTGCTGGATGTGGTGGATCGGGGTGCCGTCCTCGGCCTGGTGCGTGGCGGCCGTATGCCGCAGCCAATGGGTCGAGGCCCGCCGCACCCGCGCGGCTTGGGCACCATCGTGCTTTTGCAGCTCGTCGGCCACGCGCCGGAAGGTGTCCTTGACGATCTGGTAGACCGCCGTGGGTGTCAGCGGGGAAGACCGTCCGGCGATGCCCAGAATGGCCGGGGCTGTGCCGTCGCCCGAAGGCAACGCCGGCAGTCCATGGAAGCGCCGATAGCGTGCAAAGTCTTCCATGAGACCGTCGCTTAGGGGAATCGTGCCCTCGACGCCGCCTTTCCCCACGGTATGCAGCCACCACCGGCCACGAATAGGCTGAAAATCGCCCTCGCTGGCGGCCGCGGCTTCGGCGGCCCGCAAGGCGGTTTCATAGAGAAAGCGAAGGATCCAGCGAACGCGTTCGTAGCGCTGCCGTTCCCGCGCAGTTGTCTGTGGCCAGCCGTCGACGACGCGTAGCACCTGGTCCCAGAGGGCACGGTCCAGGTAGCGTTCGATCGTGCGGCGGGGGCCGCGGCGTGCCCGTCGGCGCTGCAGCACAAACGGACTGCCCGCGAGATAGCCAGCGCGCACGAGGTAATTGAACAGCCCCGCCAGGATGCCCAAGGCCTGCCGGCGACTGCGCTCGGCCAGCGGCCCGATGAACAGTCGCCGATGCTCACCGCGACGGGCGAGACCGGCGTCGCACCAGGTCGCCGGTGGCTGGGCAAGAAACGCCTCATAGGCGATGACATCCTCGCGGGTGAGACTGGACACCGGCTTGCCACGCACTTGGGTGGCCCAAAGCAGCAATCGCTCGGCCTCCTTGCGGTAGCTGCGGAAGGTATGCGGCGAGTCGTGATATTCCGCCAGCCACAGGCCGATCGCGGCCACGTCGTCGTTGGCGGCGATCTGCCGCGCCACACTGGCCGGTGCGCGGTTGGTGCCGACACCTCCCGACAGGGCGGGCGGCAAGGCTTGGGGCAACGCCAAAAGGGTCACTGCAGGCTCAGTCATGCTTTCCGATGTCCGACGCCACGGAAAACACAGCGTACTGCCAAAAGACTTTCGATTATAGGAGTTATCGTAAATTTCCTGATCTAATCGTTACATATATAACGTAATACTGTGATATACACTGTTACGATACTTCAAA
>MKTU01000019.1 GCA_001898415.1 Rhodanobacter sp. 67-28 | reverse complement strand
CTGCCTGGCCAACGTGCACTGGCGCATCGCCAGCCGCGCCAAGCTGGCCGCGAAGAAGGACCCGCCCAGCCTGGGCAACCACGGCTACGACAACGCCGAGCCTGCCATGCAGGCGATCTTCATCGCGCACGGCCCGGCGTTCCGCGTCGGCGCGAAAGTCCCCGCCTTCCCGAACGTGGACGTGTATCCGCTGATGACCCACCTGCTCGGGCTTCCAGCAGCCGCGAACGACGGCGATTACGACACCGTAAACGGGATGCTGAAGTCGGCCGCGCCATGAGCCCGGACTCGCGCCACCTTCCGCGTCACCCGTAGGGCGGGCACCGCCCGCCGCTGCGCACCGCACATCGGCGCTCACCGCTCTCGACTCCGCACATCGGCGGGCAGTGCCCGCCCTACCCCATCGCGCCCTTGCTCATCGGCGTCGGCGCCGTGGCCACGTTGACCAGCGGCGGCAGGCGGAACAGCCACAGCGCGATCAGCAGGCCGAGCAGCACCAGCACGCCGACGAACAACGCCACGCCCGCCCAGCCATGCGAGGCGTAGAACAATCCGCCGCTGGCGCCGGCAATGCTCGAGCCCATGTAGTAGCAGAACAGGTAGACCGACGCGGCCTGCGCCTTCGCCGCGCCGGCGCGGCGGCCGACCCAGCTGCTGACGATCGAGTGGCCGCCGAAGAAGCCGAACGTCACCGCCACGATGCCGGCCATCACCAGCCACAACGGTTGCGCCGTGGTCAGCGCCACCCCGGCCAGCATCAGCGCCAGCGCCGTCCACAGCACCTTGCGCCGGCCCAGCTTGCCGGCCAGGTGGCCCATCCACGCCGAGCTGAACGTGCCCACCAGATAGATGCCGAAGATCAGGCCCACGACTGCCTGGCTCAAGTTGTACGGCGGCGCCAGCAGCCGATAGCCGAGATAGTTGTAGACGGTGACGAACGCGCCGAGCAGCAGGAAGCCTTCGACGAACAGCCACGGCAAACCGCGGTCATGGAAGATGCCGTTGAAGCGTCCCGCGACCGTGCGCCAGCGCAACGGCTGCGGCGTGAAATGCCGCGAGGCCGGCAGCATCCGCCAGAACACCAGCGCGGCGACGAGGCCGATCACCGCCACCACCGCCACCCCGACGCGCCAGCCGAAGAAGTCCGCCAGCACCCCGGTGATCAGCCGCCCGCCCATGCCGCCTACCGCACTGCCGCTGATGTACAGGCCCATGCCCAGGCCGATCGACTCGACGTGCATCTCCTCGCTGAGATAGGTCATCGCCACCGCCGGCAAGCCGCTCAGGGTCAGCCCCAGCAGCGTGCGCACCACCAGCAGTGCGTACCAGTCCGGCATCATCGCAGTCACCAGCACCAGCACCGCCGAGCTGAGCAGCGAGGCCACCATCAGCGACTTGCGTCCCCACGCGTCCGACAGCGCGCCGGCAAACAGCATCGCGAACGCCAGCACCCCGGTGGTCAACGACAACGACAGCGCCGCGCCCGCCTCGCTCACCCCGTAGTGGCGGCTGAACTCCGGCATCAGCGGCTGCACGCAGTACAGCAGGCCGAACGTGGCGAAGCCGGCGGCGAACAGGGCGAGATTGGTGCGGCGGAAGTCTGGCGTGCCGTGATGGATGTAGCGCGCGGCGGCGTCCGGGGATGAGGGCACCGCCGCGGGCATCGAAGCTGTCGTCACGTCCAATGCCTGCGCTGCGCGCGAACCGGAAAGACCGGAAAGCTTAGCGCACCCGCCGCGCGAAGAACGCGATGATCAGGCCGTACAGCAGCATTGCCAGCACGTTCTCCAGCAGCGACAGCACCGTGAAGTGCGGATTCTTCGCGGCCGACAGCGGCACCACCACGAACTCCATCACCACGAAGACCACCACGCCGTAGGCCAGACCCGCCGCGATCCAGCGGCGACCCATCCACGCCAGGCGCTGCGCGGCCAGCACGAAGATCGCCGCGATCAGCAGCGACATCGCCCACTGCAGCACCAGCCCCAGCAGCGACACCGGCAAGCCGCCGGCGAACGCCGCACGGCCGAGCAGGCCGCTGGCGATCGCGCGCAGGATGATCAGCGGGTCGACCATGTTGATCAGCGACGCCGCGCCGATGTCGATGGTGCCGGCCACCAGGCCACCCCGCAGGATGGCGGCGCCCGCCGAGCGGCGTGCCTGATTCATGCGCGTTCCCGACTGCGGCGGCATGCCGCATGCGAGCGGGCAACATACTCCCGCGCCGGCGCCGTCACCCCTGCCGATGGTCACGCCGCCGGCTGGCATGCTCAGCGATAACGCCAGTGCCCGCCCACCCAGACATGCGGTGCCGCCCAGTGGCCCGGCACCCACGCGCGCCCGCGCGCGGGCACCACCACGCAGCCGGCCAGCGTCGCGCCAAACAGCAACAGCAACGCGGCGGCGGAAACACGATGCAGGAATCGACGCATGGCACGCTCCAGATGAGGGAAGTGCCCCCATCAACGGCATTCGCGCGCGGGCGATGACAAGGGTGTGGCGCACGATGGCAACCGTTCAGCCGGCCGCCGTCGACTCAGCCGGCGGCGATCCGCTGCACGGCGGTGCGATACCGCGCTGCAATGCGTTCCTCGTCATGGTGGCGGAAATCGCGCACCACCCAGCGACCGCCCCGCATCACGTCGCGCGCCAGCGGCGTGTTGCCGGCGAACAGCCAGCTGTCGAGCACGGAGGTCTCATCGCGCGCGGCGAGCAGCGGCGAGTTTTCGTCCAGCACGATCAGGTCGGCGGGCGCGCCGGCATGCAACTCGCCGCCCGGCAAGCCGCTGGCGCGCGCGCCGCCGGCCAGAGCGCCGCGCCACAGCGTCTCGCCCACGCTGGCCCCGGGCTGGCGGGCGGCGATGTTGCGGCGACGGGTGAGCAGTCGCTGGCCGTATTCGAGCCAGCGCAGTTCTTCCACCGGCGAAATGGAAATGTGCGAATCCGAGCCGATGCCGAACGTGCCCCCGGCATCGAGGTAGGCCGCCAGCGGAAACAGGCCGTCGCCGAGATTCGCCTCGGTGGTCGGACACAACCCGGCCACCGCGCCGCTGGCGGCGATCCGTGCGGTCTCCGCCTCGGTCAGGTGCGTGGCGTGTACCAGGCACCAGCGGGCATCGACCTCGGCGTGGTCGAACAGCCACTCGACCGGGCGGGCGCCGCGGATGGACAGGCAATCCTGCACCTCGCCGATCTGCTCGGCGATGTGGATGTGGATCGGCCCGCGACGCACCCGCGAGTCGGCGAGCACTTCGCGCAACGCCGCCTCCGGCACGGCGCGCAGCGAATGCAGCGCGGTGCCGACGCGCAGGTCGCGATCGGCGTGCGCCTGCAGCGTGTCGAGCAGGCGCAGGTAGCCGTCCACGTCGTGGCCGAAGCGCCGCTGCCGTTCGCCCAGCGCGCGGCCGTCGAAACCGCCGCTCATGTACAGCACCGGCAGCAGGGTCAGGCCGATGCCGGCCTCGCGCGCGGCCTCGACCAGCGCCAGCGACATGGCCTCGGCCTGCGCGTACGGCGTGCCGTCGGGCCGGTGGTGCAGGTAGTGGAATTCGCACACGCGGGTGTAGCCGGCCTTGAGCATCTCGACGTAGAGCTGCGCGGCGATCGCCTGCAGCGACTCCGGGTCGATCACCGCGGCAAAGCCGTACATCGCCTCGCGCCAGCTCCAGAAGCTGTCGTCCGCCCTTCCCCGGCGTTCGGCCAGGCCTGCCATCGCGCGCTGGAACGCATGGGAATGGAGGTTCGGCATGCCGGGCAACACCCACTGGCCGATCGTCTCGATGCCGTCGCTCGCGTCGACCAGCGCACCACCGGCGTCCACCGCGAAGCTGGCATCGCGCTGCCATTCGCCGTCTCGCCACAACCGTCCGGCCCGGTAGCTGGTGCTGCGGCTGGTTTCGTTCATCGATGGTCTCCGTTGCGATGGTCGCCAGTGTAACCGTGCCTCTGCCGCGCCTTCACCCGAGCCTCGACACGCCCATGCATAATGGCCCGCATGGCAGGCAAATCCAGTGAAAACACCCCGCGGTTGTTGTTGCGCCAGGCGCGGCCGGTCGACGTGCCGCAATTGGTGGAACTCACCGGGCGGGTCTACGGCCCGGAATGGGGCCATTCGGCCGAGATGCTGCGCTCACAGCAGACGCACTTCCCGGAAGGCCAGTTCGTGGTCGAGTACGACGATCGCATCGTCGGCTACTGCGCCACCTTCCGCATCGACGAAGCCACCGCGCTGGCGCCGCACACCTGGATGGAGATCACCGGCGGCGGCATGGCCTCGCGCCACAAGCCGGACGGCAACTGGCTGTACGGCATGGAAGTCGTGGTGCACCCCGACTACCGCGGCATGCGCATCGGCCAGCGGCTGTATCGCGCGCGCAAGCGGTTGTGCATGAATCTCAAGCTGCGCGGCATCGTGTTCGGCGGGCGCATTCCGGGGCTGGCGAAGAACATCGCGCGCTACGGCAGTGCCGAGTCCTACGTGCAGGCGGTGACCGAAGGCCGGCGGCGCGACCTCACGCTGAGCTTCCAGCTGTCCAACGATTTCGAGGTGATCGGCCTGCTGCGCGGCTACGTGCCCTCCGACCACGAGTCGCTGGGCTACGCCGTGCACTTGGTCTGGCGCAACCCGCAACTGCTCGACCAGCCCGACACGCCCTCGATCCCCTCGCCGCAGCGCCTGCCCGACGCGGTGCGGGTGGCGTCAGTGCAGTACCAGCAGCGGCGCATCGCCTCGTTCGAGGAGTTCGCCACCCAGGTCGAGTATTTCACCGACATCGCCGCCGACTACAACGCCGACTTCGTCACCTTCCCCGAACTGATCACGCTGCAGTTGCTGTCGATCGAGAACACCGAGCTGTCGCCGGTGGATTCGATCCGCAAGCTCAGCCACTACACGCCGCAGGTGAAGGAGCTGTTCAGCCGTCTGGCCGTCCATTACAACATCAACATCATCGCCGGCACGCATCCCACCGAGCAGGCCAACGGCGACATCCACAACGTCTGTTACGTGTGCCTGCGCGACGGCTCGCTGCACGAGCGCGAGAAGCTGCACCCCACGCCCAGCGAGCGCAACGTGTGGAACATCGCCGGCGGCGACAGCGCGGCCACCGTGCTCACCGACTGCGGCCCGATCGGGGTGATGATCTGCTACGACTCGGAGTTCCCCGAGGTGGCGCGCCACCTCGTCGACCAGGGTGCGCTGATCCTGTTCGTGCCGTTCTGCACCGACGTGCGCGAGGGCTACCTGCGCGTGCGCTACTGCGCGCAGGCGCGGGCGATCGAGAACCAGTGCTACGTGGTGCTGTCCGGCAACGTGGGCAACCTGCCCGGGGTCAACAACTTCGACATCCAGTACGGGCAAAGCTGCATCCTCACGCCCAGCGACTTCGGCTTCGCCCGCGACGGCATCGCCGCCGACTCCACGCCGAACATCGAGACCGTGCTGTTCGCCGACCTGCACCTGGCAACCCTGGCCCGCGCGCGCAACGCCGGCGCGGTGACCAACCTCAAGGACCGCCGTTTCGATCTCTACGAAACCCGCTGGCGGCCACGCTGATGGCGACTCGCGGTGCGACAGCGTTCGCACCGGTATCGGACGGCCAGGGCTGGCGGCATCAATCCTGCCGCGGCCGTCTGCGATAATCGCGCCATGCCAGAACCGCCCAAGTCCGCTCCAGCATCCTCCAATCCCCGCCTGCAGGCGCTGCTCGGGCATGAGTTCTTTGCGCCGCACCACTGGAAACGCCGGTTGGTGTTGTGGGCGGGCGCCGTGCTGGTGGCGCTGGCCGCGATCCTGTTCGCCAAGGCCAGCGTCTGGTCCTACCAGTTGTTCCTGCGCATCCTGGATCACGGCATCTGGATACCGCTCATCCTCACTCCGCTGGTGTTCGGGCTGCTCGCTCAGGCAACGGAGGGGCGCCTGCGCGCGACCCGCGGCAGCGGCATTCCGCAGGTGATCGCCTCGCTGCACATCGAGGACGGCGGCTTTCGCACGCGCATGCTGTCGCTGCCGGTCGCCGCCGGCAAGATGGTGCTGACCCTGGCGTCGCTGGCGGTGGGCGCCTCGATCGGGCGCGAAGGCCCGACCGTGCATGTCGGCGCAGCGCTGTTCTACTCCATCGGCAGGCGTTTCGGCTTCAGCGATCCCAAGGCTGCATCGCGCTTCATCCTCGCCGGCGGCGCAGCCGGCATCGCGGCGGCGTTCAACACGCCGTTGGCCGGCGTGGTATTCGCAATCGAGGAGCTGGCCGGGACGTTCGAGCACCGCTTCAGCGGCCTGCTGCTGACCGCGGTGATCATCGGCGGCGTGGTGTCGCTGGGCGTCATGGGCAACTACTCATACTTCGGCGAAGTGGACGCCAGCCTGCCGCTGGGCAGCGCCTGGTTGGCCGTGCTGTTGACCGGGGTCGGTTGCGGCCTGCTCGGCGGCCTGTTTGCGCGCCTGATCCTGCTCAGTCGACGCGGCCCGCTGGCGCAGGTCGGTCGCCTTCGCGCGCGCTGGCCGGTGTTGTTCGCCGCCGGCTGCGGCCTGGCACTGGCGGTGCTCGGCGTGTGTACGCACAACAGCATCTACGGCACCGGCTACGACCAGGCCCGCGCGATCGTGCAGGGCACGGCCGCCATGCCGGGCCAGGACTTCGGCATCGCCAAGCTGCTGGCCAATGTGGTCTCGTACTGGGCCGGTATCCCCGGTGGCATCTTTTCGCCGGCGCTGGCGGTAGGCGCCGGCCTGGGCCAGAACATCGCGCATCTGCTGCCGGGCGCGCCCGCCGGTGCGGTGGTGCTGCTGGGCATGAGCGCCTACCTCGCCGGCGTCACCGGTTCGCCGCTGACCTCGGCGGTGATCGCGATGGAGCTGACCGACAACCAGGACATGGTGATTCCGATCATGGCAGCCTGTCTGCTTGCTCGCGCGGCCGCGTCGCTGTTCTGCCCGACCCCGGTATATCGGGACTTCGCCGAACGCATGGTGCGCGACGCCGAGCGACAGCAGCAGGCCGAGCGGGCCCACCACCAGCCCGCCCGACCGTTGCCCGCAGCCGCCGAGACCACGGCTTACCCCGACTCCGCCGAGTCCGGCCAACCGCAGCATCCCGGCAAACCATGACGGAGCGATACCGATGACCCAACCACGCTGGGACCGCCTGCTGTTGAACGCCACCCTGGCGACGTTCGCCGGCGAAACGCCGTATGGCCTGGTCGAGCACGCGGCCATCGCCATGCAGCACGGGCGCATTGCCTGGCTGGGGCGGATGAACGAACTGCCGGACGCGCCGGTGGCGCTGGCCGACGAAGTGGAATCGCTGGACGGCGCCCTGGTCACCCCCGGGCTGATCGATTGCCACACCCATCTGGTGTTCGGCGGCGACCGCGCCGACGAGTTCGACCTGCGCCTGAATGGCGCCAGCTACGAGGAGATCGCCCGCGCCGGCGGCGGCATCGCCTCCACCGTCAAGGCCACCCGCGCGGCCAGCGAAGAGTTTCTCTACGCGCAGGCGCTGCCGCGCGCCCGCGCGCTGCTGGCCGACGGCGTGACCACGCTGGAGATCAAATCCGGCTACGGCCTGGAACTGGACAGCGAACGCCGCATGCTGCGCGTGGCGCGCCGGCTCGGCCGCGAGCTTGGCATCAGCGTACGCACCAGTTTCCTTGGCCTGCACGCACTGCCGGCGGAGTTCAAGGATCGCCGGGCCGACTACCTGGCGCTGGTCTGCGACGAGATGCTGCCGGCGCTGGCGCGCGAAGGCCTGGTCGATGCGGTCGACGGCTTCTGCGAGAGCATCGGCTTCAGCGTCGCGGAAGTTCGTCGTCTGTTCGAGCGGGCACGCGAACTCGACTTGCCGGTGAAGCTGCACGCCGAGCAGTTGTCCGACCAGCACGGCGCCGCCCTGGTGGCCGAGTTCGGCGGGCTGTCGGCCGATCACCTGGAGCATCTGGGCGAGGCAGGCGTGCGCGCCATGGCCGCCGCGGGCACCGTCGCGGTGCTGCTGCCGGGGGCGTTCTACGCGTTGCGCGAAACCCGCTTGCCGCCGATCGACTTGCTGCGCGAACAACGCGTGCCGCTGGCGGTGGCCACCGATTGCAACCCCGGCACCTCGCCGCTGCTGTCGCTGCGCATGGCGGCGGGCATGGCCTGCACGCTGTTCCGGCTGACCCCGGAAGAAGCGCTGCGCGGCGTGACCGTCAACGCCGCGCGCGCGCTGGGTCTGTCCGATCGCGGCACGCTGGCGGCTGGCCAGCGCGCCGACGTGGTGATCTGGAATGCGCGCCAGCCGGCGGAACTGTGCTACTGGATCGGCGGCAACCTGGCGCGGCGGGTCTACGTGGCCGGCGAGGCAGTATCGCGGCGCAAGCCTGCGCAGCGCGCGGCGGGCACCCAGCCGTAGGGAGTCGCCGCGCCAGGACTCTTCGGATCACCACCGCGCGAGGCGTTCGCGCAAGGCGGCATGGAAGGCCGGCGGCAATTCCGCCCGCACCGGCACGCGCCACCAGTGCGGCCGTGCGAACGACCGGCACTTGACCGCATCCTTGTCGGTCATCAACAGCGGCAGGCCGTCCGCGAAATCCAGCTCGTCCGCGCTGAACGCATGGTGGTCGGCAAAGGCGTGCCCGATCACCTCGATGCCGGCGGCGCGCAGGCTGTCGAAGAATCGCTGCGGGTTGCCGATGGCCGCCACCGCATGTGCCGGCCCGGTGGCGAAGCTGGCCAGCGGGCGACGCTCGCCGCCTTCCAGCGCCACCGCCTCGTCGCCGCGCAACTGCATCGGATATTCGCCGGCCTCGACGGTGCCGCCGTTGCATACGCGCAGGTCCACGCTGCGCAGCCGGCCCAGCGGCTCGCGCAGCGGGCCGAGCGGCAGCAGCTTGCCGTTGCCGAAGCGACGGACGCCGTCGATCACGCAGATCTCCACGTCGCGCGCCAGCGCGTAATGCTGCAGGCCGTCATCGGCCACCACCACGTCGCAGCCGGCGTCGAGCAGCAGCCTTGCCGCCGCGGGACGATCGCGCCCGACCGCGACCGGCACGCCGCTGGCGCGGATCAGACAGGGTTCGTCGCCGACCTGTCGCGGGTCCGGCGAGCCGCCGAGCAGCAGCGGCTCGCGTTGCGTGCCGCCGTGGCCGCGACTGACGACGCCGGGCCGGAACCCGTGCTCGCGCAGGCTGGCGGCCACCGCGATCGTCAGCGGCGTCTTGCCGGTGCCGCCGGCGGTGAGGTTGCCGATGACCACCACCGGCACCGGCAGGCGCTCGCGGCGCAGCCAGCCGATGCGGTACAACGCGCGACGAAGCCGGATCACGCCGCCGTAGAGTGCAGCCAGCGGCCACGTCCACCACGGCGCGCGACCGGCACCGTACCAGGCCGATGCGAGCGTGTCCGGCAGCGCCATGACGGGCGTCTCAGCCGCCGGCCGTTACGGCCGCGGCGTCGTGGAACTGCATGCGGTGCAGCGCGGCGTACTGCCCGTTCAGCGCGAGCAGTTCGGCGTGGGTGCCGCGCTCGACGATGCGGCCCTGATCCATCACCGCGATCTGGTCGGCGCCTTCCACGGTGGACAGGCGATGGGCGATCACCAGCGTGGTGCGATCCTTCATCAGCCGTGTCAGCGCCTGCTGGATCAGCCGTTCGGACTCGGTATCCAGTGCGCTGGTGGCCTCGTCCAGCACCAGGATCGGCGCGTTCTTGAGGATCGCCCGGGCGATCGCGATGCGCTGGCGCTGGCCGCCGGAGAGCAGGTTGCCGCTCTGCCCGATCGGCGTGTGGATGCCTAGCGGCATGCGCGAGATGAACTCCATCGCATTGGCCGCCTCGGCCGCGGCGACGATCTCCGCCTCGCTGGCGCCGGCCAGTTCGCCGTAGGCGATGTTGTTGGCCACGGTGTCGTTGAACAGCACCACGCTCTGGCCGACCCAGGCAATCTGCCTGCGCAGCGAAGCCAGCGTGTAGCTGCGGCAATCCTCGCCATCGAGCACGATGCGCCCGGCGCCGGGCACGTTGAAGCGCGGCAGCAGGCTGACCAGGCTGCTCTTGCCGCTGCCCGAGCGTCCGACCAGGGCGGTGACCGTGCCGGGCGCGCAATCGAGATTGACTTCCTGCAGGGCGGGAACATGGCTGCGCGGATACGTCAGGCCGACGTCGACGAAATGCAGCTCGCCGCGGCTGCGCTCGAGCTCCAGCGTGCCGGCATCGCGCTCCGGCGGCAGGTCGATCACGTCGAAGATGTCCTCGGCCGCCGACAGTCCGCGCTGGATGTTCGCCTGCACGTTGGTGAGGCGCTTCAGTGACGGCAGCATGGTGCCCATCGCGGTGAGCACGGCGAAGAACACGCCGGGCGTCATGTTGACCAATACCTGCGGCCGCGTGCCGAGAAACACCAGTGCCGCCAGCGCGCTGGCCGCCACCAGTTGCACGGTGGAGCTCGACGCCGCGTTGGTGGCGGCGATCTTCAGGTTGAGCCGCCGCGTATGCCGGGTGATCTGGTCGAAACGCTCGGCCTCATGCGCCTGGCCGCCGTACACGCGCACCTCGCGATGCGCGCCCACGGATTCCTCCACCGTGCCGGTGACCGAACCCATGCTGCCCTGGATGCGCCGGCTGATCTGCCGGTAGCGGCGCGCCACCACCGTGGCCACCAGCGCGATCGCCGGCACCATCACCAGCAGCGAAAGCGTCAGGTAGGGGCTGTAATAGAGCATCACGAACAGCATCGCGATCACGGTGAAGCCGTCGGTGATGGCGATCTTCGCCGCACTGCTGGACGCCGCGGCGACCTGTTCGCTGGTGTAGGTGATGCGCGAGATCTGCTGGCCCGACGGCTCGCTGCCGAAATACGGCGCCGGCAGCTTCAGGTACGCGGCGAACACCTCCAGCTGCAGCGCCTGCACCACGTGCCGGCCGATGTAGGAGATGCCGTAATCGCTGACGAAGGTGCCCAGCGAGCGCACCAGGAAGATCGCGATGATCCAGATCGGCATCCAGAAGATCAGGTACGGGTCTTTCTGCGCGAACAGGTTGTCGATCATCGGCTTGATCAGCCCGGTGAACAGCGCCAACCCGCCGCCGTCGGCCAGCATGCCGACGAAGGCCACCAGGCCGATCGCCCAGTAGCGTCGCGTGTAGCCGAGCAGGCGTTTGTAGGTCGGCCAGCTGCCCGCGTCTGCCGCGGTCGCCTGGTCCGCGTTCATTGCGCGGCGCCCGGTTTGCTCGGTGTCGTGGCGATCGACAGGCGGGTGAAGCCAAGCTGGCCCAGTGCATCCATCGCGGTCACCACGTTCTGGTTCGGCGTCATGGCATCGGCACGGATCGTCACCGCCTGGTCGCGGCTGTCGCCGGCATGGCGCGCGAGGCTCTGCTTGAGCGCCTCGATGCCCTCGCCCATCACCTCGTCGCTGCCGACGAAGAAGCGGCCGTCGCGGTCGATCATGATGGTCAGCGCCGGCGCGTTCATGTCGCGCTCCTGCACGCTGGCCTGCGGCAGCGTCACCTTCAGCCGCGAATGCTGCACGAAGGTGCTGGTGAGCACGAAGAACATCAGCAGGGTCAGCAGCACGTCGATCAACGGAATCACGTTGATCTCGAAATCGTCTCCGCGGCGGTCGTTGCCGATGCGCATCGCCGGTGCCTCAGCCCGCGCTCGGCGCGACGGGTGCCGCCGCGCGACGGGTACGCGCGGGTGCCGGCGCGGCCAGGGTCAGGTCGTCCAGCAAGGCGGTGGCCTGCTTTTCCATCAGCACGCAGTAACCGGCCACGCGCGAGCGGAAGTAGCGGTGCAGCACGTAGGCGGGGATCGCCACGGTCAGGCCGGACGCGGTGCAGATCAGCGCCTCGCCGATGCCGCCGGCCATCCGCGCGGGATCGCCGATGCCGCCGCCCATCACCTCCATGAACATGCGGATCAGGCCGATCACGGTGCCGAACAGGCCCAGCAGCGGGCCGATCAGGGCGATCGTGCCCAGCGTGTTGAGATAGCGCTCCATCCGGTGCACCACGTGGCGACCGGTGTCCTCGATGCGCTCCTTGATGATCTCGCGCGGCTGCCGCCGCACCGCGAGCGCGGCTGCCAGCAGCTCGCCCAGCGGCGAGCCGTTGGCAAGGGCTTCCAGATGACCGGGATCGAGCTGGCCCGAGCGCGCCCACTGGCGTACCTCGTCGCCCAGCCCGGGCGGCAGCACCGAGCTGCGGCGCAGCGTCCAGCAACGCTCCAGCACGATCGCCAGGGCGACCGCCGAACAGATCAGGATGGGCACCATCGCCCAGCCGCCCGCCATCAGGATATCAAGCACCTTCAGTCCTCGCCGCACCACGCTCCGGGGAAGCGCGCATGATAGCAGCGTCGTTCGCGCGTACTGCGGCAGGCGTGGCAATCCCGGCGTCGCACCATGCTACTCGCGCCAGTAGCGGGGCTGCTGCCGGCGCCAGCCCGGCTGCCGTCGCGGCGTCCCGTCGGCGGGAAACTCCACCTCCACGGCCCCCTCCACGGCGGTGTTGAACAACGGCACGCCCGCCTCGGCATAGCGCGCCAGGACCTCCGCACGCGGGTGCCCGAAGCGATTGCGCCAACCGGCGGAAACCAGCGCCAGCGACGGCCTCAACGCCGCGATGAAGGCCGCACCGGAGGAAGTCTTGCTGCCATGATGCGGCACCACCAGCACCGGCGGCGGGCCCGCCCCCACCGCCGCAGCCACCGCCGGTTCCGCCTTCGAACTGATGTCGCCTGGCAGCAGCACCCGCCCGCCGCGTCCCTCCACCAGCAGCACGCAGGAGCTGTCGTTGTCGCGGTCCCCGCCGCCGGGCGCCGGGCTCAGCACGCGGAAGCGCACGCCATCCCACTGCCACGCCTGTCCGGCCGCGCATTGCTGCATGGGCACGCGCATGCGGGCGGGTTCGCCGGCCAGCCGGCGTGCCTGCGGAAACGCCTCTGCAACCGTCTGCGCGCCACCGGCGTGATCATTGTCGCCATGGCTGATCATCAACGTATCCACGCGCGACAGGCCCAGCGCATGGATGGACGGCAGCACCACGGCCTCGCCGAGGTCGAAACCGGAGGGATAGCGCGCACCGGTGTCATAGACCAGCAGGTGATCGTGCGTGCGCACCAGCACCGCCAGCCCCTGCCCCACGTCGAGCACCCACAACCGGAACGCTCCGTCGGCCGGCGTACTGCGCGGCGGCAACAGCAGCGGCAGGAACAGCACCGCCCCGAGCCAGCGCAGCGGCACCCCGCGCGGCATGAACATCCACAGCGCACCGACCACCGCCAGCAGCAGCGCGTGGAGCTGCACCGCCGGCAGATACCAGTGCGCCCCCGGCCAGGTGGCCATGCGCTCGAACAGCCACCATTGCGCGTGGACGATCCGCGCGGCCAGCCACAGCACCGGCGCGGCCAGCGGCGGGCACAGCAGCAACAGCAGCATCCCGAACAGCGCGCACGGCACGATCACGAAACTCACCATCGGCACCGCGACCAGGTTGGACAGCGCACCGACCAGCGACGCCTGGCCGAAGAACCACAGGGTCAGCGGCAGCAGCGCCACGGTCATCAGCAACTGGCCGGCGGAGAGTTCGTGCAGGAAGGCACGCCAACCGCGGCCTTGCGCCTGCAGGCAGAGAATCAGGAACGCCACGCCGACGAAGGACAACCAGAATCCCGGCGCCAGCACCGCCAACGGATCGGCCAGCAGGATCGCGATCATCGCCAGCGCCAGCGATTGCGCCCCGCTGCTGCCGCGCCGGCTGCAACGCGCCAGCGCCACCACCGCGATCATCAACAGCGTACGCACGGTAGGCAGGCCGAAGCCGGCCAGCGCGCTGTAGACCACGGCGAACAGCAGTGCCGCGGCGGCCTGCGCCTGCGGCCGCGGCAGACGCAGCGCCGCTGGCGGCCACCACGCGTAGACCAGCCAGGCCAGCCACACGCCGAACACCGCCGCCACGCCGACGTGGAAACCGGAGATCGCGATCAGGTGCGAGACGCCGTTCGCCCGTGCCACCGCCCAGTCCTGCTGGTCGAGGCCACGCGTGTCGCCGACCGCGAAGGCGCGCAACAGCGCGGCATCGTGCGGGTCATGCACGCGCGCGGCGATGCCGCGGGCGATCGCCGCGCGCGTGCCGTCCACGCACCAGCGCGGACCCGGGAGGCGGCGATTGCCTTCATCCTCGCGCACGTAGCCGGTGGCGACGATGCCGCGCTCCAGCGCCGAGCGCTCGCTGTCGGTGCTGCCGGGGTCGAGCAGCGCGCGCGGGCGCTTCAGGCGCAGCAGCAGGCGCCAACGCGTGCACGGCGCGAGCGGCGGCGCGCCCTCGTACCACGACACGGTGAGCAGGCCATGCAAGGCCAGCGGCCGGCCGTCCAGTTGGGCGCTTTCGACCCGCAGGGTGAAGCGGCTGGCATCGGTACGCGCCAGCGGCAATCCGTCGAGACTGCCGACGACGAGCACGTCGCGGCCTTCCAGCGCGCGCGGCAGCCGGGCCTGCATCGCCTGCGTACCGCACCACAGCGCCCAGGCGACACCCAGAGGCAGGGCGCACAGCCAGCGCCAGCGCGGACAACGCCACGCCCAGGCCAACGCCAGCACGATGAGCGGCAGGCAGATCCACACCGACGGCAGGCGCGGCCACGCCTGCACCAGCAACACGCCTGCCAGCAAGGCCAGCGCCACCGTGATCGCCCCGTGTCGCGCCATGCCGCATCGCCCGTTCCGTCCTGGAGACCGTCGAGCCTAGCGTGCAAGCGGCGACGCTGATGCTGAAAGTGCTGTAGGCGTGCGCCGGGGTGCGCTCCTGCCGTTGACGTCAGGCGCCCGGACCTTCCCGCAGCACGCCGTTGTGCAGCACCAGGGTGCGATCCATCTTCGCGGCCAGGTGCGGGTCATGCGTGACCAGGATGAAGCTGGTGCCGATTTCGCGGTTGAGTTCCAGCATCAGCTCGTAGACCTGGGCCGCGTTCGCCTCGTCGAGGTTGCCGGTGGGCTCGTCGCCGAGCACGCAGGCCGGCCGTGTCACCAGCGCACGCGCCACCGCACAGCGCTGGCGCTCGCCACCGGAGAGTTCCGATGGCTTGTGGTGGGTGCGCGCGCCCAGGCCGACCCGCTCCAGCAAGCCGACCGCCTGCCGCTGCGCCTCGGCGATCGCGGTGCCGCGGATCAGCAACGGCATGCACACGTTCTCCAGCGCGGTGAACTCGGGCAGCAGGTGGTGGAACTGGTAGATGAAGCCGAGCGACCGGTTGCGCACGCGGCCGCGCTCGGCGTCGGAGAGCTTCGACAGTACGCGGCCATCCACCTCCACTTCGCCGGCGGTCAGCGTGTCCAATCCGCCGATGATGTGCAGCAGGGTGCTCTTGCCGGAGCCGGAGGCGCCGACGATCGCCATCGTCTCGCCGCGTTTCAGGGTGAAACTGACGTCGTTCAGCACGTCGGTGCGCAGGCCGCCTTCGGCGTAGGTCTTGGCCACATGGCTGGCGCGCAGCACGTTTTCGCGGGTCGGAGGCATGGATTTCTCACTCATAACGCAAGGCCTGCGCCGGCTGCGTGCGCGAGGCGCGCCAGGCGGGATAGAGGGTGGCGAGCAGCGCGAACACGAAGGTCAGCAGCGCGGTCCAGCCCACGTCCTGCCAGTCCAGCCGGCTCGGCACCTCGCTGATGTAATAGACGTCCGGCGACAGGAAGGTGACGTGGAAGGTGTGCTCGATCCACTTGACGATGCCCGGCAGTTTCCACGACAGCAGCGCGCCGAAACCCACGCCGAAGCCGATGCCGACGAAGCCCACCAGCAACCCCTGCACCATGAAGGTGCCCATGATGCTGCGGGGCGTGGCGCCGAGCGTGCGCAGGATCGCGATGTCCGCCTGCTTGTCGGTGACCAGCATCATCAGCATCGAGATCAGGTTGATCACCGCCACCAGCACGATCAGCGACAGGATGATGAACATCACCAGCTTTTCCATCGACAGCGCATGGAACAGGTTGGCGTTCTCGTCCATCCAGGTGCGCACGCCGTAGTACTGCCCCAACTGACTGGCCAGTTCGCGCGCCACCGGGCGCGCGCTGAACAGATCGTCCAGGCGAAGCCGGATGCCGGTCGGACCAGTGAGATCATTGAGTTTCTCGGCATCGCGCATGTTGACCAGGGCCAGGCCGGAATCGAACTGCTCCATGCCGAGCTGGAACGTGCCGGTGACGTGGAAGCTGCGCATGCGCGGGATGCCGCCCATCGGCGTGGCGCGCAACTCCTGCACCGCCATGGTCACGCGGTCGCCCACCCCCACCCCGAGCTGCATCGCCAGATCGCGGCCCAGCACGATGTTCCAGTCGCCGGAACGCAGGTCGTCGAGCGAGCCTTCGATCATGTGCTGGCCGATGTCGACAACCTTCGGCTCCTGCGCCGGGTCGATGCCGCGCACCCGCACGCCGGCCGAGCGCTGGCCGATCAGCATGGCCTCGGATTCGACGAACGGCGCCGCGCCCAGCACGTGCGGATTGGCCTGGGCGACCTGCAGCGCGCGCGGCACGTCCTTGATCGGGCCGTCGACGCTGGTGATCGTCGCCTGCGACACCGCGCCCAGGATGCGCGAGCGCATCTGGTAGTCGAAGCCGTTCATCACCGACATCACCGTGATCAACGCGATCACGCTGATCGCAATGCACACGATCGACACGGTGGAGATGAAGGAGATGAACTGGTTGCGACGTTTGGCGCGCGTGTAGCGCAGGCCGATGAAGAGTTCGAGCGGTCGGAACATGGGCGATTCGCTTGTGGTGATGGCACGGGGCGGGCCGCCCGGACCGGCATTATCGGTCATTCGACAAGACCGCGCCGATTCGACGAAGTTGCCTCACCAGCGCGGCAGCGCCTCACCCGGCTGCATCGTCGCCAGGCGCATGCGCAGGCGACGGCGGATGTCGGCGTCGCTGTTGTCCGGCGCCAGCAGCAGCACGCAGATGCCGTGCTGCGCCGATTGCATGCGCAGCCACACCAGATCGCCCAGCACGCGGAACGAAGCCAGGCTGGCGGGATGATCCTCGCCGTCCACGGTATGCAGGGTCCAGCCCGACTCTGCGCTCCAGCCGGCGGCAGCCACGACAGTCATCGCCAATCGGCGACACGCCTGCCAGGCCGCCAGTGCCAGCGCAACCACCGTCACCGCGCGCAGCCAGGGCGGCAAGGCGCTGACCAGCACGGCGATCGCGGCGAGCGTCGCCACCAGCAGCAGGCTGCGCGGCAGCAGCCGCGACGGGGAATAATCAAAGCCGATGGCGGGCGCGGATGTCATCGATGATGATCTGCCAGTCGGCTCTGTCGGGACGGGCGTGGCCCATCATCCAGTCCCACAGCTCCGGGTCCTGCGTGTCGAGCAATTCGTCGAACGCCTGCCGCTGTGCCTCGTCGGCCTGCTCGAAACGCTCGTCGAGCCAGCCGCCCAGCATGGCATCCAGTTCGCGCGTGCCGCGGCGGGCACGCCAGCGCAGGCGGCCCTTATCCACGACGCATCATGCGCTGCGCCGCTCCACCATCAGCTTCTTGATCTCGGCGATCGCCTTGGCCGGGTTCAGCCCCTTGGGGCAGGTGCGG
The DNA here is from genome assembly GCA_001898415.1 of Rhodanobacter sp. 67-28. Classification (GTDB taxonomy): domain Bacteria; phylum Pseudomonadota; class Gammaproteobacteria; order Xanthomonadales; family Rhodanobacteraceae; genus Rhodanobacter. The sequence continues at coordinate 42,772 of MKTU01000019.1, read as the reverse complement.
GTGCAGTTCATGATGGTGTGGCAGCGGTACAGCTTGAACGGGTCTTCCAGGTCGTCCAGGCGCTCGCCGGTGGTTTCATCGCGCGAGTCGACGATCCAGCGGTAGGCCTGCAGCAGGATTGCCGGACCGAGGTACTTGTCGCCATTCCACCAGTAGCTGGGGCAGCTGGTGGAGCAACAGGCGCACAGGATGCACTCGTACAGGCCATCGAGCTTCTTGCGATCTTCCGGCGACTGCAGGCGCTCCTTGCCCGGCGCCGGGCTTTGCGTGCGAATCCACGGCTTGATCGAGGCGTACTGCGCGTAGAAATGGGTGAGGTCCGGGATGATGTCCTTGACCACGGGCATGTGCGGCAACGGGTAGATCTTCACGTCGCCGCTGGCGACGCTGTCGATCGCGCAGATGCACGCCAGCGTGTTGGTGCCGTCGATGTTCATCGCGCACGACCCGCAGATGCCCTCGCGACAGGAACGGCGCAACGATAGCGTCGGGTCGATCTCGTTCTTGATCTTCAGCAGGGCGTCGAGAACCATCGGACCGCATGCGGCCAGGTCGATCTCGTAGGTATCGATGCGCGGATTCTTGTCGTCGTCCGGTGACCAGCGATAGATGCGGAAGGTGCGCGGCTTCTTCGCATCCTTGGCCGGGTAATGCTTGCCGGGCTGGATCTTGGAGTTCCGTGGCAGCGTGAATTCACCCATGGCATTGCCCTTCCATATTCTCGAAAACGGGACGTGACATCGAACGCAACGACTCAGTAGACGCGCTTGGCCAACGGGACCGAAGCCACCTCGTCGGTCAAGGTGTCCAGGTGCACCGGACGATAGTCGAAGCGGGTGGCGCCTTCGCGGTCGACCCACACCAGCGTGTGCTTGAGCCAGTGCTCGTCATCGCGCTCCGGGAAATCCTCGCGGGCGTGTGCGCCACGGCTCTCCGGCCGCTGCGCGGCCGAGTGCATGGTCGCCACCGCCTGCTCGAGCAGATTGGCGAGTTCCAGCGTCTCGATCAGATCGGTGTTCCACACCAGCGAACGATCGCTGACCTTGACGTCCTCGAACGTCTTGAACACCTCGGAGATCTTCTGGCTGCCTTCGTCCAGCGTCTCGCCCGTGCGGAACACCGCACCGTAGCGCTGCATCGTGCGCTGCATGTTCAGCCTGATCGCCGCCGTGGGCGTGCTGCCGTTGGCGTTGCGCAGGCGGTCGAAGCGCTCCAGCGCCTTGTCCAGCGCGGTGGCGGGCAGATCCTTGTGCGGCGTGCCGGGCTGGATGATCTCGGCGCAACGATGCGCCACGGCACGACCGAACACGACCAGGTCGAGCAGCGAGTTGGAGCCCAGCCGGTTGCCGCCGTGCACCGACACGCACGCCGCTTCGCCGATCGCGAACAGCCCGGGCACCACGGCATCCACGTCGTCGCCGCGCTTCTGCACGACTTCGCCGTGGTAGTTGGTGGGGATGCCGCCCATGTTGTAGTGGACGGTCGGCAACACCGGGATCGGCTGCTTGCTGACATCGACGCCGGCGAAGATGCGCGCCGACTCGGCGATGCCGGGCAGCCGCTCGTGGATCACCTCGGGGCCGAGATGCATCAGGTTGAGGAAGATGTGGTCCTTGTGCTCGCCGACGCCGCGGCCCTCGTTGATCTCGACCGTCATCGCGCGACTGACCACGTCGCGCGAGGCGAGATCCTTCGCATGCGGCGCGTAGCGCTCCATGAAGCGCTCGCCCTCGGAGTTGGTGAGGTAGCCGCCCTCGCCGCGCACGCCCTCGGTGATCAGGCAGCCGGCACCGTAGATGCCGGTGGGATGGAATTGCACGAACTCCATGTCCTGCAGCGCCAGGCCCGCGCGCAGCACCATGCCGCCGCCGTCTCCGGTACAGGTGTGGGCCGAGGTGGCGCTCAGGTAGGCCCGACCGTAACCGCCGGTGGCCAGCACCACCGCGTGGCCACGGAAGAAATGCATGGTGCCTTCGTTCATGTCCAGCGCCAGCACGCCGCGGCACACGCCCTCGGCGTCGAACACCAGGTCGATCGCGAAGTACTCCACGAAGAAGGTCGCATCGTGCGCAAGCGCCTGCTGGTACAGGGTGTGCAGGATCGCGTGACCGGTGCGGTCGGCGGCCGCGCAGGTGCGCTGCGCCGTGCCCTTGCCGTAGTGCGTGGTCATGCCGCCGAACGGACGCTGGTAGATCCGGCCGTCCTCGGTGCGCGAGAACGGCACGCCGTAATGCTCGAGCTCGATCACCGCTTCGGGCGCGTGCTTGCACATGTACTCGATCGCGTCCTGGTCGCCGAGCCAGTCGCCGCCCTTCACGGTGTCGTAGAAGTGGAAGCGCCAGTTGTCCTCGCTCATGTTGCCGAGCGCGGCGGCGATGCCGCCCTGCGCCGCCACGGTGTGCGAACGCGTCGGGAAGACCTTGGTGATGCACGCCGCCTTGAGACCCTTCTCGGCGAGACCGAAGGTGGCGCGCAAGCCGGCGCCGCCGGCGCCGACCACGATCACGTCATAAAGATGCTGCTGAACCTTGTAGCTTTCCATGGAATCCCGGCCTCGCGTTTTCGTCTCAGGGGGTCAGCGCCACGCGCAACACGGCCAGCACGCCAGCCAGTGCGCCCAGCACCGCGAGGAACTTGATCGCCACGAGCAGCACGACCTCCTTCCAGCGGGTGTGCACGTAATCCTCGACCACCACCTGCAAGCCCAGCACGGCATGCCAGAACATGGTCAGCACGAACACGATCAGCAGCAGCGCATTCCACGGCTTGGCCACCGTCGCGCGCGCCGCCGCATAATCCGCGTGCAGCAGGCCGAGCACGGTGATCACGAACCAGATGCCCAGCACCACCAGCGCGGCCGCAGTCAACCGCTGCACCCACCAGTGCTCCACGCCGGATTTCGCCGAACCCAGTCCGCGGGCGAGTTTCATCGGATTGCGCAGCTGGCTGCGCACGTCGTCGGTTCCCACACGCAGGTTCATGCCGCACCTCCGGCCATCATTACCCAGGCCCAGGTCGCAGCGGTCAGCACGATGCTGCCGGCAACCGACAGCCAGCTCGAACGCACGAACTGGGGAATCTCGTAACCGAGCCCGGCATCCTGGATCAGGTGCCGGATGCCGTTGCAGAGGTGATAGAACAGCGCCCAGCTCCAGCCGAACAGCAGCACCATCCCGACCGGGCTGCCGATGATGCCCTTGAAGCGGTTGAAGCTATCTTCGCCGGCGGCAAGCTGCAGCAGGCCGCAGACCACCAGCAAGCCCCCGACCGCGAGGGCGATGCCGGTGGCGCGATGCGTGATGGAGGTCATCATCTGCACCTGCTTGCGGTAGATCTGCAGATGCGGGGAAAGCGGTCGTTGCTTCTCTGCCATGGCGGCTATCCTCTGTGGAATCGCTGATATCCCTGCTGCATTCGCCCCTTGATGCCGCGCCCCGTGCCGGGCGCCCCGCTCAGAAGTCGATGCAGCGCCCGTTCTTTTCCCAGTCGCCGTAGCGCGTGGGGTCCGGAGCCGGACGCTCCAAGGCTGCCTTGTCGGGCGGCGGATCGGCCGGCTTGGCGGTCGTCTCCGGCTTGACGGGGGCAGGCGTGGTTTCGATGGGGACTGAGGTATTGGACATGGTGTTTGTCAGCCGCTGAAGATTAATACTTGCCCCCGGACAGCACAACCATCGGCCCGCGGGCGCCGCACCGCATGGCGGCCATGCCGCTCACTTGCGCAACGGCGCGACTGCCCCAAACTTCCCAGACCATGCACGCATCCCCGATCGCCGAAACACTGTTGCTCGAAGGTCCCGATGCAGGCGCATTCGCGCACGCGCAATTCAGCAGCAAGGTGGATGGCCTTGCCGTGGGCCGCTGGCAATTCAGCGCCTGGCTGGATGCGAAAGGTCGCGTGCGTGCGCTGTTCCACCTGGCGCGGCTGGAAGAACAACGCTACCTGTTGCTGTTGCGCGGCGGCGAAGCCGCGGCGATGGTGGAGGCGCTGCAGCGATTCGTGTTCCGCTCCCGGGTCCGGCTGACCGCGCTGCCGGCGCGCGGTTTGAGTACCGGCCCCGCGCAACCGTTGCATGTGATGACGATGGAAGGCGACGCCGTTTCGCTGGGGTGCGGCTCGCATGCGCTGCTCGTTTCCGCGACCGCTTCCACGGACGACGCATGGCGCGCGCTGCAGTTGCGCGACGGTTGGCCGTGGCTGCCGGCGCCGATGCTCGGAACGTCGTTGCCCGCGGCGCTGTCGCTGCAGCGGCTCGACGCGGTGGCTGTCGACAAGGGCTGTTATCCCGGCCAGGAAATCGTGGCGCGACTGCATTTTCGCGGTGGCCACAAGCGCCACCTGCACCGCGGCACGACGTCGCAGCCGGTGCAGGCCGGCGACGCGTTGCGCATCGACGATCGCGAGGTCGGTTGCGTGCTGGATGTCGTCGACGGCGACGGCGCGTCCGACGTGCTGCTGGTGCTGGACGACGACATTGCCGCACAACTTCGCGCAGGCGCTACGCCGTCATTCCAGCGTGCACTTGCATTGACGCTGCAGACGTCATGGTCCGCATGAACATGACGTGCGGACACGCGGGGATTTTTTCGCGATGGCACTTGTCAACGACACGTGAGTGCAAGTTAAATCCGCCCATCGCGGCACTTGCCAGCGGCGCTTCCCGCCACTAGGCTCCGCCGATCGAATATCGCGGCACCCGGTACACGGGGTGTCGATTGACGCGACGAACCGGATGAATCCGTATCGGCGCGACCCGGCAGCAGCAATGCCGGATGAGAACAGGCCTTGCCATCCTTCGAGGCAAAGCCGCCGGAAGCAACGCGACGCCCGCATGACGGCACCGTTCCCGGCACAACCCTTCCGGCCGGCTTCGCAGAGCCGCTCGAATCGCCACAATCCCGTGGCACAGCGCCCTGGCCACAAGTTTCGGCCCGGGCGACAGATCCAGGTGGAACGGCCTGCCCGCCCGTCCACCGCAACGGCGCAAGAAGCCGAGACCGGCTTCGCGCGTACAGCACGTTGGAGGCAGAACATGAAACTTTCCCTGCTGTTGTGGCTGACGACACTGATGCCCCAGCCGGTAGCTGACCAGGCCTGCCTGGCCACGACCGTCTATCTCGAAGCACGCAGCCAGCCTACCGACGGCCAGCTGGCGGTGGCCGAGGTGGCGCTGCGCCGGCGCGATCGCGGGCATTACGGCGATACCGTGTGCAAGGTGGTCACGGCACCGCACCAGTTCGCCACCACCACCACGTCCGGATCATTCGAGATCAGCAACCTCCCTGCCTTCGTGAAGGCGTGGGACGTCGCCGGAAACTCGATCCACAACTGGCAGCTGCCCCTGGCGCAGCGTCGCATGCTGGTGCCGCACGCCGATCACTTCGCGACCACCACGATCTCCCCCTCGTGGTCGCACAACCGCCCCAGCGTGACGATCGGCGACCACGCCTTCTACGCAGTGAACTGAGCGGCAGGTATCGCAGACACAGAAAAGGCCACCTTCCGGTGGCCTTTTCTTTTGGACGTCCAGACGTCCGTATGTCAAGGACGATCAGCGCGGGTAGACGTGATCGCCGCGCACCTCGACGTAGTCGCCCTGGCGCAGGCCGGGGTTCTCGCGCTGGGTCACGGTGGCGTAGCGTCCGTCGTCCAGACGGACAACGATGCGCCAGGCCACCTTGTCGCCACCGCTGCGCTTGCCGACCTGGTTGCCGACCACGCCGCCGGCCACCGCGCCGGCCACGGTCGCGGCCTTGCGGCCATCGCCCTTGCCGACCTGGTTGCCGAGCACGCCGCCGGCCACCGCGCCGATGATCGCACCCAGCGTGCCACCGTTGCCGCTGTTCTCCAGATACACCTGCTGAACCTCCTGCACCACGCCGCAGGTGTTGCAGCGAACCGGCTGGTTGCCGTAAGCCGACGACTGGCCTCCGTAGTAGCCGTTGTTGCTGTTGCCGTAAGGCTGGGTCGCGCAACCGGCGAGGGCGAGGCCCGTCGTCATCGATGCGGCCAGTGCAAGTTTTGCAATGCGTGCAGTCATCAGGTGCTCCTGTGGGATGAATGAGCTCAATGAGCGTCGGATACCACGGTCACGCCTTCCTTCACCTCAACGCGATCACCGGGGTCGTGATCCATGCGGACCGTACGGGTGACGCCGTCGTAGACGTAGCGGACGTCGTAGCCGACGATCTTGCTGCTGGTGTTGTTGACCGTGTCGCAGCGGCGTTCGACGCTGGTGGTGACCTGCCCCTTCTGGTGCGCCGCCTCGATCCGGTTGCCGGCGTAGCCGCCGCCGACCGCGCCGGCCACGGTGGCCAGTGTCTTGCCCTTGCCGCCGCCGACCTGGTTGCCGACCAGGCCGCCGACCACTGCGCCGATCGCCGTGCCAGCGATGCGATGCTGGTCCTTCGGCGGTGCGGTGTGCGTGACGGTCTCGTCATGGCAGACCTGCTTGGGGTTGTTCACCGTCGTGCGCACCGGGTCGACGGAGACGACCTTGCCGTACTTCACTCCGGCATCGGCGCTCGCGGCCATGCCGTCCGCACCGGTCGAGCCGGCGTCCGCACTGCGGTTGCAGGCAGACACTCCCGTCACCAGCGCCGCGGCGATCGCCGCCTTGAGTACATTGACCATCAACGTGTTCATCACTTCCTACTCCTCTGTTTGAGCGCAGCCTACCGCCCGGGATGTGCAGCGGACGTAACAACCTGCGCAGTCAATTGAACCGATGCCAGACTGAATCGCAGCTAGCTCGAAGTTATGACATGGTTTTCACGCACTTGCCGTGCAGTCGCGCCCACATTCACGGATCTTCCCCATGCAACTGCTCATCGACAGCCACGTGCATCTCGACCTGGAGGCGTTCGAGGCCGACCGCGCCGCGGTCATCGCGCGGGCCGAAGCGGCCGGCGTTGGCCAACTGGTGGTCCCGGCCACCGACGCCGAAAGCTGGCCGCGCATCCATGCCCTGTGCGACGACCGACCCGGCATCCATCCCGCCTATGGCCTGCATCCGCTGTTCATGGACCGCCATCGGCCCGAGCACCTGGAGCGCCTCGGCGACTGGCTGGGCGATCACCCCGCGGTCGCCGTGGGCGAGATCGGCCTGGACTACCACGGCGCGGGGCCCGATCGCGACCTGCAGCAACGCTTCTTCGAAATCCAGCTGCGGCTGGCGCGCGAACTGGATCTGCCGGTCATCGTGCACGCACGCCAGGCACTGGAAGAGGTGAGCCTGGGCCTGCGCCGCTGCCCCGGCGCGCGCGGCGTGGTGCACAGCTTCTCCGGCAGCGAACAACAGGCAGCAAAGCTGTGGGACATCGGCTTCCACCTGGGCATCGGTGGCCCGGTGACCTACGAACGCGCGCAGCGCCTGCGGCGCATCGTTGCCGCCATGCCGATCCAGTTCCTGCTGCTGGAAAGCGACGCGCCGGACCAGCCCGACGCCGGCCACCGCGGCCAACGCAACGAACCGGCGCGACTGGTCGAGATCCTGCGCTGCGTGGCCGAGCTGCGCGGCGAGAGCGAGCAGCACGTGGCGCAAGCCACCTCCGCCAATGCCCGCCGCCTGTTCGGCCTCGACCGGAACCCGTGACAATTGTCACTTGCCCCGGGCCATCGGCGCCTGCTAATTTACTTCACTGGTGAATTATAAATCAGTGAAATGGCGACTCTCGCAAACTGCATCGCGATGATGGACGAAGGCATCGACCGGGTCGGCCAGCTCGTCCCGCAGATGCCCGTGGCGGAAGCGCGGATGTGCCGGCTCATGCTGATGCTCGGCGCCACCATCGACCGCGAGCTGGAGGCGAAGCTCAAGCCGAACAAGCTCAACCACAGCGAGTTCCTGACCCTGATGATCCTGTACAGCCGGCCGGACGGCAGTTCCACGCCGGGCGAGCTGTGCGAGTTCACCACCCAGGGCGCCACCAACATGACGCGCATCGCCAATGCGCTGGTCAAGCGCGCCCTGATCACCCGCGGCAGCAGCAAGGAGGATCGCCGCCGCGTACTGATCCGCATCACCCCTGCCGGCCGGCGCTTCGTGCAGAAGATGCTGCCGCCGATGTTCCCGCAGGTGGGCGCCATGTTCGGCGGCTTCAGCGCCGGCGACATGCGTCAGTTCGACCGGCTGCTGCGCAAGCTCGCCGCCAATCTCGACCAGTTGGGCGAACAGCGCCTGCCATGAAGGATTCCCGCATGAAGCACGCCTTGCCGGGCGGACGCGCGATGCTCGCCGCCCTGATTGCCCTGACCCTGGCCGCCTGCGCTGCACCGGCCAGGCTGCTGGCACCGGACCTGCGCGGCGACGTGCCGCTGGCCGGGCTGCAGGCGCCCGAGCGCGCCGGCTGGCCCGCGGCGCAGTGGTGGCGGCAATACCACGATCCGCAGCTGGACAACCTGATGGATAGCGCCACCCGCCAGTCGCCGGACCTCGCGATGGCGCAGAGCCGGGTGGCCCAGGCGGAGCAGTCGGCGAGGCTGGCAGCGGCGCAGCTCGGGCTGTCGGTGAACGGCAGCGCGCAGGTGGCGCGGCAACGGCTGAGCGACCACGGGCTGATCCCGAGCCAGTTCCTCGGCTTCAGCTGGTACAACCAGGCCGACCTCGGTGCGCAGCTCAAATACGACTTCGACTGGTGGGGCAAGCAGCGCGCCACGCTGGAAGCAGCGCTCGACCAGGCGCACGCGGCCGAAGCGCAGCGCAGCGCTGCGGCGCTGGCACTGCAATACGCCGTGGCCGATACCTACTTCGGCTGGCAGGCCGACCAGGCGCGCCTGCAGTTGGCCGATCAAGCGCTCGCCACGCAGCAGCAGTTCAGCCGCATCGCCGATCTGCGCGTCAAGCAGGGCGTGGACTTGCCGGACGAAGCGCAGAAGGCGCGCGCGCAACTGGCCGCCGTGCAGGAAATGCGCGTGGCGCTGGAAGGCTCGGCGAAGATCCGCCGCGTGTCGCTCGCCTCGCTGCTCGGCGTGGCACCGGAACAGCTGCCCGAGCTGCAGCCGCGACCGCTGCCGCGCGTCGACGAAGGCATTCCCGCCAACGCCGCGCTGGACCTGATCGCGCGCCGCCCGGACATCGCCGCCAGCCGCTGGCAGGTCGAAGCCGCGCTGCGCCAGACCGACGCCGCCCGCGCCGAGTTCTTCCCGGATTTCAGCATCAGCGCGATGGCCGGGTTGTCGAGCATCGACCTGGGCAAGCTGTTCACCGCCGGCAGCCGCACGTTCTCGCTGGCCCCGGCGCTGCACTTGCCGATCTTCAATGGCGGCGCGCTGAAGGCGAACTACGGTGTGAGCAAGGCCCAGCTCGACGCGGCAATCGCGCAGTACGACAGCACGGTGCTGGGCGCCGCCCGTGAAGTCGCCACGCAGGCGCTCGGCGCACAACAGATCGCCGCGCGGCGCTTGGTCCAGCGCACCCGCGTGGATGCGCAGCGGCAACTGCTCGCCAACGCGCAGGCGCGCGCCGCCCAGGGCGTGCGCGACGCCCGCGAGAGCCTGGTGGCCAAGGCGCAATGGCTGCAGCAGCGCGACGCGGCCGTGCAGTTGCAGGCGCAAGCCGTGGCGACCGACCTCGCGCTGGTCAAGGCGCTGGGTGGCGGCTATCGCGACGCCTCCGCCGCCGACCGCAACGCCGATGCCACCTCTTCCGTTACCGCTGGAGCCCGCCCATGAGCACCACTGAAACCGACCGGTCGTCTGTCGACGCCAACGACAGCGGCATGGCCGCGAAGGACCCGGCCAAGCGTCGGCGCGCGCTGCTGATCGTGGCCGCCGCGTTCATCCTCGCCGGGCTCGCCTGGTTCGCGCTGTGGTTCTTCGTGTTCTCCACCCGGGTCAAGACCGACAACGCCTACGTCGGCGGCAACCAGGTGGCCATTTCGGCCCAGGTGCCCGGCACGGTGGTGGCGATCCTCGCCGACGACACCCAGCGCGTCGAAGCCGGCAAGGTGCTGGTACGGCTGGACCCCACCGACGCCAAGGTGCGCCTGGAACAGGCACGCAGCGCACTGGCCCAGGCCGTGCGCGGCGTGCGCCAGCAAACCAGTTCGGCCAGCAGTGCCGACGCCCAGGTCGACGCAGCCAGGCTCGCGCTGCAGAAGGCCGACGCCGACCTCAAACGCCACCTGCCGCTGCTGGCGGCGCACGCCGAATCGCCGGAAATCGTGCAGCACCTGCGCGACGGCGTGGCGCAGGCGCGCGCCGCGCTGGCCGGCGCGCAGGCCCAGGCAGCCGCGGCGCATGCGGCAATCGAAGGCACCGACGTGGCGCGCAACCCGGGCGTCATGCAGGCCCGCGCGAATTTCAGCGCCGCGTGGATCGCCGCCCAGCGCAACGCGATCTACGCACCGGTCTCCGGCTACGTGGCGCAGCGCAGCGTGCAGTTGGGCAACAGTGTGCAGCCCGGGCAGCAATTGATGACGGTGGTGCCACTGCACGATCTGTGGGTGGAGGCCAACTTCAAGGAAAGCCAGTTGCGCCACATCCGCATCGGCCAGCCGGCGACGGTCGTCTCCGATCTCTACGGCGACGATGCGGTGTTCCACGGCAAGGTGATCGGCCTGGGCGCCGGCACCGGCAGCGTGTTCTCGCTGCTGCCGGCGCAGAACGCCACCGGCAACTGGATCAAGGTGGTGCAGCGCGTGCCGGTGCGCATCTCGCTGGACAACGCCGAGCTGGACAAGCATCCGCTGCGGGTGGGCCTGTCCAGCGAGGTCACCATCGACATCACCGACGACAAGGGCAGCGTGCTGGCCGCCACCCCGGCGCAGCAGCCGGTGGCGCAGACCGACGTCTATACCCAGATGGCCGCCAAGGCCGACGCCGAGGCCGAGCAGGTCATCCGCGCCAACCTGCCGCGCGACGCCCGCTGAGTCGAGCCGATGGCCGCCACGCCCGACGACACCACGTCCCTGAAGCCGCTGCAAGGCGGCGCCCTGGTCCTGCTGACCATCGCGGTCGCCTTCAGCACCTTCATGGAAGTGCTGGACATGACCATCGTCAACGTCTCGGTGCCGCACATCGCCGGCAGCCTCGGCGTGAGTCCCAGCGAGGGCACCTGGACGATCAGCTCCTACGCGCTGGCCAGCGCGATCATGCAGCCGCTGACCGGCTGGCTGGCGCGACGCTTCGGCGAGGTGCGCACCTTCATCAGCTCGGTGACGCTGTTCGTGCTGTTCTCGATGCTCTGCGGCATGGCTACCAGCATGCCGATGCTGGTGATCTGCCGCCTGCTGCAGGGCGCGGGCTCCGGCCCGATGGTGGCGCTGTCGCTGGCCCTGCTGCTGTCGAGCTACCCGAAGGCGAAACAGGGCATGGCGCTGGCGCTGTGGGCAATGACGGTAGTGGTGGCGCCGATCTTCGGCCCGATCCTCGGCGGCTGGCTGACCGACAATTTCTCGTGGCCGTGGATCTTCTACATCAACGTGCCGGTGGGTGCGCTGGCCGCGTTGATTACCTGGGCGCTGCTGCACAAACGCGAGACGAAAACCTTCAAGATGCCGATCGACGTGATCGGGCTGGTGCTGCTGGTGGTCGGCGTGGGCGCGCTGCAGTTCATGCTGGACAACGGCAACGACCACGACTGGTTCGCCTCGCCGATGATCCTGACCCTGGGCATCATCGCGCTGGTCTGCCTCACCTTCCTGATCGTGTGGGAGCTGCACGCCAGACATCCGGTGGTCGAACTGGCGCTGTTCAAGCGGCGCAACTTCACCGTGGCCGTGGTGGCGCTGTCGCTGGGCATGATGGCGTTCTTCGGCATCAATGTGGTGTTTCCGCTGTGGCTGCAGATCGACCTCGGCTACACCGCCACCTGGGCCGGCCTGGCCAGCGCGCCGGTGGGCGTGCTGGCGTTCCTGATGGCACCGGTGATCGGCGCCAACATCCAGCGGCTGGAGCTGCGCGCGGTGGTGACGTTCGCCTTCATCGTGTTCGCGGTGACCTCGTTCTGGTTCGCCAGCTTCGACAGCTCCGCCTCGTTCGGCACCCTGGTGCTGCCGCGCTTCGTGATGGGCATCGGCATCGCCTGCTTCTTCATCCCGCTCAACCAGATGTACCTGTCCGGCCTGAACCCGGACCAGGTCGCCAGCGCCTCGGGCCTGGCCAACTTCTGCCGCACGCTGGCGTCGAGCGTCTCGACCGCGGCCACGGTGACGCTGTGGCAGCATCGCGGCGAATACCACCATGCCGTGCTGACCGAACACATCACGCCGGCGGCGCCAGCCGCAACCGGCTTCCTGCAGCAACTACAACACGGCGGCTTCTCCACCCGGCAGGGGCTGGATGTGGTCGACCAGTTGATCACCCGCGAGGCGCTGACCTTGTCGGTCAATGACGTCTACCTCGTTTGCGCCGTGCTGTTCCTCGCCATGATCCCGCTGCTGTGGCTGGCGCGCCCGCCGTTCGGCAATGCCGGCGGTGCCCCGGGGCACTGAAACAGGCGGATTTGCTGCGCCCGGATGCCGCAGCATGAAACGGCGGCGCCGACTGGTGCGCCGCAATATCTTCTGCTAGCTTGTGGCGCATGGCACAAACCAAACGCATCATCAAGAAGTATCCGAACCGGCGTCTTTACGACACCGAGATCTCCAGCTACATCACGCTGGAGGAAGTCCGCCAGCTGGTGCTGGACAACGAGGATTTCGAGGTCCGCGACGCCAAGAGCGGCGAGGATCTGACCCGTTCGGTGCTGCTGCAGATCATCTCCGAGCACGAGGACAAGGGGCAGCCGATGCTGTCGCCGCAGTTGCTCAGCCAGATCATCCGCTTCTACGGCGACTCGCTGCAGGGCTTCATGGGCCCCTATCTGGAGCGCAGCCTGCAGGTGTTCCTCGACCAGCAGACCCAGTTCCGCAGCCAGCTCAACAACCTCATGGGGCAAACCCCCTGGAACACGCTGAACGACCTGACCGAGCGCAACATGGCGGCGTTCCAGGCAATGCAGCGCGGGCTGATGGACACCGCCGCCAAGGTGATGCCGACCCCGCCGCCGGCCGGCACGCGCAGCGGCAAGAAGCCCGGCTGAATCCCCCGCGCCGCGACGGCCCCGCTCCGTCGCCGGCGCCCCAACCTTTCCCGGACGCTGCAGCACAACATGTGCTGCCACGCAGCGTGAGCCGGCCAGCGAAGCGATCCCGATGAATCAGACCGACACTCCACGACGCGTTGCCATCGTCACCGGCGGCATCGGCGGATTGGGCACCGAAATCTGCCGCCACCTTGCCCGCGCCGGGCGCCAGGTGGTGGCGCTCGATCTGGCTGCGCGCACCGAACGGGTCGCCGCCTTCCACCACGAACTCTCCGAATTCGGTGGCGCGGTCGACTTCGCACCGCTCGACGTCAGCGATTTCGAAAGTTGCCGGCAGGCGCTCGCGCAGGTCGAAAACCGCCACGGCAGCGTCGACATCGTGGTCAACGCCGCCGGCATCACCCGCGACGCCAGCCTGCGCAAGATGAGCCCGCAGCAATGGCACGAGCTGATGCAGGTGAATCTGGACGGCGTGTTCAACATCTGCCGCCACGTGGTCGACGGCATGAGCGCGCGCGGCTTCGGTCGCATCGTCAACATCAGCTCGGTCAACGGACAGACCGGCCAGTTCGGCCAGACCAACTACTCGGCAGCCAAGGCCGGCGTGCATGGCTTCAGCATGGCGCTGGCGCGCGAGACCGCGCGCAAGGGCATCACCGTCAACACCGTCTCGCCCGGCTACTGCGACACGCCGATGGTGGCGGCCGTGCCCGACGACATCCGCGCCCAGATCATCGCCGGCATTCCGGTCGGCCGGCTCGGCTCGCCGGCGGACATCGCCCGCGCCGTGGCTTTCCTCGCCGCCGACGACGCCGGCTACATCACCGGCGCCAACCTGCCGGTGAACGGCGGTTACTTCATGAGCTTCTGAGCGTCCCGGCTCACCCCGCGTTGCGGGCGGCAGCAAGTGCCTGCCGCCGCGCCAGCCACACCCCACCGGCAGTCAGCGCCAGCGCCAACGCCTGGGCCAGCAGGCCCTGCAGCGTCGGGTGAATGCCCAGCAACGGGATCGAGACGAACGACACGGCGTCGGCGCCGACCACGCCAGCCTCCTGCAGCGCGGCAATGCCGTTGCCGGCAAACACCACCGCCAGCAGCGCCAGCAAGGCCGAGGTCGCAGTGAAGAACGGCCCGATCGGCAGGCGCACGCTGTACTTCAGGATCGCCCAGGCCACCAGCGCCAGCAGCAGCGCCGCCGTGAGCATGCCGGCGATCACGTAGTGCTGCCCCTCGCTGCCCACCTGCACCCACAGAGTCTGGTAGAACAGCACGATCTCGAACAGCTCGCGGTACACGGCCAGGAACGCCACGCCGGCCATCGCCCACAAGGTGCCCTTGCCCAGCGCGGCATTCACCCGCGTGCGGATGAACGCGCTCCATGCCTGCGCGTACGATTTGCTGTGCAGCCAGTAGCCGACGTACAGCAGCATCGCCGCGGCGATCAGCGCGGTGACGCCCTCGGTGACCTCGCGATTGGCACCGGAGATCGCCAGCAGATAGCTCGATACCACCCACGTCGCCGTGCCCAGCAGCACCGCCGCGATCCAGCCGAAGTGGATGTACGGCATCGCATCGCGGCGCCCGGTCTTGTGCACGAACGCGATGATCGCCGCCAGCACCAGGATGGCCTCCAGACCCTCGCGCAGCAGGATCAGCAGCGCGCTGAGGAAGGCCGTCAGCGGCGACAGCTCGCCCGCCGCAAGCTCCTGTTCGGCACGGTCGAGCAGGCCGTCGATGCGCTTGACCTGCGCGGCGACCTCAGCCACCGGCGGCCCCTGGGCGATGGTCGTGCGCAAGGCCATCATCCGGGTCTCCACCTCGCGCCGCAGCGGGGCGTCGACGTTGTCCAGGCTGGCCTCGACCAGTTCGAAACCTTCCAGGTAGGCACCGATGGCCAGTTGCCGCGCCATGTCGCGATCGCCGCGGCGATAGGCGTCGAGGCTGGCGTCGAGCTTGTCGCGGGTGGTTGCCATCGGCGTGGGTGCCGCGGCCTGGATCGACGCCGGATGGGCGGCCAGGTAAGCCTGCACTGCCACCAGTTGCGCGCCTTCGCGCTGCGCCACGTCATTCGGCGCCCGCGTCACCAGGTCGCCGAAGTCCTTGAACTGCGCCTTGCCGATGCCTTGCTGCCAAGCCGTGGCCCCGGCCTGCAACTGCGCGGGCGTGGCGCGCAGGCCGGCGACGTAGAACGCGAGTGACCAACGCTCGGCCTCGGACAGTTCCGGGAACGGCCGCATCGGCGTGCCGGCCACGCCCAGCGTGATGGTGTTGTACAGCCCGTAGATGCTGCGCGCATCCATCCTTGCCGCATCGTGGAAATTGCTGGGCACCGGATCGAGCCCGGCTGCCAGCACGCCGTCGCCATGGCCGCTGACGCCGTGGCAGGCGGCGCAATCGGCGGCATACAGGCGCGCACCCGCGGCAAGGTCCGGCGCCTGCCGCGGCGCCACGCTCAGCTGCCAGACGCGGATGATGTCCCAACGCAACGCATTGGCCGCCGCGGCCACCGCCTTGCCATCGGTCTTCGTCGCGATCGCCGCGCGCAGGGCCTGCGCCTTGCCCACCAGTTCCGCCTGCCCCGTCTGTGCCGGCAACTGCTGCAGCAACGCCAGCGACTGCGTGGCGAATTCGAGCTGCTCGGCGTACTCGCTCTGGTCGAGCACCTTGCCGTCGCGCACGAACTGGGGGTAGTCCACGCTGATGTAATCGAGCATGTGCACGATCGTCTGCGCCTTGTCCGCGGCAGGCGCGGGTGCGGCTGCCGTCGCCGTGGCCGCGACGACGAGCATGCCCAGGCCCAGCAACCAGGCAAGGCAGAACGAAGATGGACGACGACAATGCGTATGCATGGCGAAGCGGATTCCAGGCAGCGCCCGGCCAGGGGCGACGGAAAAACGGAAGGCGCCATTGTCGCGAATGAGCGCATCAACTGCAAATGAGAATGATTCACGCAGATGCCGTATCCCTTGCACCTCGGCGGCCGCGCTGACCCGGCCGAAACTTCCTGCGTCGCGACGCCGCGTCCGTGCGGCCCTGGAACCCGGTCATTGACCGGAAATGGCAAGAAGTCGTAGTTTCCTGCGATCCGGTCGCCGTCTGTCCTGGGGGGGACTCCTCGCGCACCGGACTGCAAGACGCACCGGCAGGGAAACCTGCCGGGCGTCTTTTCAAATCACGAGGAGGGGAACCACTGATGATGCAAAAACCACTTGCCGCGGCGCTGCTGGGCGCCATCGGCCTGGCCGTCATGTCCGATGCCGGCGCAGCAACGCACGCACGCGTGCAGGCGCCATCCATGGGCAAGCTCGCGCCCGCCGCCCTGGCCAACCGCATCGGCCTGGATGCCGACGCCGCGCTGTCGCCGCGACTGCAGGCACGCACCACCCACGGCACCGTGAAAACCCGCGAACAGCAGACGTTCCGCGGCATACCGGTATACGGTCGCCAGGTCGTGGTGGAACGTGACGGCAGCGGCAACGTGCTCGGCGTCAGCGGCGAGATTTCCCGCGGCATCGGCCACGACATCGCCTCGGTCGCCCCCGCCATCAACGGCAATCGCGCCATCGGCCTGCTGCGCGCGCACGCCGGCCTGTTGCCGCTCGGCATCGGCGTCAACGGCATTCGCGACAGCGACATCCAGGACGCGAAGATCGATCTGTACGTCTACGCCGAGGGCAACCGCGCCCGTCTCGCCTATCTCACCTCGTTCTTCGTCGATCGCAGCGGTCAGCCGACGCGCCCGATGGCGATCATCGACGCCAACACCGGGGAAGTGATCGAGTCCTGGGACGGCCTCACCACCAAGGGCAAGCCGGGCGGCGGCGGTGGCGGCAGCACCGGCACGCCGGCACTGGCCACCGGCGCCGGCGGCAACCAGAAGACCGGCCAGTATTTCTACGGCACCGACTATGCGGCGCTTGCCGTCACCCAGTCCGGCTCGACCTGCTACATGCAGAACCCGGACGTGAAGACCAACAACATGGCGAAAAGCACGCGCACGGGCACGCTGTGGAGCTTCATCTGCCCGAACAGCAGCGGCGATGCCGTGAACGGGGCCTATTCGCCGATCAACGACGCACACCATTTCGGCAGCGTCGTGCACGACATGTACAACAACTGGCTCGGCGCGCCGCCGCTGAGCTTCTCGCTGGTGATGAACGTGCACTACGGCCGCAACTACGAGAACGCGTTCTGGAACGGCTCGTCGATGAACTTCGGCGACGGCGCCAGCTACTTCTATCCGCTGACCTCGCTGGACGTCACCAGCCACGAAATCAGCCACGGCTTCACCGAACAGAACTCCGGCCTGCAGTATTCCGGCCAGTCCGGCGGCATGAACGAGGCGTTCTCGGACATGGCAGGCGAAGCGGCCGAGTACTTCGACCGCGGCCACAACGACTGGCTGGTGGGCGCGGAGATCATCAAGAACGGCACCGCGCTGCGCTGGATGTGCACGCCGAAGCTGGACGGCGCCTCGATCGACAACGCGGCGAACTACACCAGCTCGCTGGACGTGCACTATTCCAGCGGTGTCTACAACAAGGCGTTCTGCACGCTGGCCAAGTCGTCCAACTGGAACACCAGGAAGGCCTTCGAAGTCTTCGCGCACGCCAACGCGATGTACTGGTCGGCCACCTCCACGTTCAACGCCGGTGCCTGCGGCGTGGAGAACGCGGCGGACGACTACGGCTACTCGCGCAGCGACGTGGTGGCGGCGTTCAATGCCGTCGGCGTGACCTGCCAGTAGGCAACCGGCAAGCCTGCCGTTGAACGAGGGCCGGTCCGCAAGGGCCGGCCCTTCTCGTTGCCGCGACAGCCTGCCGGAGGCATGCCGGCACGAAACGGACGATCCGGGATTGCAGTCGCGCGGCGCTTGCGGAACAGTGTGCGGATTCCTTCTCCGGACCGCAGCATGGCGCAGCAACCCATCACCCTCATCGGCGGCGGCCTGGTCGGCGCCTTGCTGGCGCAGCAGTTGGCCCGGCGCGGTTTCGCCGTCGATGTCTTCGAAAAGCGCCCCGATCCGCGACTGAGCGGTTTCCTGGGTGGTCGCTCGATCAACCTGGCGCTGGCCGAGCGCGGCCTGCAGGCGCTGCGCACGGCCGGCCTGGCCGACGACGTGCTGCAGCGCGCGGTGATGATGCGCGGGCGCATGGTGCACGACCGCGATGGCAACAGCGGCCTGCAGCGCTACGGCGTGGACGACAGCGAGGTGATCTGGTCGGTCTCGCGCGGCGCGCTGAACATGCTGCTGCTGGATGCCGCCGAGGCGGCCGGCGTGCGCTTTCATTTCGGCCAGTGGCTGGTCGGCGCCGACTTCGGGCGTCAGCGCATCCGGCTCGCCGACGAGGCGGGCGTGCAGCGTGAACTGGATGCCGGGCTGCTGGTCGGCGCCGACGGCGCCGGCTCCGCGGTGCGCGCGGCGATGAACGCGCAGGCGCCGCTGGGCGAGCGGATCGAATCGCTCGGCCACGGCTACAAGGAACTGGAGATCCCGCCAGCCGGCGAGTTGCCGGCCGCGGTGCTGCAGCACAGCGGCGGCCGCGACCAGTTCGCGCTGGAGCCGCACGCGCTGCACATCTGGCCGCGCGGCGGCTACATGTGCATCGCGCTGCCGAATACCGAGGGCAGCTTCACCGTCACCCTGTTCCTGCCTGCGCAGGGCGCCGCGCCGAGCTTCGCCACCCTGCCCGACGCCACGGCCGCGGGCGCATTCTTCCGCGAGCAGTTCCCGGGCCTGCTGCCGCTGATCCCGCGCTTCAGAGAGGATTTCGACAGCCACCCGGTCGGCACGCTGTCCACGCTGTACCTCGAGCGCTGGCACCTGGACGGCCGCGCGCTGCTGCTCGGCGACGCGGCGCACGCGATCGTGCCGTTCCACGGCCAGGGCATGAACTGCGGCTTCGAGGACACCGTGGTGCTCGCGGACCTGCTGGCCGGGGCGCCGGACGACAGCGCCGACGTGTTCGCCGAATTCCAGCGCGTGCGCCAGCCGAACGCCGACGCGATCGCCGCGATGGCGGTGGAGAACTACATCGAGATGCGCGACTCGGTGGCCGATCCGCACTACCTGGCCAAGCGCGAACTCGGCGCGAAGCTGGCCGAGCGCATTCCCGGCCACTACATGGCGCGCTATCGCCTGGTGACGTTCACCCACGTGCCCTACGCCTACGCGCTTGCACGCGGCCGCGCACAGGATGAACTGCTGGAACAATTGCTGCGCGACACGCCCCGGGTTGCGGACATCGACCTGGACGCCGCGGCGAGTCTGTTGCGCTCCCGCCTGCCGCCGCTGCCGCCACTGCGCCATGGATGAATCGCTGCTTGCCGCCTTCCGCGCCACTCGTTACCTGGTCTGCCTCGACCCTGTGGAATGGGCCGATATCCGCATCGACCAGCCGTTGCCGGTTGCGCTGCACGCGCTGGTCGGTGCCCAGGCCTGGGGGTTCATCACGGCGTGGAACCCGCGCGGCGAACCGCGCGACCTGGCGGACAACCTCGCTGCGCAGGGGCAGCTGTTCGCCGCATTGCGCGAATGGCCGGGGGCGGCGATCCGTCCGGGGATCGGCATCGGGACCAGCGGCTGGCATGAGCCCAGCCTGTTCGTGACCGGACCCGACCGGGCGACGCTGGACGCGCTGGCCCGTCGCCACGAGCAACTGGCCTACCTTCACGGCCGCGCCGACGGTACGGCCCGCTTGCGCGTAATGGAATGACTCGGCCGCGCGCGCCCGTCGACCCGACACCAGCCGATGCAGCGCGATCAGCCGCTCGACCCGGTCGGGCCAGAGAGGTGGGCGGGACCAGGGACGACATGCATTTCAACGCACCAGCTGGTTGATTTCCATGATCGGCAGCAGGATAGCCAGCACGATCATCAGCACGATGCCACCCATGACCAGGATCATCATCGGTTCGAGCAACGTCAGCAGAACCGCCAGACGTCGTTCGAGAGCCTGCATTTCGAGCTGTGCGGCGCGTTCGAGCATGTGTTCCAGTTTGCCGCTGGCTTCGCCGCTGCCGACCAGGTGGATCATGAGCGGCGGAAAGACATGCGCGGCATCCAGCGCGCGTGTCAGCGTGTCGCCTTCGCGCACGCGTTCAATGGCAGCCTTGATGCCACCTTGCATGACCAGGTTGGACATGGCCCGCGCGCCGTAGTCGAGTGCCGCAAGCAAGGGCACGCCACCGCCGACGAGGATGGCCAGGGTACTGGCGAAGCGCGAGGTATTCAGACTCCGAATGACCGATCCGAGCCAGGGCAAGCGCAGCGCCAGAGCGTGCCAGCGGCGCCGGTGGCGCTCGCGCTGGAGAACGGCCCGCACGCCGACCGCGGCGCAGAGGCCGATGACGACGAGGTAAAGCCCCGCTCCGCGCAGGAAATCCGAGACCGTGATCAATCCACGGGTAAGCAGCGGCAGGCTTTGTCGAGACTGCTGGAAAACCTGCACGATCTGCGGCACGACGTAGACCAGCAATCCGGCAACCACGCAGATCGCCACGAAGGTGACCAGCGCCGGATACAGCAGGGCGAGACTGGTCTTCTGGCGCAGCGCCTGACGCGCCTCCAGGTAGTCGGCAAGGTGTTGCAGCACGTCCGGCAACGCGCCCGATTCCTCGCCGCCGCGCACCAGCGCGCGGTAATAACCGGGGAAATCCCGCCCGTAGCTGCCCATGGCGCCGGCGAGCGACAGGCCAGCGGTGACCTCGGCCTTGACGCCACCAAGTACTTCCCGCGTCTTTGGCGCCGCAACCTCCTCGATCAGCGCAGCCAGTGCATGCTCCATCGTGAGGCCGGAAGCGAGCAGCGTGGCCAGCTGGCGGGTGAGCAGGCTCAGTTCGGCCGCAGGGATGCCGCGTGACCACGGCGGCGCCGCGCGCTCCCGGTTGCGAACACGCTCGACGCGCTCCGGATACAAGCCCCGGGTGCGCAACTGGGTGCGGGCCTGACGCGGTGAATCCGCCTGCACCAGGCCGGACTTGGGATGACCGGCGGCGTCGAGTGCCCGGTAACGGAACGCCTCCATGGTGCTACCGCTCGCGGGTGACGCGCAGCACTTCCTCCAGGCTCACCGTGCCTTCGGCGGCCAGTCGCATGCCGTCGTCGCGCAGCGAACCCATGCCATGCGCGCCGGCGTGTTCGCGCAGCGTCTGCTCGTCCACCCGGTCGTGGATGAGCCTGCGCAGCTCGTCATCGACCGTGAGCCATTCGTAGATGCCGGTACGGCCCTTGTAGCCGGAGCGGTTGCACGCAGGGCAACCGACCGCCGCATGGAAATTGCCCGGTGCAGACGCCAGACCGAGGCTGCGCAACTGCACGGCATCGGCTGCCAGTGGCGCACGACATTCCACGCAGAGCTTGCGCACCAGGCGCTGGGCGCCGATGCCGATCAGGCTGGACGCAAGCAGAAAGGGCTCGACGCCCATGTCGACCAGCCTGGTGACGGCGCTCACCGCGTCGTTCGTATGCAGCGTGGTGAGCACCAGATGCCCGGTGAGGCTGGCCTGGATCGCGATCTGCGCACTCTCCAGGTCGCGGATTTCGCCGATCATGATCACGTCCGGGTCCTGGCGAAGGATGGTGCGCAGGGCACGCGCGAAGCTCATGTCGACGCGGCTGTTGGTCTGCGTCTGGTTGATGCCGTCGAGGTCGTACTCGATCGGATCCTCGACGGTCATGATGTTGAGCGCCTTGGGATCCAGCCGCGACAGCGCGGCATACAGCGTGGTGGTCTTGCCGGAACCCGTGGGACCGGTCACCAGGATGATGCCGTGCGGCTCGCGGATCAGCGCGTCCACTTGCGCGAGGGTGGGCGGGTCCATGCCCAGCCGGGACAGTTCGAGCCGGCCGGCCTGCTTGTCCAGCAGGCGCAGCACGACACGCTCGCCGTGGCCGGTCGGGATCGTCGACACGCGCACGTCGATCGGCTTGCCGGCAGCGCGCAGCGCGATGCGGCCGTCCTGCGGCAGGCGTTTCTCGGCGATATCCAGCTGCGCCATGATCTTCACGCGCGACACGATGGCCGTATGCAGCGCGCGTGCAGGCTCGATCAGATCGCGCAACGTACCGTCGATGCGCAGCCGAACCACCGAGCGCGACTCGAACGGTTCGATGTGGATGTCCGAAGCGCCTTCGCGCAACGCCTGGGTCAGCAAGGCGTTGATCAGGCGGATCAGCGGCGCGTCGTTCTGGCTGTCCAGCAGGTCCTCGACGCGCGGTATTTCCTGCAGCAACCGGGACAGATCCATGTCTTGTGCGAGGTCGTCCGCCAGCGCAGCCGCACCTTCGTCGGCGCCGTTGTACAAGGTGGCGATGCGCTCGTCGAACTCGCCTGTGCCGACGCGCTGCGCGCGAATGGGCACGCCGAGTGCGCGGCGCAGCTCGGCCAGCGCGCCAGCCGACGCGCCATGGCGCACGACGACTTCGGCGACACCGTCGCCAAGTCCGGTGACGGCGATGCCGTTGGCCTTGGCGAAGGCATACGGCACGGGCGGCTTCGTCAGCATCCCGCGATCACCGCCGATTGTCCTGGCCGGCCGATGCCGGCGGCAGGGGTGGCAACAGTGGCGAAGGATCGTTGCCGCGCACTGCGCCCCGAGTCGGCTCGGCGTGGATCTGCTGACCACGGATGTAGTCGTAGCGTTCGCCGGTCAAGGCACCCGCCCCCTGCGCATCACGCAGGACGGTCGGGCGCAGGAATACCATCAGATTGGTCTTGGTACGCGAGTGGTTGTTGTAGCGGAACAGGCCGCCGAGCAACGGCAGACTGCCCAGCAGCGGAACCTTGGCTACGCCGCCGTTGACGGAATCCTGCATCAGCCCGCCGAGCACGATGATCTGTCCGTCGTCGACCAGAACAGTCGACTCGATCGAGCGCGTGTTGGTGATGACCCCGGCGGGATTGGCGGTGTCGGCAATGCTCGAAACCTCCTGGTAGATCTGCAGGCGCACGACTCCGCCTTCGGATATCTGCGGGCGAATCCTCAGGGTCAGCCCGACATCCTTGCGCTCGATGGTCTGGAACGGCGACGGTGTGGTTGCCGCACCCGAAACTGCGTACTGGCCGGTGATGAACGGGACGTTCTGGCCAACCACGATCTTCGCCTCCTCGTTGTCGAGGGTGAGCAGGGTCGGCGTCGACAGGATGTTGGCGTTGCTGTCCGTTTCCAGTGCACGCGCGAGCAGGCCGAGGTTGAGGACCTGAACGCCACCCACCGTCACGCTGCCGTGCACCGTGCCGATGTTCAGCCCGGGGCCGGCGCTGGCCGGGTTCTGCGCGATGCCGATGATGTTCCGCCCCGCCCCGCCGAAGTTGGTGCCGCCGAACACTTGCGTACCCGACTCGCCGATGCCGCCGAGGTCCTGCCACTGGATGCCGAACTCGCCGGCCTTGTTCGCCGTAAGCTCGACCACGAGCGCCTCGACATAGACCTGCAGCCGCCGCGCATCGAGTTTTTCCACCACCGCGCGCAGGTTGTTGTAAACCGCATCGGGCGCCGTGATGATGATCGAGTTGGTGGCGGCGTCCGCCTGGATGATGCCTGGCACAGTTGCAGCTTGCGGCATGGCGTCTCCCGTCGCCGGCATGCCGCCGCCGCCCGATGCCGCCTGCGCGCCGCCGCCGATGGCAACACCGGCAGTCGCATTCGGCGACACCGCCTCGGCTGGCGCCGCCGCGCCGGATACCTGTCCCGGCGATGATGCGCTGCCGGAGTAGATGCCGCGCAAGGTCTCCGCCAGCTGCACGGCCTCGGCGTTCTTCAGGTAGACGACGTGAACGTTGCCGGCGGCACTGGTCGGGGAGTCGAGCAGTGCGGCGAATTTCCGGACCTGGGCAAGTCGCGCCGGATCGGCCGCGCGCACCAGCAGGCTGTTGGAGCGGGCATCGGCGATGACTGCCACGCGCTGGGTCGGGTCCGTTCCCTGCAGCGTCTGCAACGCCTGCGGCGCTGCCGCAAACAGATTGTTGATGGTCCGCGCTGCGTCCAGCGCGGAAGCATGCTGCAGGACAATCATTGTCGCGCCGGCCTCGTCCGGCTGGTCGACGGCGGCAATGATGCCCGCCAGCCGTTCGAGGTTGCTGGCGTAGTCGGTGATGACCAGCGAGTTGCTGTCCGGCAGCGCGGTGATGGTGTTGTTCGGCGCCACCAGGGGACGCAGCGTAGGCACCAGTTGCACCGCCGACTGATGCGCCAGGGCAAACACCCGCGTCTGCAGTCCGTCGCTGCCGGGGCGTCGGCTCGACTGGACGTTGCTGTGCTGCTTGGCGTCCGCCTCCGGCAGGATCTTGACCAGGCCGTGGTCCTCCACCGCCGCGAAACCTTGCAGGCGCAAGGCCGACAGGAATACCTCGTACACGGTATCCCGTGCCACCGGCCGCGCCGAGATGATGTTGACGGTGCCCTTGACGCGCGGATCAAGCACGAAATTCTTGCCGGTGACTTCCGCCATCGCCTTCACCACACCCTCGATGTCCGCATCGACGAAATTGAGCGTGACGGTCTTGACCGGCGCC
Source organism: Rhodanobacter sp. 67-28 (assembly GCA_001898415.1). Classification (GTDB taxonomy): domain Bacteria; phylum Pseudomonadota; class Gammaproteobacteria; order Xanthomonadales; family Rhodanobacteraceae; genus Rhodanobacter. Next base: position 18,231 of record MKTU01000019.1, on the reverse strand, counting down.
GGACTTTCCGCCGCCTGTGCCATCGCGCGCGACGCCGGAACGTACGCGCAGGACAAGGCCACGGCCACGATGGCCGCTTGCAGCGTGTGCTGGTTCATGGCTGCCCGCAGGGGGAAGTTGACCCATGGCGTTTCATCGGGAAGTGCTCGTGGTGGTGGCAGGGGTCCGGGAGGGGCGTGGCCAGGCCAGCGTTTCGCGCGATCCGTTGCGCTGCAGGATCACCTGCTGGGGAAGTACCTTCTCGAGCCGGATGCCCGGCGCGAGATACTCGCCGGCACGGGCCAGTCGGGTTTTCTTCGCATCGAGTTGCAGCAGCGCGTAGCCGGCGCCCTGCGGCTCGGCAGCCATGACGCCCAGCAGCCTGATCGCCAGCCCGGACGGCACCTCGGCCTGCGCATCGCCGGGCAGCCGGCCAAACAGGTTGCCGGCAGCAGCGAGGCGATCGGCCGGCCCGGAAATCTCCATGGCCCGCGGCAGCGGTGCCGGCGCGCACCACGCCCAGGTCCAGTAGGCCAGCACGAGACCGAGCAACGACAGCGCGCCGGCTTTCGATGCAGCGCCGAGCGCCGTTCGCGCAAGATTCGATCGTCCGGACAACATGCCTTTGTTCCCTCTGCCTGCACGGGTTGGATGGTCGCGGGGACAACAGGGTTCCCATGTCGATGGCCCGCCGGAAACTCATGGCCGCGCGCCGGCGGGTGCGCCGCCGAGCGGCGGGCCGAGTTGCAGGTCGAAATCGCCGTTGTCGCGCTCGACGGCGATCAGCCGCAACAGCGGCGCCAGTTGCGGGCGCTGCTGCGCATCGACCCGCGCGGTGGCGGAAAACGTCGCGGGGCCGCCGCCGCGCCAGGACCCGCCGCCGTCGAGATGGAGCGGCCCGCTGCCGGTACGCAATGTCGCCTTCAACAATCCCGCATTGCCGTGGACACGAAGTTCGTAGGTGCCGAGCGGTGCGACCCGGGTCAGGGCGGAACCGGCATCCTTCCACGTAATGACAGCATCGGCCGAAACGGTGTGGCCGGAACGCGAGAACCGCGTGACATGGAGGGCGAGATCGCCGCGCGGGCCGAGCGGCGCCATGCGAGGCACGGCGAGGCCAAGCGCACTGGCCGGCAAGGAGAAGTCGACGCTTGATACCTCGATACCGTGCGCCGAGATGCGCACGGGGAAGCCCCGGTCGGCGTGGTCGATGGCGACCTCGAAGTCGAGGCGCCCGCGCCACAGGGCCCGCGGTTGCAGCGTCCAGGAAAGATCCTTGCCGACGCCGCCCGACCCGGCACCATCGCGGATCTCCAGCCGCCCGCTGCCGGACCACAGGCTGCCGTGCGCCTGCGCAAGACGCAGCTTCCCGGCGCTGGCGCGCCGCAGGCCCGCATCGAGCAGCGTGGCTGGCGCCAGCACGACCAGAAACGCCGCATAGGCCGCCATCGCCACGCAGGCGCTGGCAACCGGTTCCCGCCATGTCGGTCGGCGCGTCATCGACCGGGGCGCTCCAGGGTGACGGTCACGCCCACCTGGCCGGGCGCGGAACCGGATTCGATCCGCACTGCGACGGGGCGCAGCTGCTGCGCGCGCATGGTGTCTGCCCAACCCAGCCAGTCGGCGAACGCCACATTGGCGAATACCAGCTTCACGTGGCGCGCATCCGGCAGCTCGATGCTCGCCAGCGAACGGGTCAGTCCGCTGGCGTCGACCTGGCGCTGCACCAGCTGGCGCAGGTCCGTCGTGGACGCAGGCAGCGGTGGCATCGCGCGCAGGCGCACGATCTCGTCCGCCTGCCCGCTCTGACGCATCGCGTCTGCACGCAGCTGGGCGACCGCCGGCAGCAGCCGCAAGCGCGCCTGTGTCGTCGCGTGCAGCAGCCACGCATACGCCACCAGCCCAAGGCAGATCGCCACGACGGCAACCAGCCCACGTTCCCGCGGGGATCGGGCCGCCCACAGTCGGTTCAAGGCATGCTTCATGGCGACCTCAGGGTCAGCGTGACGGTGCCGCGCCCGGCACGACGCGCCTCCTGCGGCGCGTCGACATCCAACCCGGCCTGCGCCAGGCGAGCCTCGACGCGACGCATGAGCGCGCCGTCCGCAGCGGCGAACTCCAGCACCATGCGTCCGTCCTCATACGACAGCGCGCGCAGCTCCGCGGCCGGCACCTCCGCCAACGCTGCTGCCACCTTGCCGAGCATGGCCGGGAAATCGCCGGCATCCGGCTGGTTCGCGGCGCGCCGTGCCTGGGCCAGTTGCCGCCGCATCTGCAATGCCGGGTCGGCCACCGCGACGGCGTCGGGGAACAGCGCGCGGAAGCGCGCCTCCATCTGCTGGCGAAGCTCATGCTGTTCGCTCGCCAACCGCACGCGATCGACCAGCAAGGCTGCCGAATGCAGCAGCAGCGCCGCGAGCAGAATCCAGCCGATGTGTCGCCAGCGTGCGAGCATGGCGACGGACGGGCGCCAGTGCCCGCGTTCCTGATCGATCCGGATGCCGGCCAACGCCGGCGCCATGCGCCAATCCGGTTCCGATGCGAACCGGACGCTGACGCCCAGGCCCTGCTGCCATGCCTCCGGATCGGGCCGCGCCGCCGGCGTCGTCACATGCAGCGCGATCGACGCGGGTACGGCATCGCGCGCCCGCGCCTGCTCAAGCAGCAACTGCAGCACCAGTGGCGGCGTCTGCCGATCGCCGCAATCGGTGGCGCCGCCCTCGAGTTCGCCGATGCGCACATAGCCTTCCTGCCCGCTCCAGGCAAGACTCCACTCCCCTTGCTGCACCGGCAACATCAGCGTCTCGCAATACACGGCGTCGACCTGGACACCCACCGCGCCAAGCGCGTCTCGCCAGCCTTGCAGCCGCTGCCGGTCGACCACTGCGAACACGTCGTCGTCCCCGACCCGCCCCAGCATGCTCACCTGGTTGGCGTCCGGGTCGGATGCCAGTTGTTCCTCGGCTGCATAGGCCAGCAACGCCTCGGACCTGCGCCTGCCCACTCGAGGCAATCGCGTTCGGGTGATCAGGACCTGGCTGGCGGCAAGCACCAGTTCGACCCGCGATGCCGTGTTCGGCAACTGTGCCAGTGCCCCACTTCCGGAATGCACACCGGCGTGCTCGTCCAGCAGCACCCATCGGCATGACGTGGGCGCCGCCGACAGCGGACAGAATATGCGCAGCAGGCTCATCGGAGCTTCCGCCATACGACGCCGGGCCAGCGCGCCGCGTCCGTCCGCGCCAACAGCAGCTGGCTGCGGGCCTGCGTCTTGCCGTAAGTCACCCGCAGCGTGACCAGGAAATAATCGCTGCCGACGCGGATGTCCTGCCCGGGTACCGTGGCGTCCTTGCCGAGCTGGCCAAGGAAATCGGCGTTGTTGCGATAGAAAGTTCCGTTGCGGCGGGCGACCAGTGCCCGCGCCGAATCCAGGTCCAGGCCGTCGACCACGGCAGCGAGAACCTCGGCGGACGCCGTGTTCACGTTGAGTGCGGTCGCCGCCGGCAGCGCCGTCACGAAAGGTGCGAGGCGCGCACGGACACTGGCGTCGAAGCCACGTACAAAACCCAGTTCGTCCAGATCGACGAGCGGCCGGTTGGCGGCGAGACGAGGGTGGCCGAGCCCGCGGTAGTACGCATCCTCCGCCCCGCCGGCGGGCTGCGCCACGCTGTCGGCATCGACCCAGTCGGCGAGTGCATCGGCCAGCTCCGCCGGCAAGCCGAGGATGGCCAGCAGGCGCTGGAAACGCGCGTACTGCGTGACATCGAGTTTGCCGTTCCGGACCAGGTTGTCGAGATTGAACCGGCCTTGCTGGTCCTCGATGTGGCCGGCCAGTTCGCCGTTCTCGAACGGGATCGGCGGCAGGCGCAGCGCCCACGGTTCTCCGGCGTGGTCGACGTCGCCGCTGGCTCGACGGTCGTCGAACAGCATTGCGCGAGCCCAGTCGCCTCCCGCCGTGACCAGTTCCTCGGCCTGGACATGGTCGGCGGCCAACCCGGCCTGGCGCGACCACGTGCTCAGCGCGACCAGCATGGCCGTTGCCGCCACTGCAGCCACGGCCATGATCGCCATCGCCATCAGCAAGGCCGCACCGCGCTGCCCGGCGTTCATGAGCGCAGCGCGAACACGCGCACCACGGTTTCGCCCGAACCGAGCACCACTTGCATGCGTACGGCCAGCGGCAGCGGGGGGTCGGCCGGCGTCGTCGGCCACGTATTGTTCCAGGTCAACGCGGGGCCGAGGTATTGCAGGCTCAGGCGGGTCACGTCATCGAGTACCACGTAGCGGGTCGGCGGCGTGGTTGCGGCAAGGTCGAGCCCCGGCCAGATCCACAATTCGATCTGGTGCGCACCGTTCACTCCGTAGCCGATGCGCCGCGGTACGTCGACGCCGTCCGTCCCGGCGAACCGAGTGAACTCCAGCAGTGGCGCCTGTGCTGCATCGGGCCGACCAAGCCACGCTGGCGAGGTGCCGGCATCGCTGCGCACCGGGCGCGGCGCGGCCAGCCGTACATCGCGCGCAAAGCGGACGAAGAACGACTCCGCCTGCCGCCATTGCGCGGATTCCGCCTGGATGCGGTCGCGCGACGCCATGACCACGCCAAGCCCCCGATAGGCCATCAGCGTGAGCAGCGACAGAACGAGCAGCGCCGACAGCAGCTCGATCAAGGTGAATCCGGGGGCAGCGCGAAACCGGTGGGCGTTCATCGGCCGCTCTCCGAGGGATCCACGACAAAACCCGTGGAATGCGCAAGGAAGTGCGCTGGCTGCGCCGGCACGAAGACGAAGACGTCGACGCGATGGAATGCCGCATTCGGCGTCGCGGATACTTCCTCGCGCCAGCCGAGTTCAAGATTGCCCTGGCGCCGCACACCGGTTCGCACGCCGACCGGCAACCAGTCGCCGCGTGCACGATGCTCGGCGAGGCGATCGGCCGCGACCCACCCGGCCAGCAGTCGCCCACGCAGTTCGTCGGCATGGCTGACGCCCTGCGTGGCCACGCGCAGCGCGGCAAGCAGCGACACCGCGACGATCGTCATGGCGACCAGCACTTCGACCAGCGTGAATCCCGGCGCGTCATTGCGCTGCCATGTCGCCATAGGTCTTCCCCTGCCCGGGTGCGATGCGCAAGTCGCCGACCGGAGAGGCCGCGATGCCGTAATGGTCGGTACCGAGCGCCAGGTCCATCGAAAACGCCGACATCGAGCCGTCGGACGGAAACTGCAGACGCATGGTCGCCTGCGCCGCGGCGGCTTCGTTGCGCAGCTGCGATATCAGCATGCCGTGCGGCAGGCTGCGCGCACGCAACACATCGTCGTCACGGATCTCGGACCACCCGTCATCGCCACCCTGGCGCCAGAAGCGGTAGTGGCTGCCGTCGGACGTCCACACGATGGCGGCGCCGGAGATGCGCGCTTCCTGGGCGGCAAGCTCCAGCAGCTGCGCGAGTCGCTCGGCCTCGACCCGCAACAGGTCGCGATCGCCCGGTTGCATCCGTGCCCCGATGGTTCCCGCCAGGATGCCCATGATCAGCACCACGACCAGCATCTCCAGCAGCGTGAAGCCGCGTTTGCCCTGGCGAACGATCGCTTCATGCACGGCACGGGCTTCCGTCACAGCGTCCACGAACCGATGTCGGCATCGTTGCCCTCGCCGCCGGGTGCACCGTCGGCCCCCAAACCGTAGACATCCACCTCCCCGTGCAGGCCCGGGTTCAGGTACTGGTAGGGATGGCCCCAGGGGTCTTTCGGCAGGCGCCCGACGTATCCCTCGGGCTTCCAGTTCGGCGGGATCGGGCCGGAGTCAGGCCGGGACACCAGCGCCTGCAGTCCCTGTTCGGTGGTCGGGTAGCGCCGGTTGTCCAGACGGTAGAGCTGCAGGGCCTGCATCAGGCTGGCGATGTCCTGCCGCGATGCGGTCACGCGCGCCTCGTCCGGCCGGCTCATCACCTTCGGCACGACCAGCGCAGCGAGGATGCCGAGGATCACCACGACCACCATCAGTTCAAGCAGGGTGAAACCGCGTTGGGACGAAACACGTGTCGGCATGGTGGCGCCACCTCGGATGTGCAGAGAGCTTGCGGCTCGGATGTCCGGCCGCACTGCGCGTGCGCACGGCGGCAAGGCAAGACGGCTCCAGCACAGGCGCGACGCGTTCGGCGGGCACATCGGCCCGAAGATGCGCTGAAGTCTCCGTTGTGATGCAAGCAGCGGCCCGCAGGTTCCGCATGACGCGCATGCGCATCGTCGGTGCGGCAGGCAAACCCGTTCGCCGATCGCAATGCCTCTGTCGCCGTCCCGTGCGTCGACGGGAACCTTCTTCGTGCCGCTGCGTCGGTTGGTGAGCGGGGACTGGTTCCCCGGCGTCGACGCGATGCAATGCGGGTACCGCGCAGCGATGGATCTGCGCGGATTCGTCGATACGCAGAGACAGTTCCATGGTGCCGGCCGATGCGGTCGGCATGGGTTGCTGCGGCCGCTGGAAACCGCTGCGCGAAGTGTTTTTGTCCTGACTGGGTGCATCCAATGAAGAGGGAATGCAGATGAGCAGATTCATGCACAAGAAATGGTTGCCGACGGCGCTGCCTGTCGCACTTGTCGTCGGCCTCACCGGATGCGGCGGCTCCAGTCCCCACGGCCAGGCAGCCACGCCGCCTCCGGTCCCGGCCCCGACCGTGGTGTCCACCACCCCGGCCAATGCCGCGACGGGCGTGCTGAACACGGCGGAAGTCAGCGCCACGTTCGACCAGGCGATCGACCCGGCGACGCTGAAGAACGCCACCTTCAACGTGAACTGCCCGGCCGGCGCGGCTGCCTTCGGGTCCGTCACCTACGATGCGGCGACGAGGAAAGCCACGTTCGTGCGCATCACCGAATCGCCGACCAACCCGCCGCAGTCCGAGGTGGCCGAACCCATGGCGGCGAACGTCACCTGCACCGCGACCATCACGACCGGCGTCAAGGGCACCAACGGCGCCGCGTTGGCGACGAATTACGTGTGGACATTCTCGACCGTGACCGACACGGCGTTCCTGGACCAGGGCAAGCAGATCTTCCGCTTCGACACGTTCGGCGACGAGACGACGTGGACCGACACACTGCACATGAACGACGTCATCGCTGCAGCCGTCGATCCGAAGACGGCGTTGGCCGTCGGCCTGAAAGTGGACGCGGAGGCGCTTCCTTCGTCCGTCGTGGCAGGCATCCAGGACGGCAGCATCAGCCTGACCAGTCCCGACACCACGCTTGCGCTGATCAGCCTCGATGCGGTGGTGGGCATCAAGGGCACCGTGGAAACCGTCAACGGCAAGAGCACGCTGACCCGCGTCGGAATCACCTGTGCGTTGTGCCATTCCACGGTCGACAACTCGTTTGCGCCGGGTATCGGCAAGCGCCTGGATGGCTGGCCCAATCGCGACCTCAATCCCGGGCTGATCATCTCGCTGTCGCCGGCGCTGACCCAGGCGCAAAAGGCCGTCTACAGTTCGTGGGGGCCGGGCATGTACGACCCCCGCTACAACATCGATGGCATCAACGGTCCGCAGGTGATCTCGCCGGCCTTCGGCCTGCAGGGCATCCACAAGATCATCGCGACCGGCGATGGCGACGATCTGGCTTACTGGAACCGGTATGTCGCCGTCACGCAGATGGGCGGGCACGGCAACTTCACCGATGCGCGCGTCGGCACGGGCATCAACATCACCAACGGTACCGACGACCTGGTCACCGCCAAGCTGCCCGCGCTGCAGGCATATCAGCTGTCGATCGCGGCGCCACCCGCACCGGCCGGCAGCTTCGACGCCGCGGCCGCAGCGCGCGGCAAGGTCCTTTTCGAGGGCAAGGCAGGATGCATCACCTGCCACAGCGGCCCCGAGTTCACCGACGCCAACGAACGCCTGCACCCGGCAAGCGACGTGGCAAGCGAACCCGAGGCCCCCGGAGTGCCGAGCTACGCATCGCGCACGGCGACCAAGCAGTACCGCACGGCACCGCTGAAGGGTGTCTGGCAGCATCCACCGTACTTCCACAACGGCTCGGCGGCCACGCTCGACGACGTCGTGGCGAAGTACAACGCGAAGCAGGCGCTCGGCCTGAGCAGCGCGGAGGTCGCCGACGTCGCGCAGTACGTGAAGTCGCTGTAGCTCGTGCGGGAGCGCCCGACCGGACGAATGCGACACGATCCGCAGGGCGCGACCCGGCAGTTCAAGCCGGCTCCGCGGCGCGGTTTGGCCAGATACCCGAGGACATCCCCCGACGCCGCCGGGGGATGCCCGCTTCAGGCAATCCCGATCGCCATTCGGGCAAGGCAAGCCGGCGGTGGCCCGTCGGCGCCCTGCACCGGCGTGATGCCGATGGCGGATCGCACCGGCATCTGGCGACCAAGCAACGGCAACCGGGCCACGGGGGAGCTAATCGCCCTCGCCGGAAGCTGGTTCCGCCGAGAGCCACGCCATCACGACGGCGGTCATGCACGCGCAGCGCACGCCGAGAAACGGAAAACTGTCGGCCAGCATGTTGCCGAGCGTGGTGCCCAGCGACTTGCGAAGCAGCCGGCGCGCGCGGTGCAGCCGGGTCTTCACGGTCTGCGGCTTGATGGCCAGTCGAGCAGCGGTTTCCTCGACGCTGCACGCTTCGATCTCGCGCAACCTGAAGACGGTGCGATAGGGCTCGGGCAGCTCGTCGATCGCATCCCGCAGCAGGAGACGGATCTCTGCGCGGGCAGCGAACGATACCGGATCGCCACCATGGCGCCCAAGCCCGGATCGGCTGACCCAGAAAGGATCCGGCGACGACATGTCGACGTGCTCAAGCCCGACCGTCGCGCGCCGCCTGCGCAAGCGGCTGCGCGCCTCGTTGAGCAGGATGCTGATCAGCCAGGTTCGCAGGGGCGCATCGCCGCGGAACGTGTCGAATTTGTCATAGGCCCTGGTGAAAGCTTCCTGCACGATGTCCTCGGCTTCGGTCTCCTCCTTGAGCACGCCGCGCGCGATCCGGTACAAGTGCGGGCCGAAGCGCTGCATGATGTACCGGAACGCTTCATGGTCACCATGCGTCACAAGCAGGACCAGCGCGGCGTCGTTCAGCGCGGCGTAGTCGATCCGCGTGACATCCGCGGACGAAGATGAGGACCCTTGCATGGCTATTTGGATGCAGATGCGGCTTGCGGGTTCCGGCATCGACCGGCGGCCGGCATCGGCGCTCACGAACGCGGGCCCCTGCCTGCCCGGCACGATCCGGCTACCGGCGTGCCCGACGCTCCGGGCCGCCGGGCCGGGCAGCACATGCGCCGGAATGGCCCGGGGTACGGCCCGGTGTACGCGCGCCTGCGGCAATCGCGCGACAGCGGCAGTGCGCCGCATGGACAAGCGCCATCGCCATTGCGGACAATCACGGAGATGACCGCCACGCCCGCCGCCGCGCCCCTGCTCGAAGCACGGGGCTTGAGTTTTCGTCGCCAGGACGAACCGGTGTTCGCACCGCTGGATTTCCGGTTGCACGCGGGCGAGCTGGCCCTGGTCGAGGGCGACAACGGCAGCGGCAAGACCACCTTGCTGCGCATGCTGGCCGGCCTGCTGCATGTCGGCGAAGGGGAACTGCGCTGGCGCGGCGCGCCGCTGCAGCGCGACGCCACCGCCGGCGACATCCTGTTTCTCGGCCACCAGTTGGGATTGAAGGCGGACTTCAGCCCGCGCGAGAACCTGCGCGTGGCGGCCAGCCTGCATGGCTGCCGCGAGGGCGCCAACGCTGCCTCCGTGCTGGCCCGGATCGGCCTGCGCGGCTACGAGGACGAGCCGGTGCGGCGCTTGTCCGCCGGCCAGAAGAAGCGCGCCGCGCTGGCGCGCCTGCTGCTGCTGCCGGCCACGCTGTGGCTGCTCGACGAGCCCTACGCCAACCTCGACCGCATCGGCATCGCGCTGGTCAACGAGTTGCTGGAAGGCCACACCGACGCCGGTGGCGCGGCGATGGTCACCAGCCACGGCACCGTGAGTTTCCACGGCGGCGAACCGCGACGGATTCGCATGCATGATTGAGGCCGGGAACCCCATGCGTGAACTCGCTCCCCTGCGACCGAAGGAAATCCCTTTGGGACAAGCAGAGGGAGGAGCACGACGATGAACCGGCCGGGCCTCGGCACCGCCTGCGCCGCGATGCTGCGGCGCGATCTCGCGCTCGCCTGGCGTCGCCGCGGCGACATCGCCATGCCGGTGCTGTACGCGGTGATCGTGGCCACGCTGTTTCCGTTCGCGCTGGGCCCGGAAGACACCCTGCTGCAGCGGATTGCCGGCGGGGTGGTGCTGGTCACCGTGTTGCTGGCGATGCTGCTGGCGCTGGATGCGATGTTCGCCAGCGACATCGAGGACGGTTCGCTGGAACAACTGGTGCTGTCGCCGCAGCCGCTGGCGCTGCTGCTGGGCATGAAGATCCTCGCCCACTGGCTGGCCACCGCGCTGCCGCTGATCGTGATCGCGCCGCTGCTGGCGGCGATGCTGCACCTGCCCGGCGCGGTGATTCCGGTACTGCTGCTGGCGCTGCTGCTGGCCACGCCGCTGCTCAGCCTGCTCGGTGCCGTGCTGGTGGCGCTGACGGCCGGCACGCGGCGCTCTGGTATGCTGCTCGCCTTGATGCTGCTGCCTTTGTGCGTGCCGGCCGTGATCTTCGCCGCCGGCGCGGTGGCTGCCGCCCAACAGGGGCTGCCGTGGCTGGCACCGATCGCCTGGCTGGCTGCCGCCCTGGTGCTCGCCGTGGTGCTGGCGCCGCTGGCCTGCGCGGCCGCCCTTCGCATTGCCCTGGACGCATGATGTCTGACTGGATTCCGCTCTGGTTGCACAAGCTCGGCTCGCCGCCGACGTTCTACCGCTTCGCCGGCGCGCTGCAGCCGTGGGCGATGGCGCTGGCGCTGCTGCTGGGCGCGGTCGCGCTGTACGGCGGCCTGGTGCTGGCGCCGGCCGACTACCAGCAGGGCGACGCCTACCGGATCATCTTCATCCACGTGCCCAGTGCGTGGATGAGCATGTTCATCTACGCGGTGATGGGCGTGGCCTCGTTCGTCGCGCTGGTGTGGCGGATCAAGCTGGCCGAGGTGGTGGCGATGCAATCGGCGCCGATCGGCGCGGCGTTCACCTTCATCACCCTGGTCACCGGCTCGTTGTGGGGCAAGCCGATGTGGGGCACCTGGTGGACCTGGGACGCGCGGCTGACCTCCGAGCTGGTGCTGCTGTTCCTGTATCTCGGCGTCATCGGCCTGTACCACGCGTTCGAGGATCGCCGCCAGGGCGCGCGCGCCGCCGGCTTCCTGGCCATCATCGGCGTCATCAACGTGCCGATCGTGCACTTCTCGGTTAACTGGTGGAACACCTTGCACCAGGGCAGCACGGTCAACGTGTTCGGCCAGTCGAAGATGGCGTGGGACATGCTGTGGCCGCTGCTGACGATGACCCTGGCGACCAAGTTCTACTACGCCGGCAGCCTGTTCCGCCGTGCGCGCACCGACCTGCTGGACATGGAAGGCGGCAAGGACTGGGTACGCAAGATTGCCGAAGACGAGGCCGACCGATGAGCGCGCTGCAGCAATTTTTCGCCGCGGGCGGCGAGGCCGCCGCCTTCTTCAGGATGGGCGGCTACGCCGCCTACGTGTGGCCAGCCTACGCGGTGTTCTTCATCGTGCTCGTTGCGGACAGCCTCGCGCCGGGACTGCGCCGCCACCGCGTGCTGCGGGAACTTCGCGCGCGACTGGCCCGTCAGAGTGCCCGTCAGCAACGTCATTCACCTCCTTCCACGCCGTCCGCCTGACCGGCACAGACCTGCCATGCCCATGAACCCCACCCGCAAGCGCCGCCTCGTCATCGTCTTGCTGATCCTCGCCGCGGCCACGCTAGCCACCGTGCTGGTGGTGGTGGCGCTGCAGAACAACATGAACTACCTGCTCACGCCGAGCCAGGTGCAGTCCGGCCAGGCCAGCGGCTACAAGACCTTTCGCCTCGGCGGCATGGTCAAGGCCGGCTCGATCCAGCGCTCCAGCGATTCGCTCAAGGTCACCTTCACCGTGGTCGACGCCGGCGGCGCGATGCCGGTGGAGTACACCGGCATCCTCCCGGACCTGTTCCGCGACAACCAGTCGGTGATTGCCACCGGCCACATGGCCGGCGCCCGCTTCGTCGCCACCGAAGTGCTGGCCAAGCACGACGAAACCTACATGCCCAAGGAACTGAAGGACGCGATGGCGAAGGCGCATGCCGAGAAGCCGGGAATAGGGAATCGAGAATAGGGAATCGGAAAAGCCGTGCACACCATTCCCTGCTGTCAATTGCTGCACCGAAGCGCGCCGAAACTGCGTGGTGCCTCGCTTTCACCTATTCCCCACTCCCTATTCCCTATTCCCGGCTCAAACCCATGACCCCCGAACTCGGCCAACTTGCACTGATTCTCGCCCTGCTGCTCGCCCTGGCACAGGGCGTCCTGCCGCTGATCGGCGCGTGGCGCGGCAATCACGCGCTGATGGCGGTGGCGCGGCCGGCGGCGGCGGGCCAGGCGGTGTTCGTGGCGTTCGCCTTCGGCATCCTGGTGTGGGCGTTCCTGCATTTCGATTTCTCGGTGCAGTACGTGGCCGACAACTCCAACCTGGAGCTGCCGTGGTACTACCGCATCGCCGCGGTGTGGGGCGCGCACGAGGGTTCGCTGCTGTTGTGGATCTTCATCCTCAACGTGTGGACGGTGGCGCTGGCCGCGTTCAGTTACAAGCTGCCCGAAGTGTTCGCCTCGCGCGTGCTCGCGGTAATGGGATTGATCGCGGTGGGCTTTCTCGCCTTCATCGTGTTTACCTCCGACCCGTTCGGCCGGCTGCTGCCGATGCCCGGCGACGGCGCGGATCTCAACCCGGTGCTGCAGGACCCCGGCATGGCCTTCCACCCGCCGGTGCTGTACACCGGCTACGTCGGCTTCTCCGTGGCCTTCGCGTTTGCCATCGCCGGCCTGCTCGGCGGCGAGCTGGAACAGGCGTGGGTGCGCTGGGCGCGACCGTGGACCAACGTGGCCTGGGCCTTCCTCACCCTGGGCATCGTCGCCGGCAGCTGGTGGGCGTATGCGGAGCTGGGCTGGGGCGGTTGGTGGTTCTGGGACCCGGTGGAAAACGCCAGCTTCATGCCGTGGCTGGTCGGCGCGGCATTGATCCATGCGCAGGCGGTGACCGAGAAGCGCGGCTCGCTGCGCGCGTGGACGATCCTGCTCTCGATCTTCGCGTTCTCGCTGTCCCTGCTGGGCACCTTCCTGGTGCGCTCGGGCGTGCTGACCTCGGTGCACGCGTTCGCCTCCGATCCGCGCCGCGGCGTGTTCATCCTGATCTTCCTCACCATCGTGGTCGGCGGCTCGCTGTTGCTGTACGCGTTGCGGGCGCCCAAGGTGGCCGGCGGCAAGGCGTTCCAGCTGCTGTCGCGCGAAACCGTGCTGTTGATCGGCAACCTGATGTTCGCGGTGGCTGCGGCGATGGTGTTGCTGGGCACGCTGTTCCCGCTGATCGGCGACGCGCTGAACCTGGGCCGGATCTCGGTCGGCCCGCCGTATTTCGGCTTCCTGTTCCCGCTGCTGATGTTGCCGGTCGTGCTGCTGATGCCGTTCGGGCCGTTCCTGCGCTGGGGCAAGGGCGAATCGCCGCTGCTGAAGCAGATCCTGCTGCGCGTCGGCGTTGCCGCGGCGGCCTGCGCGATCGTGGCGGCGTTCTTCGTCGACGGCAAGCTCAAGGCGATCGTCGGCGTCGCGGCGCTGGTGTGGCTGGGCGTGGGCGTGCTGCTGTATGCCTACAAGCGCTGGCGCGACGTGCCGCGCGGCCGCCGTTATCCGGGCGAGATGGCCGGCATGCTGCTGGCGCATCTTGGCGTGGGGGTGTTCGTCGCCGGCGTGCTGCTGACCGAATCGCTCAGCGTGACCCGCGACGTGCGCATGGCGCCGGGCGAAACGCAGCACATCAGCGGTTACGATTTCCGCTTCGATGGCGTGCACCGCACCACCGGCCCGAACTGGAAAGCCGACCAGGGCGTGATCACGGTGACCCGCGACGACAAGCAGATTGCGGTCATGCACCCGCAGAAGCGTACCTACCCGCGCGGTCAGGTGCAGACCGAGTCGGCGGTCGACGCCGGCGTGTTCCGCGACCTGTACGTGGCGTTGGGCGAGCCGATGGACGCCGGCAACATCGAAGGCGCGTGGGCGCTGCGCCTCTACTACAAGCCATTCGTGCGCTGGATCTGGGGTGGCGGCTTGCTGATGATGCTGGGTGGCTTCGTCTGCGCCGCAGACAAGCGCTTCCGTCTCAAGCGCACGGCTGATGCCACCGCTTCGCTGGACCTGCAGCCACAGGAAACCCGCGCATGAATCGCCTGCTGCCGTTCATCGGTTTCATGCTGCTGGTGGGCCTGTTCGGGTTCGGCATCTGGTGGAACACGCGCCACGATCCGAACGCGATCCCCACGCCGCTGCTGAACAAGCCCGCGCCCGCGTTCAACCTGCCCAAGCTGTACGAGCCGACGCAGACGGTGAGCAAGGCCGACCTGCTCGGCCAGCCCTACCTGCTCAACGTGTTCGCCAGCTGGTGCATCGAGTGCGGCGTGGAACACCCCGTGCTGACCGCCGCAGCGCCGAGCCTTGGGGTGAAGCTGGTCGGCTACAACTACAAGGATGCGCCGGCCGACGCCAAGGCCTGGCTGGCGGCGCACGGCAGCCCATACGCGTTGCTGATCGCCGACGAGTCCGGCCAGACCGCGATCGACTTCGGCGTCTACGGCGCGCCGGAAAGCTTCCTGGTCGACGCGAAGGGCGTGATCCGCTTCAAGCACATCGGGCCGATCACCCCGGACGTGCTGGCGACCAAGGTCAAGCCGGCGATCGCCGCGATGTTGAAGGAGACGCCGTGAAACCGGGCATCGGGTATCGGGCATCGCCAGCCCGCGGGTTGCTGTTCGCGTTCTTCATCGCGCTGCTGACGTGCGCGGGCATCGCCCACGCGCAGGCGATCGAGCCGATGTCGTTCACGGATCACACGCAGGAACTGCGTTTCCAGCATCTCACCCACCAGCTGCGTTGCCCGATGTGCCAGAACGAGACGCTGGCCGATTCCAATGCGCCGATCGCCCGCGACCTGCGCAACCAGATCTTCAAGCTGATGCAGCAGGGCAAGAGCGACGAGGAGATCAAGCAATACCTGGTCGCGCGCTATTCGAATTACATCCTGTACGACCCGCCGCTGAAGCCGGGCACCGTGCTGCTCTGGTTCGGGCCGCTGGCGATTCTGCTGGCCGGCGCCGGCGTGGTGCTGGTGGCGATCCGCAAACGCAGGCGCGAAGGCGTTGACACAAAGACCGTCGGCGACAGCGCCGACAACGGGGAAGATTGGTGAAAATCGCCTTTATCGTGGTGGCCGCGCTGATGGTCGCGCTGGCGCTGGCTGCCCTGCTGGTGCCCCTGGTGCGCGAGGGACGCCGCTCCGGCCGCGCTCGCAGCGTGTTCGTGCTGAGCCTGTCCATCGCCCTGCTGCTGCCGCTGGGTGCCGGCGTGCTCTATCTCAAGGTCGGCACGCCGGCGGCACTCAACGGGGTCTCTGCGCAGGCGCAGACGCCGATCAGCCTGCCGCAGGCGATCGCCCAGCTGCGCGAGCACCTGGCGCAGCAGCCCGACGATCAGCAAGGCTGGATGCTGCTGGCACAGACCAGCGCGATGATGCGCCAGCCAGGCGACGCGCGCGATGCGTGGGACCACGTGCTGAAGCTCGATGCCAACAACGCCGAGGCGATGGTGGGCTGGGCCGAAAGCGATTCGATGCTGCGCGCCGACCACCAGATCGAAGGCCGCGCCCGCGAGCTGCTGCAGCGTGCGGTGAAGCAGCACCCGGACAACCAGCGCGGGCTGTGGCTGCTCGGCATCAGCGACTTCCAGCGCGGCGACTACCGCAACGCTGCCGCCACCTGGCGCCTGCTGCAACCGCAGCTCGAACCCGGCTCCAGCGTGGCGAAGTCCGTCGCCGAACAGATCGCCATCGCCGACGCCCGCGCCGGCGGCGCACCGGCCGGTGCCTCCGGCAGCGCCGCAGCGGCTGTGCCGGCAGGTGCTTCGTTGCGGGTCACCGTCACCCTGGCGCCGTCGCTGCAGGGCAAGCTGGCCAAGGGCGACGTGCTCTATGTCTACGCGCGCGCGCCGGATGGCCCGCCGATGCCGCTGGCGGTGGCCCGGATCGAGCCGGTCAAGCTGCCCGCCACGGTCACTCTCAACGACGCCATGGCGATGACGCCCGCGTTCAAGCTGTCGTCGGTGGCACGGGTTTTCGTCGGCGCGCGGATCAGCCACGACGGCCAGCCCACCGCCGCGCCCGGCGACCTCGAAGGCGATGCCGGCGTGGTCGATGTCGCGCGCAAGACGCCGGTCGCCATCACGATCGACAAGGTGCACTGACCATGGGCGACGCCCGCCGGTATCTCGACCTGCCCTCGCCGTTTCCGATGAAGCGCGGCGGCGAGCTGCACGGCGGGCGTGTCGCCTACGAAACCTGGGGCACGCTGAATGCAGCGCGCGACAACGCAGTGCTGGTGCTCACCGGGTTGTCGCCCAGTGCACACATGACCTCGTGCGATGAAGACCCGTCGCCCGGCTGGTGGCAGGACATGGCCGGCCCCGGCAAGGCGATCGACACGGATCGCTGGTTCGCGATCTGCGTGAACTCGCTGGGCAGCGACAAGGGCTCCACCTGTCCGGCGTCGCTCGACCCTGCCACGGGCGAGCCCTATCGGCTGAGCTTTCCCGAGCTGGCGCTGGAAGACGTGGCCAATGCCGCGCACGCCGTGGTCGCCAGCCTCGGCATCACGCAGCTGGCCTGCCTGATCGGCTGCTCGATGGGCGGCATGAGCGCGCTGGCCTACATGCTGTTGCACCCGGGCAGCGTGCGCGCGCACATCAGCGTGGATACCGCACCGCAGGCGCAGCCGTTCGCCATCGCGATCCGCTCCCTGCAGCGCGAGGCCATCCGCCTCGACCGGCACTGGAACGAAGGCGCCTATGACGACGCCAACTACCCCGACATCGGCATGAGCATCGCGCGCAAGCTGGGCGTGATCACCTACCGCTCCGCGATGGAATGGAACGGCCGCTTCGCGCGCATCCGGCTCGATCCGGAGCAGCGCGAGGACGAGCCGTTCGGCCGCGAGTTCCAGGTGGAGTCCTACCTCGAAGGCCATGCCCGGCGTTTCGTGCGCACCTTCGACCCCAACTGCTACCTGTACCTGTCGCGCGCCAGCGACTGGTTCGACATCGCCGAGTACGGCCACGGCAGCGTGCAGGAAGGCCTCAAGCGCATCTGCATCGAACAGGCCATGGTGATCGGCGTGAGCACCGACATCCTGTTTCCGCTGCAGCAGCAGGAGCAGATCGCCGAAGGCCTGCAGGCCGCCGGCGCCAGGGTGGAATTCGTGGCGCTGGATTCGCCCCAGGGCCACGACGCTTTCCTGGTCGACATCGAGCACTACAGCCCCGCCATCGGCGGATTCCTGAACCGCCTGGCGGCCGCGCCATCGCCGCACTGGTAGACTCTGGCCGCCACTCGCCCATCCGAGACCGCCATGCTCACCCTGGATTTCCCCGGCAGCCGCACCCTGATCGACGCGATCGACGCCGCCGTGGCCAAACCCACCACCCACGAACTCACCGACAGCCTGCGCCAGAGCCTGTGCCGGCTGATCCGCGAGCAGGCAGTGCGCCTGCCCGAATGCGTGTTCGAGGCCAACCCGGAGCACTACGCGCGCCGCGAGCTGTACCGCAGCGAAGACCACGGCTACTGCGTGGTGGCGATGACCTGGGGGCCGGGCCAGGGCACGCCGATCCACGACCACGATGGCATGTGGTGCGTCGAGGGCGTCTGGAACGGCGCGTTGGAGATCGTGCAGTACGAACTGCTGGAGCACGATGCGCAACGCTACTGCTTCCAGGCAGTCGGCTCGATCCAGGCCGGCACCGGCTCCGCCGGCAGCCTGATCCCGCCGCACGAATACCACAGCATCCGCAACCCCAGCGACGACGCCGTCACCGTGAGCCTGCACGTCTACTCCGGCCCGATGGTTCGCTGCTCGGTATTCCAGCCACTGCCCGAAGACCGCTGGTACGGCCGCGACGTGCGCCAGCTGGGTCTCGACCGCGTGCACTGAACCCGGCATAATTCCCCGCTCACGCATGCCGGTGTGGCGGAATGGTAGACGCGGCGGACTCAAAATCCGCTTGTGGTG
>MKTU01000018.1:7264-8812 GCA_001898415.1 Rhodanobacter sp. 67-28 | reverse complement strand
CCCGACCGCCTTTCGGTGATCGCCCCGTGACCTTTCGTCCCGGGTGAGCCGCCCATTCTACATCGCTTTCCGAGACCGTCAACACCTTCAGGGAAGTTCGTCGAGGTGTCGCATGTCGCGCCCCATGGCGTTGGGCCGACGTGGGCCGCGAATCATACGGCCTGCGCTTTTTTTGGCAAGTGTTTTCTGCGTCGGCCGCGAATTCGCGCCGCGAGAATGCGGCTGTCGGTTCAGGCGACGACCAGCCGCACCCGCGCGAAATTGCGCTTGCCGACCTGCAGGACGCCCTCGAAGCCGGCATGGAAAACGCGCTGTGCGTCTTCCGCGACGGCCGCGTCGATGCGAACGGCACGCTCCTTCAGCTTCCGGGTTGCCTCGGAGTTGCTGGTGGTCAGGCCGGCGGCGGTGAGCAGCGCGGCCAGGCGCAAGCCCTCGGCCGGCACGGCGATGTCGGTTTGCGGCAGCAGCGCGGTGTCGCCTTCGCCGCGCACGACGGCATGCCAGCCGGCGATCGCCTGTTCGGCGGCGGCAGGGGCGTGGAAACGTGCAGCCAGCTCGCGCGCCAAACGCAACTTGGCGTCACGCGGGTTGAGCTGGCCACCCTCGACATCGCGCTTCATGCGCGCCAGCTCGTCCAGCGACACCTCGAAGCTGAGCAGCTCGAACCAGCGCCACATCAACTCGTCGCCGATCTTCATCGTCTTGGTGACGATGTCGATGGCCGGTTCGTTGATGCCGATGTAGTTGCCAAGCGACTTGGACATCTTGTTGACGCCGTCCAGTCCCTCCAGCAGCGGCATGGTGAGCACGATCTGCGGCGGCTGGCCATAGTGTTCCTGCAGGCTGCGGCCCATCAGCAGGTTGAACTTCTGGTCGGTGCCGCCGAGCTCGATATCCGCCTTCAAGGCCACCGAGTCGTAACCCTGGGTCAGCGGGTACATGAACTCGTGGATGGCGATCGGCTGCTGCGCGGCATAGCGCTTGGTGAAATCGTCGCGCTCGAGCATGCGCGCCACGGTGTGCTGCGCGGCCAGCCGGATCATGTCGGCGGCCGACATCTTGTCGAACCATTCGGAGTTGAAGCGCAGCTCGGTCTTCTCGCGGTCCAGCACCTTGTAGACCTGCTCGGCGTAGGTCTCGGCATTGGCCAGCACATCCTCGCGCGTGAGCGGCTTGCGGGTGACGTTCTTGCCGGTCGGGTCGCCGATCATGCCGGTGAAGTCGCCGATCAGGAAGATGACCTGGTGACCCAGATCCTGGAACTGGCGCATCTTGTTGAGCAGCACCGTGTGACCCAGGTGCAGGTCCGGCGCGGTCGGATCGAAGCCGGCCTTGACCCGCAGTGGACGCCCCGATTTCAGGCGCTCGACCAGCTCCTCGCGCTTGATGATTTCGTCGGCGCCACGCGCAATCGTGGACAGGGCGTGCTCGGGCTCGCTCATGGATTTCTCGCTGGATGGGGCATGGAAAATGAACCGGGCGGCGCGAAACGGAGAGGCGTTAGCCATTCGCTGCGTGCGGCGGAAGTTAATTGTGCGTTAATCAGGA
>MKTU01000018.1:0-7225 GCA_001898415.1 Rhodanobacter sp. 67-28 | reverse complement strand
GCTTGAGCGGTACGGGGTGAACACGGCATGGCCGAAGAGAACATGGGCGCGCTGCAGGCGCGCAAGCAGGCCATATGCCGCAAGGCGCAGCGTCTCCACGGGCGCTTCTACGAACGGTGTGCGCACTGGTCGTTCAACCGATCGAGTGATGTGGAACCGATTCGCTGGCACCGCGAACACTGGATGCTGGCCGGCACGGCGCTGCTGATCACCCTGTTGTCAGGTTTCATCATGCCGTCGTGGGCCAACGCGATGCGGCCTGCGCCCACGCCGGTGGCACATACGCTGTTGCCGCTGGCGCTGCCCAAGGCCGAACTGGTCCAGGCGCCGGTGTCCACCGTCGACGACTGGCAGGTCGTGCGGGTGAAGCCCGGTCAGACGCTGTCGGATATTTTCAGCGCCCAGGGCCTGGGCATGAGCGATCTGCAGCAGGTGATGGACGCCGCGGGCGAGCACAAGAGTGCGCTGCACAGCATTCGTCCGGGCGAGGAATTCGATTTTCTGCTCGACAGCGTCGGCAGCCTGAAGGGTTTCCGTTTCGACCCGGACGACACCAGCCGCGCGATCGTCCGGTTCGACGGAGTGCAGCCCACGCTGGCATTGCAGCAGCGCGACATCGACCGGCGCGAACAGGTCGCGCACGGCGTGATCCGCAGCAGCCTCTACGCGGCAGGCGATCAGGCAGGCGTGAACGCCGCGATGATCGGCAAGCTGGCCGACCTGTTCAAGTACGACATCGACTTCGTGCAGGATCTGCGCGTGGGCGACAGCTTCACCGTCATCTACGACGACATCTATCGCGACGGCGTGCGCTATGGGCAGGGCGACATCGTGGCGGCCGAGTTCGTCAACCAGGGCAAGCGCTACACCGCCTACCGGTTCAAGAAGGCCGATGGCAGCTACGGCTGGTTCAGCGAGGACGGCCGCCCCATCCAGAAGTCGTTCCTGCGCATCCCGGTCGACTTCACCCGCATCTCCTCCAAGTTCACCACGGCGCGGATGCATCCGATCCTCGGCCGCATGCGCGCCCACAAGGGCGTGGATTACGCCGCCCCCAAGGGCACGCCGATCCATGCCGCGGGCGACGGCGTGATCAAGTACCACGGCTGGGAACGCGGTTACGGCAACTTCGTGGTGATCCAGCACAACAAGACCATCAGCACCGCCTATGGCCACATGTCGCGCTTCGTGAAGGGCCAGCACGTGGGCGAGCGGGTACGCCAGGGCGAAGTCATCGGTTACGTCGGCATGACCGGGCTCGCCACCGGACCGCACCTGCATTACGAATTCCGCGTCAACGGCGTGCAGCGCAACCCGCAGACGGTGACCCTGCCCAAGCCCGAACCGTTGCCGGCCGCCCAGCTTGCGCGCTTCGAGTCGCAAGTGGTCAAACCGCAACTGGCCCGGCTGACCGAGCTGGACAACCGGATCAAGCTCGCCCGCGCCAACGCACCGGCGAGCCACGACAACTGATCGCGTGACCGACGACGCCGCGGCGCTCTACCTCGGGCTGATCTCGGGCACCAGCGCCGACAGCATCGACGCAGTGCTGGTTCGTTTCGGCGCCGCCGCTCCGCAAACGCTCGCCCACCTCGCCCATCCCTGGCCGGAGCCGCTGCGCCGTCGCCTGCTGGCGCTGGCGCAGGGGGAGGCCACGCCAGATCTCGATCAACTGGGTCAGCTGGACGTCGAACTCGGTGACCACTTCGCCGAAGCGGCGCTGCACCTGCTCGCGCACAGCAACATCCCCGCCTCCGCCGTGCGCGCGATCGGATCGCATGGACAGACCGTGTGCCACCGCCCCGGCGGCGCCCACCCGTTTTCCCTGCAGATCGGCAACCCGGCCGTGATCGCCGAGCGCTGCCGCATCGACGTGGTCGCGGACTTTCGCCGCGCCGACGTCGCCGCCGGCGGACAGGGCGCACCGCTGCTGCCGGCCTTGCACGCGAAATTGCTGGTCCGACCGGGCCATGCCCGGGTGATCCTCAACCTCGGCGGAATCGCCAACATCACCGTGCTTCGGGCCGATGGCGGCGTGCTGGGCTTCGACACCGGCCCGGCCAATGGTCTGCTGGACGCCTGGTGCCAGCATCATCGTGGAGAGGCGTTCGATCGGGATGGAGCGTTCGCCGCCCGCGGCCAGGTCGCCCCCGCCCTGCTCGCGCCCCTGCTGGACGACCCCTATTTCGCGTTGGCCCCGCCCAAAAGTACCGGGCGCGAGTATTTCCATCTGGCCTGGCTGGCCAGGCGCGCTCCACTGGCTGGCTTGGAACCCGCCGACGTGCAGGCCACCCTGCTCGAACTCACCGCGCGCAGCGTGGCTGCGGCGGTGTTGCAACATGCACCGGAGGCTGAAGACGTGCTGGCGTGCGGCGGCGGCGTGCACAACCCGCTGCTGATGCGCCGATTGACGGAACTGCTGGCACCACGCAGGGTGGAGAGCACCGCGACCTGCGGCGTCGACCCCGATTTCCTGGAAGCCACCGCGTTCGCCTGGCTGGCCCGGCAGCGCCTGCTCAACCTTCCAGGCAACCTGCCTGCGGTGACCGGCGCGCGCGGGCCGCGCGTGCTCGGCGCGCTCTATTCCGCGCCAGCCGCCGGCTCTTCGTAGCGGATATTTTCCGGGGCCAGTTGCGTGGGCCGCGTCCGCGCAAGCGCCTGCAGCGCCTCCTGGAACGCGCCGCGTTCGTCCGCTTCCCAGTGCCCGTCCAGCACGTTCACGGCCTGCGGGTCGCGCAGACTCTGGCTGTATTGATGCGCCACCGACATCCCCAGGCCACTGCGCAAGGCATCGAGCATCACGTCGTTGACCGCGCACTGGCGCAGCTTGGCCAGCGCCGCGATGCGCTCGGCCAGCAATCCGTCGATGTGGTGAACGATCATGTCCGGCACCAGCGAGACTCCGGCTGAAACTGCCCTGTGCGGCGATGTTTGCATATCTCCGGCAAAGCCGCGGGGCGCCTGCGTGATTTCGTGCAGCGTTTGGCAGTTCCGGCGTGACATACCAGACGTTGCCCGGCGGCTCGGCGAGATTCTCCCCGTCAGGATCATGCGAGGCGCGTGCGCGACACCCCGCTTTGCCGGTCCGGTTCGCTAGCATAGGCATATGACGACCACCGATCCGAACGGCTCCACGAGACTGCCCGCCTCGATCAGGCCTTACCTGGAGCGCTCGCCGATCGGTGCCTTGCTGCTCGGGATTTCCTCCGGGTTTCCCTATGCCATGATCGGCGCCACGCTGACCACGCGCCTGGCGCAGGACGGCATCGACAAGCGCAGCGTCACCGCCTTCTCGCTGGCGTTTCTCGTTTACAACCTGAAATTCCTGTGGGCTCCGGCGGTGGACCGACTGCGCCTGCCGCTGCTGGGCCGGTTCGGGCAGCGGCGCTCGTGGTTGTGGTTTTCAGCCGCCGCGGTCGCCGCCAGCGTGGCCTGGCTGGGCTTGGCCGACCCCAGCGCAAGCCTGGAAGCCGCTGCGGTCGCCGCGGTGCTGGTGGGTGTGGCGGGCGCCACCTTCGACATCGTGATCGACGCTTATCGAATCGAGATCCTGCCGCCCCGGCTGCTGGGTATCGGCTCGGGCATGTCCCAGTACGGCTGGCGCATCGGCTCGGTATGTGCGGGTGCCCTGGCATTGCTGGTGGCGGGCCGCTGGAACTGGCACGCCGCCTATCTGCTGTGCGCGCTGTTCGTGTTGCCGGCGGTGTTCGTGGGCTTCTGGCTCGGCGAGCCTGCGCGCCATCGCGAACCGGTGCCGGTCAAGGGAATGGGGGCGGCGCTCTCGTCGGTGGTCGGCCCGCTGATGGAATTCTTCCAGCGCAGCGGCACGTGGCTGGTGCTGCTGTTCGTGCTGATCCACAAGATCGGCGACACGCTGGCCAATCTCACTGTGCGGCTGTTGTTGAACGATCTGCATTTCAGCAACGAGGAGATCGCCACCTACGACGTGGGCTTCGGCTTCATCGCCTACCTGGTGGGCATCTTCATCGGCGGCATGCTGTACGTGCGCCTGGGCATGAAACGCGCGGTGCTGTTGAGCTTGGTGCTGATGGCGGTCTCCAATGTCTCCTTCGCCGTGCTCGCCCACATCGGCCACAGCGACGGGATGCTCGCGTTCACCATCGGCTTCGAGAATGTCGCCAGCGGGATCGGTGGCGTGGTGGTCGTGGCCTACCTTTCCGCGCTATGCAACCTGTCCTATACCGCGGCGCAGTATGCCCTGCTGTCGGCCGCTGCGTCGGTGGTGGGGCGGCTGGTGACCGGCACCACCGCGGGGGCGCTGATCGAAGGCATGGGTTACGTCAACTTCTACCTGATGACCACCCTCGTCGCCTTGCCCGGCGTGATCTTGTTCGCGTGGATGATGCGTCGGGGGCTGGTCGATCAGGCCATCGCGGAGGTCGACGTGCGCGCCACCGCCTGAACGGCCCGCGCGGCGAAAGCTTCAGTCGGCATAGTCGACCGTGTAGGGCGCGTGGTCGGAGAAGCGCTCGTCGCGATAGATCGAACACGCTTTCAGGCGATCGCGCATTGACGGCGTGACCACCTGGTAGTCGATCCGCCACCCCACGTTGTTCGCCCGCGCCTGGCCCCGGTTCGACCACCAGGTGTATTCGACCGCGTCGGGCTTGAGTGCGCGGAAGCTGTCGACCCAGCCGCGCTGGTGGAACAGCAGGTCCAGCCACGCGCGTTCCTCCGGCAGGCAGCCGGAGTTCTTCTGGTTGGAGCTCCAGTTCTTGATGTCGTTCTTCGTGTGCACGATGTTCCAGTCGCCACAGATCACGTAGTCGCGGCCGCTTTTCAGCCACGCGTCGAAGATCGGCGTGATCCATTCCATCGCCTTGAACTTGAACTGCTGGCGCTCGTCGCCGGACGAACCGGACGGAAAGTACAACGAGACCACGCTGAGGTTGCCGAAGCGGGCCTCGATGTAGCGGCCCTCGTTGTCGAACTCGTCCCAGCCCAGCTCGGTCAGCACCTGGTCGGGCTCGCGCCGGGCGTAGATCGCCACGCCGCTGTAGCCCTTCTTGCTGGTGGCGTCGCGGTAGAAGCAGTGATGGCCGTCGGGGCGGAACATCGCGTCCGTGAGCTGGTCTTCCTGGGCCTTGGTCTCCTGCAGGCAGACCACGTCCGCGTTCTGCGCGCGCAGCCACTCGAATACGCCCTTGCTGCCGGCCGAGCGGATGCCGTTGGCGTTGAGGCTGATGATGCGCATGGGTACTCCCGGTCGACAGATCGGGCGATCATAACAACCCCGGCCGGCGGCACCGGCGCGTGTACCATGCGCGCACCGCCGCCATGCCAGCGAGACCGACCGTGCACGACTACCAACGCGACTTCATCGAACTCACCCTGCGCCGGCAGGTGCTGCGCTTCGGCGAGTTCACGCTGAAGTCCGGCCGGCAGAGCCCGTACTTCTTCAACATGGGCCGGATCGATTCAGGCGCCGCGCTGGCGCGACTCGGCCGCGCGTACGCCGCCGCCCTGGTCGAGGCGGGGATCGAGGTCGACATGCTGTTCGGCCCGGCCTACAAGGGCATCGCGCTGGCCGCGGCCACCGCCATCGCGCTGGCCGAACAGCACGGGCGCGACCTGCCATGGGCCTACAACCGCAAGGAGGCCAAGGATCACGGCGAGGGCGGCAGCCTGGTCGGCGCGCCGCTGGCCGGGCGCGTGCTGATCGTCGACGACGTGATGACCGCCGGCACCGCGGTGCGCGAGTCGCTGGCGCTGATCCGCGACCACGGCGCCACGCCGGCCGGCGTGCTCATTGCGCTGGATCGCCAGGAGCGCGGCCAGGGCGAACGCTCCGCCGCGCAGGAAGTCGCCGCCGAGCACGGCATCCCGGTCATCGCCATCACCTGCCTGGACGACGTGCTGGAGTATGCCGGCGCGCAGCCGCAACTGGCTGCCGAACACGCGCGATTGCTGGACTACCGCGCCCGGTACGGCGTACCCCGCTGACCGGCGCGGCATGCGCCACCGGTTCATGCACCGGCCAATAGACTGCGGCCAACCCCATCACAGCAGCGCCGCGGGCAACCGGCCAGCATGGCGGAGCCAGCTATACTCGGGCCAACAGGAGAACCCATGCGCAAATCACTGCTCATTCTGGCTGCCGTAGCGATGGGCGCGAGCCTTGCCGCGTTCGCCCAGAACGCTGGCAGCGTGCGCTACAAGTGGTATGACAACCAGGGCCTGGTGCATTACAGCGACAGCCTCACCGCCGACGCGATGAAGTACGGCTACGACCTGGTCAACGATCGCGGCATGGTGGTGCGCCACGTGTCGCGCCAGCTCAACGCCGAGGAGCGCGCGGCGGCGGCCAAGCTGGCCGAGGCGGAGGCGGCCAAGCGGCGCGCCGCGCAGGAGCTGGCCACCGCCGAGGCACAGATGCTCGACGCCTACCCGGACGAGGAGTCGTACAAGATCTCGCTGCAGCAGACGCTGGACACGGTCGACCAGCAGATCCACACCACCCGGATCAACCTGCGCAGCCAGGAAAAGGCGCTGGCCGACCTGCTGGCGCGCGCCGCCGAAATCGAGAACGCCAAGAAGCCGGTGCCGAAGTTCCTCACCGACAGCGTCGCGGCCCAGCGCAACGTGGTCACCGGCTTGCGCGCCACCCTGCAACGCCAGCAGGCGCTGCGCGCCCAGACGGTGCAGGACCAGGTCAAGCAGCTGGCCCGCTACCGCGAGCTGAAGGCGGAGCAGGACAAGGCCTCGCAGTAGGCGCCACCGCGGCGCCGCGCCTTCAGAACGGCAGTTTCAGCGCAGGATCGACCGCCAGCATCTGCCGGCGGAACACCTGCTGGATGCGCTTGAGCGCCGCCTCGGTGTCGGCCTCGAAACGCAGCACCAGCACCGGCGTGGTGTTGGACGCGCGCACCAGTCCCCAGCCGTCCGGCCAGTCCACGCGCAGACCGTCGATACCGATCACCGAGGCGTCCTCGAAGCTGGCGCGCTCGCGCAGCCGGTCCATGAAACGGTAATGCTCGCCTTCGGCCAGCGGCACCTTCAGCTCGGGAGTGGAGACGCTCTTGGGCAGGGTGGCGAAGATTTCCTCCGGGCTGCGCCCGTGCAGGTCGCCGGCGAGGATCTCCAGCAGGCGAGCGGCGGCATAGATGCCGTCGTCGAAACCGTACCAGCGCTCCTTGAAGAAGAAGTGCCCGCTCATCTCGCCGGCCAGCTCGGCGCCGGTCTCGCGCATCTTGGCCTTGATCAG
>MKTU01000017.1 GCA_001898415.1 Rhodanobacter sp. 67-28 | reverse complement strand
CGGTGTTGCTGATGCCGGTGCACATCGTGCTGCTGGAACTGCTGATCGACCCGGCCTGCTCGGTGGTGTACGAGGCCGAGCCCGCTGCCGACGACATCATGCGGCGACCGCCGCGCGCACCGTCGGACTCCCCGTTCGCCGTTGCCAACCTGCGCCATGCGGTGCTCCAGGGGCTTGGCTTCGCCGGCATCCTGCTGCTCGGCTACGGCGCGCTGCTCGGCCAGGGCCTCGACGCCGCGCAAAGCCGCGGCGCGGTGTTCATCGCGCTGGTGCTGGGCCTGTTCCTGCTGACCCTGGCCAACCGCGACGTATCCCGCCCGGCACTGGTCCGCACGCCGGCGAAGAATCCCTGGCTGGTGCGCATGTTCGGCGGCGTGGCGCTGATGCTGGCGATCGTGATCGGCGTGCCGTTCTTCCGCGACGTGATGGGGTTGGCGATACCGAACGCAGCGATGCTGCTCACCGTCGCCGGGATGCTGGCCGCCGCCGTCGCCTGGCTGGAACTGCTGCGTCGCTCGATGCGCACCCGCGCGCGCGTGCCGCGCTGACCCGCGACACGGCAGCAGGCGACGCCTCCCACGGTGCCCCTGCCGTGACCGCACGGGCGCCGATGCGACCCTCGGTGGCACCGCCCGCATGCGGATTTCCCGAGCCCCCATCGGCCATCGATACACGCGTACAGTACGTCGTCGGCCTGCGCGATCAGCCACCCCCAACGCCCCGCTGGCTCACCGGAAGCCACGCATGAAGAAGACGCCCGCCGGCACGGCCACGGTGCCATCCGGCCACAGGAACACCGAGGACGGCGGCACCGAAAAACCGCTGTGGGCCAATCTGAGCGCGGGCCTGGTCACGGGTGCGGCAGACGACGACCCCAGCGGCATCGCCACCTACTCGCAGGTGGGCGCCGCGTTCGGCTACGGCATGCTGTGGTGCATCCTGGTGACCATGCCGTTGATGATCGCAATCCAGGCGGTCAGCGCCGGCATCGGCCGCGTCACCGGCCACGGCCTGATGGACGGCATGCGCAAGTACTACCCGCATCCGCTGGTCTACGCGCTGACCGCCTCGCTGGTGATCGCCAACGTGATCAACCTGGCGGCCGACATCGGCGCGATGGGTGCCGCGCTGAAACTGCTCATTGGCGGGCCGGCGCTGATCTATGCCGCGGGTTTCGCCCTGTTGTCGCTGGTGCTGCAGGTGTTCATCCCGTTCACCCGCTATGCCCCGATCCTCAAGCTGCTCACCCTCAGCCTGTTTGCCTACGTGGCCACCGTGCTGGTGATCGACGTGCCGTGGCTGGCCGTGCTCAAGAGCCTGGTGCTGCCGCCCATCACGTGGAATGCGTCGTACGCCGTCGGCCTGGTCGCGCTGCTCGGCACCACCATCAGCCCCTATCTGTTCTGCTGGCAGGCAGCACAAGAGGTCGAGGAAATGGAGTCGAGCAAGCGCCGCAAGCCCTTGCGCCGCGCGCCGAAGCAGGCACCGAGCGCCCTGCGTCGCATCGGCATCGACACCACGGTCGGCATGATCTTCTCCAACCTGATCTCCTTCTTCATCATTCTTGCCGCCGCGGTCGTGCTGCACGCGCATGGCAAGGTCGACATCCAGACCTCGGCCGAAGCGGCCGCGGCACTGCGGCCGCTGGCCGGCGACATGGCATTCGCACTGTTCGCCGCCGGGATCATCGGCACCGGCCTGCTCGCCGTACCGGTGCTGGCCGGCGCCACCGCCTATGCCGCGGCCGGCGCGTTCGGCCAACGCAGCGGGCTGGAGTACAAGCCGCAGAACGCCCGTTTTTTCTACACCGTGCTGATCGTCGCCAGCCTGGCCGGCATCGCGCTGAACCTGACGCCGCTGGACCCGATCAAGGCCTTGTACTGGAGCGCGGTGATCAACGGCGTGACCGCCGTGCCGTTGATGGTCGTGATGATGCTGATGGGCTCGCGGCGCAAGGTCATGGGCAAATTCACCATGCCGTGGCCGCTCAGGATTTTCGGCTGGTTGGCTACCGCAGCCATGGCGACGGCGGCCGTGGTGATGTTCGTCACCTGGGGGAAATGAAGGCGCGTCGCGGAGGAAGGTTGCCGGTCGGCACGGTCGCGACGGTGCCGCGAAGGCGCTTCCGGAGCGCACGTCGAAGATCGGTCCGGTCAACCCGCCCGCCGCAGCAAGCCGGAAAGGCGGGTGCCCGGCGCGACCGTGTTGAACACCGTGCCGAACTTGCGCACGTTGTCGTGCAGCAGGGCCAGCCGCTGCTCGCTCTCGTCGCTGTCCACCAGGATCTCGTAGTCGATCGATTCCAGCCGTGGCGGCACGTCCTGGCGCACGCCGTGCACGCGCACCTCGACCCCGCGCCACTGGAACTTCAGTATCGGCGTGACCCGCTCGATGCTCTTGATCATGCAGGCCGACAAGGCGGCCAGCAGCAGTTCGGCCGGGTTGAACGCATCGAGGCGACCGGACAGAGCCGTGTCCAGCGACAGTTCGGCGCTCTTGCAGCGGGCGACGCTGCCGTGGGCATCGAGGCGATGGGCAATGACGTGGAAGCTCAGCTTGCCAGCGGGTTCGGTCATGGGAGTTCTCCGGAACGAGACGGCCGATGGATCACGCGTAGCCGGGCGCATGCGCCGCGTCGGTTGCCACGCGCGGCAGGCTGAAACTGACTTGCGCGCCGCCCAGCGCGGAGCGGCCGAAGGCCAGCTCGCCGTGGTGCAGGCGGGCGATCGCCCAGGCGATCGACAGCCCCAGGCCGCTGCCCTCGCCGATGCTGCCTTCGGGGCGGTGGAAACGCTCGCCCAGTCGTGCCACGGCGGCGTCCGCGAAGCCGCCGCCGTTGTCGTTCACCTCCAGCGTCACCTGTTCGTCGCGTCCGCCGACACGCACGTTCACCTGGCCGTGCTCGGGCACGTGGCGCAGCGCGTTGTCCAGCAGGTTCTGCACCAGGATGTCGAGCAGGCTGCGGCTGCCCAGCACGAAATCGTTGCCGTCGTGGTCCAGCGACAGCTCGATGGAACGTGCCGCCGCGCGCTCGCTGGCGTCGCGCAAGGCCGCTTCGGCCACGCTCGCCAGGCGCAGCGGGCCGGCGTCGGCCAGCTCGGCCAGCTTCTCGACCCGCGCCAGCATCAGCAGCTGGGCCACCAGTCGCTGCATGCGGTCCAGCGCCTCCTGCGCGCGCTGCAGGTGCTGCGCGCGCGCGGGCACATCGTCGCCGCGCCCGGCCAGGTCCAGTTCCAGCCGCAGCGCTGCCAGCGGGTGGCGCAATTCGTGCGCGGCGTCGGCGGTGAAGCGGCGCTCGTGTTCCAGGCTGCGCCGCAGGCGATCGACCAGCTTGTCGATCGCCTCGGTGAACGGCGCCAGTTCGACCGGCACCCGCGCGTCGGTGAGCGAGGCGGCGGCCGGATCGGCGCCGGCGGAAAGGCCGCGCGCCAGCCGGCGCAGCGGTTTCAGCCCGCTGCGCAAACCGGCGAACACGATCGGCGGCACCAGCACCAGCAGCGCGAGCAAGGCCAGCAGCGCCGGCGCCAGCAGCTTGCGCAGCAGCTCGTCGCGCTCGTCCAGCGGCGCGCCGACCTGGACCCAGTACCGATGCTGCGCATCCCAGCGCTGGAACACCCGCCAGCGTCGGTCGTCGTGCACGACCGAATGGAAATGCGCGTCGCCCGGATCGAAACGCAGCAGCGGCAGCTCGGCGCTCTCGACCAGCAGTTCGCCGCGCGCATCGCGCAGCACGATGGCCGGGCGCTGGGCGGTGTCGTCCGAGTCGAGCAGCGGCTTGTCCGGCAGGCGCACCGCGCCGACGCGGGCGACGTCGTCGGGCATCACCGCAAACACGCTGGCGGCGGTGCGCACCAGCATCTGGTCGAAGATCTCGTCGACCTCGTGCAGGCTGCGCCAGGCCAACCAGCCGGCGGCGGCGCACCACACCAGCACGATGCCGGCCAGCAGCCGCAGCACCAGCCGCCGGTTGAGCGAGGGGCGGATCACGCGGCGACCCCGCCGGGCGGATTGATGGCATAGCCGATGCCGCGCAAGGTGCGAATCCAGCCCGGCCCCAGCTTGTGGCGCAGGTGATGGATGTGCACTTCCACCGCGTTGCTGGCCACTTCGCGGTCCCAGCCGTACAGCGCGTCTTCCAGTTGCTCGCGGGAATACGCCCGCCCGGGATGGCGCACCAGCATTTCCAGCAACGCGTACTCGCGGGCGGTCAGCTCCAGCGGCGCGTCGGCAAGCGTGGCGCTGCGCGCGGCCGGGGTGACTTCCAGCGCGCCCACGCGGATCGCCGGCTCGACCTGGCCGTCGGCCCGCCGCAGCAAGGCGCGCAGGCGGGCGGCCAGTTCGTCCAGATGCACCGGCTTGACCACGTAATCGTCGGCGCCGGCATCCAGCCCGGCGACGCGATCGGCCAGTTCGTCGCGCGCGGTCAGCAGCAGCACCGGCGTGGTGTCCTTGCGCCGGCGCATGCCGGCGATGACCGCCGGGCCGCTGCTGCGCGGCAGGTTCCAGTCCAGGATCGCCGCGGCATAGGTGGTGTCGGCCAGTGCAGCAGCCGCCTGGGTGCCGTCGGTGATCCAGTCCACCGCGTGGCCGAGCTGGCGCAGGCCGTCGGCCAGCGCCTGCCCCAGTGCCCGGTCGTCTTCGGCTAGCAGGATGCGCATGGCCTCATTCTTGTCGCGGGATCAGGCCGCTCACTTGACTTGCAGCAATTGGCGCCGCTTTTTCGCCGGCTGCGGCATCCTGTCCTATGAGGCTGTCGGGCTTTGGCTGGTCGAGGCGAAAATCTGGCTGCGCGAGGACAGATTTTCGCCGGTTCGCCGCGCCATGGTGGTTCCATGGCGCAAGAATCGACGGAAATATGGACCGCGCAGTCGGATTTGCAGCCCGGCCAGCCAAAGTCCGACAGGCTCATGGCGCCCGCTTGCGGCCGTGGATCATCGCGGCGACCAGGTTCTCGCCGTAATGCACGCTCTCGCCCACCGCGGCCAGCACGTGCAGCACGACCAGTCCCAGCACGCCCCAGGCCAGCGCTTCGTGCAGCTCCTCCAGCCAGCCCTCCCCGAAGAATCGGTCGGTGGTCTGCAGCCAGCCGGTGACGCCGACCAGCAGCACGCCAACGAGCAGGGCCAGGATCATCACGGCGGCCGCCGGGTTGTGCCCGAGCTGCCGCCGCGAGCGCCCGGCCAGGCGCTCGCGCAAATAGTCGCGCAGCCGGCGCGGGCCGGGCACCCAGTCGGCGAAGCGCGCGTGCCGCGTGCCGACCCAACCCCACACGAAACGCACGGCGAGCAGGACCAGCACGGCGTAGCCGATCCCGCGGTGGACCAGCTCGCCGTCCTCGGTGAAAAAGTTGGCGAGGAACAAGCCCGCCAGCGTCCAGTGGAATACGCGAACCAGCGGGTCCCACACCTTGACCATGGCACTCATGGGCTTGTCCTCGCTTCGAGTCAGGTGATGATCAGCCGCCCTTCTTCTTGACGATGCGGCCGTCGGTGGGGTCGAAGTAGATCTCCACGTTCCTGCCCGCCTTGTCCTTGCCATAGATCTCGTAGCAGTTGCCCGAGACCTGGAACACTTTGATGGTGTAGCCCTGGTCGAGCACCTTCTGCTTCATGGCCGCTTCGGTCAGCCACTGCGCGCGCGGCGCGGTGGTGCACTGGGGCGCGGCGAAGGCGGACGCCGACAGCACGGCGGCGGCGAGGAACAACGGGGCGATGACGATGCGCTTCATGGTGTGTCTCCGGTATCGGCAGGATTGCCTTGGGGAGCATTGCAACCGGGAAGGCTTACGTGGGTCTTAAGGACCCAAGGCGGCGCGCGGGTAGGTTCCTGCGCGCGACGCCGGCGGCAGCGCGAGGGCCACCACACGGTCGCGTCCCCCGCGTTTGGCATCGTAGAGCGCGGAGTCGGCGCGCCGGATCAGATCCTCCGCGGCGTCGCCAGCGACCGCCTGCGCCACGCCGATGCTGACCGTCACCTTGCGATGCGGCCACGCGAAATCGCGGAACGCGTCGAGCAGGCGCGCCGCCACGTCGCTGGCTCCGTCCACGTCGGCACCCGGCAACAGCAGCACGAACTCCTCGCCGCCGTAGCGCGCGGCCATATCCGCCGGGCGCAGCGCCGCGCGCAACAGGTGACCGGTGATGCGCAGCACCTGATCGCCGGCCAGGTGGCCGAAGTCGTCATTGAAGGTCTTGAAGCGATCCAGGTCGAGCATCAGCAGCGAGAACGTGGTGTCGTGCTCGCGCTGCCCGCGCAGCAGGCCGGCCAGTGCCTCGTCGAGCGCGCGCCGGTTGGGCAGCCCGGTGAGGATGTCGGTGCCGGCATCGTTGCGCAACGCGATGCTTTCGCGGCGCTGCCGTTCCAGCTTGTCGAACAGGGTGGCCACCCACCACACCAGCCCGGCCACCGCGCCGCCGCTGAACAGGGCCACGAACACGAAGGCCAGCGCTTCGGGCAGGCCCAGCCAGGACTGCAGCAACTCAAACGCGAACGCAGACACCGCCGGCAGCAGCAGCGCCGGCAACAGCAGCCGCCGTGCCAGCGCGCCCCCCAGCGTGTCCGCGGTGGCCACCCGGGTCAGCCCCAGCGTGGGCGCGGCGCACAGCCAGCCGAGCGTCGCCAGCAGCAACAGCACGGTCGAGTGCAGCGGCATGCGTCCGAACGACATGGCGCTCTTGCCGGCCAGTGCGATGCCATAGGACGCCAGCCCGCTCATCGCGATCGCCAGCACGCCAAGGGCCAGCGCGTCGCGCAGGCTCTGCCAGCGTCGTGCCGGCAGCAGCAGACCCAACCCGCCCAGCAGCACGAAACCCGCCGCGACCGGTTCGGCCATGCGCCCGGGCCAACCCGCGGGGTCGCGCGTCGACAGTGCCGCGATGAGGTGATCGATGTGCAAGTCGACCAGCCACAGATGCTCCGCCAACGTCACCGCACCGAGTGCCAGCACGCCCAGCGACAGCCAGCGACCGACGCTCGACCACGACGGCGCCGGGTGTTGGCTGAGCAGCAGCGAGCCGCCGGACAACACGAAGCCGACCGCCGCGTTCGCGGTCATCGCCGGCTGCCCCGGCCACATCGTGGTCAGCAGCGGCCATTGCCACCACCAGCCGACCAGCACGACCAGCGCCGCCACGCAGATCAACAGCGCTGCCGCACGCGAGAAGCGCAGGAACACCCGCACGACGCCGATATCGTGATGGAACGGCACGGTGATCATCGCCACCCCCATATTCCGGCAAGCCTGCCGCGGGTCGGGCCGTACGACGGCATCAGGCCCACCATGACATGCTCGGCGGGTGCCCCGACTTGACGACGATCAACCCGGCGGCTGGCCTGTCCTGCCAGAGTCTGCGCCAGTCGCCCGCACCCCCGAGGAAACGATGCTCATCTACAGCTGCCACGGTGCCGCCAAGCAGGTCACCGGTTCGTGCCACCTGATCACCTGCAACGATCGCCGCGTGCTGATCGACTGCGGCATGTTCCAGGGCAGCGAGGAGGTCGAGCGCGCCAACGCCGAGCCGTTCGGCTTCGACCCGGCCGGCATCGACGTGCTGCTGCTCACCCACGCCCACCTCGACCATTGCGGGCGCATCCCGCTGCTGGTGCGGCGGGGTTTCCGCGGCCGCATCCTCACCACCGCCGCCACCCGCGAACTGGCGCGGGTGGTGCTGCTGGACGCCGCCGGCCTGCAGGAAGAGGACGCGCGCCGCGCGCAGCGCAACAACCGCCGCGGCGACGTGGTGGCACCGCCGCTGTACACGCTGGACGACGCCCTGCACGCGCTGGACTTCTTCGGCCCGGATGTCGGCTACGGCGATGCGGTTCCCGTTGTCGAGGGCATCAGCGCGCGCTTTCTCGATGCCGGCCACATCCTCGGCTCGGCCTCGATCCTGCTGCAGATCGACGACGGCGGCCAGCCCCGGCGCATGCTGTTTTCCGGCGACCTCGGCAACCCGGGGCGCCCGCTGCTGCGCGATCCAACGCCTGCCCCACCCGCCGACTACGTGGTGATGGAAAGCACCTACGGCGACCGCCCGCACCGCTCGGTGCCCGATTCGGTGGACGAGATGTACCGTGCCATCCGCGACACGGTGAACCGGCGCGGCAACGTGGTGATCCCCACCTTCGCGCTGGAACGCACCCAGGAAATCCTGTACTACCTGCACCGCGGCATCGCGGCCGGCGCGATCCCGCCGCACGTGCGGGTGTTCCTCGATTCGCCGATGGCGATTTCCGCCACCGAGATCTTCCGCCGCCACCCGGAATGCTTCGACGACGGCTTCCTGGACGAACTGCAACACGGCGACCCGTTCGCCATGCCCGGCCTGCATTTCACCCGCGGTACGGCCGAGTCGATGGCGATCAACAACGTCGACGGCGGCGCGATCATCCTGGCCGGCTCGGGCATGTGCAACGGCGGGCGCGTGCGCCACCATCTCAAGCACAACCTGTGGCGCGAGCGCTGCAGCGTGGTGTTCGTCGGCTATGCCGCGGAAGGCACGCTGGCGCGGCGGATCATCGATGGCGCGCCCAGCGTGCGCGTGTTCAACGAGGAGATCCCGGTGCGCGCGCAGGTGTGGACGATCAACGGCTTCTCCGCCCACGCCGACCAGCCCACCCTGCTGGACTGGCTGGGCGAAGCGCCGCGACGCAAGGTGTTCCTGGTGCACGGCGAATACGGCCGCGGCATGCAGGTGATGCGCGATGTGCTCCAAGCGCGCGGCCTTGCCTGCCAGCTGCCGGGGCTGCACGAGCCGATCAAGATCGACTGATGAGCTGACGCTCCATCGGACAACACGCTTCGTGGTTGACGTGCGTCAAATCCGCCAATCCACGCCACCCTAGACTGGTTGTGCCGCGCGAGCGGAGCCGGCTGGCACGTGCTCCGTCGCTCGCTCGGCGCCCACGGCCTCGGGAGCAACGTGTGATGAAACGGACCGCCATCCTGGACTTTCCTGCGCGGCACGACGCCGATGGCGGACGGGTCGCGTCATCGCCCTGCGATCGACCGACGTGCCGGCGCCTGTTCTGCGCGACGCTGCGCAGCGTGCCGCTGTTGCTGCTGAGCGCATGGCTGGCGCTGCTGCCGGCGCAGGACGCCTCCGCGATGCCGGAGTTCGCGCGCCGCTACAACCTCAGCTGCGCCGCCTGCCACTCCGCCTTCCCGCGCCTCAACAAGTTCGGCGAAGTGTTCATCGCGAACAACATGCGCCTGCCGAACTGGATGGAAACCGCCGCCCAGCTCGGCGACGACCGCCTCGCGCTGCCCGACCACGTGCCGCTGGCCATCCGCGCCCAGGCCTATGTGCAGGCCCGCCAGGGCAAGGCGATCGACCCGGTCAGCGGCGCGCGCCAGTCCGCGCCGACCGACTTCCAGTCGCCGTACCTGCTCAAGCTGCTGTCCAGCGCGCCGCTGAGCAAGGACATCACCTACTACTTCTACGCGATCATGGCGGAGAAGGGCGGCAACGGCGAGGTCGTGGTGGAGGACGCCTGGTTCCGCCACGCCGACATTCTCGGCAGCGGCATCGGCATGATGCTCGGCCAGTTCTCGCTGTCCGACTCGATGTTCCCGCGCGAGATCCGCCTGCCGTTCCAGGACTACATGGTCTACCGCATGGCTGGCATCACTTACGATCGCGGCGTGCTGTTCGACCGTGACGTCGGGCCGTTCGGCATCGACCTCGGCTTCACCAACGGCAACGGCATCACCGACAACTTCAAGATCAACGGCGCCGGCTATTCGCGGCCGGATCGGATGTTCGACAACGACAGCTCCAAAACCACCTTCGCCCACATCGATACCGACATCGGCCCGGTGGCCGTGGGCGTCTTCGGCGCCGTGGGCAAGCAGCACGGCGCCGCCGGCCCGGCCGGCATGGACACGAGCCAGCGCAACACCGACAAACGCATCGTCGGCCTCGACGCGTCCGGCGACACCGGTGCCGATATCCACTGGTACGCGCAGTACCTGTGGAACAGCTGGGACGGTTTTCTCGATGCCGATCCCACGCGCAACTATCGCTGGAGCGGCGGCTTCGCCGGCGTGGACTGGATTCCCAATGACCGCTGGGCGTTCTCGGCACTGTACAACCGCGCCAGCGCCGGCGACCTCGCGCGCACCAACACCATCTACGAAGGCATCGACATCAACAGCCTGAGCCTGACCGCGTCGTACTACTTCATGCGCAACGTCAAGGGCATCATCGAGCTCAACGTCGATTTCAAGAACAAGACCCAGCCGACCGGCCCCTACTTCACCGGCCACTTGAGCCGCGAAAACTACATCCTCTTCGGCTTCGACACCGCGTTCTGACATGCACGCCCACGGCCACCCGATACGATCACGCGTACACGCCGGCGCGGCCGTGCTGCTGTTTGCCACCAGTGCCGGCGTGCACGCGCAGGCGCTGCAGGTCGGCACGCTGCGCATCGAGTCGACACCCTCGGCGGCCGAGGTCGAACTGATCGGCGGCATTGCCGGCACCACGCCGCTGACCGTCAGCGAGCGCGACATCTACCCGAACAACTACCCGGATGCGCGCGCCGCGCTCTACGGCACGGTCACGCTGCGCCACGCCGGCTGCGAACCGCTGCAGCACCGCGTGACACTGGGCGATCTCAAGCAGGATCTGCACCTGCGCCTGGATTGCGTCGCCGCAAGAACGGCGCCGGCGCCGCGCCCGGCACCGACTTCGGCACCAACGGCGGCGCAGCCCCCCGCGTCGCCGCAAACCTTGCCGCAACGACGCCTGCGTCAGCTGCAAGTGCTGCAGGAGTTGCTGGACGAAGGGCTGATCAGCCCGGCGGAAGAACAGCGCGTGCGTCGACGCATCCTGCAGTCCGGCAGCGGCACGGAGCCAGGCGACTGAGTAGCGCTCCCGTGATTTGCGATTCCCGATTCCAGCCACTGCGGCATGCAAACGCCGCTTCGCTTGACCTGGATCAAAGGCGGCGCCTGCCGCCCTTCCTATAGTCGGCACGACTGACGCGGAGTCCTCGGGGGAGGGACGCGCGGTGTACGAGATTTCCCGGCAAGGCTCGAACCGACCGTAGGGGAGAATCGCATGTCGCAGCGGATTTCGGATCTGACGCTTTCGGTGCTGGCCTGCGTGGCGGCGTTCTGGCTGTCCTGGCCATTCTGGCGCGACTTCGAGTACTGGCCCGAATCGCAGCTCGCCTGGTGGATCTACTTCGCCGTCGGCTTCGTGCTGGCGGTGTACGTGTTCTACGTGTTCATCGGCAGCCTGCGCATCCTGTTCCTGCACGACACCCAGGCCACGCCGCCTTCCGTCGACGACAAGGGGAGCCGGCCATGAGCTGCGGATCGGGTGACAGCAGTTGCGAAAAACCGCGGCGCCGCGCCGCGCTGGTTTTGCTGGGCCTCATGGCGCTGATCTTCATCGCCTTGTCGGTGTTCTCCTTCCTGCCCTCGCGCGGGCAGGCCACCCCCGACACGGTGAGCTTCGGCCCGTACCAGGCCAACGACGGCAAGCGCGTGTTCCAGGCCTACAACTGCATGGGCTGCCACACCATGGTCGGCAACGGCGCCTATCTGGGGCCGGACCTCACCGAGGTGTACAAGCACGCCGGACCGGCGTGGCTGGCGGCGTTCCTGCCCTCGGCCGGCGGCTGGCCGACCGAGGCGGCAGTGCGCGCCCAGCTGCTTGATCCGAACCAGCACGCCGGCACCGGCACCGACACCATCGACGCCTACCTGCAGAAGTATCCCGGCGCGGCAGCCCGCATCCAGCGACGCGGCGGCGGCACCACGCTGATGCCGAACCTGCCGCTGAGCAAGGACGAGATCGGCCAGCTGATCGCCTACCTCAAGTACACCTCGGCGATGAACACCGAGGGCTGGCCGCCGAAGGTCGAGGCCGGCACGCTGGATCGCCGCCTGCAGTTGGCGCACGGCACCGTCGCACTGGCGCAGGCCGCGCCCGCCGCCGCGGCGAAGCCGGCAGCGGCCAGCGATCCCGCCGCGCTCGGCGCGCAACTGGTCAAGGACTACGGCTGCGTGGCCTGCCACGCCAGCGACGACAAGCGACTGGTGGGGCCGGGCTGGGGCGGCCTGTACGAATCCAGCGTGAGCCTGGCCGACGGCAGCAAGGTCACCGCCGACGACGCCTACCTGGCCGAGTCGATCCGCCAGCCGAACGCGAAGATCGTGGCCGGTTATCCGCCGGGCGTGATGCCGGCCTACGACACCCTGCTCAAGACCGAAGAAGTCAACGCCATCGTGGCCTACCTCCACACGCTGGAGAAGCAGTGATGCAGACCGAATACCAGACCCAACGCCTGAGCCTGCGCTTTTTCATGCTGATGCTGGTGCTGTTCGTGGTGCAGGTGATCTACGGCATGATCCTGGCCGCGCAGCAGGTCGACCCGACCATCCTGCAAGGCTGGCTCAACTTCAACGTCGCCCGCGCCGAGCATCTCAACCTCGGCATCATGTGGATCGTCTGCGGCTTCATCGGCGCGATCCTGTTCGTGGCGCCACTGCTGGCGAAGCGCGAGCTGGTGGCGCCGTGGCTGGTCAAGTTCCTGTTCTACGCGGTCATCGGCATCGTGATCTGGAACTTTTTCACCCAGTTCCTGGCCGAGCGCGGCATCGCCGGCTGGTGGCTGGGGCAACCGTGGCTGCAGCAGGGGCTGGAGTATCTCGAAGCCGGGCGCATCGCCGGCCTGCTGATCCTGGTCGGCTTCCTGATCCTGGCCTTCGTGGTGCTGCGCACGTTCCCGCGCGTGCGTGAATGGAACGAGGTGCACTGGGGCCTGGGCCTGGGCGTCGGCGCGCTGGCGGTGGTGTGGGTGTTCGGCCTGTTCTACGTGGCGCGGCTGGACCTGCAGGAATACTTCCGCTGGTTCGTGGTGCACTACTGGGTGGAAGGCGTGTGGGAGGTGATCCACATCAGCCTGATCGGCTACTTCCTGGTGCTGATGTTCAAGGCCGACGTGAAGTCGGTGGGCTTCGCGGTGTTCTGGGGCATCGCGCTGGTGTGGCTGTCCGGACTGATCGGCAACGCGCACCACTACTTCTGGATCGGCACGCCGGAGTTCTGGCAATTCTGGGGCTCGCTGTTCAGCGCGCTGGAGCCGCTGCCGCTGGTGTTCTGCTTCTGGCACATCTACCTGGACGCGCACACCAACAAGCGCCCGCTGGAGAACGCGCCGGCGTTCTACTTCCTGCTCGGCTCGACCGTGCTGGAGCTGGTCGGCGCGGGCATCCTCGGCTTCGTGATGACCTTCGCGCTGACCAACGTGTGGTCGCACGGCACCTGGGTCACCGCCGGGCACGCGCACCTGGCGCTGTTCGGCACCTTCGGCATGCTCGGCATCGCCGCGGCGTATTACGCCACGCCGATCCTGCGCAAGGTGCCGCAGTTCGATCCGCGCCTGGGCAAGCTCGGTTTCTGGCTGGTGTTCACCGGCGTGCTGGGCATGGCGTTCGCGTTCGCCATCGGCGGCACGGTGCAGGTCTATGTCTATCGCATCCTGGGGCTGGACTGGTTCGGCGGCGACGTCAACCGCGCCATGGGCACCTACAAGGTCATGCTGCCGCTGTTCGGCCTGGTGCTGAGCACCGGCGCCGGCGTGCTGGCGTACGACCTGTTCACCCTGGGCCGGCGCATGCGTCCGCAGGCTGCCGTCGACGCCGAAACGACCCCGCATCCGGCCACCGGCTGGCGGCGGCCACTGACCGGATTCGAAGCCGGCATCTGGCTGCTGCTGATGTGGCTGTTCGGCACGATCATCACGCTCGGCCTGCTCAGCTTCAACCTGCCGCACGTGCGCGTGGCGGGCGACCCCACCCTGCCCTACGTGCTGGCCGGCGTGGGCTACCCGGGCCTGCTGCTGGTCACCCTGCTGTTCGTGTGGCGCTTCATCGCCTCGCTGGAAGCGCGGGCCAGCGCACCGGCCATCTCGCCGCTGCTGCGGGTACTGCCGGCGCAGGGCTGAGCGCCGACACCGGAAACGGTGGCAAGGAGCAATGGGGAAGGCCGTCGGGGGAGACCCCGCGGCCTTTTCCCTTGGTCCCGGTCACCGCCTTCCGCCGCACGTTCACCGGCGCCATCGCACCGACAGCGGTGGCGGTGGCGACCTAGCGCATCGCGAAAAACTCCCGGTGGAAATGCCGCTCCACCGGAAATCCCTGCCCGGCCAGATCGCGCCTCAATGCGTCGCCGAAGCCTGTCGGCCCGCAGAACCAGATGCTCGCCTCGCGCCATTCGGGCACGGCGGCCCGTATGCGCTCGCCCGTCAGGTAGCCGTCGCGCGCGTCGATCAGCACGTGCAGCCGCACGTTGGCGGAGCGGGCGTCACCCGCCAGCCGGTCGAGTGCTTCCTCATCGACATCCGCGGTGCTGTGGAAGAGATCGATCTTCTGGCCTTCGGGCCAATCCCGATCCTCTTTCTGCCACGCCATGTGCTTCATGCGCCCGATGAAAGGGGTGATGCCGATGCCGCCGCCGACCCAGATCTGGCGCGGGCGGCCGTCGTCGAACGTGAAACACCCATACGGACCCTCGACCTTCACGGCCTGCTCCACGCGCAGCCTCTCGTGCAGGCGATGCGTATGGTCGCCCAGATCCTTGACCACGAAGGTGATCCTGGGGATTTCCTTCCGCCAGCCGGAGGCAATGGTGTAGGGGTGCGCACCATCGGCGGGGTCCGCGGTGACGAAGGCGAACTGGCCCGGCTTGTGGCCCGGCCACCCCTGCACCTCGGTTTCGATTTCGAGCGCATCCACCCCGTCGAAATGGTGCAACAAGGTGATTCTCCCCTCCACCTGCGAGCGCGTGCCCACCCGGCGCAACAGCACCACGATGGCCGCCCAGCTGCCGCAGGCGAGCAACACCGCAGTCAGCCAGCCGAGCGGCGTCGCCCAGTAGCCGAACTTCAACAGCACGACCGCATGGAAGACCAGGGCAAGCCAGCCGCCGGCAAGCAGGCGATGCGTCCGGTAGAACCAGTGGTACGGAAAACGCCGGATCAGGGCCAGCACGATCAGCACGGCGACGGCGTAGAAAACCCATTCGCCCACGCTCTCCGCGGCGCCGCGCTGGCTCGACAGCAGGGACGCCACCGGGTTGTCGGGCTTGCCCCGTATGCCACGCGCCGGGCGTTCCAGCCAGCCCCAACCCACCGCCCATTTCGGCGCCTGCGCCCATAGCCAATGGATGATGGCAACGACCAGCGCGGCGATGCCGAGCCATTTGTGCATGCGGTACATCTTGTCGAGGCCGCCCAGCCACTGCTCGGGCCATCGCGGCCGCAGCGCCAGGACCATCGCCAGGCTCATGCACCCGATCGCCACGAAACCCGTCAGTTGCACCATCGCATCGCGCAGGCCGAAGAAGGTGCCCGAGCGGAACATGGTGGGCTCGACGACGAGCCACGGCAGGACCAGGAAGGCGAGCGTCCCCCAGAATGCACGCTTGAGGTTACGCATGCGGCCCCTTGCAGCCGTCGCGATGCAGGAGTACTTCGCAGGCCGCCGACGCTCGCCGCGTGCCGTGTCCGCCGCCGGGGCCGGCGGCGTCGGCGCATGGCCTCACGAGGCCTGTCCGCCCCGTCCTGGCAGCATGCGTCGCAAGGTGTCGTCGCGATTCACATAGTGGTGCACCAGCGCGGCCACCGCATGCAGGCCGACCAGGTAATAGCCGACCGTGCCGATGGTTTCGTGGATCTCCTTCAGCGAATCGGCAAGCGCCTTGTCCGCACCCACCAGCGCCGGCAGCTGCAGTCCGAAGAACGGGATCGGCTTGCCCGAAGCGCTGAGGGTGAGCCAGCCGAGCAGCGGCATCGCGATCAGGAAGGCGTACAGCGCCAGGTGCATCAGCGCGGCCAGGCGCTCCTGCCACACCGGCGGTGCCGGCCGGATCGGCGGGATCGGGCCCGACACCAGGCGGATCGCCAGCCGCACGAAGACCAGCGCGAGCACGCTCAGGCCCAGCATGAAGTGCCAGGTTTTCAGTCCGTCGCGCAGGTCGCTGCCGCGCGGGTAGAACTCGCGCAGCTCGATGCAGGCGTACACGGCAACCAGCAACAGCAGCATCAGCCAGTGCATGCCGATCGACAGCGAGCCGTAACGGTCGGTGGTGTTTTTCCAGTTCACGGCGATCTCCGCAGGTGGTGTTTCGGCGGCCTCGATCCGGCCCATGCCCGCAGCCTGCGATGAACGGCGTCAGCGTGGTTTGATCCCGGTCAAATGCGCACGAAAAGCGCCACGGCAGCGGCCGATTGCCGCATGTCCGCGCGCCTGTCCAAATTGACCGCGGTCAACTCGGGCCCGCACGACCCGGCGTAGAACTGATCCGGCAAGGCTGCGCCGAGTGGCCGTCCATCCGGCACGAATGAGCATCACGTTGCACCATCGGGAACCGCCCATGTCCGAGATCCGTTCCGCCGACCACCACACTGCTTCCGCCACGCCATTCGGCGCCATCGAAGGCACCCACTGGATCGAGACCCTGAACGACGGCAGCCCGGTGCTGATCCGCCCGCTGCGCCCGGAGGATCGCCAACGCGAAACGGCTTTCATCAAGCGCCTGTCGGAACAGGCTTGCCGCTTCCGCTTCCTGGGCAAATTGAAGGAAGCCAGCCCGGCCCTGCTCGACCAGCTGATGGACGTCGATGAGCGCAGCCGCATGGCCTTCGTCGCGCTCGCCCACGACAACGGCGAACTGCGCATGGTCGGCGTCAGCCGCTACGGCGCCAGCGGCGACGAGAAGCAGTGCGAATGCGCGGTGACCGTGGCCGACGACTGGCGCCAGCGCGGCCTCGCCGTGCTGTTGATGCGGCGCCTGATCGACATCGCGCGCAAGAACGGCTTCCACACCATGTTCTCGATCGATGCCGCGGAGAACGAACCGATGCGCGAACTGGCCGGCTACCTCGGCTTCCAGCGCCGGCTCGACCCGGACGACGGCACGCAGGTGATCCACACCCTGGATCTTTGAACGACGCCGAACCCGGGCCGCATTGCCATGACAAGCACCGAACAAATACCGCGCACGACGCGCCCGGGCGACATCCTCGCGCTGGTGACCGCGACCGAGCCGTGGAGCCCGGCTGCCGTCGCCGCCATCGCCATCGCCTTGCGCTGGGAGGCCAACCTGACCGGATGCTTCATCGACCCGGCGCTGCGCAAACCCACCGGCGGCAAAGCCGGCAGCGAGCCCACCGTGCTCGGCCTGCTGCTCGAACCGCGCATCGAATCCGCCGACGAGCACGCCGCCTTCGCAGCCTTTGCACGCCAGTCCGGCTTGCGCAACGCCGACTGGGTCATTGCCCGGACCGACATCGCATCCACCTTGCGCCGGCTCGGCGCACGGCACGACCTGGCGGTGATCGAGCGCGACATGGTGCACGCATCGGGCCTGCTCGACATTCTCGGCGAAGCGATCCTGTCCTGCGGCGTGCCGTGCCTGGTCCTGCCTCCGCAGTGGCGGCGGGAGATCCGCTTCGAACGCATCGTGATCGGCTGCAACGGCAGCACCGAGGCGATCCGCGCAATCCACGCCGCGCTGCCGTTCCTCAAGGTGGCGAAACAGGTGACCCTGGTCGACGGCGACCCGGGCGACGGCGACGATGCGTATCCGCGCTTCGACCCGTTCGTCTACCTGCTGCGTCACGGCATCACGCCCCGGCCCAGCTACGTCCGCGCCTCCTCGGCGATGGCCGGGGAAATCCTGCTGCAGGAAGCCGGCAACATCGACGCCGACCTGCTGGTGATGGGTGCCTACGGCCATTCGCGCATGCGTGAACGCGTGTTCGGCGGCGCCACCCGGCGCGTGCTGGAGGAAGCCACCATCCCGGT
This sequence comes from Rhodanobacter sp. 67-28, assembly GCA_001898415.1. GTDB lineage: Bacteria > Pseudomonadota > Gammaproteobacteria > Xanthomonadales > Rhodanobacteraceae > Rhodanobacter. The sequence continues at coordinate 134,718 of MKTU01000017.1, read as the reverse complement.
GCTGATGCAGCACTAGCCGACGTGCCGCCGCAGCGGCGCAGGCGCTATTGGTTGGCGGATGCAGCGGCCCGCCGGCGGCGATGCTCGCTCACGACCGCCAGCACGACCACGGTGACGACACTGCCCAGCAGGGCGAGGAGCATGTCCTGCTGCGCATCCCACGGATCGCCCTGGGTGCCGAGGTAGGCGACGCCCAGGTCGCCGCCGAACCACACCGCGGCAGCCCATTCGAACAGCTCGAACAAGGCGGAGCTGGCGGTGACCATGCTGACCGGCACGATCCAGCGCCACGCGCCCGGCGACACCGTGCGCGCAGCGACCAGTTCCACCACCGCCGGCGTCAGCAGCAGGCCGTAGGCGAAATGGATGGCACGGTCGAAGGGATTGCGCGACAAGCCCAACGCGTCGTGCAGCGAGAAGCCGGACAGCGCGGCAAACCAGCGATCCCACGGCACTTCGGCATAGGTGTAGTGGGCGCCGATCTCGTGCAGCACGAGGAACACGAACAGCGCCGCGTAGCTGGCATCGGAAAAGCGCAGCCGGCGGAACCCCAGCACCAGCGCCGGCAACGCCAGCATCACCAGCAGGTTCTCCAGCAACCAGTCCTGGCGATAGTGCGGCGCGATGGCAAGCGCCACCGCCACGACCAGGAAGGCGGCCAGCAGCAGCAGCGGAAAACGGGCGTCCTTCGATCCGGGTCGTTCGTTCATTGCTGTGTGCCATCCCTCCGCGTCATGCGTCGTGCCGATGATGCCACGCGCCCGGGCGCCGGCCGCGACAATTCGCGCACGGCGAGCGCTGGACCGCTTGACCTGCATCAAGAGCGATCCGGCAGCCGTCAATGAGCATGCGCGCATCTTTCAGGGAGTCGCGCAATGAGCAGTACTCGAAAACTCTGGCTGGGGTTGGCGGCCTTGCTGATCGCCTCGTTTGGCGTGCTGTTGTGGGTGGGTGACCAGGTGCACCAGTACGCACCGCCCCTGCCGCAGGCGGTGGTCACCAGCGGCAACGAGACCCTGTTCACCGGCGACGACATCGAGCTGGGCAAGCAGGTCTGGCAGCGCATCGGCGGCCAGCAGCTGGGTTCGATCTGGGGCCACGGCGCGCTGCTCGCGCCGGACTGGAGCGCCGACTGGCTGCACCGCGAAGGCGTGGCCATGCTGGAATTGCTGGCGCGCGACGAAGGCGCCGGCTCCTACGCCGAACTCGACGCGCCGCAACAGGCCGCACTGCGCTCGCGCGTGCAGCGCGAGCTGCGCACGAACACGTGGGACCCGGCCAAGGGCACCATCTACGTCTCCCCGCTGCGCGCGCAGGCGATGCTGGTGGTCGGCGCGCATTACATGAGCCTGTTCAGCAACGACCCGGCCACCGCCAAGCTGCGCGAAACCTACGCGATGCGCGACAACACCATCGCCGAGCTTGACCAGCGCCGCGCAGTCACCGCGTTCTTCTGGTGGGCCAGCTGGGCCACCGCGGCCGAACGCCCGGGCAGCGCCATCAGCTACACGCAGAACTGGCCGCACGACACGCTGGCCGGCAACACGCCGACCGCGGCCAACTTCATGTGGTCGGTGTTCAGCGTGCTGTTCCTGATCCTCGGCATCGGCCTGCTCGGCTGGCACCACGCGCGCCAGGTGAGCCATGAGCCGCTGCCGCCGATCCCCGCGCGCGATCCGCTCACCGAGTTGAAACCCACGCCGTCGATGAAGGCCACCGCCAAGTATTTCTGGACGGTGATCGGCCTGTTCCTGGTGCAGATCCTGCTCGGCGCCACCACCGCGCACTACCAGGTGGAAGGCCAGCAGGCCTACGGTTTCGCGCTGGCGAATTACCTGCCCTACGCCCTCACCCGCACCTGGCATACCGAACTGGCCGTGCTGTGGATCGCCACCGCGTGGCTGGCCACCGGCCTGTACATCGCGCCGCTGATCTCCGGCCACGAGCCGAAATACCAGCGGCTCGGGGTGAATTTCCTGTGGGTGTGCCTGCTGGTCATCGTGGTCGGCTCGTTTGCCGGCCAGTGGATGGCGGTGATGGACAAGATGGACCTGTCGAAGAACTTCTGGTTCGGCCACCAGGGCTGGGAATACGTCGACCTCGGCCGCTTCTGGCAGATCTTCCTGTTCATCGGCCTGATGCTGTGGCTGTTCCTGGTCGGCCGCGCGCTGTGGCCGGCGATGCGCGGCGGCAAGGAAGGCGCCTCCATCGTGGGCCTGCTGTTTCTCTCCACCGTGGCGATCGGCCTGCTCTACGGCGCCGGCCTGATGTGGGGCGAACACACCCACATCGCGATGGTGGAGTACTGGCGCTGGTGGGTGGTGCACCTGTGGGTGGAGGGCTTCTTCGAGGTGTTCGCCACCGCGGTGATCAGCTACCTGTTCGTGCGCCTCGGCCTGCTGCGCGTGGGCACGGCGACCACCAGCGTGCTGTTCGCCACCATCGTGTTCATGGCCGGCGGCGTGCTGGGCACGCTGCACCATCTGTACTTCAGCGGCACCACCACCGCGGTGATCGCGCTCGGCGCCAGCTTCTCGGCGCTGGAAGTGGTGCCGCTGGCGCTGATCGGGCTGGAAGCCTGGGACACCTGGAAGAAGCAGCACGCCGCGCCGTGGATGGCGCGCTACCGCTGGCCGATCATGTTCTTCGTGGCGGTGAGCTTCTGGAACCTGGTCGGCGCCGGCCTGCTCGGTTTCCTGGTCAACACGCCGATCGCGCTGTACTTCATGCAGGGCCTCAACCTCACCGCCGCGCACGGCCACACCGCGCTGTTCGGCGTCTACGGCATGCTCGGCATGGGCCTGATGCTGTTCTGCCTGCGCGGCATCAAGCCGCAGGCCGAATGGCGCGAGGGCTGGCTGAAGGGTTCGTTCTGGACACTCAACCTCGGCCTGGGCCTGATGGCCGTGCTGACCCTGCTGCCGCTGGGCATCCTGCAACTGAAGGCGGTGCTGGAACACGGCTACTGGTTCGCCCGCTCGGCCGAGTTCATGGACCGCCCGCTGATCCACCTGCTGGTATGGATGCGCGTGCCCGGCGACACCGTGTTCGCCATCGGCGCCATGCTGATCGCCGGCTTCGTCGCCTCGCTGTGGCTGTGGCCGAAACGACAGGTCGCCGCCACGCCGCTGCCGGACGCAGCGTCCGAGAGCGCATGACCCACGTCAGGGCGCGCCACATGGCGCGCCCTGATGCTTGTCCAAGTCCCGAATCACGAATCCCGGCGCCGAAATGATCGAGTTCTACCCCCAGATCAAGGCCGTCCACATCCTCTGCGTGCTGCTCAGCGGCGGCCTGTTCGCGCTGCGCGGGCTGATGGCACAGACGCGGCTGGCCGGCGTGGCGCAGGGCGCGCCGTTGCGCCTGCTCAGCTACACCATCGACACCGTCTTGCTGACCGCCGCGCTGATGCTGGTATCGATCCTGCCCGGTGCGCTGTTCGCCAACGGCTGGCTCACGGTCAAGCTGATCCTGCTGCTTGCCTACGTTGCGCTGGCCATGCTGGCGATGAAGCGCGTGCATGCGCCGCGCGTCCGAATGATCTTCTACGTGGCTGCATTGGCCACCTACACCTGGATGCTCGGCGTCGCGCGCATGCACCACCCGCTGGGCTGGCTGCACGGATGGCTGGCATGAGCGCGGCCCAGCCGTTCAACCACGACGTCTCGCGCGACCACACGCTGGACGCGTGCTTCCTCGGCCCCTACGGCGAGAACGACACGCTGCTGGAGAAGATGCTGGTGGAGTTCCTGCGCGACCACGTGTACTGGCGGCGCAATTTCCACCCCGAAGATCCGCCGGCGATCGGCACCGGCGCCGCGCACCACCCGGACTACCTCGCCTTCGAATCGCGCATGCGCCGCGAGCTGCACCAGCTCTCCGCCGCGCTGAAGAAGTCGGTGCCGTTCCACAGCCCGCGCTACATCGGGCACATGGCCAGCGACCTGCTGCTGCCGGGGCTGGCCGCGCAGATGCTGACGCTGCCGTACAACCCCAACAACGTCAGCGAGGACGCCGCCCCGGTCACCGTCGACATGGAGGTGCAGGCCGGCCTGCAGCTGGCGCGCATGCTCGGCTACCCGCACGATCCGGCGCAGGACGCCTGCGCGTTCGGCCATCTCACCTCCGGCGGCACCCTGGCCAACTACCAGGCGCTGCGCCTGGCGCTGGCGCTGAAGGCATTCCCGGTGGCGCTGCGCGCGGCGCAGGTGCCGGATCTCGACCTGCCGACGGACGACTGGAGCGCCTTCAACCTCACCCAGGCCGACAGCATCGCCTTGCTGACGGCGTGGCAAGCCTGGCTCGCCGCGCAGACGCCGGCCGAACGTTCGCGCTGGCTGCGGCGCGTCGAGCGCGAGCGCATCGAACAGCGCGGCCTGGTCGGCTTCTTCGCCGCGCATGTGCAGCTGAAGGTCCCGCTGGTGCTGGCGCCGGTCACCGCGCACTACTCGTGGAGCAAGGGGCTGAAGCTGCTCGGCCTCGGCCGCGACCAGCTCGAACTGCTGCCCACCGACGGCATGCGGCTGGACGGCGCCGCCTTGTGCGACACGCTGGAACGCTGTGCGCGCGAACGCCAGAGTGTGCTGATGTGCGTGGCCGTGCTCGGCGGCACCGAGTACGGCACCATCGACCCGATCGACGCCGTGCTGGCCGCACGGCAGGCGTCACGCGGGCGCGGGCTGGACTTCGCCGTGCACGTCGACGCCGCCTGGGGCGGCTACCTGGCCACCGTGTTCCGCCACGAGGACGGCTCGTTGCGCACACGCGATGAAGTGGCCGCCGACTACGTGCAGTTCCCCACGCCGGCAGTGCACGCCGCCTTCGCCGCGCTGGGCGATACCGACTCGGCCACCGTCGACCCGCACAAGCTCGGCTACCTGCCCTACGGCTCGGGTGCCTTCGTCTGCCGCGACCACCGCGCGATGGCGCTGCTGGCCGAGCGCGCGGATTACGTATTCCACGGCGGCACGCCGAAGGATTACCTGGCGCGTTACCGCAGCCTCGGCCAGTTCATCCCGGAAGGTTCCAAATCCGGCGCCGCGGCGGCCGCGGTGTACGTCACGCACAAGGTGCTGCCGCTGGACCATGCCCACTTCGGCGCCCTGCCGCGTGCCACCGTGCGCGCCGCCGAGACCTTCCACGCGCGTGCGCAGCGCTTCGCGCTGGAGCTGGCCGACGGCGTGCACGCGCTGGTGCCGTTCGCGCCGGACAGCAACCTGGTCTGCCTCGCGCTCAACCCGCGCGGCAACACGTCGGTGGCGACGGCCAACTCCTTCGTGCGCGCGCTGCACGACGAACTGCGCTGCGATCCGCGCCAGCCACTGCAGACCAAGGAGTTCTTCGGCTCGGTGACCAGCCTGCGTGCGGACATGCTCGGCACGGCGCAGACCGCACGCATCTTTGCCGCACTCGGGCTGGACCCGGCCAGCTTCGTCGCCGACGACGACCGCCTGCTGATCCTGCGCCATACGCTGATGAACCCGTTCCTGCTCGACCACGAGAACGGCATCAGCTACATCGACCGCTATTTCGACTTCCTCGCCCGCCGCGTGCGCAGCCTGCTTGCGACGCCGGTCGCGCCGCCGTGAGCGCCGCGCTGCCGCGCGTGGCCGTGCTCGGCTACGGCCGCTTCGGCAAGGCCTTCGCCGAACTGCTGCTGCAGGCCGGCCATCCGGTGCAGGTGTTCGACCCGCATGCGACGGTGCCGGCGGAGCTGGCGGCACCCTCGCTGGTCGCGGCAACTGCCGACGCCCGCTGGATCGTGCTGGCCATGCCGGTGCCGCACCTGCGCGCCGCGCTGCCGGCATTGCGCCCGCTGCTGCACGCAGGGCAGACCGTGTTCGACGTGGGCAGCGTCAAGCTGCATCCGTGCGCGTTGATGGACGAACTGCTCGGCACGGACATCCCGCACCTCGGCACGCATCCGCTGTTCGGCCCGCTCAGCCTCGCCCGCGGCGATCGCCCGCGCCGCGTGGTGCTGTGTCCCGCTGCGGCACACCCGCAAGCCGCCGCGCGCGCCGGCGAACTGTTCCGCGCACTGGACTGCGAGGTCATCGTGCAGGACCCGGCAAGCCACGACCGCGCCATGGCCGGCACGCACGCGCTGGCGTTCTTCATCGCCAAGGGGCTGATCGGCATGGGCGTGGACGAGGGCATGGCGATGGCGCCGCCGTCGTTCCAGGGCCTGCAGCGCATGCTGGAGGCGGTGCGCGGCGATGCCGGCCACCTGTTCGGCGCGATCCAGCGCGAAAACCCGTACGCCGCCGAAGCGCGCGAAAGCCTGCTGCGCGAACTGGAGCGCATCCACCGGCAGCTGCTGGTCGACGCGGACGACGGCATGGCGATCGCGGCGCGGCCCGAATGCGAATGAGGGCGATGCGCCCGCCCGACGGCAGAAGGGTTAATCTGAGCCACCCGTCGATGGACGCACGGCAGGTTCGATCCTGCTGCCACGTGTGCCGGCGGATGAGCCATTGAAGGCAGCGAGGGCGTCGAACGGCATGACATCAGATCTCGATCTTGACGAGCTCAGGCGCAACTGCGGCTACTGCGCGATCCACGATTTCCAGCTGCCGGTGGGACTCAGCGCGGGCGACCTGCACACGCTCAACGCCTCCGTGCACGACATGCTGCCGCTCGATCGCGGGCAGACGCTGTTCCCGCAGGGGCGCAAGTTCAGCGCGTTGTACGTGGTGCGTGCCGGCGCGCTTAAGACCTTCGTGGAAGGTTCCGAAGGCGACGTGCAGATCCTCGGTTTCCACCTGCCCGGCGACATCATGGGCATCGGCGGCCTCATCAACGAGCACTACCCGTGCACCGCCCAGACGCTGGAACGCTCCAGCGTGTGCGAACTACGCTACGCCCAGTTGCAGGAGGCCACTGCCAACCTGCCGGCGCTGAACCACCAGCTGATGCGGGTGATCAGCGGCGCGCTGGTCAACGAGCAGAGCCACCTGGTGCTGATGGGCAAGCAGCAGGCGCAGCGGCGGCTGGCGTTCTTCATCCGGCGCATGTCCGACCGCTATGCGCGCCTGTCGCGCGACCCGCTGGCGCTGATCCTGCCGATGTCGCGCGAGGACATCGCCAACTATCTCGGGCTGGCGCTGGAGACGGTCAGCCGGCTGTTCGGCAAGATGGAATCGGCCGGCATCCTCTCGGTGAATCGCAAGTCGGTGCAGATCCTGCGCCGCGACCTGCTCGACGAACTTTGCGGCGGCGACATCGACATGGCGTAGGCCGTCGGGTCCCGCGGCGCGCCGCCGGCCCGGTCACGCCGCTTTCGTGCCGGGGTTTGACCACGGTCAAAACCGCGCGGCGCCATCGGCCAGAGCATGCCAGCGTGCCCGGCCATCACGGCCGGTGCGGGAGAGATCGTGCTGGACATCATCGTCAACGTCGGCGGGACCTCGGACAACCCGTCGTGGCCGGGTGCGGCGCTGGCGCTGGCCAAGCGCCAAAGCGCCTTCGTCACCGGGCTGCAGGTGGTCGCGGTGTGCCCTTCGCTGATGGCGATACCGGACGTGATCGACGTGCTGGCCGCCGAGGAACAGGCGGCGCTGGCCCGACGCGACTGGTGGCTGCAGCAGTGCCGAAGCGCGGGCGTCGAGGGCGAATGGGAGGTGATGCGCGGCATCTCCGGGCAGGCGCTGGGCAAGCGCTCGCGGCTGGCCGATTTCATGATCGGCGAACTGAAGGTCAGCGATCCGGATGCCGCGCCCGGTGTCGACGATGTCACGCGCGCGCTGTTCGCCCGCGCCTCGCCGATGCTGCTGATGCCCGACATCGGCGGCGACACGCTGCAGGCCCGGCGCATCGTCATCGCATGGAACGGCTCCGGCGAAGCCGCGCAGGCGGTGAAGGCTGCGCTGCCGCTGCTGGCACAGGCGTCCGTCGTGCGGGTGCTCGATGGCGAGCGTGGCGGCCTGCCCGGCATCAGTCCGCCGCCGCTGCCGCTGCGCGGCTGGTTCGCGCGCCACGGCATCGAGGCGCAATGGCAGCCGTTCCCGGCCGAACACGACGAAGGCCCCGCGCTGCTGGCCGCAGCCCGGGCATTCGATGCCGACCTGCTGGTGATGGGCGCCTGGGGCCGCTCGCGCCTCAGCGAGCTGGCGATGGGCGGCGTCACGCGCTGGATGCTCAGGAACGCGAGCCTGCCGCTGTTTCTCGCGCACTGAATCGCCGGTCCAGGCCGGTTTGCGCGCGCCGCGCCTCTTCAGCTAGCGTCCATGCATCGGTGCCGCAAGCCGATCGTCGACGCCAAAACCCAGGGACACACCATGAGCCGCAGCCAGCCTGCCAGCACCGTTCATGCGCCGTCGGCGCAACCCGTGCTGCGCGGGGTCGAACGCCTGATTGCCCACGTGCAGGCGATGGAGCCGGTGCGCATGGCGGTCGTCCATCCCTGCGACGCACTCAGCCTCGCCGGCGCGATCGACGCGCGCGATGCCGGCATCATCCGGCCGGTGCTGGTCGCCCCGCGCGCCAGGCTGCAGGCCGCTGCCGCGGCAGCCGGGATCGACCTGGACGGCATCCAGTGCATCGACGTGCCGCACAGCCACGCCGCCGCGGCCGAAGCCGCGGCGATGGCCTGCCGCGGCGAGGTGGATGCGCTGATGAAGGGCAGCCTGCATTCGGACGAGCTGATGGCCGCGATCGTGCCGAGCGCCGTCGGGCTGCGCACCAAGCGGCGCATCACGCACTGCTTCGTGATGGAGACGGCCGCCTATCCGCGCCCGTTCATCATCACCGACGCGGCCATCAACATCGCGCCGACGCTGGAGGACAAGGCCGACATCGTGCGCAACGCGATCGACCTCGCCCACGTCCTCGGCGTGGCCGAGCCGAAGGTGGCGATCCTGGCCGCCGTGGAAACCGTCAACCCGCGCATGCCCTCCACGCTGGATGCGGCGGCGCTGTGCAAGATGGCCGACCGCGGCCAGATCACCGGTGGCCTGCTGGACGGGCCGCTGGCGTTCGACAACGCGGTCTCGCCCGAATCCGCGCGCGTCAAGGGCATCGTCTCGGCCGTGGCCGGGCAGGCCGACATTCTGGTGGTGCCCGATCTGGAAAGCGGCAACATGCTGGCCAAGCAGCTGGAATACATGGGCCATGCCGACAGCGCCGGCATCGTGCTGGGCGCGCGCGTGCCGATCGTGCTCACCAGCCGCTCCGATTCGCGCCGCTCGCGGCTCGCCTCGTGCGCCATCGCGCTGCTGCTGGCGCACCACTACCGCACCAGCCCGCCTTGATCCGACCGCGACCATGACGCCCCTGATCCTGGTCCTCAACTGCGGCTCGTCGAGCATCAAGTTCGCGCTGTTCGACGCGGCCGCCGTGCCGCTGCCGCGCAAGCCGGTGTGGAACGGCAAGGTGCAGGGCATCGGTGGCCCGGCGCCCGACTTCGGCGAAACCGGGGTCGCGCCGTTCGCGATTGCGCTCGACCCGGCACAGCCCTGCCGCGCGGCGCTGACGCTGATCCTGCAGCGCGTGCGCGCGCGGCTGGACGGCCGACGCCTCGCCGCGGTCGCGCATCGCGTGGTGCACGGCGGCAGCCGCTACTTCGAGCCCACGCGGATCGATGCCGGCGTGCTGGCCGACCTGGCGGGCTACGTGCCGCTGGCGCCGCTGCACCAGCCGTTCGCGCTGGAGGCGATCGAGATCCTGCTGCGCGAGTCGCCCGAGCTGCCGCAGGTGGCCTGTTTCGACACCGGCTTCCATCACACCATGCCGACGGTCGAGCAGATCCTGCCGCTGCCGTGGGATGCCTGGCAGCGCGGCCTGCGCCGCTACGGTTTCCACGGCCTGTCGTATGCGTTCATGGCGACCGCGCTGGCCGAACGCCACGGCGAGGCCGCACGCGGGCGCACCATCGTCGCGCACCTGGGCAGCGGCGCCAGCCTGTGCGCGATGCGCAACCTCCGGAGCGTCGCCACCACGATGGGATTTTCCGCGCTCGACGGCTTGATGATGGGCACGCGCACCGGCGCACTCGACCCCGGCGCGCTGCTGTACCTGATGGAGATCGAGAAGCTCTCGCTCGAAGAGGTGGGCCACCTGCTCTACCACCGCAGCGGCCTGCTCGGCGTCTCCGGCGTGTCGTCCGAACCGCGCGTGATCGTGCAGCACGAAGGCGACGCGGGCGAGCCCGGCGAACGCGCACGCCTGGCGCTCGCACTCTACGTGCGCCGCATCGTCCGCGAGATCGGCGCGTTGGCGGCGGTACTGGGCGGGCTCGAGCTGCTGGTGTTCACCGCCGGCGTGGGCGAGCACAACGCCTTCGTGCGCGAGCGTGTGTGCCGCGATCTCGCCTTCCTCGGCGTCACGCTGGACGAGGGCCGCAACGCGGCACACGCGCCGATCATCTCCGCCGATGGCAGTCGCGTGATCGTCGGCGTCGAGCCGACCAACGAGGAATGGATCGCCGCGCGCGATGCCGCCGCGGTGCTGGGCGGCATCGACTGATCACGGGCGCGGCGCGATGTTCAGGGCTCGTCGTGCATCACGTGTTCGGCCGGCACCGGCTTGTCCCAGCCGGGATCGTCGAAGTACTGCGGGTAATGCGCGATCGCCGCGCGCATGTCGGCCACCGCGGACACCTTCGCCGGGTCGGCCTTCAGCGCCTGCGCGGCCGTGAGCAATGGCACCAGGATGCCGTGCAGCGCGGCATCGGGCTCAGCCGACAGCTTGCAGTTGGCAAACATGTAGGTCACCGCGCTCTCCACCTCGGTGGCGCGATCGACCGCCATCGGCGCGCTCATGTGGCCCATCTCGTAGTGGGCCAGCTCGGCCACCGCGGTGTGCGCGCGGCGCATGCCCGCGCGCAGCGGGGCATCCGGCGTCCAGCGCTGCGCCGGCACCTGCGTGGCGGCGTGTGCCGCGTGGCTGTCGTGCTCGGCGTGGGCGTGTTGCGGACCGGCCTGGGCCGCAGTGGCAAGGCCGAGCGCACAGGCGCTGGCGAGAAGAATGCGTGCAGCTTTCATGCGGATATCTCCGGCTTGGCGGCGCGGACGCCGCGGACACATGCATGCTAGCGCCCGGCGCCCGCACTCCGGCCTGACCGGGGTCAAGCCGGCGGCGCCTGCGACAATCGGCCATCCGGCCCGGCGCGCCGCTGCAGCCAGGCGTAGTACAGCAGCGGGATCACCAGCAGGGTCAGCGCGGTGGAGACCAGGATGCCGAAGATCAGCGACACCGCCAGGCCCTGGAAGATCGGATCGTCGATGATGAAGAAGCCGCCGATCATCGCCGCCAGCCCGGTCAGCATGATGGGCTTGGCGCGCACCGCCGCGGCTTCGACCACCGCCTCGCGCAACGGACTGCCGGCAGCCAGCGCGTGGTTGATGAAGTCGATCAGCAGGATCGAGTTGCGCACGATGATGCCGGCCAGCGCGATCATGCCGATCATCGAGGTGGCGGTGTACTGCGCACCCACCAGCGCATGCCCGGGCATCACGCCGATCACGGTCAGCGGGATCGGCGCCATGATGATCAGCGGCACCAGGTAGCTCTTGAACTGGCCGACCACCAGCAGGTAGATCAGCAGCAGGCCCGCCGAATAGGCCAGGCCCATGTCGCGGAACGTCTCGTAGGTGATCTGCCATTCGCCGTCCCACTTCACCGCGGCGTCGGTGGTATCGGTCGGCTGCGCGATGAAGTGCTGCTGCAGCAGCTGCCCCGCCACCTTGTCGTGGCCGAGCTTGCCGACCAGCGAGAACATGCCGTACAGCGGACTGTCGGTACTGCCGGCGTCGTCGCCGGTGACGGTGGCATAGGGCAGCAGGTCCTTGTGCCAGATCGCCTGCTCGCGCTGCGCCGGCTGCACGCGGACCACCTCGGACAACGGCACCAGCGCGCCGCCGGCCGCACGCACGCGCAGCGCCAGCAGCTGCTCCATCGACGCCTGGTCGCCCGCGCCCAGGCGCAGGCGGATCGGCACCGCGTACTTCGCGTGGCCGTCCATCAGCCAGCTGGCGTCGTCGCCGGACAAGGCGGTGCGCAGCGCCTGCGCGATGCTTGCCTGATCCAGCCCCAGCCGCGCCGCGCGGGCGCGATCGACCACCAGCACGTCGCGCGGCGCCTGCGCTTCCACGCTGGTGTCGACGTCGACGATGTCCGGGTTGGCCCTGAAATCCTGTTCCAGCCCCAGCGCCACCTTGCGCACGGTGGCGTAGTCCGGGCCGTAGACCTCGGCAACGATCGGCGCCAACACCGGCGGCCCCGGCGGCACCTCGACCACCTTCACCGAGGCACCGTAGCGCGCGCCGATCTGCGCCAGCGCCGGGCGCACGGCCAGCGCGATGGCGTGGCTCTGCCGCGAGCGCTCGTGCTTGTCGACCAGGTTCACCTGCAGGTCGCCCACGATCGGGCCGCTGCGCAGGTAGTACTGGCGCACCAGCCCGTTGAAGGTGATCGGCGCGGCGGTGCCGGCATAGCCCTGCCAGTCCTTCACCTCGGGCAGCTTGGCCACCGCCTGCGCCAGCTCGCCGAGCAAACGGTTGGTGCGCTCCAGCGTGCTGCCCTCGGGCATGTCCACCACCACCTGGAACTCGGACTTGTTGTCGAACGGCAGCATCTTCAGCACCACCGCCTTGACCACCACCAGGCCCACCGCCCCCAGCACCAGTGCGCCCATCGCGGCGAACAGCAGGTGCCGTCGGCGCGGCGCGCGGGGGCCATCGAGGAAGGGCAGCATCAGCCGTCGGAACGTGCGGTGCAGGCGCGTATCGTGCGCGCCGTCGGCGCCCGCCGGCGCGGCCTCGGCATGCGGCTGGTGGCCGAGCAGTTTCAGCGCCAGCCACGGCGTGACCACCAGCGCGACGGCCAGCGACAGCAGCATGCCGGCCGAGGCGTTGATCGGGATCGGCCGCATGTACGGCCCCATCAGGCCGGACACGAAGGCCATCGGCAGCAGCGCGGCGATCACCGTGAAGGTGGCCAGGATGGTCGGCCCGCCGACCTCGCCGACCGCCTCGGGGATCGCCTCGCGCAAGGTGCGTCCGCCCCGAGTCGTCTCCGATCCGGCCATGTGCCGGTGGATGTTCTCCACCACCACGATGGCGTCGTCGACCAGGATGCCGATCGAGAAGATCAGCGCGAACAGCGAGACGCGGTTGATGGTGAAGCCCATCGCCCACGAGGCGAACAAGGTCAGCGCCAGGGTGACGATCACCGCGCTGCCGACCACCACCGCCGCGCGCCAGCTCAACGCCAGCAGCACCAGCAGCACCACCGACAAGGTGGCGAAGATCAGCTTGTGGATCAGCTTGTCCGCCTTGTCGGTGGCGGTCTGGCCGTAGTCGCGGGTGACCACCACGTGCACATCGGCGGGAATCGCCACGTTGCGCAGCGCGGCCAGCCGCTGGCGGATCGCGCCGGTGATGTCGGCGGCGTTGGTGCCGGGCTTCTTCGCCACCGCGATGGTCACGGCCGGCGCGTGGCCGGTGGCCGGCCCGGCCCGGCCCGCCGGCGCGCCGAACCAGGCGTAGCTGTCGGGCAGGTCCGCGCCCGGACGAACCGTGGCCACGTCGGAGAGGAACACCGGCTGGCCGTTCTTCAGGCCGATCACCAGCTGCGATACCTCCGCCGCGTCGGCGAGGAAACGCCCGGCGGTCACCGGCACATCGCGGTCGCCGCTCACCCGGTCGCCGGCCTGGGTCACCGCGTTGGCCGCCTTCAAGGCGTTCGACAGGTCGCCCGCGGTCATGCCGTAGGCAGCCAGTTTCGCCGCGTCCAGCTGCACCACCACCGCGCGGGTCGGCGCGCCGATGGTGTAGACGTCGCGCGTGCCGGGCACGCGCTTCAATTCGGTCTCCAGAGCATGCGCCACCTCGGCCAGCTGCACCGGGCCTTGCGCGGGGTCGTCGCTCCACAGCGTGAGCGCCATCACCGGCACGTCGTCGATGCCCATCGGCCGCACCAGCGGCGGACCGATGCCGAGGCCGGGCGGCACGAAGCCCTGGTTCTGGAACACCTGGTTGTACAGCCGCACGATCGCGGCCTGCCGCGGCACGCCGACCTGGAACTCCACCGTCATCACCGCCATGCCGGGCCGGCTCACCGAATAGACGTGCTTGACGCCCTCGATCTCGGCGAGCTTCTGCTCCAGCGGGAACGCCACCAGGTTCTCCACGTCGCGCACGTCGGCGCCGGGAAACGGCACCATCACGTTGGCCATGGTCACGTCGATCTGCGGCTCCTCCTCGCGCGGCGTGATCATCACCGCGACCAGGCCCAGCAGCAGCGCCGCGATCGCCAGGATCGGGGTCAGCGGCGAATCCTGGAAGGCCCGCGCGATGCGGCCGGAGAAGCCGAGCCGAGGCCCGCTCACGGCGCGTCCCCGCGTCGCTGCGCGACCAGCCAGCGCGCCGCCGCGGCCGGATCGGTGGCGACGCGCTCGCCGTCGTCCAGCCCGGCCAGCACCTCCACGCGATCGCCGTGGCGATGGCCAAGGCGCAACTGGCGCAGCGTCACGTCATGCGCGCCCAGCACGTACGCGCCGACCAGCTCGCCACGTTGCACCAGCGCGCTCATCGGCAGCAGCAATCGCTTCGCCTCGCCGCTGGCGAAGGCGACCTTCACCGTCATGCCCGGCACCAGGCCGGCACCATCGCCGGGCAGTTCCAGCCGCACGCGGAAGCTGTGCGTCTGCGGGTCGGCATAGGGAAACACGGTGAGCTTGCCGGCCGCCACGCGACGGCCGTCGTCGAGCACCACCTCGGCGGCGTGGTAGCGGCGGATCGCGGCGATCGCGCTCTGCGGCACCTGCACGCCGACCCGCAGATCCTGCAGCGAGGCCAGCGCGATCAGCGGCTGCGGCGCCGGCGGCCCCGACTGCACCGCCTCACCCACCTGCACGTAGCGGCGGGTGACGATGCCGTCGTACGGCGCGCGCAGCACCGTGTAATCGAGCTGCTGGCCGACCTGGCTGGACTGCGCGCGGGCCGACTGCAGCGCCGCCAGCGCGGCGTCGCGACGGGCACGCTCGGCGTCGAGCTGCGCCTTGGAAACGAAGCCTTTCTCGAATATCCCGGCGAAGCGCCGGTAGGACGTATCCGCCTCGGTATACGCCGCCTGCGCCGCGGCGATCTGCGCCTGCGCGGCGCGCCCTGCGGACTTCTGCTCGACGTCGCTGAAACGCACCAGCACGTCGCCCTTGCGCACGGCATCGCCGACGTCATGCGGCAACTCGACCACCCGCGCATTGGTCTGCGCCGAGATCACCGCCTCGTGCACCGCCTCGACCACGCCATCCCAGGCCTGCTCGTCGTGCGCCGTTTCGAGGTGCACGGTCAGCGCGGCCAGCGGCGGCGGTGCCGTGGCAGCCGGCGGCGCCGGCGTGCGCCCGCACGCGGCCAGCGCGGCCAGCGCGAGCGCAAGCATGGCCGGGCGCAGCGCGCGCATCACGACGCGACCTCGCAACGCGGGTCGGCGTGGGCGCGCGCGACACGCCAGGCGGGATGGCGGGTTTGCATCGCGTGCTTCCGTCAGCGGTTCGCGGGGAGTACTCATTCGCCGCCCGTGCCGGGCCGGATGCGCGCGATGCCCAGCGCCTTCATCACGTACTTCTCGTAGACCGGCGTGGTATTGCCGGTGCGGATCTTGTGCATGAAGTATTTCTCGAATGCCACCTTGGCCAGATGCACCCACTTGCCCTCCTTCGCCCAGGTCAGGTTGCGCGGCGGGATCTGCGGCAGTGCCACGAACGCCGCGCCGCTGTCGCCCATGTCGGCCAGGCACACCGCGTTCCATGTCGCTTCGGCCGTGGCCGGACGGTTCTCGATGTCCGCCTTGATGTTCGCGGTCAGCGTGCTGACCATCGACTCGATCATGAAACCGGTCTTGGGCGCGCCGGTGGGCACCGGCGTGGCCTCCACCGGCGGGATCGCCACGCACACGCCGGCGGAGAACACGTTGCGGAAGGTCGGGTTGCGCTGGTGCTTGTCGATCAGCACGAAGCCACGCGGATTGACCAGGCCCTCGATGCCACGCACGGCGGCGACGCCGGTGAAGGCGGGGATCACCATCGCGTAGCGGAACGCGAGCGCGTGCTGCTCCTGCGCCTGGCCATGCGCGTCGGCTTCGGTGACGTGCATGCTGCCGTCCTCGACCTTGTCGATCCGCGCATTGCAGATCCACTTGATGTGGCGCTGGCGCAACTGGCGCTCCAGCAGCCCGCGGGAATCGCCGATCCCGCCCAGGCCCATGTGGCCGATGTACGGCTCGCTGGTGACGAAGGTCATCGGCACGCGGTCGCGCAACTTGCGCCGGCGCAGGTCGGTGTCGAGGATCAGCGCGAACTCGTAGGCCGGGCCGAAACAGCTGGCGCCCTGCGCCGCGCCGACCACCACCGGTCCGGGGTTCTCCAGGAACTGCCGGTACGCCTGCCACGCGGCGGTCGCGTGCGGCGTGGTGCAGACCGACTGCGTGTAGCCGTCGACCGGGCCCAGCCCGGGGATCTCGTCGAACGCCAGCCGCGGGCCGGTGGTGACGACGAGGTAGTCGTACTTCAGTTCGCGGCCGTCAGCCAGCACCACGAGGTTGTCGGCCGGGCGCACCGCGCTGGCCGGCGAATCGATGAAGGCGATGTCGTGCCGTGCCATCGCCGCGGCCGCGTCGAGCTGCACGTCGGCCGGTTGCCGCCAGCCGATGCCGACCCACGGGTTGGATGGCGTGAAGGAGAACAGGCGCCCTTCGCCGACCACGGTGACGCGGTGGGCGTCGCCCAGTGCAGCCTTGATCTCATAGGCGGCACTGGTGCCGCCCAGGCCCGACCCCAGGATGACGACGTCGCTCATGGTGACTAACTCCTGCATTGAAGGTGCCGACAGCGTGCGCCGGCGGCACCGCAACGGATTTGAGCCTGGTCAATTCGAGGCCGCCTCGCCGGCGCTACGCCGCCTCGGCGATGACGTCCACCAGGGTCTGCTCCACTTCGCGCGCGATCGCCGCCAGCGCGGGATCGGCGGAGAGCATGCCGAGCATCGGCGTCGGCCGGATCATGCCGATCCAGGTCTTGCCCTCCTCCGTGTAGACCGACACCCGGCACGGCAGCGCCATGTTCAGCCGCAGGTCGTTGGCCAGCACGCGGCCGGCCTGGCGCGGGTTGCACACCTCGAACACCTTGCACTCGTGGCCGAACTCCACGCCCTTGCCGCGCAAGGTGCCGCCCAGGTCGTGCACGTGCAGCACGCCGAAGCCGTGCGCGGCGACGGCGGTGGCCAGATCCGCCGCGGCCTGCTCGAAGCCCTTGGATGTCTCGACGATGTGGTACATGGCGTGGCCTCGCTCGGGTCAGGAAGGAAACGCGCAGCCGGGCTTCAGCCCCAGCCTGCGCAGGATCATCGCCAGCGGGCAGAAGCCGGTGAACGAGGACTGCAGCAGGTTGGCGCCGACGAACACCGACAGCCAGATCCAGCCCGGCGCCACGAAATGCGCCAGCGCGATACCGGCCAGCACCACGCTGCCGGCGAACCCCATCACGATGCGATCGACATTCATGTTGAACTCCTCGGTTGGCGGTTGTCCGCGAACGTCGCGAATCAACAGCTATTTCTAAATTAGAAATAGCTTAATTAGTATGGCGTGGTAAAGTCAAGCCGCCAAACTGCAGCGGATCCGAACTCCCATGGACACGTCTTCCCGCACCGACATGACACTGATGCAGGCCAATGCCGAGGAGGCGTCGCGCCTGCTCAAGACGCTGGGCAACGCGCAACGCCTGCGCATGCTGTGCCTGCTCGCCGACGGCGAACTGTCGGTCGGCCAGATCAACGAACAACTGCCGGAACTGAGCCAGTCGGCGCTGTCGCAGCACCTGGCCCGCCTGCGCGAGGAAGGCCTGGTCGATACCCGGCGCGAAGCGCAGACCGTGTGGTATTCGCTGCCGCCTGGCCCTGCGCAGACGGTCATCGGCACGCTGTATGGAATCTACTGCGCCCCCGCGACGCGCAAGGCGGCGAAACGAAGCGGCACGGCGCGGCGTCGCTGAGCGCACGCCTTCGCGCGGAGGGAGAGTCGGCTCCTGCCCTCTCCCTGCTCGCAGGGAACGTTCCCTAAACCCGCGCGAACACCAGCGTGCCGTTGGTGCCGCCGAAGCCGAAGCTGTTGGACATCACCGTGTTCAGGGTGGCCGGGCGGCTTTCGCGCAGGATCGGGAAGCCTTCGGCGCGGGGGTCGAGGTCGGTGATGTGGGCCGAACCGGCGACGAAGCCTTCCTTGAGCATCAGCAGGCTGTAGATCGCCTCGTGTACGCTGGCCGCGCCGAGCGAGTGGCCGGTCAGCGCCTTGGTCGAGGACAGCGGCGGCACCGCGTCGCCGAACACGGCGCGCACGGCGTCGAGTTCCACGATGTCGCCCAGCGGCGTGGCGGTGCCATGGGTGTTGAGGTAGTCGACCGGCGCCTTGACGTCGGCCAGCGCCATCTGCATGCAGCGCACCGCGCCCTCGCCGGACGGCGCGACCATCTCGGCGCCATCGGAGGTGACGCCGTAGCCAACCAGCTCGGCGTGGATGCGCGCACCGCGTGCCTTGGCGTGCTCGTACTCCTCCAGCACCAGCATGCCGCCGCCACCAGCGATGACGAAGCCGTCGCGGGTGGTGTCGTAGGGACGCGAGGCGCTGACCGGGGTGTCGTTGTGGTGGCTGGACAGCGCGCCCATCGCGTCGAACTGCGAGGTCATGCCCCAGTGTTCCTCTTCGCCGCCGCCGGCGAACACCACGTCCTGCGCGCCGTGGCGGATCAGGTCGGCGGCCGCGCCGATGCAGTGCGCCGAGGTGGCGCAGGCGGCGGAGATGGAATAGCTCAGGCCCAGGATGCCGAAGGTGGTGGCCAGCGTGGCCGACACCGTGGAGCACATCGTGCGCGGCACCATGTACGGGCCGATCTTGCGCACGCCCTTGTTGCGCAGCAGGTCGCCGGTCTCGATCTGCCAGCGCGGCGAACCGCCGCCGGAGCCGGCGATCGCGCCGATGCGCGGGTTGCGCACCTGATCGGCATCCAGCCCGGCATCGGCCATCGCCGAACGCATCGACACGTACGCATACGCCGCCGCGTCGCCCATGAAGCGCTTCAGCTTGCGATCGATCACCGCCTCCAGGTCGATGTTCGGCACGCCCGCCACATGGCTGCGCATGCCCAGCTCGGCATATTCGGGCATCGCGCGGATACCGCTGCGGCTGTCGCGCAAGGCGCCAGCCACCGTTTCCAGATCGTTGCCAAGGCACGAGACGATGCCCATGCCCGTCACCACCACGCGACGCATGTCAAAAACCCTCGGTGGATTGGAACAGGCCTACGCGCATGTCGCTGGCCTCGTAGATCAGGCGGTCGTCGACGAAGGTCTTGCCGTCGGCGATCACCAGCCGCAACTTGCCGCGCATCACGCGACGGATGTCGATCTCGTAGCGCACCAGCTTGGCGGTGGGCATCACCTGGCCGGAGAACTTCACGTTGCCCACGCCGAGCGCGCGGCCGCGGCCGGGTTCGCCCAGCCACGGCAGGTAGAAACCGCTGAGCTGCCACATGGCATCCAGGCCCAGGCAGCCGGGCATCACCGGGTCGCCGATGAAGTGGCAACCGAAAAACCAAAGGTCCGGATGGATGTCCATTTCGGCGCGGATGCAGCCCTTGCCGTGGCTGCCGCCCTCTTCGGAAATGTGCGTGATGCGATCGAACATCAGCATCGGCGGCGAAGGCAGCCGCGCGTTGTCGTCGCCGAACAGTTCGCCGCGCCCGCAGGCGCGCAGCTGCTCGTAGTCGAAAGAGGAAGGACGTGTCATGAAATGCTCGGGGGTGGGGGAATGCCAAGTGTGCCAGTTGGACGCCGTCCTGTCTTGACGTGCGACGCGTGCGACGGCCGTACGCCAGCGCATCGTGAAGCCTTCGCGACGACGTCCGCAGGCATCAGGACGGGCAGCCGCGATCTTCACGCCAGTGTGCGCCGAGCGAGCGTCGACGCAGGCGCATCGCGCGCAGCAGCGCCTTGGCCAGGCGTGCCTGCCAGCCGGAGTCGGCCAGCGCCGCGCCGATCCGCCAGGCGTCGCGCAATGCACCCGCCTCGCGCCGCGGACCGGCCGCGTGCCACAGCAGCGCACGCAAGCCGGCAAGCTCTGCCGGCGGCAGGCTGGCGCCGCGTTCGATCACGCGCAGCGGGCCGACGCCGACGTCCGCGGCGGCAGCCGCACGCAAGCCGTGACCCAGCCGCTGTCCGCAGAGCACGCCTTCGAGCAGCGAATTGCTGGCCAGCCGGTTGGCGCCGTGCACGCCATTGCAGGCCACCTCGCCCACGGCGTACAGACCCGGCACGCTGGTGCGTCCGTCCGCATCGGTGGCCAGCCCGCCCATGTGGAAGTGCGCCGCCGGCGTCACCGGCAACGCCTGCCGGCGCGGATCGATGCCATGCGCCAGGCACGCGGCCAGCACGGTGGGAAAACGCTGCTCCCAGGCGCCCTCCACCGCCGTCGCGTCAAGCCAGGCGCGGCCACCGGCGGCCTGCGCCGCAGCCACGCGCCGCGACACCACGTCGCGCGGCGCCAGGTCGCCGAGCGGATGCACGCCGGCCATCAGCGCAGTGCCCGTATCGTCGTGCAATCGCGCACCGGCGCCGCGCAGCGCCTCGGTGAGCAGCGGCAGGCAGTGGCCGGGCACGTCGAGCGCGGTGGGATGGAATTGCACGAACTCGAGGTCGCGCGCCGCCGCGCCGGCGGCCAGGCCGAGCGCGAGGCCCGCGCCATCGGCACCCGGCGGATTGCTGGTGCGCGCGTACAGGGCGCCGATGCCGCCGGTGGCCAGCACCACCGCCGCCGCCTCGACCTGTTCGTGGCGGCCGCGCTCGTCGCACGTGCGCACGCCGACCACGCGACCGCCGCGCAGCAACAAGCCATCGACATCGACGCCGCCGCGCCACTGCACGTGGCTGGCCGCCTGCGCCTGCTCGCGCAAGGCGCAGAACACCGCCGCGCCACTGGCATCGCCGCCGGCGTGCACGATGCGGGCGGTTGCATGGCCGCCTTCGCGACCCAGTTGCAGCGCGCCATCCGCCGTCCGATCGAAGACCACGCCCTGCGCCTGCAGCCAGTCGATCGCCGCCGGTGCCGCGGCAGTCAGCCACGCGACCATCGCCGCGTCGTTGTGCTGCGCGCCGGCGGCGAGCGTGTCGGCAGCGTGGGCGGCGGCGCGCGCATGCGGATCGAGCGCCGCGGCGATGCCGCCCTGGGCCAGCGCCGTGGCGCTGCCGCAACCGTCGTGGGCGCGGCACAGCAGGCGCACCGGCGCGGGCGCCGCGGCCAGCGCGGTCGCCAGCCCGGCCACGCCGCCGCCCACCACCACGATCGGCAGGTGCGCTCGCCTCACACGCGTTCGCGCCGGCCGACGGCGAGCATGCGTTCCAGCGCCGCGCGGGCGCGCACGCTCACGTCCGCGGGAATCTCGATCGCGTGGCGCAGGTCGCGCAGGCAGGCGTAGATGTTCTGCAAGGTGATCCGCTGCATGTGCGGGCACAGGTTGCACGGCTTGATGAACTCGGTCTGCGGGAACTGCGACTTGAGGTTGTCGGCCATCGAACACTCGGTGACCATCGCCACCCGGGCCGGCTTCTCGCGCGCCAGCCACTTGCCCATGGCGGTGGTGGAGCCGACGAAGTCGGCCTCGGCCAGCACCTCGGGCGAACATTCCGGATGCGCCACCACCCGGGTGCCGAACTGCTCGCGCACGTGCCGCACTTCCTGCGCGGTGAAGCGCTCGTGCACTTCGCAGCGGCCGTGCCACAGGATGATTTCCACCGCCGTCTGTTTGGCCACGTGGCGGCCGAGGAATTCGTCAGGCAGGAAGATCACCTTCGGCGCGCCCATCGCCTCCACCACCTGCACCGCGTTCGCCGAGGTGCAGATCGCATCGGACTCCGCCTTCACCGCGGCGGAGGTATTGGCGTAGCTCACCACCGGCACGCCGGGGTGCTGCGCGCGCAATGCGCGCACGTCGGCGGCGGTGATCGAGGAGGCCAGCGAGCAGCCCGCTTCGAGATCGGGCAGCAGCACGGTCTTGTGCGGCGCCAGGATCTTCGCGGTCTCGGCCATGAAGTGCACGCCGCACAGCACGATCAGCTCGGCTTCGCACTCGGCCGCGGCCTGGGCCAGGCCGAGCGAGTCGCCGGTGATGTCGGCCACGCCGTGGAAGATCTCCGGCGACTGGTAGCTGTGCGCCATGATCACCGCGCCGCGCTGCTTTTTCAGCTTGTTGATCGCGTCGATCCACGGCAGGTGCAGCGGGATCTCCAGGCACGGCACCAGCGGTTCGAGCCGCTCGGCAAGCGCGGCGTATTCGTGTTCGAGTTCATCGCGCCAGACAGGCACGGGGACGGCGGCGAGGTCGTGCATGGCGATCCGCGGTGGAGGGTGGGCGAAGTATCCGAGGGCGCAGCTGGCCGGTTCAGTCCGCCCGACGAGCCGCGATGCGCGCAAGGCAGTGCAACCCGATGTGCGGGCGCGAGGCGAACCGCGATGGCGACGGCCGCAGGCGCGGGAGAACGGAGCGACGCAACGAGAGGCTTGGCATGATGGCGCGCATCATCGCCGGCAACCGCGCGGGCGCGCCTTGATCGAGGTCAACCGCAACCGACGCACCACCGCGATGACGTCGGACGCTTTCCGCTCACGGGTGCTGCGGCAACGCCGCCACGAATGCCTCGGCGCGCCGGTGCACGCCGCGCAACGCCGACCACGTGCCCAGCCACGCGCACGCCAGCGCCACGCCGGCCGCACGCGCCAGCCACGGCGACGGCCACAGCGCCGCGGCTGGCAACAGCAGCAGCGGCCATTGCGCCAGCAGCACGCCGAGCTTGTCGCTGTCGGGCAGCAACCGCTGCACGCCGGGCAACTGCAGGCCGCGGCCGCAGCGTCGGTGCAGGTCGATCCAGCCGATGAAGGGAACGATCTCCAGCGCCATGCCGGCAAGCAGCAGCGGCAGCGCGATGCCCAGCCCCAGCGTCGCCGCCAGCACGGCGCCGCGCGCGCCGCCGGTCAGCAGCACGGCGGCCAGCGCCAGCGCGATCAGGCCGCCGCGCCAACTCCACAGCAAGGGTGCGCGACGCACGCGCGGCGAGCGCCACTGCAGCCACAACGCAGCGCCGGCGAACAGCGCGACGTGCACCGCCACGGTGGCGAGCAGCCAGCGGCCGTCGTCGCGGGCCCAGCGCCACCATGCCGCGGCCGGCAGCATCAGCAGCACGCTGGCCAGCCACAGGGTCTGCGCCCGCTCCGGCATGGCCGCCGTCCCCTGGAACATCGGCATCACGATCCGCGCCACGCTGGCCAGCAGCAGCACGATCCAGCCCAGCACGCCCCAGCTCGCATGCACGTCCACCAGCGCCGCCATCGACAGCGTCGTGCCGTCGACCAGCGCGAGCGCCAACAGCGCGCCGAGCAGCGCGGTCAGCACGCCGAAGCCGATCGCCGCGCCGATGCCCGCGCGCAGCAGCCGCTGACCCGCGGCGACACACAGGCCGGGCATGGTCATCCCGGCCAACGTCGCGAACGCCAGCGGCAACAGCACGGCACCGCCGCGCAGCGCGCCGCGCCAGCCTTCGTGCAGGCCGGCCACCAGCAACAGCACGCCGAGGTTGAACACGGCGTGCAGCAATCGCCCCAGCCGCACGCCGCCACGCACCCGCACGCCGGCGGCGGCAGGCAGGAATTGCAGCACGCTGCCGAACATCACGTTGCCGAACACGCCCAGGGTGAACACGTGCACCAGCGCCAGCGTGGCCGGCTGCCAGCGCGTGCGCAGCGCAACGTCGCCGTCGACGAGCAGCAGCACGCCGGCGAGCACGCCCCACAGCGGCGCACTCAGCAGGAACTGCCGCGGCAACGATGCCGGCGGCGCCTGGTCAAGCGCCAGTCGGGCCATCGTCGTCCGGGCGATGGATCCGCACGCGCGCGCCGCCGGCGGGCAGCATCTCCGCACGGACATGCAGACGGCGACCGGACAGCAGGTCGAGCAGCGGCGTCGGCAGCAGCGGGGTGAGCAGCTCGAGCGTCTGCCCCGGCGCCAACGCATCGGCTGCCTCCAGCGCACGCATCATCGGCTCCGGCGCCGGCAGCGCGCGCAGGTCGAGCGCGATGGTGGTGCCATCGTCGGTGGCGTGGTCGTGGTGGGCCGGCGGTGGAGAGACAGGCATGCGGCCATCTCAACGCAGCAGGGGCGCGGGCGCGCTGACCTGGGTCAACGCAGCCGCGCCAGCGACGCTCAACGCGCGCCCGCCAGCGCCTGCCGACCGCGCCATTCCAGCTGCAGCCACACCCGCGCATTGTCGCGACCGAGACCATCGGCGCGATAGTCGGCCAGCTTGAGCATGGCGTCGAGGCCGGCGATCAGCGGAAGGCTCAGCGATGCGTTCCACTCGCTGCCGTAGCGGCCGCCGCGATCCGCGCGGTAGTCGTGGTAGGCCACCACCCAGGCCAGCTTGCCGGCCAGCCCGCTGCGACCGAACTTGCCGGCGGCGCCGACGTAGCGATCCTCCAGGCCGCCGGCGGGCGTCACGTTGAACTGATCGTCCCAGCCGTTGAACGCGTGCAGCGTCGCCAGCGGCGTCTGCAACGCATGCTGGCCGTTGCCGCCCAGATGTTCCCAGCCCAGCTTCGCGGTGATGCCGCCCTGCGTCCAGGTCGGCTCCAGCAACCAGTAGTTGTGCGCGAAGTGCAGCGGATTGTTGGCGTAGTCGCGCTGCCGCGCCGCTTCCAGCGTCCAGCCCGCGCCGTTGCCGTCGTGCCGCGCCTTGCCGCTCCAGCGCGCGCCCCAAGTGGCGCTCGATGCGCTGGCCACGTCGCGGTCCTCGTGCAGGTAGGCATAGCCGACCCACTGCTGCGCGCCGCGGACCCACGCGGCGTTGAGCAGGTGCGTGTCCAGAGCGCGCTCGCGCGCCAGCGGATTGAGCGCGTCGCGGCCGGCCACGCGGTGCACGCGGCCGAGCCAGTCGTAGCGCACGGTCACGCTGTCCAGCGGTTGCCATTGCAGCGCCAGCGCATCGAAGGTCTGCTCGTGCTGGCGCCAGCCGCTGTTGCCGACCCAGCGCTGGTTGTCCAGCAGCAGTCGCTGGCGCCCCAGCGTGGCGCCGAACACGTCGCCTTGCCATGCCAGCCAGGCCTGGTCGAGTTCGCTGCCACGCGGGTCGGTGATCGCCGGATACTGCGTGCGGCCGTTCGCGCCGCTGTTGTAGTGCTCGTTGGCCGCGGCCACGCCGGCACCTTCCAGCAGCGCACTCCAGCCCTCCCCGAAGCTGGCGCGCAGGCCCAGCCGCAGGCGCAAGGTCGTGGCCGCCGCGTCGCGGCTGAAGGCGTCGTCGTCGACCTGTTCGTGGCGCAGTCGTGCATCCCATTCCAGCTGCAGCGGCGCGTTCGCCGCTGGCGGCGCGATCGCGTCGACGGCGGCCCGGGCCGCTGGTGCACCCAGCGTGGCGGCCAGCACGCAGCTGGCGGAAAGCATGTGGCGGATCGGCTTCATCGGATGTCCCCTTGTTGGATGCGCGCAGTCTGCGGACTGCCCGCCTCCGGCCAGTTGACCGCCGTCAGCTCGGCGCCATCGAGGCGGCGACTGTGACAACACGCCGCGCGGGTGCACGAAAAAGCCGCCATGACGGCGGCTTCGGCAACGGACGCATGGACGTCCACTTGGCGCACCGGCTCACGGCTTCGCCAGCGTCTCCTCGATGGCCTTCACGAACGCCGGATCGAGCCGGCCGATCAGCGTGGTGCGCGCGGCGATGCGGCCCTCGGCGTCGAGCAGGATCAGCTCGCTGGAGTGGTTGAACTCGCCATCGGGCAGCTGCCGGTATTGCAGGCCGAGCACGCCGGACAATTGCCGCACCTGCGCCGGCTCGGCGCGGGCCAGCGTCCAGATGCGCCCGTCCAGCTTGCGCTTCTCCGCATAGCTCTTCAGCGTGGCCACGTCGTCCTTCGCCGGGTCGAAGCTCACCGCGAGCAGGTCGATCTTCGCGCGCGCGGCCGGATTGAGCGCGTTGCGGGTCAGGCGCAGGCTGTCGATGATCATCGGGCAGACCATCTGGCACGAGGTGTAGAACATCGTGACCAGCTGCGGCCGCCCGCGACGCGCGGCCAGCATCTGCTGCCGGCCATCCTGCGTGGTCAGTTGCACCGGCAGGTTGTAGACCGAATCGCCGGGCAGCGGCGTGGCGGCCGCGGCGCTGCCGCCGAAGAGCACGGCGAGCAGCACCAGTGCACGCAGAAAGTGTTTCATCGCCGCTCCTTCAGTTCGACTTCGCGCAGCGGAAGCCAAGGTTGTTGGTGGTATCGGCGGCCTTCAGCGCGGAGAGCATCGCGATGCGCATCAGCACCGCGTAGTTCTCCTTCTCCTGCAGGCTGATCGCGCCGGCGCCGCAGAACTTCAGCAGGTCGGGATCGCCCTGCTGGCGGCTGTCGCTGGCCACCATCAGCGCGTTGAAATCGTCGACCCACTCCCACACCAGGCCGTTCATGTCGCGCACGCCGTAGACGTTGGCCGTACCGCCGACGGCGGGCAGCGCGGCGTTCGATGGCCGCGAATACCAGCCCAGGATGTTCTCGCGCCAGGCCGGGTCGGCCCGCGCGTCGCGACGGCTGGCGTCCGCCGCCGCGGCAAACTCCCACTCGTACCAGCTCGGCAGCCGCGCGCCTTCGCTTTCGCAATACGCCTGCGCGGCGAACCAGCTCACCCGCGTCACCGGCTGGCGCGGGAGTGCCTGCTCGCCGAGTTCATCGGCACCGGCCCATTGGGTGAGGTAGCGCGCGTCGGCGAGGATGCCGGCGACCTTGTCGCGCCGCCATTGCGGGTGCTCGCGCACGAACGCCAGGTACTCGCCATTGGTGACCAGCTCGGTGCGCAGGCGGAACGGCGCGACCTGCGCCGCGGCCGCCTTGCCGTCGGCAGGCAGCACGCTGGCGAAGGTGCCTCCCGGCAGCGCGGCGTATTCCGCCGCCGCTGCCGGGAGTGCCAGCACCAGGCCGAACCATGCCAGGGCCAGCCGCATGCGCATGCTCAGTGCCCCGGGTCCGCGTGCGGGCCGGCTTCGGCACGCGCCTTGGCCACGTCTTCCTTGCTGTACTGGCCGCCCGGGTTGTCCCAGCTGTTGATGACGTAGGTGAGGATGTTGGCCACCTCGTCGTCATTGAGCTGGCTCATCGGCGGCATCACCGAATCGTACTCGTGGCCGTTGACGGTGATCTTGCCGGTCAGGCCGTGCGTCACGATCGTCATGGCGCGTTTCGGGTCGGCGGCCAGGAAATCCGACTTGGCCAGCGGCGGGAACACGTTGGCCAGGCCCTCGCCGTTCGCCTGGTGGCAGACCGAGCAGGTGCCGGTGAACAGCTGCTTGCCCGCGGCGATCTGCTCCTCCTTGGTCAGCGTGCCGGCCGCGTGCGCCTTGGCCGCGGCGGTCACCGCCTTGAGGTTCGGCTCCGAGCGGTCGCCCAGGTAGACGTAGTCGACCTCCTTGCCCGAGTAGACCAGCTTGTTCTCCGGCCCGTCGACCTTGAGGATGCCCAGCGCGCCCTTGTTGAACGCACGGAAGATCGAGTGGTCGACCAGCACGTAGCTGCCCGGCACGTCGGTGTGGAACTCCACCATCGCCGCGCCGCCGGCGGGGATCAGCGTGGTCTGCACGTTGTGCTGGGCCACCGTGCCGCCTTCGGGCTGCACCTTGTCGAAGATCTCGCCGATCACGTGGAAGCTGGAGACCAGGTTGGGGCCGCCGTTGCCGATGAACAGGCGCACCGTCTCGTTGGTCTTGGCGGTCAGGGCGTTGTCGCCGGTGAGTGCGCCTTCCTTGCCGTTGAACAGCACGTAGGTCGGGTGCTCGTCGATCGCCTTTTCCATGTCGAACGGCTGATGGCCCTTCTCGCGATATTTGCCGGTGGTGTAGAAATCGCCCTGCATCACGTAGTACTCGTGGTCGACCGGGCTCAGGCCTTCCGGTGGCTCGACCAGGATCAGGCCGTACATGCCGTTGGCGATGTGCATGCCCACCGGTGCGGTGGCGCAGTGGTAGACGTAGATGCCCTGGTTCAGCGCCTTGAAGGTGAACTGCGAGGCATGCCCCGGCGCGGTGAAGCTGGACGCCGCGCCACCGCCCGGCCCGGTCACGCCATGCAGGTCGATGTTGTGCGGCATCTTGCTGTCCGGCGCGTTCTTCAGGTGGAACTCCACCGTGTCGCCCTGGCGCACGCGGATGAAGCTGCCCGGCACGGTGCCGCCGAAGGTCCAGAACGTGTAGCTGACGCCTTCGGAAATCGGCATCTCCTTCTCGATCACCTCCAGCTCGACGATGACCTTCGCCGGGTAGTTGCGATGGATCGGTGGCGGCACGTGCGGCGGGCTGGTCAGCACCGCCTTGATTGGCTCACCCTGCGGCGGACCGAAATCGCCGCGCTGGGAAGCCACCGAGGTGCTGGCCGGTGGGGTGGCCGCGGCGGGCGACGCCGGGGGCTTGTCGGAGCAGGCCGCCAGCGCGAACACGGCGAGAGCGGCAAGAACGGTGGACAGCGGACGCGACATGGGGGATCTTCCCGTTGGTTGTGCCTGCGCGAAGCATGCCCGGCAAAACCCGCCGCCATTTGACCGGCGTCAAAAGACTCCCCGAAACCCGCCCACTGCGTCACCGCGCCACATCGGTTTCAGCCGACGCGCCTGACCCGCAAGAATCGCCGTATCCCCGACGGCGTCATTCCCGCAAAAGCGGGAATGACGGCGGGGAGAATTGCGGCAACCGGCGGGCGAGCGGTACGGCATGGAGAACCTGCAGAAACCGGGAAGGCTCGCCGACCTCGCGAAGCGAAGGCCGCAGCCCGCGCTCCGCCATCACCCCGCCTTGCCGTCCACCCGCGGGGTCAGGTAGATCCACGCCGAGCGCAGCACCCACGGCAGGAAGGCGAGCAGCCAGCCGTAGGCGGCGATCACCAGCCACAGGTACATGTCGCCACCCAGTTCGGCGCGAATGCGCAGCAAGGCCACCACCTGCAGCAGCACGAAGCACAGCCACGGCACCGCGCCCATCTGCAGCGGCCGGCCGGAGTGGCCCATGGTCACGCGGGTCACCATCGCCACCAGCATCGAGCCGAAGAAGCCGATGCCCAGCGCATGCAGCGGCGCGCGGCCGAGGATGAACTGGCCACTGGTGGCGTAGACCACGTCCTGCACCGCGAACAGCACGAACGCCACCGGCAGCCACGCGAATGCCAGGTGCAGCACCGCCAGCAGGCCCGGGTGCATCGCCCGCCACGGCCGCCAGGTAAGCGAGTGCCAGGCGAACACCAGCGCCAGCGGCACGTCGACCATGTACAGCCAGCCCAGCACGCCGCGCCACGACAGCACGAGGTGCGCCAGCAGCAGCATCCACACCACCGGCATGCTCCAGTCCGGGCGCACCACCGCATAGCCCTTGACCATGTTGCCGGTGAAGAACGGCAGCATGCGATGCATCACCGTGAAATAGATCGGCAGCAGCAGGCCGAAGGTGCCGATCCTGACCGCCAGCAGCGCGCACTCCGCCGGCGCGCCGAACAGGTAGGCGAGGAAGATCGCCAGCCCCAGCGTGCCGAGCGACAGCGCCGCCAGGCACGAGCGCGCATGCCCCTTGCGCTCGGCCACCGAGGCACGCAGCACGCCGGCCAGCGTCCACACGCCGATCGCGTAGCCGAGCAGCATCAGCAGCACGCCCAGCTCCAGCACGCGCGGCAGCGCCAGCAGACCCACGTGCGCCAGCACGTAGCCGCCGAACAGGCAGCCGGCCACCGGCAGGAACCGCGTGCGCGGCAGGTCCGGGCGACCCAGCCAGCGCGGGAAGGTGGTCATCAGGAAGCCGAACATGAACAGCGGGAACAGGCCGTACTGGATCAGCACGCCGTGCGCATACAGCGGCGGGATCGACGGCTGCGGCCAGCCAGCCAGGCCGAACCGCAGCGAGGTCAGCTCCAGCGCCCACCACGCCATGCTCAACATCACCGCGACGGTGCCGGCGAGGAACAGCGGCCGGTGCGGCGCCGCCGCCAGCAGCCGGGGAATGTCGGCAAGCGGCGACGAGGTGGAGGGCTGGTCGGACATGGCGTGATCCCGCGAATGCGAATGACTTCCCATCGTGCCACAGCCATGCATGCCGGCCCCATGACCTGCATCAGCCCCGGCCCGACGCCCTCACTCGCGCTGGAACAGCGCCAACTCCGGCCGGTGCAGGCCGAAGCCCTGCACGCGATTCACGCCCAGCGCGGTCAGCGCCTGCTCGGTGGGCGTGTCGGTGACCCACTCGGCGACCACTTCCAGCCCCAGCCGGTGGCCGATGTCGGTGACCGCCTTGACCATCAGGTGGCTGACCGGATCGGTCAGCATGTCGCGCACGAAACTGCCGTCGATCTTGATGATGTCCAGCGGCAGGTGCTTCAAATAGGTGAACGAGGACATGCCGGCGCCGAAGTCGTCCAGCGCGATGCGGCAGCCGGCGGCGCGCAGCTGCGCCATGCAGCGCGCCACCGCCGAGAGGCTGCGCGCGGCCACCGTCTCGGTGATCTCGAAGCACACTTGCGCAGGCTCCACGCGGTAGCGGCGCAACCAGTCGATGATGTCCTCGACCAGGGCGGTGTCCTCGATGCTGGCGCCGGAGAGATTGATCGCCACCATCTCCATCGCGCTGCCGTCCGGATGCAGCCGGTCGAAATTCGCCAGCGTGGTCTCGATCACCCAGCGATCGACCAGCGGCATCAGTCCGTAGCGCTCGGCCGCCGGCACGAACACGCCGGGCAGTATCAGTTCGCCTGATTCCTCGCGGAAGCGCAGCAGCATCTCGATGCCCGGCCGGCCACTGCCGGGCGGCAGCGGCCACACCTCCTGGTAGGCCAGCTGCAGGCGGCGCTCGTCGATCGCCCAGCGCAGGCGGTTGGCCCAGTCCATCTCGCTGCGCCGGCGCACGGTCTGGTCGTCGCGCCCGGAGTAGAAATGCGCGCGGTTGCGGCCCATCTCCTTGGCCATGTAGCAGGCGGTGTCGGCCTGGGCGAGCAGGTCGCGGGCCGACACGCCGGAGTGGTCGATCACCACCCCGCCGATGCTGGCGCTGACCATGTAGCTGGTCTGCTCCCAGATGAACACGTAACCGTCGATGCAGCGACGGATGCGCTCGGCGCTGCGCTCGGCCTCCTCGCGATCGGCCACGCCGGTCAGCAGCACGCCGAACTCGTCGCCGCCGAGCCGCGCCAGCACGTCGCCCGTGCCCAGCTGCCGGCGCATCACGATCGCCAGCTGGGTGAGCAGCTGGTCGCCGGCGGGGTGGCCGGAGGTGTCGTTGACCAGCTTGAACTGATCCAGGTCCACGTACAGCAGGGCGGCGACCGGCGAGGCGAACGACCCGGCCGCCAGCAGCGCCTGCAGCTGGTGCTCGAACTCGCGGCGGTTGTACAGGTCGGTCAGCACGTCGTGGCTGGCCTGGTAGCTCAGCAACTGGTTGAGCTGGCGCTCCTCGCTGATGTCACTGGCCACCAGCAGCAGCTTGGCGTGGCCGCCCAGCTCCACCCGCGAAACCGCCACGCTGGCCCAGAAGCGCTCGCCGCCGGCGTCCCGCAACTGCGCCTCCATCCGGCCGCAGCCGCTGGTGTCGCGCGCCTGCAGTTGCCGGTGCAGGTCGTCGTCGTCGAACAGTTCGGGCAGGCGCTGATCGATGATGCGGTCGCCGAGGCGATTGCGCGACGCCTGATTGGCGTAGGTGATGCGCCCGCCGTCGGCATCGGCCAGCATCACCAGCGCCGGCAACAACTCGTTGAGCGCGCGAAAACGCTCCTCGCTCTCGCGGTAGCGCCGGCTCATCTGCCAGCCCAGTTCCAGCGCGCGCTGCCGCGTGTTGACCATGGAGTACACCAGCATGGCCAGCAGCACGCTGGCCAGCACGCCCACCGGCAGCGCCGACTGGCTCCAGTCGAACGCCGTCGGGCGCACCGGGCGCGAGCGCATCACCACGTCCAGCACGCGCCCGCCATAGGCGAGCCGGCGCTCGAAGCGGAAGTCGTCGCCGGTCGCCGCCGCGGGCGCGGAATCGAACATCGGCACTGCGCGCGCCGGGTCGGTGACGTCGTGCAAGGTCAGCCGCAGCTGCCGCCCCACGTCCGGCTGCAGCACGTTGCCAAGCAGCTTGCTGATGCGGAACGACACCGCGATCGAGCCGCGCATGCGCTCGCGGCGCTGCGCCATGGTGCGCGGCGGATCGCCCGGGCTGAACACCGGCAGGCGCATGGTGAACCCGTCCGGTGCGCTGGCGCCGGTCTGCTGTACCGGGCGGAACGGCGCGGACAACGCCACCTCGCCGCTGTCGCGCGACGCCAGCAGCCCAGCCAGGTTGCTCGGTTGCGCCGCGACGTCGAGGCCGACCACGGCCTCGTTGCCCTTGCGCGGCTGCACCCAGCTAGTGATGAAATGCTCGCCCTGCGGGCCGCTCTCGCGCTGCGCGTAGGCCAGCGCCAGCAGGCCGGGGAACTGCACGTGCGGGCGCATGTTGTCGTAGAAGTTGGTGAACTCGGTCTCGCTGACTTCGTCCGAGGAGAGGAACAGCGTCTGCACCGCGCGCAGCAGCGATTCGGACTCGTGCAGGCGGTTCAGCAGGGCTGCATAGGTCTTGCCCGCCATCTCGCCACGCACCAGCGACTGCTCGGTGAGATGCCGCCGCTGCTGTTGCAGGTGGGCCGCGAAGGCCAGCGCCAGGCCCGCCAGCAAGGCGAGCAAGCTCCACCACAGGGCGCTGCGGCGCCAGCCCGAAGCTGCCACAGCCACGGGCTCGAACGCACCGCCGGTCCGGCGATCCGTTCGCGTTGGATGGAGCTCGTGGAGATCCATAAGCTGTGGCAATTCCGCTGCCATGGGGTCCAGTGTGTTCGATGCTACAGGAGCAGAATGCGCGCGCCAGATGAAAAGCGCACGGCCGCAGGGTCCCCGCCCATGTCGACCGGCGGAATCTCCCCCTTCCCGGCTATCGGCCGCAGGGGCGGATGATTGAGCTGTTGCTGGCCGGCCTCACCTTCCCCGCGGCTTGGCCCGATGCGTGGCCTGCGCCGTCCATGGATCGTCGGGCCAGGGGTGGCGGGGGTAGCGGCCCTTGAGCTCCTTTTTCACCTCGGGGTAGGTGCGTTCCCAGAAGCCGCGCAGGTCCTGGGTGACCTGGATCGGGCGGCCGGCGGGGGAGAGCAGGTGCAGGGTGACCGGGATGCGGCCGCCGCCGACGCGCGGAGTGTCGGCCAGGCCGAACAGTTCCTGCAGTTTCACGGCCAGCACCGGCGAGTCGGCGCCGGCGTATTCCAGGCGGCGTGACTGGCCGCTGGGCACCACGACTTGTTCCGGTGCCTGGGCGTCCAGCAGCTGGCGCTGCGAATGGTCGAACAGCGACGCCAGCGCCTGCGACAACTCCTCCGCGCCCAGGGCGTCGAGTCGGTGCTTGCCATGCAGGTACGGCGCCAGCCACTGTTCCAGCGTGACCAGCAGGTTTGCGTCGGACACGTCGGGCAGCCCACGCTCGGGCAGCCATGCGCGCAAGGCCTGCATGCGCGCGCGCAGGCGGCGGGCGTGGTCGCTCCACGGCAGCGCGTCCAGGCCGCGCGCGCGGATCGCCGCCAGCATCGCCGGCAAGGCATCGGCCGGGCGCACCGGCACGCTGTGGCGGCTCAGCACGATGGCGCCGAAGCGGCTTTCCTCGAACGCCTCGGCCGCGCCGCGCTGCTCGTTCCAGCGCAGCGTGCGTTCGCGGGTGAAATGCGCGGGGAAGTCGCGCTCCAGCGTGCGCGGGTCCAGCGGCGCGGCGCTGAACACCAGGCTGTCGCGCGACTCCAGCCGCAGGTCGGTCACCACCAGCCAGGGTTCGCCGAGCAGCGCCGTGTGTTCGTGCAGGCGGGCGCCGCGGCCGTTGGCCAGCACGTAGCGGCGCGGATCGTCGCCATCGCGATGGGCGACGCGGTCGGGGAAGGCGTGCGCCAGCAGGTCGCCCACGGCGTGGCTGTCGGGTACGCCGGTGGCCGCGGTTCGGACGTCCAGACGTCTGCGCCAGCCCTTGCTGGCCTGCTCGATCGCGGCCAGCGCGCCGGCGTCGACCTCGCCGCGCGGCGCGCCGCCGCGGCGGTCGCGCCAGGCGTGCAAGGCGGCCACGCGCACGCGCAGATCGTCGTTGCGCGCCTGCGCCCCGCGCAACGGCGAGCGCGCCTCCAGCAGGGCCAGCAGGTCGGCGACCACGGCGCGTTGTTCGTGCGGCGCGCGCAGCGCCGCGGCGGCCAGCCGCGGGCTGGCGCCCAGCTCCAGCATGCGCCGACCCAGCGCGGTGATGCATGCGTCGCGGTCGAGCGCATCGAGTGCCTGCAGCAGTTCGCGCGCCTGGGCCAGCGCGCCGGGCGGCGGCGGGTCGAGCCAGGCCAGGTCGCCGCCATCCGCCGCCGTGACACCCCAGGCCGCCAGCTCCAGCGCCAGGCCGGACAGCTCCGCCTGTGCGATCTCCGCGCCACGGCTGCGCTCCAGCCAGCGGCTCTGCGGCCACAGCCGATACGCCACGCCCGCCGCGACGCGACCGGCGCGGCCGGCGCGCTGATCGGCCGAGGCCTGCGAGATGGTGACCGTCTCCAGCCGGGTGAAGCCGGAGTGCGGATCGAAGCGCGGCTCGCGCGCCAGGCCGCTGTCGACCACCGCGCGGATGCCGGGCAAGGTGATGCTCGATTCGGCCACGTTGGTGGCCAGCACGATGCGGCGCGTGCCGGGTTCGGCCGGGGCCAGGGCGTATTGCTGCTCGGTGAGGGACAGCTCGCCGTGCAGGGGCAGGATGTCGATTTGTTCCCCTCTCCCTCCGGGAGAGGGTGCCCCTTTAGGGGCGGGAGAGGGTACGGGCGGAGCGGGGCGCTCGGCTCCGACCGCACCCTCTCCCCCAACCCCTCCCCCGAAGGGGGAGGGGAGCATTCTCTCCAGCAGCGCCTGCGTTCGCGCGATCTCGCGCCGACCGGGCAGGAAGACCAGCACGTCGCCGTCGGTTTCATCGAGCGCCTGGCGCACGGTGCGGGCGAGATGCTGCTCGGCGCTTTCCTGCGCGCGCGCCGGCGGATGTTCGATGCGTATCGGGAAGCTGCGCCCGGGGCTGGAAAGGCGCGGCGCGTCGAGCCAGCCGGCGATGCGCTCGCCATCCAGCGTGGCCGACATCAGCAGCAGGCGCAGGTCCGGCCGCAAGGTGGCCTGCACGTCGAGCGCGAGCACGGCGCCGAGGTCGCCGGCCAGGTGGCGCTCGTGGAACTCGTCGAAGATGATCGCGCCGATTCCGGCCAGTTCGGGATCGGCCTGGATCAGCCGGGTGAGGATGCCTTCGGTGACCACCTCGACGCGGGTGGCAGCGCTCACCTTCGACTCGAAGCGAATGCGGTAGCCCACCGTCTGCCCGACCGGCTCGCCGAGCTGCGTCGCCATGAACTGCGCGGCGGCGCGCGCGGCGAGACGGCGCGGTTCCAGCATCACGATCCTGCGGCCGGCCAGCCACGGCGCATCGAGCAGGGCCAGCGGCACCTGAGTGGTCTTGCCGGCGCCGGGCGGCGCCTCCAGCACCAGCCGCGGATTTGCCGCGAGCGCGGCGCGGATCTCGGGCAGCAACGGGAGGATCGGGAAATCGGGCGCAGTCATCCGCTGCATGATAAAGGCCCGCCCCACCAGGACAGCCAGGAGCCGCTCGCGAGCGATGCTCCCGCGTCGGGATTCGGGATTCGCGAGAGCAGGGGTACTGCCCGCGAGCTGGCCTCAAGCGTGGCTTCAGGTGGCCGATGTACTGATTGGGCTAACCGCTCATGGGTCGCCACACGTTTTCATGGAACCAGGAGTATCCCGATTGTTCACCATGCCACCATCCAGCAAGGGGCGGCGCCTTCGCTTCCTGCGTTGCCTGTTTGGGGGCCTTTGGGTTTTCGCAGCCGCCGCCTGGGCCGCGCCCCCGGCGCCTGATGTCGCGCCTCTGTCCGCACGCCCGATCGGCATGCCGCTGCTGAAGAACTTCAATCCCGAGGACTACGGCGGCTACCCGCAGAACTGGGCCGTGGTGCAGGACGCACGGGGGATCATCTACGTCGGGAATGGCGACGATGGCGTGCTGGAGTTCGATGGCACCCAGTGGCGGCACATCGCGGTTCCCCGCCAGAGCACGGTGCGCTCACTGGCCACCGATGCGCGGGGACGCGTCTACGTCGGCTGCGTTGGCGATTTCGGATATCTCGCGCCGGACGCCGCGGGTCGAATGCGCTACGTGTCGCTGCTCGATCGGATACCGCCGGAGGACCGCGATTTCGCCGACGTGTGGAACGTCCTGCCTGGCGACGATGGAATCTACTTTGCGACCAGCAGCCGGCTGTTCCATCTGGCCTCCGGCAAGGTACGGGTGTGGAAGGCACAAACCGAGTTCCACCTCGCCTATTACCTGGATCACCAGTTGTACATCCAGCAAATGGACCAGGGGCTGGAGAAGCTGGTGGCCGGTCGGCTGGAACGGGTCGAGGGCGGCGCGCGATTCGCGACCGACAGGATCTACGCCATGGTTCCCTGGGCCGAGGCGGGAAAACCCGCGTCCATCCTGATCGGAAGCCGGCAGGCCGGATGGTTGATCTTCGACGGGCATGCCTACCGTCCCTGGTCCCCGCGGAGCGCCGAAGCGCTCAAAGCCGATCAGATCTACGGCGCGCAGTGGCTTGCCGACGGCCGGCTCGCCGTTGCCACGCTGCAGGGTGGCGTGATGCTGCTCGACCGCCAGGGCGACGAAGTGGGCCGTGTCGGCATGGCGGAAGGTCTCATTGGCGACACCGTCTACGGCATGACGCAGGATCGCGACGCCGGGCTCTGGCTCGCGCTGGACAATGGCCTGGCGCGGGTCGAAGTGGGTTCGCCGCTGACCCGTTTCACCCGCATGAGCGGCCTGGACGGTTCGGTCATGGCGATCCACCGCCATGGACGCACCTTGTACGCAGGCACGGCCAAGGGTCTGTTCCGACTCGACGAGACGAAGGCCCGGTTCACTCGGGTTGCGGGCATCCATGGCCAGGTCTGGGACATGCTGGACATGGATGGGTCCTTGCTGGTTGCCAGCGCGCAAGGTCTTTTCGAGGTCGATGGGAACCGTGCGGCGCGGCAACTCTCGCGAGAGTTTTCCTTCACCCTGGCGCGCGTTGCCCCGCACGATGACCGTTTGCTGGCAGGCCAGCGTGACGGTTTGCTGTCGATGCGGTTTGCATCGGGCAGGCTGGTCGACGAGGGCAAGGTCGTGGCGGGCGAAATCCATTCGCTGCTCGCGGACGCCGCCGGCACCTTGTGGATCGGCTTCATGGATGAAGGTGCGGCAAGGCTTGATCTCTCCGGACAGGCGCGGCCAGCAACATCACCCCGGATGGAAAGGCTCCAGCCGAGTGTGACCCATCCGGAGGAACCTCGCTTCGTCACTCTTGGCCTTGTCAACGGCGACATCCGATTCGGTACGGCCTCAGGCATTCAAAAACTCGACGCGAGCGGGCGCGCGCTGGTGCCGGACGAACGCTTCTCCGGGTTGTTCGGGTCCGGCACCCGGCAAGTCTGGAAGTTTGAGCAGGATGCGTTCGGCAGCGTGTGGATGTACACGGTCGACCCTGCTCGCCACCTCAAGGCGCTGGGTGTCGCCGTGGCCGACGCCCAAGGCCGCTATCACTGGCAGGAGCGCCCCTTGCAGGCGTTGTCGGGAAAGACGGTGTTCGCCCTGACGTCGGAACCGGATGGCGTGATCTGGGTGGGCACGAACGACGGTCTCTATCGCCACGATCCCCACAGGCAAAAAGACTACGCGACACCTGCCGCGACGCTGCTGCGGAACGTCGCCACGCACGGCGGGAAACTGCTCTGGGGCGGGGCCGGCAGGGTTGCCCCCGCTGAGCTGGATTGGCGCGAGAACAGCTTGCGCTTCGACTACGCGCAACCCGACTTCGAAATGGGTGCTGCCGAGCGCTACCAGGTCATGCTCGAGGGCATGGATAACACTTGGTCGGCGTGGACCAACGAAACTTATCGTGACTACACCAACCTGCCCGAGGGTACCTATCGTTTTCGCGTTCGCGCGCGCGACGCCTATGGCGGTCTCGGCAGCGAGGCAAACTTCAGCTTTCGCGTGTTGCCGCCCTGGTATCGCAGCTGGTGGGCTTACCTGACGTGGTGCGCCCTGCTATTGCTTGTCGCCAAGGGGGCCATGCGCTGGCGTCTGCGCACGCTGCGTCGACGAAACCAGGCGCTCACAAAGCTGGTGGAGGAACGTACCGAGGCGCTGGAGTGCGCCAACTCCGCGCTGGTCGATCAGACGATTACCGATGCACTGACCGGACTCAGAAACCGGCGTTACGTCATCGACCATGTCGACAAGGACATCGCCACGGTTCAGCGCAACTACCGGAACCTCGCCCTGGGCTATGCCGATCACGCCGACGCCAACATCAATCTGCTGTTCCTGATGATGGATCTTGACCACTTCAAGGAGGTCAACGATCGCTACGGGCACGCTGCCGGCGACCGCGTCCTGGCGCAGCTGCGGGACATTCTTGTCGCGGCGACGCGCGAGACGGACACCCCGGTACGCTGGGGCGGCGAGGAGTTCCTCATCGTCGCGCGCTTCGCCAACAATGCCTTCGGCCCCGTCGTTGCCGACCGGATCCGCACCATGGTTGCCGATCATCCCTTCGACCTCGGCAACGGCTTGACGATACACCGCACATGTTCGGTCGGTTTTGCCTCGTACCCGGTGTTTGCCGCATCGAAGCACAACTTTGGCTGGGAGGACGTGGTCAACCTGGCCGATCAGTGCCTGTATCGGGCCAAACGCGATGGCCGCAACCGCTGGGTCGGGGTTGTCCCGACGGATGCGGCCTTGGCCACCGACCCAGGGGAAATCACGGTGGATCTGGACGTGCTGGTCGCCAAAGGCTACCTGTCCGTCCTGTCGCTCGATGACGTGGCCGCCCCAGGCTGATTCAACGGCGCGGCCCCCGCCAGGGGCGTTCGGCGATGTCCGCAGCAGGCGGGGGATTTTTTCACACGCTCTCAGGGCGACGGCTGGCGGCAGGCTTGCTGGCTCTGGCGTGCAGTCTGCGCACCGGCGGCATCCTGGTTGTGCTGGCGCACCTGGGCGATCACCTGCCAGTTGCGCTCGCACAGGCTGCCCTGGCGCGTGCCCTGCTGCCACGACTGCATCGCGAGGCGCTCCGCGTTCGCGTAGTCGGCCTTGCCCAGCGCAAGCTCGGCATGTTGCTGCAACTGCTCGGGCCAGCTCGGCGCGGGTGCGGCAGCCACCGGCGTCACGCTCGCGGCGCTCGCCTCGCCGCCCTGGCGCAGCGGCGCCAGCGACTCGAACTTCTCCTGGTACTCGTCGGTGACCTGCTTGGCCTCGTCGCTGTTGCGGATGATGCGCGGGGTGATCAGCACGATCAGTTCGGTGCGGTCGCGGTTGCGGTTGGTGTTGCCGAACAACCGGCCGATGACGGGGATGCGGTTGAGGCCGGGGATGCCGGTGTTGGTGACGCCCTCGTCCTGCTGGATCAGGCCGCCGAGCAGCACGGTCTGGCCGCTCTGCACCGCGACCTGGGTGGACAGCGCGCGCTGCGAGATCGACGGGTTGCCGTTGACCAATTGCTGCGAGGAATCGCGCTGGCTGACCTGCTGGCTGACGTCCATGTAGACCAGGCCGCCGGGATTGATCCGCGGGCGAACCTTGAGGATGACGCCGGTGTTGAGATAGTCCACCGAGTTGTAGCTGGTGCCCGTGCCGATACCGGTGTTGACCGTGGTCTGGTTGATCGGAATGCTGTCGCCCACCTGGATCGCGCCGACCTGGTTGTTCATCACCACCATCGAGGGCGCCGACAGCGTCTTGGTGTTGCCGCTGGTCTCCATCGCGCGCACGGCGACCTGCATGTTGGAGTTGAGGAAGGAGTAGAAGAACGGCTGGCCGCCGTACGCCGGGCCGCCCTTGCCCAGCGCCCCGTACTGGCTGGCGGTGGTGGAGCCGGGGATGAAGTTGCCGTTGTTGTCGACGGTGCTGCCGACGAAACCCTTCAGGTACCACTGCACCCCGAACTGGAACGCGCCGGTGAGCCTGACCTCCAGGATGCGCGTCTCGATCTGCACCTGCAGCGGCACGTTGTCGAGCTTGTCGATCGCGCGCTTGATCTCCTCCCACTGCGAGGGCCGGGCGCGGATCAGCAACTGGTTGTTGCTGTCCACCGAGCTGATCCGCACGCTGCCGTCGCTGGAGGCGTATTGCTGGCTGGTTTCCGCGTTGCCGCCGCTGTTGCCGAAGCTGGTCGCCATGCCGCCGGACATCGCGCCGGGCTGGCCGTTGCCGCTGCCGTCGCGACTCTCGCCGCCGCTGTTGAAGCCGCCGCTGCCGGCGCCGTTCATCGCGCCGCCGCCGACCGCGCCGGTGCCGGTGTTGCCGAAGCTGCCGGCGGTGCTACCCAGCGGGTTGGCGTTGACGTTGTCGGCGCTGCCCAGCGTGCCGCTGCTCAGGCCCGGCCCGACCTGGCCGCCGTTGTCGCCACCGCTGCCGGCGCCGTTGGTGTAGATCTGCGCCAGGTAACGGGCCAGGTCGGAGGCCTTGAGGTTGCGCACGTCGTAGACGAACAGCTGCGGCTGGTTGCCGCCGCCGGCGTCGATCTTGGCGACCCACTCGCCCACTTCGCGCAGGTAGTCGGGCTGGGTGCTGATGACCACCAGTGCATTGGTGCGCTCGATCGGGATGAAGCGCAGCATGCCGGCCAGCGGCGTGCTGCCGTGTTCACCGAACAACGCATCCAGCTTGGGCATCAGCTCGGCGACGCGGGCGTACTGCAGGTTGAACACGCCCACCGAGGTGCCGCGCAACCAGTCCACGTCGAAGGTGCGGATCATGCGCTCGTCGTCGGCCAGCTCCTGCGGCGTGCCGGCCAGCACGATCAGGTTGCGCGAGGGATCGACCAGCAGCACCGCATCCTTGCGCACGAACGGCTTGACCAGCTTCTGCATCTCGGTGGCGGAGATGTAGCGCAGCGGGAACAGCCGCGCCTGCAGGCCGCCGCCGGGCGCGGCCGCGCCGAGGCTGGGCACCAGGTTGCCGGCGACGGCATCCTTCTCCGGCAACACCACGTAACCGCCCGCGCGCTTGACCAGCGCGTTGTGGGTCCAGCCCAGCAGGGTTTCCAGGATCGGCAGCGCCTGCTCCTGCTCGACCGGCTCGGCGGTGGAGAAGGAGATGTTGCCCTCCACGCCCGGCACGATGGTGTAGTTCTGCTTGAGCAGGTCGCCGAGGATCGCCTTGACCACCGCCTGCACCGGCTGGTTCTCGAAGTTGAAGGTGACCGCATCCTTGCCGGTGGCGCTCTTGCGCGGCGTGACCAGTGCGGAGGGCCGCACGAACTGCCCGCTGCCGGCGCTGATGGTGGCCGCCGGCGGCGCGGCGGTGGGCGCGGCCAGGTCGCGGTTGAGCGGCAGCGGCGCAGGCACCGGGGCGTGCGTGCCGGCCATCGCTTCGCGTTGCAGCGCACCGTCGTCGCGCGGCTGCGGGAGGCTGGCGCAGCCGGCGAGTGCGACCACGGCGGCCAGGATGGCGGTGCGCGCGGTGCGCATGAGGAATCGGCGAGGCATGGGTTCAGTGCTCTCCTTCGTGGGACGCGGCAGCGCGTTCCGCACGACGTTTTTCGATGGTGCGACGCAGTTGTTCCAGCGTCGACCGGGATGGGCTGTTCGAGGCGGCCGGCGCCATGGACGAGCGGGCGGGCCCGGGACCGGATTCGAAGTGCGGTCGCGCCGAGGCATCGGGCTGCGGGTGCAGCATCGAGGCGCCCGCCGCCGGCGGTCGGTCGCGATCCGGTGCGGCGTCGCCGCGAACCTGGTCGATCGGCGCGCCGGCCGGCAGTTTCAGTTCGGTGCGGCCGGCGGCCGAATCGAACACCGCCGAACGCTGTTGCACCTCGACCAGGGTCACGCTGCCGTCGGGCAGGCTCTCGCCCTGGCGCAGGCGGATCTCGTGGTTGCCGTTCTTGTCGTGCAGCAACGCCATGCGCAGGCTGGGGGTGATGATGATGCCGGTCAGCTCCAGGTCGCCCAGGTTGCTGCCGCCCTCGCTGGCGTGCGCCACCGGCTTGCGGTCGGGATTGAACAGCGGCTTGCTCCACACCACGCTGAACTGCTGCAGCGGCACGGCTTGCGGCAGGTCGGCGCTGCCGGCCGGCGGCAGCGGCGACAGCGTGCGCGGCGCCGTCCAGCGAATGGCGCGGCCGACCCCGCCGAGCAGCATCAGCAGCAGCACGCCCAACAGCACGGCCACGCCGGCCAGCACGGGAGTGAGTCGACGTTGCTGGGCGGCGTTCATGGCGCGGCTCCGGCATCGGCATCGGCGGGCATCGGCGCGCCGGCCGAGGGGCGCACGTAACCGGAGAGCGTGAACTGCACTTCCAGCGGCGCGCCCTGCTCGCGCTGTGCGGCGACCGGGTTGCGATAGATGCTGAGGTCGTCGACGAACAGGTACGGCCGGCCCTGCTCCAGCGCCTGCAGCACCGCCGCCAGCGGTTCGATGTCGCAACTCAGGCTGATGCTGACGGCGGCCTTGCGATACGGCTCGCCGGCCGACGTCGGCGGCGTCGGCAACGGCATCTTCTGGCTCACCACGCAGCGCCCGCGCCCGGTGTTGCGGCCGACCACGTCAACCACCTGCTGCATCAGGTCGGCGGCGGCATTGTTCGGATCGCTGGCGGCAAGGAACGCGTCGCTGGCGGCCTGGCCCGCGCCCATCTCGTCCAGCCGGCGCTGCAGCGCCGGCTTCTCCGCGATCGCGGCGGCGTAGCGGCTGTGCGTGTCGCGCAAGTGCGCCATCTCCTCGTGGATCTGCCGCAGCGGCGCGACGAACCACCAGTGCAGCAGCACCAGGTAAGCCAGCGCGACCGCCAGCAGCAGCAGCGCCACCGCAACGATGCGGCGTTCGCGCGGCGCGAGGGCCGGGCGCGTCATGGCGTGTCCCCGCCGTCGGCGGTCGGCGCGGGCCTGGCCGCCGCGGCCTGCCTGATGCGCGCGGTGAGGTAGAAGCGCTCCTTGCCGGTGGCGGCGTCGGGCTGGATGCTGCCCTGGAAGCCGGCATCGGTGATCACGCTGGAATCCTTCAAGGCGTCGAGCAGCTTGGCCGCCTGCTGACTCTGCCCCTGCATGCCGATCTGGCCGGTGGCATCGACACTCAGGCGCTCCAGCCAGGTGCCATCGGGCAGGCGCGCGGTGGCATCGCGCAGCAGCTCCAGCATGCCGACGGTGTTCTTCTTGCGTTGGGCGAGGAAACCGGCGGCGCCGGCGTTGTCCTGCAGTTGCTGGCGCAGCGAGGCGACCTGCGCCGCCTCGCCGCGCATCGCGGCGACCTGGTCCTGCATGGTGGCCAGCGCGACCTCGCGGTTGTGCCGCCATTCGAGGCCGGCCAGCAGCAACAGCAACACCACGCCCGCAGCCAGGATCAGGTTGAGCCGTCGCCGCGGATGCGCGCGGCGCGGGCGCTGCTCCGGCGGCAACAGGTTCACGCCGAGGCGACCGTCGGCCGCGGCCACGTCCACCGCATCGACCGCGATGCCCTGCGTGCGCAGGCGCGCGAGCAGCGGATCGACGCCGGCGCGGGCCGCCGCGACCAGTTCCACCTGGCAGCGCCCGGCGGCCGTCGCGTTCAGTTCGCGCACGGCGTAATACACCTGCGCCACGCCGAACGGGGTCTGCCGATCCATCTCGAAACCGACCACCTGGTGCAGGTTGTCGCGCGCGGCCAGCGGCAACGACAGGCTGCGGCGCAGCACCTGGGCGGACGGCAGCAGCAGGGCGACGCGCAGATCCTCGCGATCGACCTGTGCCAGCGCCGCGCCGAAGCTGCGCCCGGGCAGATCCTCGACCGCCTCGTTCCACTGCGCCAGCACCTCGGCATGGCCACGCCGGCGCAGCGACCAGGTCTCGCCCTCGACCTGCAGCAGGTACCAGTCCGCGCCGCTGCCGAACCAGCTGCGCCAGCGCGGCGGCAGCAGCGCGCGCAGTTCGCCGCCCCACCAGGCAAGAAAACCCGGCAGCGGCGAGGCGCGCCACTGGCGGCGAACGCGCTCCCAACCCGGCTGCAGCGACGGCATCGCCGTACTCATTCGGACTTTCCCTCCTGCCAGCGCAATACGGCGTAAGGCTTCTCGCCAGCCTGCCCCGGCTGCATGCGGATCGTCGCGCGCAACACCGCGCTCGTCCCGTCGGCCAGGGTGGCGACGGACTCGATACTATGCGTGGTTCCGTTGTTGAGAGCCAGACTCGGATCGCTGGCGTTTTTCGCCCGGGTGGCGCGGATCG
The DNA here is from genome assembly GCA_001898415.1 of Rhodanobacter sp. 67-28. Lineage (GTDB taxonomy): Bacteria > Pseudomonadota > Gammaproteobacteria > Xanthomonadales > Rhodanobacteraceae > Rhodanobacter. The sequence continues at coordinate 90,368 of MKTU01000017.1, read as the reverse complement.
CGGCCAGTTGCTGCGGAGTCATCCCGGGAATCGCCTCCAGCGCCAGCGGCGGCGCGGTGTTCGGGTTGGGGCTGGGGCTGCCGGACCAGATCGTCAGCACCGGCGCCAGCTGGCGGTACAGCGCCGGCGTCATGCCCAGCACCAGTTGCAGCTCCTCCACGGTGACGAACGGGCCGTGGCGCGGGCCGTAGTCGCGACCGGCGGCGGCATAGGCGGCGCGCTGGCTGTCCACTTCACCGGCGAGGCTGGGCGGGCTGCGCCAGTCGACGATGTGCCGGACCAGTTCGCCGGCCTCGCGCGGCTGCAAGCCGGCGGCGTGCAGCAGGCCTTGCAGCACCTCCGGCGTGGCGCTGTTGAGATCGACCTTGCCGTCCTCGTCGATCGCACGCACCACCACGCTGGCGTGGTCGTAGGTGAACGGGTAAGGCCGCCCGTCGCCGATCCAGCGCTGCTTGATGCGCGGGTCCTGCAGACCGTAGATCGCGCGCATCAGGCCGGCCTCCGCGGCGTAGTGCGCCTGCGTGCCGGCGAACTGGTAGCGCGCCTGCAAGCCCTCGGTGCGTGCCAGCGCGGCGTAACCGCCGAGCAGGATCGCCAGCAAGGTGCACGCCCACAGCACCAGCAGCAGGGCGACCCCGCGCTGGCTGGACGCATTCGCGAGACGGCCGCTCATGGCGGGGTACGTCGCAGTACGTGGATGCGCAACGGCCCGCCGGCGTCGAGCGGTTCGATGCGCAGCGGGATGTCCAGCCGCGGCCAGCTGGCGCGGCCCTGCGGCTGCAGCTCGATGCGCACCACTTGCGGCAGCGAGCGGTCGGCCGTCCACTCGCCTGCCCACGGCAAGGCGCTGCCGTCGGCATCGGTGCCCAGGTAGTGGAAGCCGCCTGCGCGAATGTGGTCGAACAGCACCTGCGGCTCACCCAGCGCCTGCGGCGGGCCGCCATCGGGCGGCAGCAGGGCCAGGCGCAGCTCCAGGCGCAGGCCGCCGGCGCCGTCGTCGACCAGTTGCAACTGCTGCAATTGCGGCCCGAGCTTGCCGAGGTAGCCCGGCAGCGGCGCGACATAACGCATCTCGTGCGCGTCGCCCTGGAAATAGACCGGCTCGCCACGATCGGTGCGGCTGATCGGCGCAGCCAGGCTTTGCGCCAGTTCACGACGCAGGAACTGTTGCGCCGCGCGCAGCTGGTCCATCCGCTCGATCGCGGCGGTGCCCGAGCGCACGCTGCGACTGGCGCTGGCGATGCCCGAGTACACGCCCAGCAGCAGCAGCGCCAGCAGCACCAGCGCGGCGAGAATTTCCAGCAGGGTGAAGCCGGCGGCGCGCTTCTTCATGGCTGCGCCTGCGCCGGCTCCGCCGCGGCCAGCCGCAGGGTGCGGAAATGGGCCACCTGCGGATGGACCGCCGGACCCCAGCTGACTTCCAGATCGAGCTGATAGAGCTGCAGCGGTGCCTGCGCCGGCGTCGAGCCCGGACGCCACGGCGCCACGTTCAACTGCCAGCGAAAGCGCTGGTCGAACCGCCCGGACGTGCTGCCCGGCCGCACCGGCTCGTTGGTGAACGCCGTGTCGAGCAGGCTGCGCGCCCACAACGCCGCCTCGCTGTGGTCGGCGGCATTCTCGCTCAGGCGGATCGAGCCGCCCGCCACCCGCATCAACACGGTGAACGCGATCGCCAGCAGGGCGATCGCGGCGATCACTTCGAGGAGGGTGAAGCCGTTGGCGCGCGGAGCGCGCCGGGAATGGGGAATAGGGAATAGGGAATGGGAAGAGCAACAGCCACGGCCCCGCGGCAACTTGCTTTGCCTATTCCCTATTCCCGATTCCCTGTTCCCCGCCCTCATGGCTGATCCACCACCCGCACCTCGCCAGTCAGCCACGACACGTTGACGTGCCATTCGCGCTGGCCGGCTTTCAAGGTGATGCGGCCGCCGGTGGAGCTGCCGTCGGGAAAGAAGCGGATGCGGCCGGTATGGTCGTCGGGGCGGTCTTCCTTTGCGCTGGTGATGCTGACCTTGAGGCCCTTGGGCAGGGCGACGTCGCGATGGCTGGCACCCTGGTAGCTGTTGGCGCGGGTATCGACGTCGAAGACCTGCTCGTCGGCATGCACGATCGCCTGCGCCCGCGTCGCGCGCAACGCCCCGGCCAGTTCGCTGCTGGCCGCGCGCACCCGCGCCCCGGCCAGCCCCCGCGTCACCGACACCGACACCGCCACCGCCGCCAACCCGATCAGCACGATGACCACGAGCATTTCGAGGAGGGTGAAGCCGGTGGCGCGCTGCGCGCGCCCACGGCAGGGAATAGGGAATGGGGAATGGGGAATGGGAAGAGCGCTCGAGCACGTCGCTCTTCCCATTCCCCATTCCCTATTCCCTATTCCCGGCTTCATTGCCAGTTCCCGGCATCCGCATTCAGCCCGTCGCCGCCGGGCTTGCCATCCTCGCCGTAGAAGACGAGGTCGTATTTGCCGTGCTGGCCGGGGTACTGGTAGCCGTAGTCGTGGCCGTAGGGGTCCTTCAGCTGCGACTCCTTGGCGTACGGGCCCTGCCAGTTGGGCGCGTTGCCGGGCTTTTTCACCAGGTCGACCAGCTGCTGCGGCGGCGTGCCGTTGTCGAGCATGTAGTTGTCGATGTCCTGCGACAGCGTGCTCAACTGGATCTTGCCGGTCTTGTACTTGCCCTTGTCGAAACTGGGGATGACCTTGGTGATCACCGCCACCGCCACGATGCCGATCAGCGCGATCACGGCGAGCATTTCGAGGAGGGTGAAGCCGCCGGCGCGCTGCGTGCGCCCGCGGCTTCGCCCGGGAATAGGGAATGGGGAATAGGGAATAGGGCGCGCTCGGGAGCCTGCCGCATTCCCGCCTCCCCGCTCCCGATCTCCAACTCTCCGTTCCATCGACACCAAAGACATCACCATCACGTTCTCTCCATCACTGAATCGAAAAACCCAACTGCTTCGTACTCCCCTATTCCCTATTCCCTATTCCCTATTCCCTATTCCCTATTCCCTATTCCCTATTCCCCATTCCCTATTCCCTGCTCTCAATCACTGAATACTGCTGGTCATGCTCAGCAGCGGCAGCAGGATGGCGGCCATGATGATGCCCACCAGCACGGTCATCACGATGGTCAGCGCGGGTACCAGCGCGGCGAGCAGGCGGTCGATCGAGCGGCGCGATTCCAGTTCGAAGGTGTCGGCCACTTTCAGCAGCATGCCGTCGAGCTGGCCGGCTTCCTCGCCCACCTGCACCATCTGCAGCGCGAGGCGCGGGAACAGTTTCGACTGGCCCAGCGCGAGGCTCAGGCCGGCACCGCCCTTGACCTGTTCGTGCGCCGCACCGAGCGCCGCGTCCAGCGCAACGTTGCCGGTGACTTGGCGCGCGATGGTCAGCGCGCCGAGCAGCGGCACGCCGTTGCGCAGCAAGGTGCCCAGCGTGCGGGCGATGCGCGCGGTCTCGATCTTCAGCAGCAGCGGGCCGATCACGCGCAGCCCCAGCAGGCGCGTGTGCCAGGCCAGCCGCGCCGCCGGATCGCGCAGCCGCGCGCGCCACACCAGCCCGCCGCCGATCAGCAGTACCGCGATCAGCCACCACCAGTCCGCCAGCAGGTTGCCCAGCGCCAGCACGGCCGAGGTGATCCACGGGATCGGCACCTGCATGTCCTGGAAGATCGGCACGAACTGCGGCACCACGTAGGCCAGCAGCAGCACCAGCGAACCGAGCACGCCGACCATCAGGAACGCCGGATAGATCAGCGCGTTGGTGATGCTGCCGCGCAAGGCCTGCGCGCGCTCCAGGTAGTCGGCCAGCCGGCGCAGGGTTTCCTCCAGCGAACCGCCCGCCTCGCCGGCGCGCACCAGGCTGATGTACAGGCGCGGGAACACGCCGTGCTCCTCGTCCAGCGCCGCGGACAGCGTGGTGCCGCCGCGCACGCGATCGCGTACCCGCTCGATCAGCTTCTTCGCCGATTCGCCCTCGGGCAGGTCGAGCAGGATGGTCAGCGCGCGGTCCAGCGGCTGGCCCGCGCCGAGCAGGGTCGCCAGCTGATGGGTGAACAGCGCCAGCTGGTCGCCGGTGAACGGCCCGCGCTTGAACATGCCCGCCAGGCCACTGCCGGTCGCCGCGCCCTCCGCCGAGCGCGCCTCCAGCGGCGTGTGCCCCTGGTCCTGCAGCCGTGCGATCACCTCGTCGACGCTGCCCGCTTCCATCTGGCCCTGCAGCGTTTCGCCGGCGTCGTTGACGGCCTTGTAGCGGAACTGGCTCACTTGGCTGGCTCCGCCAGCCGGGAATGGGGAACAGGGAATAGGGAATGGGAAAAGCGGGTCGCCGCGAGTTTGCGGCCCCTGCTCTTCCTATTCCCTATTCCCGACGACCGCCAGGAAGTCCCCTTGCGGGATTCCCGATTCTCAGCCCTCCTGCGTGACACGCATCACCTCCTCCAGCGTGGTGATGCCGGCGACGGCCTTGGCGATGCCGTCCTCGTACATGGTGCGCATGCCTTCGGCGCGGGCCTGTTTCTCGATCTCTCCCTCGCTGGCGCGCTGCATCACCAGGCGACGCAGCGGGTCGCTCATGGTGAGGAACTCCATGATCGCGCGGCGGCCGCGGTAGCCGCTGGGGTTGGTCGCGCTGGTGCCGGGTTTCCACAGGCGGATCGGGCGTTCGTCGGTGTATTTCTCCAGTTCGAACTGCGCGATCACCTCGGGCAAGGCCTCGTAGGCAATCGCGGTTTCCGGATCGAGCCGGCGCACCAGGCGCTGCGCCAGGATGCCGTTGATGGTGGAGCCGAGCAGGTAATCCTCCACGCCCATGTCGAGCAGGCGGGTGACGCCGCCGGCCGCCGAGTTGGTGTGCAGGGTGGACAGCACCAGGTGGCCGGTGAGCGCGGACTGGATCGCGATGCGGCAGGTTTCCAGGTCGCGCATTTCGCCGATCATGATCACGTCCGGGTCCTGGCGCATGATCGAGCGCAGGGCGCCGGAGAAATCCAGCCCGATCTGCGGCTTCACCTGGATCTGGTTGATGCCTTCGAGCTGGTATTCGACCGGGTCCTCGACGGTGATGATCTTCACGTCGTTGGTGTTGATCTGGCTCAGCGCGGTGTACAGCGTGGTGGTCTTGCCGGAGCCCGTGGGGCCGGTGACCAGCAGGATGCCGTGCGGCTTGTTCAGCACCTCGACGAAGCGCTGCTTGAAGCTGTCGGTGAAACCCAGCGACTCGAAATCGAACACCACCGATTCGCGGTCCAGGATGCGCATCACCACCGATTCGCCGAAGCTGGTCGGCACGGTGGACACGCGCAGGTCCAGCTCCTTGCCCTGCACGCGCAGCTGGATGCGGCCATCCTGCGGCAGGCGGCGCTCGGCGATGTTGAGGCGCGCCATGATCTTCACGCGCGAGATCACCGCCGCGGTCGACGACGACGGCGGCGCCTCCACTTCATGCAATACGCCGTCGATGCGGTAACGCACCTTCAGCCGGTTCTCGAACGGCTCGATGTGCACGTCCGAGGCGCGCTGCTCCACCGCGCGCTGCAGGATCAGGTTGACCAGCCGGATCACCGGGGCCTCGGAGGCGAGGTCGCGCAGGTGCTCGACGTCGTCCTCCTCGGCGGCGCTGCCGTCGAGGTTCTCCACGATGGTGCCCATCGCCGAGCGGCCGGAGCCGTAATAGCGCTCGATCAGGCCGTCGATCTCCGAACGCAGCCCCACGCGCAGTGCGACAGGGCGTCCGGCGGCCAGCTCGACCGCGTGCAGCGGATACGGATCGGCCGGATCGGCCACCAGCAGGGCCAGCCCGTCGCTGCCTTCCTGCACGGGCACCACATGCTGCTGCTTGAGAAAGCGCAACGAGAGTTCCAGCTCGGCCGGCGGCAATTCAGGCGCGTCGCGCGCGGCCAGCAGCGGCACCTGCAGCAGTTCGGCCCAGGCCTCGGCCAGGTCGCGTTCGGAAACCAGCCCCAACCGCGCCATCAGCGTGGTGAGCGTACCTTCGGTGGATTCCTCGTGCAGGCGCCGTGCGCGGCCCAGGTCGGAATCCTTCAGCCGGCCGCGCGCGACCAGCCAGGCGCAGACAGCGGCCTCGCGGTCATCGCCCACGCCTGCCCCGCCACCCGCCGGCTCGATGGCTGCCGACATCCGTCACCTCACGTTCAATGCATGCCCGATACGCGGCGCCCCCCGACACCGCGCGGAAAACGCCATTGGTATCACAACGGAGCCTGCGGGGCATTACCCACCGCGAAACGGGGACGACGGGCATCAGACCGCCCGCCGTCCCCACCGTGTCACCAGCCGAAGCCGACACCCACGCCGCCGGATGCCTCGTTGCCGCTCACCGCCGCGCCGAAGGTCAGGTTGGCGCGCGGCGACAGCTGCCGCGAATAACCGACCGACAACGCCGCTTCACCGCGGTAGCCGCCCACACCCACGCCCAGCCGGTTGGGCGTGTTGATGCCCTGCGTGCTGAACGCCATCTGCGCCATCGCCGTGCCCATCGCGCCGACCTGGTCCATGCGCTTGTCGACGCCGTGGAAGCGGTCGTTCATCTGGTCGCGCAAGCCGTTCACGTCGGCGGTGGAGGCGACGTTGGCGAACTTGGCGTCGGCATAGGCGTTGGCGCTGCGCAGGGTCTGCTGCGCGTTGGCGTCGGTGTAGCTCTTGGCCGTCACCAGCGCCTGCTCGACCTGGCCCACGTTGGCCGCGTCGGTGGCCTGGCTGCCGGCCGCCACGTTGGTGACCTGGCGGTTGTTCGCGGCCGTGCCCACCGACACCGTGTTGGCGCGATCGGCCAGCGAACCCTGGCCCAGCGCGACGGCGCCGGAAGCGGTCACCGAGGCGCCTTCGCCCAGCGCCACCGCGTTGGTGGCGCTCGCCGCGACCGTGCTGTTGGCGCCCACGGCGGTGCTGCCGTCGGCGTTCACCCTGGCATTGCCGCCGATCGCGGTGTCGTTCGCGCCGGCGGCCAGGCTGTCACCGCCGATCGCGGTGGCATGATCGCCACCGGCGGAGGCTGCCGAACCGATCGCCAGGCCCCTGGAGCCGGCCAGCACGTTGGCGTCGTCGCTGCCGTCGCCGACCGTATCGATCGCCACCGCGCCCAGCTCCATCGTGCTCTGCCGCAGATCGCCGATCTGCCCCTCGATGGTGGTGACGCGGCCGTCCAACGCGCCGATCGCCGCGGTGTTGGTGGTGATCGCGGCGGTATTGTCGCCCAGCGCGGCGCCGGTCAGGTCGAGTTGCGCCTGCAGCGCATTGAGCTGGTCCAGATTCACCGCATCGGTGCCCTGGGTACCGGCGGCCACGTTGGTGATCTGGCGCTCGAAGCCGGCGCTGCCCACCGACACCGTGTCGGCGCGATCGGCCAGCGACTGCGCGCCCAGCGCCACCGCGTTGTCGGCGGTGGACTGCACCCACGCGCCCGAACCCAGCGCGGTGCCGTTGACCGCGTCGGCACCGGCCAGCCAGCCGAACGCCGCGGCATAGTCGCCGGTGGCGTAACTGCCGGCGCCCAGCGCGGTCGCGCCGGCGCCCGATGCCTCGGTGAAGAACTGCCCGCCGACGGCGCTGCCACCCACGGCCACGCTCTCGTCGCCGCTGGCCGCCGAGTTCTCGCCCACCGCCACGCTGCTGGCGCCACTGGCCGCTGCACCCGTGCCGCTGGCCAGGGAGTAGTCACCGATGGCCATCGAGTTGTAGCCCAGCGCCGTGCCCAGGAAGCCCGGCGCAACGCTGTAGCCGCCCAGCGCGACCGTGCCGGCATTCAGCGCGCCGCTGTCGTAGCCCAGCGCCAGCGATTGTTCGCCAATGGCGCCGCCGTAGCCGTTGCTGTCCTGCGTACCCATGCCGATCGAGAACACGCCTTCGGCATGGCTGTCTGCGCCCAGTGCCAACGCGCCTTGCGCCAGCGCGGTGGCGTTGTTGCCTACCGCGGTGGCCGCGTCGGCGCCGGTGTAGGCCGCGCCGCCGACCGAGGTTGCGCCGGCGCCCTGCGCCCAGGCACCGTTGCCGGTGGCGGTGGCGTTGTCGCCGACGCCGACGGTCTGGTAGCCCAGCGCGATCGCGCCGCGCCCTTCGGCAGCCGCCAGCGAACCGACGGCGATGGAACCCTCACCCTGGGCTTCGGTGGCGAGGAAGCCATTGGCCGGGTCCGGATCGCCGCCGCCAATCGCGATGCCGCCGCGGTCCGATGCCTGCGCGTTGGCGCCGAGCGCCACGCTGTTGTAGCCATCCGCGCCGGAGTTGGCGCCGCCGGCGAACGCGCCCTGCCCGGTGGCGTACGCCAGCGAGCCGACCGCCGTGCTGTCGACGCCGTCCGCGCCGGCGCCGGCGCCCAACGCGGTCGCGCCATAGGCACTCGCCTCGGTGCTGTAGACCGTGCCGTCGGTATCGACATAGTCGCCGCCCACCGCCGTGGCGGAACCATCGGTGGCGCTGGCGTGGGAGCCGAATGCGCTGGCGTTGTCGCCGCTGGCGACCGCATCCACGCCGCAGACGAAGGCGCCGTCGCCGGTGGGCGTGGCCGGCACCGTGGTGGTGACGCCGTCGACGGTGTAGGTGCAGCTCGCGGCTGCGGTCTGCGCGTGGATCGTCAGCGGCGCCAGCGCCAGTGCCAGCACGCCGGCGGCGACCAGGCGCAGGCGCGAACCGCCGCGACGGCCGCGCCGCGAGGCCAGCTCCGATACCACCACCACCGCGCCCAGCGCGGCATTCCAGATCTTGCTGTAGATCGTGTTCATGATTTTGAGATTCCTGTGCGGCGCCGCCCGCGCGACGATGCGCGTGGCGGTGCCTGGCGTGTGATGTGCAGCCACCGGGGCGTGCGGCTTGCGCCGGTCACGCCCGGTGGCGGATTCGGCCCGAACGGGCCGGTTCAGGGTGCGGCGCAGGCCACGTCCACTGCGTTGAAGGCAGCGGCCACGTCGGCCTCGGCATAGCCACGGTCGGTGGCGGCCTGTTCCACTCCGCAGGCGCCGCCGTCGAAGGTTTCCTGCGGACTCCAGTACAGCGCATTGGCGTCGTGGAACACCTCGAACGCCTTGCGCGTGTTCCAGCCGCTGGTCTTGGCCAGCAGGCAGAACGCGCGGTTGTACACGCCGCTGCTGTAATGAACGTCGAGCGAGTCGTTGTAATCGCGCGCGCTGTCGATGGATGCACCATCGTTGCTCGGCGTGCACATGTCGCGCAGCGCCGCCATGCCCAGCAGCGGCACCGTGGCCGGCTTGACCATGTCCGCGCCGACCATGAAGTCGTTGCTGCCGCGGTCGAAGTACTTCACCGCCTCGCCGGCCATGTCGGAGAACGCCTCGTTCATGCCGCCGGACTGGCCGGTGTATTCCAGCCCCGAATGCTGCTCGGTGAAGCCGTGGCTGATCTCGTGCCCGGTCACGTCCAGCACCACGAAGGGGAAGAAGTACTGGTCGCCGTCGCCGAACACCATCTCGCGGCCGTCCCAGAACGCGTTCTCGTAGTTGGTGCCGTAGTGCACCCACATCGACAGCTGCATCGCCGAGCCGTCGGTGTTCTTCAGCGGTGGCTCGCCGAACCAGGTCGAGTACATGTCGTGCACCACGCCGCCGAAATGATGCGCATCGTTGATCGGCGAATATGCGCCGTTGATCGCGTCGCCCTGGCTCACCCACAGCGCCGGATTGCTGCCGGCACAGCCGAACGACCACTGCGTGACGCGCTGGCCGCCGGCCAGGTTGTAGGTGGCCACGTCGGCGTCCTGCAGGTAGCACACGCTGCCGATGCGCACCGCATCGAGGCGCTCGCGACCCGGGCCGGAGTTGTCGTAGTTGTACGAGCCGGTCAGCGCGTTGCCGCCCGGGCCGGTGGCGGTGACCGCGACCGGCGTGCTGCCGCCGCCCGGCGGACGCCGGCCGTGGGCGAGCCCGTCCCACTGCTTGAGCACGGCGCCGGTGTCGGCGTCGACGATCGCGGTCGGCCGCGATGGCTGACCGTGGTTGTCCAGCACGTAGGACACGCGATAGGTCAGCCGCGGCGCGCGACCGGCCTGCGGGTAGACGAACAGCTCGCTGTCGACATTGCGTGCCGCCAGGCCGGTATCGCCCATGTGCCGGCGCAGCGCGGCGGTAGCGGCGGCGGCCGTCAGCCGCGGCTGCGCCGAAGCGAGTTGCGCGCCGATGTCGCGCTCGGCCGAGCCCGCTACCGACAGCACCGCGCCGCGCGTGTCGCGTTCCACCACCACGCTGCGGCCGTAAACCGGCACGCCGCGCCAGGTCTGCCGCTCGCGCGATTTCAGCGTGCCGTGCGCGGTGCGCAGCTGGCGATCCGCCTGGAACGAGGCGTCCGTCCCCAGGCCCAGTCGGTTCGCCAGCGTTGCAGGCGCGATCCGACCCATCGCACCGGCGTGGATGTGCAGCGGCGTTGCGGCCATGCACGACGCGGCGGTGGCGCCACCCAGAGCCAGGACCAGGGCAGCGACGAGTTTCTTGTTGAGCATTTCCATCCCCCAAAACAGTCAGACGATCTGCCGTGGCGGTGCGCAGGCGCCGCAGCACGGTCAGCTGGATTCCGCCGCCCTCCCCGGAGCGGCGAATCGGCGACCGTAGGTGAGCAGTGCGCGGCCCGTCAATTGGAAAAATTCCGAGAACCTGTCCAAACTCGTGTTCTTTCGTCGCCCATTTCCCGCTTCCCGCAGGCCTTTCATGCAGCTCATCGACATCGGCGCCAATCTCGGCCACGAGTCGTTCCGGCACGACTTCGACGCCATGCTGGCGCGTGCGCAGGAGCACGGCGTGAGCCGGATGATCGTGACCGGCGCCTCTGCCGACGGCAGCCGCCACGCGCTGGCCCTGGCACACGACCACGCCGGCCGCCTGTTCGCCACCGCCGGCGTGCATCCGCACCACGCGATCGACTTCGACGACGCCACCGAGGCGCTGCTGCGCGAGCTGGCGCGCGACCCGGCGGTGCGCGCGGTCGGCGAAACCGGGCTGGACTACAACCGCAACTACTCGCCGCGCGAGGTCCAGCTGGCCGTGTTCGAGCGCCAACTGCGGATCGCGGCGGATGTGCACAAGCCGCTGTTCCTGCATCAGCGCGATGCGCACGACGATTTCGTCGCGCTGCTGCGGCGCTGGCGCGACAAGGTGCCCGGCGCGGTGGTGCACTGCTTCACCGACACCGGCGAGGCGCTGCGCGACTACCTCGCACTGGATTGCCACATCGGGATCACCGGCTGGATCTGCGACGAACGCCGCGGCACCCACCTGCGCGAGCTGGTGCGCGAGATCCCCGCGCACCGCCTGATGATCGAGACCGACGCGCCCTACCTGCTGCCACGCACGGTGCGTCCGTCGCCGGCGCATCGGCGCAACGAGCCGATGTACCTGAGGCACATCTGCGAGGAGATCGCCCGCGATCGCGGCGAGAGTCCGGAAGTCACCGCTGCGAACAGCACGGCGACCGCCGAGGCGTTCTTCGGATTGCCGCCGCTGGCGTAGGGCGGCACTGCCCGCCGGATTCCGCGTCCCGAAGAGTGAAGAGCGGCGGGCAGCGCCCGCCCTACACCGTCAGCACGCGCGACTCGCCGGGGGCCAGGCCATCCAGCGTGTGGTCGCCGACGCGCACGCGGATCAGCCGCAAGGTCGGAAAGCCGACCGCGGCGGTCATGCGACGCACCTGACGGTTGCGGCCTTCGCGCAGGGTGAGGCTGAGCCAGCTGGTGGGGATCGCCTGGCGGAAGCGCACCGGCGGGTCGCGCGGCCACAGCCAGTCCGGTTCGGCGGCGAAGGCGGCCTCGGCCGGCAGGGTCGGGCCGTCGTTCAACCTCACGCCACGGCGCAGCGCGGCCAGCGCGGCTTCGTCGATGCAACCTTCGACCTGGGCCAGATAGGTCTTGGCCTGCTTGTGGCGCGGGTCGGTGAGCCGGTGTGCGAGTGCGCCGTCGTCGGTGAGCAGCAGCAGACCTTCACTGTCGCGATCCAGCCGTCCAGCCGCATAGACGTCCGTTTGCGCGACGTAATCGGCCAGCGTGGCGCGGCCTTCGCGGTCGGTGAACTGGCAGAGCACGCCGTACGGCTTGTTGAGCGCCAGCAGCATGACGGGTGCAGCGACCGCCCGGATTACCGGGCGGACGTGGCGGCGGCAGTGGCGGCACTCGTCGGCGCGGTCGGCTTGACGAAGCGCAGCGTCATGCGATCCGACTCGCCGATGGCCTGGTACTTCGCCCGATCCTGCTCGCCCAGGGTCAGCGTGGGCGGCAGCGTCCACACGCCCTTGGGATGGTCGTGCGTGTCCTGCGGGTTGGCGTTGACCTCGCTGCTGCCGTCGAGCACGAAACCAGCCTCGACGGCCAGCTTCACCACGTAGTCGGTGGGCAGGTAGCCGCTGCCCTTCACCGATTCGAGGCTGGCACCCGGCGCGGCGCGATGGTCGGCCACGCCCAGCACGCCGCCGGGCCGCAGCACCGCGAAGAACGCCTTGAACATGGCCGGCGCGGTACCTGCCTGGACCCAGTTGTGAACATTGCGGAAGGTCAGCACCGTGTCCGCCGAGGCGGGCGGGCCGAACACCGGCGCGTGCGGATCGAACTCGATGATTTTCGCGTTGCCGTAGTGCGCCGGATCGGCGGCGAACAGGCGATGCAGCGCACTGTCGTCGCGGCGCGCCTCGGCGTCGCGGCGCGGCGCCGTCACTGCGGCGATGTAGTGGCCGTTGTCGTTGAGCAGCGGCGCCAGGATCTCGCTGTACCAGCCACCGCCGGGGGTGATCTCGATCACCGTCTGGTCCGGCTGCACGCCGAAGAACTGCAAGGTCGCCTTGGGATGGCGATAGACGTCACGCGCACGGTTGGCCGGCGAACGCCAGCTGCCCGCCAGCACCTGGTCCAGTTGCGAGGCAGTGAAATCGCTGGCGCTGGTCGGCGGCACCAGCGCATCGGCCGGCTGGTCCGCTTCGGTGGAGGCGCCCGGCGCCACCTGTTGCGCACATGCCGGCAGCGCCAGCGCGGCGATCAGCAGCCAGGCGAAACGCGGCCGCGATCGTGCGCGGGACGAAGAGTTGGCAGGATTCGCTTGGTTCATCGTTGACTCCCTGGCCCGCAGGCCGTCCGGACGCGATGCAGTGGTGGTTCGAATGCGCCACGCGACTGCCCGCCTCCGGCCGAGGCCGTCGCGGGGCAGGTGGAGCACAAAGCGGTTGATGGCGGCCAATATGGCGGAAAGACCGTGCAGACCAGGTGGACAGGTGGAAGCGAGCCGTGCGCCCGCCCCTCTCGCGCACCCATTCTACGGCATCCCGCAGCCCGCAAGAACGGCTCAGTAATGGATCACCGAGCGGATCACCTTGCCGCCGTGCATCAGCTCGAACGCCTCGTTGATGCGCTCCAGCGGCAGCACCTGGCTGATCATCTCGTCGATGTGGATCTCGCCAGCCAGGTAGCGGTCGACGTAGCCGGGCAGTTGCGAGCGACCCTTGACGCCGCCGAACGCCGAGCCGCGCCACACCCGGCCGGTGACCAGCTGGAACGGCCGCGTGCTGATCTCCTGGCCCGCGCCGGCCACGCCGATGATGATCGACTCGCCCCAGCCCTTGTGGCAGCACTCCAGCGCCGAGCGCATCACGTGCACGTTGCCGATGCACTCGAACGAGTAGTCCACGCCGCCATCGGTGAGCTCGACGATGACCTGCTGGATCGGCGTGTCGGGGTAGTCGGCCACGTTGATGCAGTCGGTGGCGCCAAGCGCCTTGGCCATCGCGAACTTTTCCGGGTGGCGGTCGATCGCGATGATGCGTCCGGCCCCGGCCATCACCGCGCCCTGCACCACCGACAGGCCGATGCCGCCCAGGCCGAACACCGCGACGGAGGCGCCGGGTTCCACTTTCGCCGTATTGAGCACCGCGCCGATGCCGGTGGTGATGCCGCAGCCGAGCAGGCAGACCTTTTCCAGCGGCGCGGCCTTGTTGATCTTCGCCAGCGAGATTTCCGGCAGCACGGTGTACTCGCTGAACGTGCTGGTGCCCATGTAGTGCAGCAGCGGCTTGCCGTCGAGCGAGAACCGCGAGGTGCCGTCGGGCATCAGGCCCCGGCCCTGGGTGACGCGGATCTTCTGGCACAGGTTGGTCTTGCCCGAGCGGCAGAACTTGCACTCGCCGCATTCGGGCGTGTACAGCGGAATCACGTGGTCGCCGACCTTGAGCGAGGTCACGCCCGCGCCGACTTCCTCGACGATGCCGCCGCCCTCGTGGCCGAGGATCACCGGGAACTGCCCTTCCGGATCGTCGCCGGACAAGGTGAACGCATCGGTGTGGCACACGCCGGTGGCGACGATGCGCACCAGCACCTCGCCCGCCTTCGGGCCGGCCACGTCGACCTGTTCGATGGAGAGCGGCTGGCCGGCGGCCCAGGCGACGGCGGCACGTGATTTCATGGTTCGACTCCTCGCAATGGATCGGCAACGACCCGCGATGATGGCCTGTTTTCAGCCACTTTGCGCAACTGCGTCAATCGACCGCCAGGTCGTCGGGCCGGAAGCTCGACATCTGCCCCCGGTATTCGGCCGCCTCCGCCAGCAGCCAGTCTCGGAAGCGCTGCAGGCCGCGGTGCTCCTGCGAGCGCGGCGGATACACCAGCCAATAGGCCTCCTTCACCGCCAGGTAGCTGTTGCCCAGCACCTGCAGGCGGCCGGCGTCGATCAGCGACTTCGACGTCACCATCCGCCCCAGCGCCACGCCGAGACCCTCCAGCGCCGCATGGCGCAGCGCGTCGAGGCTGTCGAACTGCGCCACGTAGCGTTTCGGCGGCGCGCCACCGGTGCGGCCGAACCAGTCGCTCCAGCGGGTCGATTCGCCGGGCTCGCCGAGCAGCGGCCAGCGCGACAAATCGTGCGGATCGACGCCGGCCATCCGCGCGACCAGTGCGGGCGCGGCCACCGGTGCGATCCATTCGCCGAACAGCCTTTCGCAGAGGAGCTCCGGCCACTGGCCGCGGCCGTAACGCAGCGCCACGTCCACCGGTTCGCGCGCGAAGTTCACCAGGGTCGAACCGGATTGCAGGCTGAGCTCCAGCTCCGGATACGCAGCGACCAGTTTCGGCAACCGCGGCACCAGCCAGCTCGACATGATGCCGGGGCTGGCGCTGAGCGTGAGCGCATCGTGGTGGCGCGTGCGATAGGCACCGAGCGCGTGCTCGATGCCGTCGACGTGCTCGCCCACCGCTTCCAGCAAACAGTTGCCGTCGACGGTCAGCGTCACCCCGCGCGGCCCGCGCTCGAACAGGCGCCGATCCAGCCGCTCCTCCAGCTGTTTCATCTGATGGCTGAGCGCGCTGACGGTGAGGTTCGCCTCGCGCGCCGCGCGCGACAGATTGCCCTGGCGGGCGATCAGCACGAACTGTTGCAGCAGTCCCAGCGGCAGCTTGCCCATCTTGAATATCTCTCAAGTCTGTCTTGCGAATATATCGCTTTTTGGCGCTTGTCCGCGCGCGTATCTTGAGCACACCCCAAGCCTGACACCCTCCCGAGGAGGCACCCCATGAGCTCGATCTGGAAAGATCTGCTGTTCCTGCACGGCCACCTGCTGCACAAGGACGACCTCGAATGGCGCGCGGAAACCCCGGCCGCCGACACCGCCGACACCGAGGCCGTCGAAGCACCCGTCAGCCGCGACGCCAAGGCCGCGGCACTGGCCTGCTGCGCCGCCGTGTGGCCGCGCATCGTGGCGCCGCACTAGCCATCCGCGGCTTGAATGCGGTCTGGAATGCACCATGTGAATGAAGGTGCGCGACAACCGTCGCGCGCCTTTTTCCATGCTCGTTAACAGGAGAGGCGTTCCATGCAACAGCGGTCACTCGGCGGCACCTCCCTTTCGATCGCGCCGCTCGCCTTCGGCAGCAACGTCTTCGGCTGGACGGTGGACGAGCCGCGCGCGTTCGAGCTGCTGGACGCCTTCGTCGATGGCGGCGGCAACCTGATCGACACCGCCGACGTCTACCCGGCATGGGTGCCGGGCAACCACGGCGGCGAGTCGGAGACCATCATCGGCAAGTGGCTGCGGCGCAGCGGCAAGCGCGACCAGGTGGTGATCGCCAGCAAGGTCGGCAAATGGACGCGGCACCGCGGGCTGGCGCCAGTGAACCTGCAGCAGGCGGTGGAGGGTTCGCTGCAGCGGCTGCAGACCGATCACATCGACCTGTATTTCGCGCACGAGGACGACGCCAGCGTGCTGCTGGCCGACACCCTGGGCGGCTTCGCGCGACTCATCGAGCAGGGCAAGGTGCGCGCGATCGGCGCCTCCAACTACAGCGCCGAACGCTTCGCCGACGCACTGGCCGTATCCAGGCAGCACAACCTGCCGCGCTACGACGTGCTGCAGCCGGAATACAACCTGGTCAGCCGCCGCGGCTACGAGGCCGAACTGGAGCCGCTGATCCGCCGCGAAAACATCGGCGTGATCTGCTACTACGCGTTGGCCAGCGGCTTCCTCAGCGGCAAGTACCGCCAGGCGGCCGACCTCGCCGGCCATCCGGCACGCAGCGGTGGCGTGCGCGCCCACCTCAATCCGCGCGGACTCGGCGTGCTGGCTGCGCTGGACGCGGTGGCCGCCGCCCATCACGCCACGCCGGCCCAGGTGGCGTTGGCCTGGCTGATGGCGCGCCCGGGCATCAGTGCGCCGATCGCCAGCGCCACCAGCGTGACGCAATTGAACGAACTGCTCGGCGCCTTGCAGCTCTCGCTGCGCGCCGACGAGATCGCGGCGCTGGATCAGGCCAGCGCCTGATCTGCCGCGATCACGCCATCACGCGGACAACAACCCCAGCGCCGTGTTGAGCGTGGCGCTTGGCCGCATCGCCGCGCCGGCCTTCATCCGGTCCGGGTGGTAATAGCCGCCGATGTCGACCGGCTTGCCCTGCACGCGGGCGAGCTCGTCGACGATGGTCGCCTCGTTCTCCGTCAGCGCCTTGGCCAGCGGCGCGAACCTCGCCTTCAGCGCGGCGCTCACGTCCTGCGCCGCCAGCGCCTGTGCCCAGTACATGGCGAGGTAGAAGTGGCTGCCGCGGTTGTCGATGCCGCCGACCTTGCGCGAGGGCGACTTGTCGGTGTCGAGGAACTTGCCGTTGGCCTGGTCCAGCGTCTTGGCCAGCACGTCGACCTCGGCGTTGCCGTGGCGGTTGCCGAGGTGTTCCAGCGAGGCGGCCAGCGCGAGGAACTCGCCGAGCGAATCCCAGCGCAGGTAGTTCTCTTCCAGGAACTGCTGCACGTGCTTCGGTGCCGAGCCGCCGGCACCGGTCTCGAACAGGCCGCCGCCGGCCATCAGCGGCACGATCGACAGCATCTTCGCGCTGGTGCCCAGCTCCATGATCGGGAACAGGTCGGTGAGGTAGTCGCGCAGCACGTTGCCGGTGACCGAGATCGTGTCCAGGCCCTGGCGGATGCGCTCGAGCGAAAACTTCGTGGCCGCCACCGGATCCATGATGCGGATGTCCAGGCCGCTGGTGTCGTGGTCCTTCAGGTAGCGCTCGACCTTGGCGATCACCTGGCGGTCGTGCGCACGCTGCGGGTCCAGCCAGAACACCGCCGGCGTGTGCCGCGCGCGGCTCACCGCCAGCTTCACCCAATCCTGGATCGGCGCATCTTTCGTCTGGCACATGCGCCAGATGTCGCCGGCTTCCACGTCATGCTGCAGCAGCAGCTTGCCGGCCTCGTCGATCACCTTCACCACGCCGTCGCCGGCGATCTGGAAGGTCTTGTCGTGCGAGCCGTATTCCTCGGCCGCCTGCGCCATCAGGCCCACGTTCGGCACGCTGCCCATGGTGGCCGGATCGAACGCGCCGTGCGCCTTGCAGTCCTCGATGGTGGCCTGGTAGACGCCGGCGTAGCTGCGGTCGGGGATCACCGCCACGATGTCCTGCAGCTCGCCCTTCGCGTTCCACATCTTGCCGGAGTCGCGGATCATCGCCGGCATCGAGGCGTCGATGATCACGTCGCTGGGCACGTGCAGGTTGGTGATGCCCTTGTCGGAGTTCACCATCGCCAGCGCAGGACGCTGCGCGTACTCGGCATCGAGGTCGGCCCTGATCGCCGCCTGGGTCGCCTCCGGCAGACTGCCGAGGCGCGCGTACAGATCGCCGATGCCGTTGTTCGGATTGAAGCCGGCCTGCTTCAGCGCGTCGGCATGCTTGATCAGCACGTCCTTGTAGAACTCGCCCACCGCCACGCCGAACATGATCGGGTCGGAGACCTTCATCATGGTCGCCTTGAGGTGCAGCGAGAACAATACGCCCTGCTTCTTTGCGTCGGCGATCTGCGCGTCGATGAACGCGGCCAGCGCGCGGCGCGACATCACCGCCGCGTCGATGATCTCGCCGGCAAGCAGCGTCGTCTTCGGCTTCAGCACGACCTGGCTGCCGTCCTTGCCGAACCACTCGATGCGCACGCTGCCGGCATGCTCCACCGTCACGGATTTCTCGCTGCCGTAGAAATCGCCGCCGTCCATGTGCGCCACGCGGGTCTTCGAATCCGTGCTCCACGCGCCCATCCGGTGCGGATGCTTGCGCGCGTAATTCTTCACGGAAACCGGCGCGCGGCGGTCGGAGTTGCCCTCGCGCAGCACCGGGTTCACCGCGCTGCCCTTGACCCGGTCGTAACGCGCCTTGATGTCCTTCTCGTCGGCGTCCTTCGGCTCGTCGGGATAATCCGGCAGCGCGTAGCCCTGGCCCTGCAATTCCCTGATCGCGGCCTTCAGCTGCGGCATCGAGGCGCTGATGTTGGGCAGCTTGATGATGTTCGCCTCCGGCGTGGTGGCCAGACGGCCCAGCTCGGCGAGGTCGTCGGCGATGCGCTGGTCCTCGCGCAGGCGCTCGGGGAACAGCGCGATGATGCGCCCGGCCAGCGAGATGTCGCGCGTCTCCACCGCGATGCCGGCGGTGCCGGCGAAGGCAGCGATGATCGGCAGCAGCGACTGCGTGGCGAGGAACGGGGCTTCGTCGGTCAGCGTGTAGATGATCTTGGACGACGTGGACATGGTATGAGTGAACCTCTCTGCTGCCGCGTGGCGCGGGATGGATGTCGTTGCACGCTCGGCGTCATCGCGGCGGCGAAAGACCCGATCATCGCGCGTGCAATCTGCCCATTGTCGCGTTTTAGCGTGCCACGGGAAAGCGCGTCGCCTTCATGTCGTCATGCCCGCCGACCCTTCCACCGCAAAACGAAAGGGACGCGGCGAGCGCGTCCCTTTCGGCGGCCAGGCGCAGGGAGCGTCATGGCTTCACGGAAAAGTCCTTGCTCGCCACCGGCTGCCCGTCCAGCGAGATCTCGATCTTGTAGTCGCCCTGCGGGAAGCCCTCCGGCTGGCTGATCATGAAGGCCGTCGTTTCCGGGCCGGATGCATCGAGCTCCTTGCTGTCCTCGTGCAAGGCCTGGTCCCGCGGGCCGAGCCACCGGGCCGTCAGCGTGGCGTGGCCCGAACCCGTGGTCTCGACCGACGCGTAGATGGTGTCCTTCGGCGCGAAGCTGGTGGCCGTGGCCACGACCTTGTGGTTGGCGTCGACGCTCGAACCCACTTCAAGCGAGGTGAAGCTCACGGCCGCGACGGCGCCCTCATTGGCCAAGCCCGTGCTGGTGGCCGGGGGCGGAAATGCCGGTGGCTCCGGCGAGGTGGACGCTGCCGTTCCGCTCGGCGGCGGACTGGAGGGCACCGGCGAGGCCGGCTCACTCTTGCCGCACGCACCCAGCGCCAGTGCTGCGGCCAGCGACGCGGCAAGCATCAGGGGTTGTCGGGTAGTTTTCATGGGGGCACCTCTTTTCATCGCGGAAAGCCCGGGGTTGCACGGACCCGTCTGGCTTGGGTCCGATCCGGGTTGGGAGTTCGTCGCCAAGCGCGTCGAACACGAGACTTCACCAAGGCACTGCGGGAAGCTGGCGACCACAGGTAACGGTGGCGCGGTAAACGGCTCGTGAGCAGGCCATCAGCACCGCGGTGCGCCGTTCAGCTTGAGGCGGCCAGCTGAACGCGCGATGTCGGCGCGTCGCCTTGGCCGCGCGAGGCTCACGGTTTCGCCGGAATCTTCAGCATCTGCCCCGCCACGAGCCGACCGGGGTCGGCAATGAGGTCGCGGTTCTCGTCCAGGATCCGCCGCCAGCCGTCGGCATTGCCGTAGAAGCGACGGGCGATGCCCTGCAGGTCGTCGCCGGCGGCGACCTCGTAGATGCGGGTCCCGTCCACCGCACCGCTGGCGTGCGACGCGGTATCGGTGAAATCCGCCTTGCTCGCCGGCGACATCCCCGCCGCCTGGCGGCGCACTTCTTCGCGCTGGTCAGTGTCGTGGCCCATGGTTCTCTCCGACTCGATGGGAAGCACCATGGGTAACCAGCGCGACATCAACAGCCCGTGAGCGCGTGTGCCGCGACGTTCATGCTTGCGCGATGGCGATCATGGAAGCGGAACACCCGGCTGCCCGTTCCATCGAGACGTCCCTTCCATCGCAGCACGTGAGACACGGGGAGGCCACGGTGCGCAACGTGTACTATCGAGCCACATGGAAAGGGGAGGGATATGGACGATTTCGGCCCTACCGACCTCAAGTCGATCCTGCATTCCAAGCGCGCCAATATCTACTACCTCCAGCACTGCCGCGTGCTGGTCAACGGCGGTCGGGTCGAATACGTCACCGACGCCGGCAGGCAGTCGCTGTACTGGAACATACCCATCGCCAATACCACCACGGTGCTGCTGGGTACCGGCACTTCGATCACTCAGTCAGCGATGCGCGAGCTGGCCAAAGCTGGTGTCCTGGTCGGCTTCTGCGGTGGCGGCGGCACGCCGCTTTTTTCAGCCAATGAAATCGACGTCGAAGTCGCATGGTTGTCGCCACAAAGCGAGTATCGGCCCACGGAATACCTGCAGGCCTGGGTACGCTTCTGGTTCGACGACGACTTCCGGCTCGCAGCTGCCAAGGCCTTTCAGCACGCCCGCGCGAGACGCATTGCAGATGCGTGGCAACATCGCGCGCTGCGCGACGCGGGCTTCGCCGTGAATCCGGGCCGGCTCACCGAGCTGCTGGCCCGCACCCATCGCCTCATCGACCTTGCGCCTGACAACGCCAGCCTGTTGACTGAAGAGGCTAGGCTGACCAAGGCGCTGTTCAAACTGGCAGTGGATGCCGTGGGCTACGGCGAGTTCACCCGCGCCAAACGCGGTAGCGGCAGCGACCCGGCCAATCGCTTTCTGGATCACGGCAACTACCTGGCCTATGGCCTTGGCGCAACTGCCACCTGGGTGCTGGGCCTGCCGCATGGCTTGGCGGTGTTGCATGGCAAGACGCGCCGCGGTGGACTGGTGTTTGATGTTGCCGACCTTGTCAAGGACGCCACCATCCTGCCGCAGGCATTTCTCTCGGCAATGCGAGGCGACGAGGAGCAGGCCTTCCGCCAGAACTGCATCGAGGCACTAACCCGTAGTGAATCGCTGGACTTCATGATCGACACCTTGAAGGCCGTGGCGCTGGAAACCGCTGCATTGGCTGGCACGGCAAAAAGGGAGCAGGAATGAACGTGCTGTTGGTCAGCCAATGCGATAAACGCGCGTTGACCGAGACGCGCCGCATTCTTGACCAGTTTGCCGAACGCCGTGGCGACCGCACCTGGCAGACGCCGATCACCAAAGCCGGGCTGGACACCCTGCGCAAGCTCTTGCGCAAGACTGCACGCAAGAACACCGCCGTCGCTTGTCACTGGATACGCGGGCAGGACCACAGCGAACTTCTGTGGATCGTCGGTGACGGTCGACGTTTCAACACCGAAGGCGCCGTACCCACCAACAGCACGACCAGCGATGTGCTCCGCAAAGGCGATGAGAACGACTGGAACACTGCGCAGGACATCCGCCTGCTGGCACAACTGGCCGCGCTGCTGCACGACCTCGGCAAGGCCAGCCTCGCCTTCCAGCAACGGCTGCAAGACAAGCTCGACGAACGCAACCGCTACCGGCACGAATGGGTTTCGCTGCGCCTGTTCCTGGCCTTCGTCGGCACCGACAACGACGATGCCTGGCTGGCAAGGCTGGCAAGCGAGGATGAAGCCAGCGAAACAGACTGGACGGCTGCGGGCCGTTATCTGCGCGACGGTGTGGACGAGAATATCGAGCGTCATCCTTTTCGCCGCCTCACTGCCCAAGCGCCTCTTGCCGCCGCCATCGGATGGCTTATCGTCACCCACCATCGCCTGCCGCTCATCCCCGAGCCACGGAGAGACGGCAACGGGCAGGACTGGCTGGGGAAACGCGCGAACCGCTTCGAATCCACGTGGCTGGAGGCACCCTTGGCCAGCGTGGCCCACGACTGGAATGAAATCGACCAGCGCTGCTCGCCGATGGAGGCCCTGCCCTACTGGCAGCTGGCCGGAGCGCTTCCGGTAGTCGCATCCGCGTGGCGAACACAGGCCCGTCGTGCCGCCAAGGCACTGCTGGAACTCAAGTCGCGGCGCAACGAGGACTGGTTGAGCAATCCCTACGCGATGCACCTTTCGCGGCTGTGCCTGATGCTGGCCGACCACCATTACTCCAGCCTCGGCGTAGACAAGGAGCGCAAACCAGCGACCGAGCGCGTGCGTTTCCTGCAGCGTGACCAAGCCGTGTTCGCCAATACCCTGCGTCCCGGCGTGATGAACCAGTCACTGCTGGAACACCTCCTCGGCGTGGGCCATACCGCCAGCCTGATCGCCCACGCGCTGCCCAATTTCGAGCGCTACCTGCCGCGACTGGCCAACCATCGTGGCTTGCGCAAACGCAGCAGCGACGCACGCTTCGCCTGGCAGGACAAAGCCTTCGATGCGGCCACCGGCATGCGCGAGGCAGCACGCGAACATGGTGCCTTCATCGTCAACATGGCTTCCACCGGCTGCGGCAAGACGCTGGCCAACGCCCGCATCCTGTATGCCCTGGCCGACCCGCAACTGGGGTTGCGGGTGAGTTACGCGCTGGGTTTGCGCACGCTTACCCTGCAGACCGGGCGCAGCTATCGCCACGATCTGCACTTGAACGACGACGAGCTGGCGGTGCTGGTCGGCGGCTCCGCCAGCCGCGCCCTGTTCGAGCATTACGAAGCGAAAGCCGAGGCCAGCGGCTCGGCGTCTGTGCAGGCGCTGATCGAGGAAGACAGCCACGTGCTCTACGAGGGCAACGTGGCCGATCACCCGCTGCTGTCACGGGCGCTGGCCAACCCCGAAATCCGCAAGCTGATTTCCGCTCCGATGCTGGTGTGCACCGTCGATCACCTCGCGCCCGCCACTGAATCGCTGCGTGCCGGCCGCCAGATCGCGCCCATGCTGCGGTTGATGAGCAGCGACCTGGTGCTCGACGAACTGGACGACTACGACCTTGACGACCTGCCAGCGCTGACCCGGCTGATGCACTGGGCCGGCCTGCTCGGCAGCCGCGTGGTGCTGTCCTCGGCCACCCTGCCGCCGGCCTTGGTGGAGGGCATGTTCATGTCCTATCGCGCCGGTCGCCACCGCTACCAGCGCAACCGCGGCCGCGATGGTGGTGCCGAGCGGCCTGTCGAAGTGCCTTGCCTGTGGACGGACGAATTCGGGGTGCAAGCCGACACCTTGGCCAACGGCGATGGCTTCGCCGCGTCCCATGCGCGTTTCGTCGAACGCCGCGTGGCCAGGCTGCAAGCCGCCGAACCCTTGCGCCTGGCCGAGCTACTGCCGATCGACATCGTGGCCAGACAGCCCGAGCGCATCCACGTCGAGTTTGCCGGTCGAGTGCGCGACGCCTGCCTGCGCCTGCACCACGATCACGCCCACCCCGATCCCGCCACCGGCAAGCGCGTCAGCTTCGGCCTGGTGCGCATGGCCAACATCGACCCGATCTTCGACGTGGCCAGTGCACTCTACACGCAGGCCGCTCCGGAAGGTACGCGCATCCACCTGTGCGTGTATCACGCCCGCTTTCCGCTGGCACAGCGCTCGGCCATCGAAGCCATGCTGGACGCCGCGTTCAACCGGCGCAACGAAGCCGCGGCATGGCAACTGCCGCAGGTCAGGCGCGCGCTCGACACGCATGCCGAACACGACCATCTGTTCGTGGTGCTGGCTTCGCCGGTGTGTGAAGTGGGTCGCGACTGGGACGTCGACTGGGCGGTGGCCGAGCCGTCCTCGATGCGCTCGCTGATCCAGCTGGCCGGCCGTGTGCAGCGTCATCGCCGCAAGCTGCCGCAAACGCCCAACGTGCTGGTGTTCGACACCAATCTCAAAGGCATCGAACAGCGCGACGGCCGCCAGCCGGTATTCGCCCGCCCCGGCTTCGAGACGGAGCGCGACAACGGCCGCTTCCTGCTGGCTAGCCACAGCCTGCGCATGCTGTTGGCCGAGAACGAATACCGCCATCTCGACGCCCAGCCACGCATCCAGCCGCGCGCAACCGAACTGCAGCCGCGCGATCGCTGGGTGGATCTGGAGCAGGCGCGCATCCGCGCCGCCATGCTGCCGGTGCCGCCTACGCCCACCACTCATTCCACACGCCGCAGCGCCGTTCCAGCCCCGCGACTGGAACGCGACTACGCGCCCGCGGCTTGGGAACACCCACACGCCGCGCTCGCCGGCGTGCTGCCGCAACAGCAACCGTTCCGCCATGACGAGCAACCCGGCACCACGCTGGCATGGCTGCCCGATGAGGATGAAGACGATCTGCTGCCGCATCGCGTGGAAGACGCGCCGGGCAGTCGCCGCGGTGAAAAACTCTACGTCCCCGCCAGGGAGCTGCTTCACGAGGTCACGTTGAGCGTTGCGCCAGGTATCAGCTGCTGGGGCGAGTTCGACCTGCCGTCGCTGGTGGGCGAACAGGCCGAAGCGCAGGACCTGCCGCTCGATCTCGCCGCTCGCAGGTTCACCACCGTGGAAGTGCCTTCTCTCAAAGAGAACCATCAAGGCTGGCGCTGGCACCCATGGCTCGGCTTCACCAGACAACGCTGAGGAAGATCAATGCCAGGGATCAACCAGGGGAATGCCGCAACCTTCGAAATCGCGCAAGTTGCGCGTGGCCAGGGTGGCGCCGTGCGATCGTGCAATGCCGGCAATCATCACATCGGATTGGTCGACCGGACGTCCCTGGGCGCGCCGCTCCGCGGCGATGGCGGCGTGCGTATCGGCGGCCGCCTCATCGTAAGGCAGCACGCGCCCCGCCATGTCGACCGCAAAGATCGCCGCGACCTCCTGCTGCAGGCGCGTCTTGCGCTGACCGTCGGGCAGGATCAATACCCCATACAACATCTCGCCGCGCGTCACCGCTGTCGTGAACAGGTTCGAGCGCGCCTGCCGGTTCAGCCATGCCACCACGCGCTCGTCCGGCTGCGGCCGCATGAACTCCGACAGCACGTTGGTATCCAGCACGATCACTCGCCGAAGTCCGGCGGATCGCCCTGCGGCTCACGCGGCGGCAACTCCAGGTCGACGCCCCCGAACGGTTCCACGCGGGTGCGGATGGCGACATACAGCGACGCACCCGAATCTTCCTCAACACGATTGGCCAAGGCGGCGCGCAGGATGCTGCGCGCCTCCTCCTCCATCGAGCGCCCATGCCGTGCCGCCCGCACGCGCAGGCGCGCCTTCAGGTCGTCGTCCAGGTTTCGAATGGTCATGGTGGCCATGGCTGGGCCTCCATAAGTGATTGCAATGACTGCATTGTAATCACTCACTTCGGGCGATGCCACGCTCGAAAACCGTCGCAAGTACTGAGATCACCCGGGGCTAGAACTTCTTAACGATGGAAAACCGCAAAGGGAGAGGGGAATGAGCGAACTGACTGACCGAGGAAAGGCCTTCCGCGCCACCATCACCGGCTTCATCGAAGCCCGGCGCGAGGCCAAGCTGAAAGGCAAGGAAGACGATGCCGACACGGCATCGAAATACGAGTACACCACTTGGTTGGCCGATGCGGCACGACGGGTGGGCCAGATCCAGGCCGTGACCCATGTGCTCAAGGCCACCCACCCGGACGCGCGCGGCAGCAGCCTGCATGTCGCCCCGTCCGGCCTGCCGCGGCATACCGAAATCGGCAGCCACCTGCTGGGTGAGGGCTACGCAGAGGACGTGGTGGGCAATGCTGCTGCACTGGACGTGTTCAAGCTGCTCAAGCTAGAGGTGGATGGCCGCCGCCTGCTCGACTGGATGCAGGCCGGCGATACCGACCTGCAGGCCGCGCTGTCCAACGACGTCGAACAGGCTCAAGGCTGGATGAAAGCCTTCGCCTCGTTGGTGCGCGAAGAAACGCAGCCGTCCAGCCATCCCATGGCCAAGCAGCTCTATTGGCTGGTCGGCGAGGATCCGCAGGACGACGCCCACTACCACCTGCTGCAGCCGATGTTTTCCAGCTCGCTGGCCCATGCCGTCCACGCCGACATCCAGGATGCGCGCTTTGGTGAAGCCAACAAGGAAATGCGACAAGCCAGACGCGACAACAAGCCGGCCGACGCCATTTACCGCGACTACCGCGATCTCGTCGCCCGCAAGCTGGGTGGCACCAAGCCGCAGAACATCTCGCAACTGAACACCGAGCGCGGCGGCGTGAACTACCTGCTGGCTTCGCTGCCACCACCGGCGTGGAAGCCAAGTGCTGCGATGAACCTGCTCAGGCTCGATTCGGTGTTCAACGAACGGCATGGCGAGCTGAACCGGTTCGGCGGGATGCGCGAGTTGCTGCACTCACTGACTGCCTTCCTCAAAGCCAATCCTGATCCGACCATGGAAACCCGCAAGCATCGCGAAACCATCGAACAAGCCATCGGTCAGGAGTTGGCCATGTTCGGCGTGGCAATTCGTGGAAGCTACCCAGCCGGCTGGACGCGGGATGAGGCCTGCCAGCTGCCGCTGTGCGAGCAGCTCTGGCTCGACCCCGACCGCTTCGAGCTGCCGGAACGCAACGATCCAGGGCATCCGCACTGGCAAGCGGACGATCTCGCCTTCAACCAGGCTTATGAGTATGGCAACTGGGCCGATGAGGTAGCGGGCCGCTTCGGCCTCTGGCTCAACGGTCAACTCCGCAAGCGTAGCGACAAACTGACCATGCTCGGCGAGGCGGAAATGCGTCACTTCGCCCGGCAGGCCATCCTCGACGTGGCCTGGCCCATCCCGTTGCAACCCCGCGCCAAGGCAGGTGCCGCATGAATACGCTTCCGCACTTCACCCATCTACTGGTGTTGCCGCATCTCAAGGTGCACAACGCCAACGCTGTCTCCAGCCCGTTGACTCACGGTTTCCCGTCCATCACTGCCTTTCTCGGGCTGATGTGGGCACTGGAACGCAAAACCCGCGCCGCCGGGCTGGATCTGGAGTTCGGTGCCGTGGGCGTGGTCTGCCACGACCGCCAGGAGCAGACCACCGAGGGTGGCTTCGTCAAAAGCTTCCGGCTCACCCGCAACCCGATTCAGCGTGATATCGAGCGGAAACTCATAGACAAGGATGGAAGAGCCGCTATGCCTGCCATCGTCGAGGAAGGTCGCATCCACCTGGACCTCAGTATGGTGCTGGCGGTGAACGCCGGGGCATGGGACAGGGACGCGCAGCAGCACGATCTGGAAACCATCCTCGACCTGTTGCAAGGCATGCGCATCGCCGGTGGCACGCTGTTGCCGGCTACGCAAGCGGCGGCTTCGCGTCATCGCCCATGGCTGGCCAACTTCACCGGCGACAGCGACGACCAAGCCAGGGAGTTCCGCAAGCTGCGCGCTCGCCTGTTGCCAGGCTCGGCATTGGTGGCCCGCGACGACCTGATCGACAGCCGGCTGGACGAGTTGCGCAAGCAGTCGCCACAAGCCACGCGTCTCGATGCGTGGCTATCGCTCTCGCGCATCAATTGGCATTACGACGCCAAGGCCAATGAAGGCAATGGTGGCTGGCAAAACGATCGCAAGAAAGGCTCGGGCTGGGTCGTGCCCATTCCCGTGGGCTACGGCGCTCTCGGAGAACTGCACGATGCGGGCACCGTGGCCCACGCGCGCGACGCCACCACGCCCTTCCGCTTCGTCGAAAGCCTGTATTCCATGGGCGAATGGATAGGCCCGCACCGCCTGCATGCACCGCAAGACCTGCTCTGGTACGCCGACAGCCGTCCCGACGAAGGACTGTACCGCTGCCGCAACAACTACCGCTCCGCCGACACCACTCTCTGACACGACAAGGAATTCCATCATGGCCAATGAACTCAAGACCGCTTCCGTCCTCGCCTTCGAGCGCAAACTCGACCCTTCCGATGCACTGATGTCCAGTGGCAACTGGAGCGCACGCACCGAGTCGCAAAACTGGACGCCCATCACGCTGCGCGCAAAATCCGTGCGCGGCACCATCTCCAACCGCCTGAAAGGTGGCGCAACAGACCCGGCCAAACTGGATGCAGCCATCCAGAACCCCAACCTGCAAACCGTAGACGTGGCCACCCTGCCCGCCGATGCCGACACGCTGAAGGTTCAGTTCACCCTGCGTGTGCTGGCCGGCACCGGGCAGCCCTCCGCCTGCAACGATGCCGCCTATCGGCAGAAACTGTTGGCCACCGTGGCGGGCTACGTCCAACAGAACGGTTTTGCCGAATTGGCCAACCGCTACGCCGCCAACCTCGCCAACGGCCGCTTCCTGTGGCGCAACCGCATCGGCGCGGAGCAGGTAGAAGTGACCGTGGCCCACATCGAGAACGGCCAGGCAAAAACCAGTTGGACCTTCGATGCACTGACCCATTCGTTGCTCGACCTCAAGGCGCCTTCCGCGGAAGCCAAGCCACTGTCCGAGCTGGCAGCACTCATCGCCAACGGCCTCGCCGGCAATAGCCATGTGCTGCTGCAGGTCACTGCCTTCGTGCGCATCGGCGCCGGGCAGGAGGTGTTCCCCTCGCAGGAGCTGATCCTGGACCGCGGCCGCGGCGACAAGAGCAAGACGCTGTACGATGTCGATGGCGTGGCCGCCATCCACTCGCAGAAGATCGGCAATGCGCTGCGCACCATCGACACCTGGTATCCCGAAGCGGCCGCGAACGGCCCCATTGCCATCGAGCCCTACGGCTCAGTCACTACCCAAGGCAAGGCATATCGCCAGCCCAAGGAAAAGACCGACTTCTACAACCTTCTCGACAACTGGATCATCAAGGACAAGGCGCCCGAACCCGACCAGCAGCATTTCGTGATCGCCACCCTGATCCGCGGCGGCGTGTTCGGCGAAGCGAACTGACGCCATGACCACGCACTACATCGACCTCAAGGTCGTTCCCGACCCTGAATCGGGACCGACACAACTCCTGGGCGCGCTCTACGACAACCTGCATCTTGCATTGGTGCAGCAGCGCCGGGACACCATCGGTATCAGCTTCCCCGACTACAGCTTGAGCCCGCGCACGCTGGGCACCACGCTTCGTCTTCATGGTAGTCAAGCCGATCTGCAACAACTGATGGCCACCGACTGGCTAAAAGGTATGCGCGATCACGTCCGCACAAAGGAGATCGCCGCTTCGCCCACCGACGCGCCGCATCGCACCGTGCAACGCAAGCAATTCAAGACCAATGCCGATCGGCTGCGACGACGGCGCATGCGCCGCAAGGACGAAACCATGGAACAGGCCAGGGATGCCATTCCCACCAGCGTGGAACGCCGCCCTGATCTGCCCTACATCCACCTACACAGCCGAAGTACCCGACAACCTTTCTGCCTGTTCATCGCGCTCGGCCCGCTCCAGCCCGAGGCCACCGCCGGTCCCTTCAACAGCCACGGACTTGGCGGCCCAGCCACCGTGCCCTGGTTCTGACCCATTTTTTTGAAACACGCAACAAGTCAGCACATTCAACCACTTGGAAGCCAGCTCTCATCAAAGGGAGCTGGCTTCCTTCTTTGCGCTTTGCCGTGGCGAGTCAGATACTTGGATGAGTTCCGCTCTAGTTCGCTGCCGCGCAGGCAGCTCAGAAAATGATCGCGGCACTGGTGGCCGGGCGATCCAGGTTCGCTGCCGCGCAGGCAGCTCAGAAAAGCCTGAAACCCCGATCCGCGAGAGGGCTTGGGTTCGCTGCCGCGCAGGCAGCTCAGAAAATCACGAACGTCCGAGTCAGCTCGAAGGCGTCGTTCGCTGCCGCGCAGGCAGCTCAGAAATACGCACGGCGCCGCTATCGCATTGAGCTGTTGTTCGCTGCCGCGCAGGCAGCTCAGAAAAAGTACCGCGGGCTCTATCGCGCGCAGATCAGGTTCGCTGCCGCGCAGGCAGCTCAGAAAAGGAACGGCAGGCGCCGGCAGATAGCGGTTTCGTTCGCTGCCGCGCAGGCAGCTCAGAAATGCGTGAGCATGTCCCAGCCGCTGGCGCCGTCGTTCGCTGCCGCGCAGGCAGCTCAGAAAAGTTCCCACTTGCGATGCGGCCGGAAGTCGCCGTTCGCTGCCGCGCAGGCAGCTCAGAAAACAGACGAGGACACCGAAATGCTGGACTACCAGTTCGCTGCCGCGCAGGCAGCTCAGAAAAGAGGACGGCAGCAACGGGGAGACGAAGTCCGGTTCGCTGCCGCGCAGGCAGCTCAGAAAGTGCTGGTATTCCTTGCCGTGGGTTTTCTTGCGTTCGCTGCCGCGCAGGCAGCTCAGAAAAGAAGCCATGCGCGGCGTCGTGTCGGCGGTTTGTTCGCTGCCGCGCAGGCAGCTCAGAAAATGACCGAGCACTACGTGCGCAATCGCCGCGGGTTCGCTGCCGCGCAGGCAGCTCAGAAACAGCGCAGCCACGCTGGTATTGGACATGTAGGGTTCGCTGCCGCGCAGGCAGCTCAGAAAATCACAAAAAAGGGCCAGCCACGCGCGAACGTGTTCGCTGCCGCGCAGGCAGCTCAGAAAAAACCGCAACAGCGGCGCGTCGATGGTATTGAGTTCGCTGCCGCGCAGGCAGCTCAGAAAATCATGAGCCGCCGGAAAAAGAGCAAGAAAGAGTTCGCTGCCGCGCAGGCAGCTCAGAAATGCAAAATAACACGCGTATTCAGACGACTGGCGTTCGCTGCCGCGCAGGCAGCTCAGAAAACTCCGCCCGCCGCGATACACTGAGCATAATTTGTTCGCTGCCGCGCAGGCAGCTCAGAAAAATAAAACAAAAGATAGATCCGTACACTAGAAGTTCGCTGCCGCGCAGGCAGCTCAGAAATAACGCGGCTGCGGCAAATTATGCTCAGTGTAGTTCGCTGCCGCGCAGGCAGCTCAGAAAAAGCGGGTTTTCTTTGCCCCAAGGAATCGCTGGTTCGCTGCCGCGCAGGCAGCTCAGAAAATATTTGAATGGGTCGGTTTCAATATCCATTGGTTCGCTGCCGCGCAGGCAGCTCAGAAATGCTGGGCACTTGCCGGACAGGGATCGCTTCCGTTCGCTGCCGCGCAGGCAGCTCAGAAAAGGAACGGCAAGCGCCGGCAGATAGCGGTTTCGTTCGCTGCCGCGCAGGCAGCTCAGAAACACGATTAGCGTCGCAATGCGCGATACAGTTAGTTCGCTGCCGCGCAGGCAGCTCAGAAATGGTCGTCGCGCAGGTACTTGTCGATCAGGTAGTTCGCTGCCGCGCAGGCAGCTCAGAAAGACGACGGACGACTTGGCGCCATCCGCCTGCGGTTCGCTGCCGCGCAGGCAGCTCAGAAAATGGGGCCGCCGCAGACGGCGCAGCGCAGGATGTTCGCTGCCGCGCAGGCAGCTCAGAAACGGTGACGAAAGCGCCGATTGAACTTGACGAAGTTCGCTGCCGCGCAGGCAGCTCAGAAAGCCCTGCTCGATGACGGCCGCGCCGAGCTGATGTTCGCTGCCGCGCAGGCAGCTCAGAAAAAGCCATCCGGCGACGCGGCCAGCCAGTCATAGTTCGCTGCCGCGCAGGCAGCTCAGAAACAGCGCGAGAACGGGCAACGCGGTCACGGTATGTTCGCTGCCGCGCAGGCAGCTCAGAAACGCAAGATCGCGGATCTGCTGATCGACCATGCGTTCGCTGCCGCGCAGGCAGCTCAGAAAATGAAGTACAAAATAAAACCGCATTACGGAACGTTCGCTGCCGCGCAGGCAGCTCAGAAAGGCCCCAGCTTCGTGAGGGTCGCGCCATTCGTGTTCGCTGCCGCGCAGGCAGCTCAGAAAAACATGGGCGAACCGGCTTCGCATTACGCGCCGTTCGCTGCCGCGCAGGCAGCTCAGAAAACCGGGAGCCACGCCATGATCGACGCCTTCGCGTTCGCTGCCGCGCAGGCAGCTCAGAAAATGTGCCCGGTCGGGTGTGCCGGGGCCAACGAGTTCGCTGCCGCGCAGGCAGCTCAGAAAAGGACACCGCGCAGCAGCAGATCCACGCCATCGTTCGCTGCCGCGCAGGCAGCTCAGAAATGCTCCATGCGCTCGGCATACGCGATGCGCGGGTTCGCTGCCGCGCAGGCAGCTCAGAAAAAATGGAAATTTCAATCCCTTATCGTTCAAGCGTTCGCTGCCGCGCAGGCAGCTCAGAAATGAGCTGGAACCCCGTGCAGGTAGCCAGCTACGTTCGCTGCCGCGCAGGCAGCTCAGAAATTGCCTTGCGAACAACCACTGCCGCCTAACACGTTCGCTGCCGCGCAGGCAGCTCAGAAACGGACACGGCCGGGAGCTTGTCGAAGCTCATGGTTCGCTGCCGCGCAGGCAGCTCAGAAAAGGTCGCGGCGATCCTCGAAGAACTCCGCCTTGTTCGCTGCCGCGCAGGCAGCTCAGAAAGCCACAGGGGGCGACAACGGATGGACGAGACGGTTCGCTGCCGCGCAGGCAGCTCAGAAACAAGGATGAAAAGGGCAAGGGCAAAAAGTAACGTTCGCTGCCGCGCAGGCAGCTCAGAAAAGTAGATGATAGATTGCGGCGTATTATTCGCAGTTCGCTGCCGCGCAGGCAGCTCAGAAATATAGCGAACGGAAGCGGAGTATGACCGTATTGTTCGCTGCCGCGCAGGCAGCTCAGAAAAGAGAAAATCCGGTGACGGCATCGCCGTTGCCGTTCGCTGCCGCGCAGGCAGCTCAGAAATTCGGGACGGGATCGGACTCCGTACCGTTTGGGTTCGCTGCCGCGCAGGCAGCTCAGAAAGGATACGAATACTTGCGTGCCCTTGAGAAGGTGTTCGCTGCCGCGCAGGCAGCTCAGAAACAAGCCCAGCTCCGATTCGATGCGCGCCGATCGTTCGCTGCCGCGCAGGCAGCTCAGAAAAGCACAGGTAGAGCCAACGGAAGCAGTGATAAGTTCGCTGCCGCGCAGGCAGCTCAGAAATGGTCGCCATGAATGGTTCGCCATTCCGGCCAGTTCGCTGCCGCGCAGGCAGCTCAGAAAAGCGCGCGAACTTCTGGTACACGATTGCCAAGGTTCGCTGCCGCGCAGGCAGCTCAGAAATGTGTGTGAGTAGCTTCCCTTTGCCTCGCGTTGTTCGCTGCCGCGCAGGCAGCTCAGAAATTTGCCTCATTGGCGCGAATGGTCTTGATAAGGTTCGCTGCCGCGCAGGCAGCTCAGAAAATGTTCCTGAGCCAGAGCAACAAGGGCTCGAGGTTCGCTGCCGCGCAGGCAGCTCAGAAATTCGGATATTCCGACTCGACATGCTCACGGATGTTCGGTGCCGCGCAGGCAGCTCAGAAAATCACGGTCACGACAAACTTTTCAGAAGTACCGTTCGCTGCCGCGCAGGCAGCTCAGAAATGACCGCGCAAGAGCGCGAAGCCGCTGCGTTCGTTCGCTGCCGCGCAGGCAGCTCAGAAATCGCGGCCTTGCGACTGGCACCGATGACGATCGTTCGCTGCCGCGCAGGCAGCTCAGAAATTCAATAACGCCGGGATTCCGGCAAGGGATTCGTTCGCTGCCGCGCAGGCAGCTCAGAAAAGCTGACGGCGCAGGCTGGCGGCTTCGGATTCGTTCGCTGCCGCGCAGGCAGCTCAGAAATTGCGCTGCCGCCGGACTGGCTGCCGTACATTGTTCGCTGCCGCGCAGGCAGCTCAGAAATTCGTCACGTTCGACTCAAGACTGGTCGGCTCGTTCGCTGCCGCGCAGGCAGCTCAGAAACAGCCAATACGGCAGACACGTCAGCGATCGTAGTTCGCTGCCGCGCAGGCAGCTCAGAAATGGTCCTCGTGGTGCATGACGAAATCCTTGGTGTTCGCTGCCGCGCAGGCAGCTCAGAAACCGGCGATCAACTGCTCCAGCGAGAGCTTGCCGTTCGCTGCCGCGCAGGCAGCTCAGAAAAAGCAAGTCGACAGTGAGCGTGGTGTGGGTTTGTTCGCTGCCGCGCAGGCAGCTCAGAAACTGAATCGTGGAGCTACCGATGACCACCTGGTGTTCGCTGCCGCGCAGGCAGCTCAGAAATCAATGCGTCGGTGGATTCGTGGGCGTGGACGGTTCGCTGCCGCGCAGGCAGCTCAGAAAATGTCAGCGCGATGGCGGCGTAGTTGCGCACCGTTCGCTGCCGCGCAGGCAGCTCAGAAATCCCGAGCGCGTCCCGGCCGACGTCGATCCCCGTTCGCTGCCGCGCAGGCAGCTCAGAAAGCGAAGTAGTCGCGCAGGGTCGCGCCGGACTCGTTCGCTGCCGCGCAGGCAGCTCAGAAAAGCCCGCGGTTCCGCAACTCGTTCAAGCAGCCGTTCGCTGCCGCGCAGGCAGCTCAGAAAACGCGCATCACGGCGCGCGCGTCGGTCAGGTCGTTCGCTGCCGCGCAGGCAGCTCAGAAAAGGATGGGGTCGGCCTGGCCGTACAAGCCGAAGTTCGCTGCCGCGCAGGCAGCTCAGAAAATCACGAACGTCCGAGTCAGCTCGAAGGCGTCGTTCGCTGCCGCGCAGGCAGCTCAGAAATGGTCGGCCGGCCCGTTGAGCTCCACGCCACGGTTCGCTGCCGCGCAGGCAGCTCAGAAATGGCGCTGGTCAACATCGGCGCGGGCTGGCTGGTTCGCTGCCGCGCAGGCAGCTCAGAAAACGCAGGCGCTTGCGCTGCAGGTAGTGCTCGAGTTCGCTGCCGCGCAGGCAGCTCAGAAAAAGCTCCAGGCTGTTGCGATCGAGCAGCGCCTGTTCGCTGCCGCGCAGGCAGCTCAGAAAATGTACCGCACTGTACGAACGGACGTCGAGCGGTTCGCTGCCGCGCAGGCAGCTCAGAAAACCCGCCAGCACAGGCGGCGCAGGTCGATCCAGTTCGCTGCCGCGCAGGCAGCTCAGAAACGAACTCAACCGCGATGCGGCGCGCCTCGCTGCGTTCGCTGCCGCGCAGGCAGCTCAGAAATTACAAACTCCGAAGCCGCAGCAGCTTGAACAGTTCGCTGCCGCGCAGGCAGCTCAGAAACGATAAATCGGCTGGGGTCTTTGCGTTCAATTGTTCGCTGCCGCGCAGGCAGCTCAGAAAATACGCGAGAAAGGTGGCTAGATGAATTACACGTTCGCTGCCGCGCAGGCAGCTCAGAAAATCATGTCGCAGGCATTCGACGGGCTCTCGTCGTTCGCTGCCGCGCAGGCAGCTCAGAAAGTGTCTGCCCGGGACGTGGGCGAAGTGGTCGCGTTCGCTGCCGCGCAGGCAGCTCAGAAAACGGGGATTCAGGCCCTGCGGCGCGCGGCCGTGTTCGCTGCCGCGCAGGCAGCTCAGAAAAGGTCGAGCTTGCCGTGCGCGCACTGGAGGCGGTTCGCTGCCGCGCAGGCAGCTCAGAAAAGGATCGCATCTCCGTTCTTGATCGTGGGCCAGTTCGCTGCCGCGCAGGCAGCTCAGAAAATCATCGACCTCCGCATGCGGCTTGACCGGATGTTCGCTGCCGCGCAGGCAGCTCAGAAAGCGAAAGACCCGGACGGCTGGGACGACACCGTGTTCGCTGCCGCGCAGGCAGCTCAGAAAAAAGCAGTACACGCTGCTGCTGTTGCACAAATGTTCGCTGCCGCGCAGGCAGCTCAGAAAAAGACCACGTCGGCGCTGGAACTGAGCTACAAGTTCGCTGCCGCGCAGGCAGCTCAGAAAAGAGCAGGAGAGGAAGTCATGACCATCCCCATGTTCGCTGCCGCGCAGGCAGCTCAGAAAAGAACGCGCGCCGGTACATCGCCATAATCACCGTTCGCTGCCGCGCAGGCAGCTCAGAAAGCGGTCGAGGCCGAAGCGCGGGGAGCGGCGGCGTTCGCTGCCGCGCAGGCAGCTCAGAAACACGAGTCATCTTCGAACGCCACGTTTTTCAGGTTCGCTGCCGCGCAGGCAGCTCAGAAAAAGCACCTCGTGGACGTGTTCGATGAAATCCAGTTCGCTGCCGCGCAGGCAGCTCAGAAACGTTCGCGCCCAGCTTCGCGGCTTCCTTGCGTGTTCGCTGCCGCGCAGGCAGCTCAGAAATGCAGGCTGGCGTAGTCGGCGATCATACGCGGGTTCGCTGCCGCGCAGGCAGCTCAGAAAAGCTCGCGGAGGTATTCCGGACGCGGGTCGTGGTTCGCTGCCGCGCAGGCAGCTCAGAAACAGGCGCTCCATCAGCATCGGCCGGTCTTTGCCGTTCGCTGCCGCGCAGGCAGCTCAGAAATCGACCTGCTTCCGCCATTCCTCCTTGGTCTTGTTCGCTGCCGCGCAGGCAGCTCAGAAATCGACCCGCGCGTCGGCGGCATCGCGCGAGGCGTTCGCTGCCGCGCAGGCAGCTCAGAAAAGTTCGATCGCGAGCCCGGCTC
Organism: Rhodanobacter sp. 67-28; assembly: GCA_001898415.1. Classification (GTDB taxonomy): domain Bacteria; phylum Pseudomonadota; class Gammaproteobacteria; order Xanthomonadales; family Rhodanobacteraceae; genus Rhodanobacter. The sequence goes on along the minus strand of MKTU01000017.1, from coordinate 53,783 downwards.
GACCATCGACGTTCGCTGCCGCGCAGGCAGCTCAGAAATATGCGCTGACCCGAACCGGCCCTGACAGTTTGTTCGCTGCCGCGCAGGCAGCTCAGAAATTTTCGGCCTGAATTTGAATCGTCCGAACAAGGTTCGCTGCCGCGCAGGCAGCTCAGAAAAGCAGGCGCACAACCGCATCAAGCACTGGGGCGTTCGCTGCCGCGCAGGCAGCTCAGAAATATGTCCTGGCCACCAACATCCGGCAGATATGGTTCGCTGCCGCGCAGGCAGCTCAGAAAGGCCGCTGTGAGCGCGACCCGACCGCCGACCTGTTCGCTGCCGCGCAGGCAGCTCAGAAAGAGCCGGACCAGTCGAAGCGCACGCGGTGCCAGTTCGCTGCCGCGCAGGCAGCTCAGAAAACCCCGATCCGGAGGGCCTGACCCATGGGTTTGTTCGCTGCCGCGCAGGCAGCTCAGAAAACACCCAGCTCCGAGGGCCTACGGCGATATCCGTTCGCTGCCGCGCAGGCAGCTCAGAAAGCCTTCGGGACGAAAAAAAGGATCACCTCCGCGTTCGCTGCCGCGCAGGCAGCTCAGAAATGTTCGGGCAGTACAACGCGCAGCGCAATCGCGTTCGCTGCCGCGCAGGCAGCTCAGAAAAGCCTCGGCGATCTGCTCTGGCGTGAGCTGGAGTTCGCTGCCGCGCAGGCAGCTCAGAAATTGATCGCCGTGTTGATGTCCTCCCATAGCGCGTTCGCTGCCGCGCAGGCAGCTCAGAAAACCGTGCCGCCGCCGGCGGCCAGGGAATCACCGTTCGCTGCCGCGCAGGCAGCTCAGAAAATGTCCAACCCGAACGGCGCGGCCGCGCCGTCGTTCGCTGCCGCGCAGGCAGCTCAGAAATATCCCCATCGCCCGAAGGGTCTACATCGTCAGTTCGCTGCCGCGCAGGCAGCTCAGAAATGATCGGCGAGGAGGAAGTGATCATCCTGCGCGTTCGCTGCCGCGCAGGCAGCTCAGAAAACGTCGGGGTCGGTTTTCAGGCTGGCCAGGTAGTTCGCTGCCGCGCAGGCAGCTCAGAAACTGAAGAAGCTGGCGGAGTACGGGCTTTACATCGTTCGCTGCCGCGCAGGCAGCTCAGAAAAGACGGTGCTGCCGACGACGTTGTTGGCGCTGGTTCGCTGCCGCGCAGGCAGCTCAGAAAAGCGCGCCGTCTATAGTAGCCGCTGAATAATAGTTCGCTGCCGCGCAGGCAGCTCAGAAATACCTGAGCGGTGCCGACCTGCGCGATGCCGAGTTCGCTGCCGCGCAGGCAGCTCAGAAAGATCAATTCTGACGGTTTCGCCATGCCTTCATGTTCGCTGCCGCGCAGGCAGCTCAGAAATCGATGCGCTTGGCGTAGGCGGTGAGCATCGAGTTCGCTGCCGCGCAGGCAGCTCAGAAAAGTTGCGATTGGCGGCCCGCGTCCGCACGGATGTTCGCTGCCGCGCAGGCAGCTCAGAAATTTGCCCGGATCACAGGGATAAGCAGGTTGGAGTTCGCTGCCGCGCAGGCAGCTCAGAAAAGCGATGCGACGATGGATTGCAATGCTTCCAAGTTCGCTGCCGCGCAGGCAGCTCAGAAATGCTGTTCGGCCGCGCCCTGCATACCCTGGTGGTTCGCTGCCGCGCAGGCAGCTCAGAAAAGTCGGGCTTGCGATCGTTGTGCAGGTCGATGGTTCGCTGCCGCGCAGGCAGCTCAGAAATGCTCGGCATCGACCCGGTGCGCCTCCCGCTCGTTCGCTGCCGCGCAGGCAGCTCAGAAATTCAGGTCAATCATGGTCATCTCCTTCATGGTGTTCGCTGCCGCGCAGGCAGCTCAGAAAACGACCCGAACACCGAGACCGACACGCCGAACGTTCACTGCCGCGCAGGCAGCTCAGAAAACCAAGGCCGCGCTGCGCATCGCCATCAGCGGGTTCGCTGCCGCGCAGGCAGCTCAGAAATTGTAGCCGTTGGGGGCCACGGCATACCACTTGTTCGCTGCCGCGCAGGCAGCTCAGAAAGCGTCGTTCTACGTGCAGGCCATCCGCACGGAGTTCGCTGCCGCGCAGGCAGCTCAGAAAGCATAGGTGACGCGGTTGCGCACGCGCGAGACGTTCGCTGCCGCGCAGGCAGCTCAGAAAACCACGGGCGGCATGGGCGTGCCAAGCCGGGAGTTCGCTGCCGCGCAGGCAACTCAGAAACAGTGTGAGCGAGTGGCGCCGCAACGGTATTCCGTTCGCTGCCGCGCAGGCAGCTCAGAAAACTAATCATCTTGGTCGGCTTGCCTTTGCCGAGTTCGCTGCCGCGCAGGCAGCTCAGAAAAGGCGCTGATGCTGCTGTGGTGGGTGACCAACGTTCGCTGCCGCGCAGGCAGCTCAGAAACGATCGGGTAGTTGCGGAAGGCATCGCGCGACGTTCGCTGCCGCGCAGGCAGCTCAGAAAAAGACGCGCATTGAGACCGGGCTCAGCAACGAGTTCGCTGCCGCGCAGGCAGCTCAGAAAAGGATGGCTGGCCCATGCGCTGTGGCCATCGTTCGCTGCCGCGCAGGCAGCTCAGAAATGCAGCGTAAGGGCGCCGCCGCGGCCCGCCTTGTTCGCTGCCGCGCAGGCAGCTCAGAAAAACGCGAAGCCATGCAGCGCCGCATCCGGGGCGTTCGCTGCCGCGCAGGCAGCTCAGAAAGAAATGGGCGGACAGCCGCGCGTGGAAGACGTGTTCGCTGCCGCGCAGGCAGCTCAGAAAAGATCGTGGATCTTGGCCGCCCGGACCTGGTTGTTCGCTGCCGCGCAGGCAGCTCAGAAAAGAGATGCCGCTGATCTGCAAACCCATTTCCCGTTCGCTGCCGCGCAGGCAGCTCAGAAATGCAGGCCGTTGACGGCCGTGAGCGTGGTTTCGTTCGCTGCCGCGCAGGCAGCTCAGAAAGCCAAGCCCGCCGCCACGCCGCTCGACATGGCGTTCGCTGCCGCGCAGGCAGCTCAGAAATTCGGCAATCCGTGTCAATAGGTCGCGCTGATGTTCGCTGCCGCGCAGGCGGCTCAGAAATGGACGCCGACGTGGCCGCGCGCAGCATCCGCGTTCGCTGCCGCGCAGGCAGCTCAGAAAACCGTATGGCGTCGCGGGCGATACCATCGTGCGTTCGCTGCCGCGCAGGCAGCTCAGAAAATTGAGAACACCGGCGCGGTGGTGCGCGTTTCTGTTCGCTGCCGCGCAGGCAGCTCAGAAATCGAAGGCCACCTGATGCGGCGACGGGATGGCGTTCGCTGCCGCGCAGGCAGCTCAGAAATGGGCAAGGTCGTCGCCGGGAAGTTCACCGAGGTTCGCTGCCGCGCAGGCAGCTCAGAAAGCGCGCAGATCTGACGCTTCGCACCATCCATGGTTCGCTGCCGCGCAGGCAGCTCAGAAAAGCACCGGCGTCGATCCGCAGCAGGCCGCGTTGTTCGCTGCCGCGCAGGCAGCTCAGAAAGAAACCCGCCGCGCCCCCGACCTTCGTGCCCAGTTCGTGGCGCGCAGGCAGCCCACCGTCCGCATTGCACAATGCAGGGGCGAAACCATCAGGTCCCGGCAACAACCTGACGACGCCGCGCCAGCTTGAGTTCGCGCCGGCGCGCGCTCCACGCCTTGCGCCGTTCGGCCAGGCAGGAGAACACCACGTACAGCGCTGGGGTGCTGAGCAGGGTGAGGCTTTGCGAGATCAGCAGGCCGCCGATCAGGGCGATGCCGAGCGGGCGGCGCAGTTCGCTGCCTTCGCCCAGGCCGATGGCGATGGGCAGGGCGGCGAGGATGGCGACCATGGTGGTCATCATGATCGGGCGGAAGCGCACCAGGCAGGCTTCGCGCACGGCCTCCAGCGGCGGCTTGTGGTGTTCGCGCTGGGCGACCAGGGCGAAGTCGATCATCATGATCGCGTTCTTCTTGACGATGCCGATCAAAAGCACCAGCGCGATCTGCGCCACCACCGACAACTCGGTGTCGGTCAGCCACAGTGCCAGCAACGCGCCGACACCTGCCGCCGGCAGCGTGGAAAGGATGGTGACGGGGTGGATCAGGCTCTCGTACAGCATGCCAAGCACGATGTAGACGGTGACGATCGCGGCCAGCACCAGCCACAGCATGCCACTCTGCGATTCCTGGAAGCGGCGGAAATCCCCGCCCATGTTGAGCTTGATGTCGCCGGGCATGCGCATGTTGCCCACGGTGGCCTGGATCACCTGCATCGCCTGGCCCATGCTCACCCCGGGCGCGAGGTTGAAGCTCAGGTCCATCGTGGTGAACTGGTTCTGGTGGGTGATCTGCGACGGCGCCAGGCCGGATTCCTGGCGGGCGAACGCGGTGATCGGCACCATCTGGCCCTGGTTCGATTTCACGTATACGCGATTGAGCGCGTCCGGCGTGGCGGTCTGCGCGGGCAGCGCGTTGACCACCACGCTGTACTGGTTGATGTCCGAGTAGATGGTCGACACCTGGCGCTGGCCGAAGGCGTCGTAAAGCGCGCCGTCGATGGCGCCGATGGACACCCCGAGCCGCGCCGCGGTGTCGCGATCGATCACGATGTTCTGGCGCAGGCCGCCCTCCTCCACGTCGCTGCCGACGTCGCGCAGCAGCGGGTTCTTCTTCAGCTCGGCCACCAATCGCGGCAGCCACAGTTGCAGCGTGGCGAGGTCGTTGCCCTGCAGCGAGACCTGGTATTGCGCGCCCTGGCTGGTGCCGCCGCCACCGCCGCTGGGCAGGTCCTGCACGGCGCGCAGGCGCAGGTGCAGGTCGGGATACTTCGCGGCCTTGGCGCTCAACCGGGCCAGCACGGTGAAGGTGTCGTCGGTGCGCCCTTCGCTGCGCGTCTTGAGGTCGATGTTGAACGAGCCGCTGGCACCCTGGCGGCTGCTGCCCAGGCGCGTGCCCACCGTGGCCACGTCCGGGTCGGCCAGCAGCATCGCGGTGAGCCGCTCCAGCCGCTGCCGGCTCTCGTCGAACGATACCGTGGCGCTGGAGGTGGCGCGGCCCCAGATCAGGCCGGTGTCCTGCTGCGGGAACAGACCGGTCTTGACCACGGTGAACAGGTAGAACGTGGCGACGATCAGCACCAGGGGCGTCAGCGAGAAGGCCAGCACGTGGCGCAGCGAGAAATCCAGCGCCCGCCGGTACACGCCGAGCATGCGGGCGTGGAAGCGGTCCAGCACGTGGCTGCGCGCGGGCCCGGCGCTGGCCTCGCGTGCGCGATGGCCGCCGAGGAAACGCCCGCACAGCGCCGGCGTGAGCGTCAGCGACACCGCGGCCGACACCACGATCGCCGCCACCAGGGTCACCGCGAACTCGTGCATGAACATGCCGGTGATGCCGCCGGCGAACAGCAGCGGGATGAACACCGCCACCAGCGAGGCGGTGATCGAGACGATGGTGAAGCCGATCTCGCGCGCGCCGGCCAGGGTGGCCTGCATGCGCGTCATGCCGTCGTCGATGTGGCGAATGATGTTCTCGATCACCACGATCGCGTCGTCCACCACGAACCCGATCGCGATCACCAGCGCCAGCAGGGTGAGGTTGTTGAGCGTGTAGTCGAGGATGTACATCGCCACGAACGCACCGGCCAGCGACAGCGGCACCGCCACCGCGGCGATCAGCGTGGGTGCGAGACGACGCAGGAACAGCGCCATGGTCAGCACCACCATCGCCAGCGAGATCAGCAAGGTCGCCTGCACCTCGTGCAGCGAGGCGCGGATGGTCGGCGTGCCGTCGAAGAACGGGGTGAGCCGGGTGCCTGGCTGCAGGAACGTGCGCAGCGCCGGCAGTTGCGCCTTGACCAGGTCCACGGTGGAGATGACGTTGGCGTCGGCCTTCTTGTACACGTACATCAGCACCGCCGGCTGGCCGCCGAACCACGCCGCCTGGTAGGCGTCCTCGGTACCGGCGTAGACGTTCGCCACGTCGGCGAGGCGCACCGGCGTGCCATCGTGGCTGGCCACCACCAGTTTCGCGAAGTCCGCGGCGCTGTGCAGCGAGGTGGTGGCGGCCACCGCCATGCGCGTCTTGCCGTCGCTGAGGAAGCCTTCCGGCGAGGTCACGTTGGCCGCGCGCAAGGCGTTGCGCAGCTGGTCCGGCGACAGGCCCATCGCGTTGAGCGCGCGCAGGTTCACGTCGACGCGGATCGCCGGGGTCGAAGCGCCGGCGATCTCCACCGACGAGACACCCGGCAACTGGCGCAGGCGCTGCGCCAGCAAGGTGTCGGCGACGTTGTAGAGATCGCCCGCGGCCTGCGTGTCGGAGGTCAGCGCGAAGGCGATCACCGGGTCGTCGTTGGGATTGGCCTTCTGGTAGCTGGGCGCGCCGTTGAGGCCGCTGGGCAGGTCCGGCGCGGCCGCGTTGATCGCCGCCTGCACGTCGCGCGCGGCCGAACCCAGGTCGGTGCCGTTGCGGAACATCATGAAGACGAAGGTGCGCCCTTCCGAACTGGACGAGCGCATCGTCTCGATGCCGGGCACCTGGCCCAGGTGCCGTTCCAGCGGCGCGGCCACGGTGGAGGCCATGGTGCTGGCGTCGGCGCCGGCCTGGCTGGCCTGCACGAAGATCGCCGGGAACTGCATGTTCGGCAGCGCCGACACGCCGAGCAGGAAGTAGCAGATCATGCCGCCGACGAACAGGCCGATCGCGAGCAAGCTGGTGCCGATCGGACGGCGGATGAAGGAGCCGGAGACATTCATGCGGGAAACACGACCGTGGTGCAGGCGGCACGATGCCGGGCGGGATCCAGGCGGATCATCCCACCCTCAACGCACCAGCGGCAAAACGGTTGATCGGGACGCGAAAAGGAAAAACCCCTGCCGGCGTCGCGCGGGCAGGGGCAGGCGGCAAGCGATCGGATCACGTCGTGCGATCGGCCCGCGCGTGTTCCAGCGCACGCCGTTCCCGGCGTGCGGCGAGCCAGTCGGAGAAACGCTCCATGTACAGGTAGATCACCGGCGTGGTGTACAGCGTCACCAGCTGCGACAGCAGCAGGCCGCCGACGATCGACACGCCCAGCGGCCGGCGCAGCTCCGAGCCGATGCCGGTGCCCAGCGCCAGCGGCAAGGCGCCGAGCATCGCCGCCGCGGTGGTCATCATGATCGGGCGGAAGCGCAGCAGGCAGGCGCGGCGGATCGCGTCATGCGCGTTGAGGCCGGTGCGGCGCGCCTCGATCGCGAAGTCGATCATCATGATCGCGTTCTTCTTGACGATGCCGATCAAGAGCACGATGCCCACGATGCCGTCCACCGACAGGCTCATGCCGAACATCATCAGTGCCAGCAGCGCGCCCACGCCAGCCGGCGGCAGGGTGGAGATGATCGTCAGCGGGTGGATGTAGCTCTCGTACAGCACGCCCAGCACGATGTAGATCACCACGATCGCGGCCAGCAGCAACAGCACCTCGTCGCCCAGCGAGGAGTTGAACTCGGCGGCCTTGCCGATGAACTGGCCGCGCACCTGTGGCGGGAAGTTCAGCTCCGCGTTGATCTGGTGGATCGCCGACACCGCGTCGGACAGCGAATAGCCCGGCGCCACGTTGAACGACAGCGTCACCGCCGGCAGCTGCTGCTGGTGGCTGACCACCAGCGGTGCGCTGGTGACCTCGGCATTGGCCAGCGAGGACAGCGGGATGGTGCCGCCGCCGCCCAGCGCGATGCCGATGTTGCCGGTGTTGCCGATGCCGCTGGGGGTGGCCGAGTTGCTCGACTTCACCTGGCCGAAGCTGGTGGCGTTGCTGCCGGTCAGCGCGCCGGAGCCGTTGCCGCGCACGGTGAGCTTGTTGAGCAGGTCGCTGCTGTTGCGGAACTCCGGCGCCACCTCCAGCACCACGCGGTACTGGTTGAGCTGGGTGAAGATGGTGGAGATCTGGCGCTGGCCAAAGGCGTCGTACAAGGTGTCGTCGATGGTCTGCACCGGCACGCCCATGCGACTGGCCTTCTCGCGATCGATGGTCAGCTTGAGCGCGTTGCCGCGATCGGCCAGGTTGTTGCTGACGTCCGCCAGCTCCGGCCGCTGGCGCATGGCGCGGGTCATCTGGTCGGCGTACTTGGCCAGCTCGGCGGAGTCCACCTGGGACAGCGCGTACTGGTATTCGGTGGCCGACACGGTGCTGTCCAGGGTCACGTCCTGCACCGGTTTCAGGTACAGCGCCACGCCCGGGATGTCGGCCACGCTCTGCTGCAGCCGCGGCAGCAGCTGGTCCAAGCCGTCGCGGTCGCCGCGATCCTTCAGCACGATGCTGAGCTGGCCCTGGTTCAAGGTGGGGTTGATCGTGCCGGCGCCGATGAACGCCGCCACGCCGGCCACCGCCGGGTCCTTGCGCAACGCCTCGGCCACTGCCTTGGTGCGCTGCTCCATCGCCGGAAACGCAATGTTGTCGTCGGCCTGCACCACGCCGGTGATCAGGCCGGTGTCCTGCTCGGGCAGCAGGCCCTTGGGGATGGCGATGTACAGGAACACGGTCAGCACCACCGCGGCGCCGGCCACCAGCATGGTCAGGCGCTGGTGGTCGAGCACCCAGTCCAGCGAATTCTCGTACACGTGCACGGTGCGCGCCCACACGGTGCGCCTGCCGGCGGCGGCGTGGCGCTCGTGCGCGTCGTCGCCTTCCGGCAGCTGGTCGGGCTTGAGCAGGTAGGCGCACATCATCGGCGTCAGCGTCAGCGAGACCAGCATCGAGATGCTCACCGCGATGGTCAGCACCCAGGCGAACTCGTGGAACAACCGGCCGGTGACACCGGGCATCAGCAGCAGCGGCAGGAACACCGCCACCAGCGACACGGTCAGCGACAGCACGGTGAAGCCGATCTCCTTCGCGCCGATCTCGGCCGCCTCCTTGCCGCTCTTGCCCTGTTCGATGTAGCGCACGATGTTTTCGATCATCACGATCGCATCGTCGACCACGAAGCCGGTGGCCACCGTCAGCGCCATCAGCGAGAGATTGTCCAGCGACATGCCGGTGAAACTCATCACGCCGAACGTGCCCAGCAGCGACAGCGGCACCGCGGTGGCCGGAATGATGGTGGCCCACAGCCGGCGCAGGAACACGAAGATCACGCCCACCACCAGGAACACGGTGAGGATCAGGGTGAACTCCACGTCGTGCACCGAGGCGCGGATGGTCACCGTGCGGTCGGCGAACACGTCCAGGTGCACGTCGGCCGGCAGCGCGTTGCGCAGCTCGGGCAGGATGCGGCGGATCTGCTCCACCGTCTGCACGATGTTGGCGCCGGGCTGGCGGCGCACGTCCAGCAGTACCGCCGGCTTGCCGTTGGCCCACGCGGCGAGCTGGTCGTTCTCCACGCCGTCGACCACCCTGGCCACGTCGGACAGCCGCACCGGCGCGTTGCCGCGGTAGCTGATGATGGTGCTCTTGTACTGCTCGGCATCGGCCAACTGGTCGTTGGTGCCGATCGAGTAGCTCTGCGTCTTGCCGTTCAGCGTGCCCTTGGGCGCGTTGACGTTGGCCTGGGTCAGTGCGCTGCGCACGTCCTCCATGGTCAGGCCGAGATTGGCCAGTTGCGCCGGGTTGACCTGGATGCGCACGGCCGGGCGCACGTTGCCGGCGATCGAGACCAGGCCCACGCCCTGCACCTGCGACAGCTTCTGCGCCAGGATCGAGTCGGCCAGGTCGTTGACGTCGCGCAGCGGGCGGCTGTCCGACTGCAGCGCCAGGGTGAGGATCGGCGCATCGGCCGGATTGACCCGGTTGTACACCGGCGGATACGGCAGGTTGCCCGGCAGCGTGCCCTTGGCCTGGTTGATCGCCGCCTGCACGTCCTGCGCGGCGATGTCGATGTCGCGGCCCATGTTGAACTGCAGCACGATCGTCGACAGGCCGGCGGAGGAGTCCGAACTCATCATGCTGAGCCCGGAGATCTGCCCCAGGTTGCGCTCCAGCGGCGTGGTGATCAGCGTCGCCATGGTGGTGGCGCTGGCACCCGGATACTGCGTGGTCACCACCAGGCTGGGCGCCTCGATCTCCGGCAGCGCCGACACCGGCAACTGGCGGAAGCCCAGGATACCGAGCAGCAGCACCGCCACCATCAGCAGCGAAGTGGCGATCGGGCGGCGAATGAAGAGGGTGGAGAAGCCCATGACTATCCGTGACGAAGTGGGGCGGCAGTTGCCGCGTTCGAGACGCGCGCCAGCCCGCGGCAACGCCGCGGGCTCACGCGGACATCAGTGACGACCGCGGCCACCCTTGTTGTCCTGCCTGGACTTCTGCAATTCCGCCGCGGTGGGCGCGGCCGGCACTTCGCCCGGCTTGAGCGGGTTGACCTTGCTGCCGGGCTTGAGCCGGAACTGGCCTTCGGTCACCACCTTGTCGCCGACCTTGAGCCCGCTGCCGACCATCACGTGGCTGTCGCCGACTTCGCCGGCCACCACGATCGACTGCATCTTGACCGTGTTGTCGCCCTGCACGAGGTAGACATAATCACCGTCCGGCCCGCGCTGCACGCCCTGCGAGGGGATCACCAGGCCGCCGTCGACGGTGTTCACCAGCAGCCGCACGTTGACGAACTGGCCCGGCCACAACTCGTCGTGCTCGTTGGAAAACTCCGACTTCAGGCGGAACGTGCCGGTGCTGGTGTCGATCTGGTTGTCGATCACCTTGAGCACGCCGCCGCTGGCGATCGGATGGGCGTCGACGCGATCGAGCGCGGTGACCTCCAGTGGCTTGCCGCCCTGCGCCGCGCTGCGCACCATGTCCAGGTTCTGCTCCGGCAAGGTAAACATCACGTTGATCGGGTGCAGCTGGGTCAGCGTGACGATCGCACTGGAGGTGGTCACCACGTTGCCCGGGTCCACCGCGCGGATACCGGCCAGGCCGTCGATCGGCGAGCGGATCTCGGTGTAGTCGAGCTGCACCTTGGCGTCGCGGATCGCGGCCTCGTCGGCCGCCACGGCCGCCTCGTACTGGGCCACGGTGTTCTTCTGGGTGACCTGGTCGATCTTGGCCACGTACTGGCTGTACTTGGGGTCCTGCGAGCGCTGGTAGTTGCTGCGCGCCGTGGCCAGCAGGGATTGATCCTGCTTGCGCCGGCTGACCGCCTGGTCATAGTTGGCCTGGAAGGTGCGCGGGTCGATGCGCGCCAGCACCTGGCCCTGCTTCACCGGCTGTCCTTCGGTGAACTCGATGCTGAGCAGCCGCCCGGACACCTGCGGGATCACCGTCACCGTGTTGAGCGCCTGCACCGTGCCCAGCGCCGTCAGGTACACCGGCACGTTCTGCTTGACCACCGGCACCACGGTCACCGGCACCGGCGGCGCGTCGCCGCCCTTGCCGTTGGCGCCCTTCGCCGCGCCATCGCCCGGCTTGTGCAACATGCGGATGCCGACCACGGCGATCACGACCACCGCCAGCACGATCAACGCGATCTTCCAAAAACGCGACATGTGGAACTCCTGGATTGAACCGGGGCGAGCAACCGGGGAAGGCCGCTGCCGCAGGCACCACGTGGGCAGACGCGCCCCCATGGACAAAGCATAGGTGGACGGCAACCGCTTTGAACAATGCCGGTCGACAGGGGTGGGGCATGACCGATGGCAGGGTTTTGCGCCCCGCCGCACATGGGACCGGGCCGTGTGCACAACGTTCCGGGCACCGCATCGGCATACACCCGATCGGTCACCCTGAAACTTGTCGGGCGCTTCGTTTATAATACCGGACTGGTCGCCAGCGCGCCCCCGAGGGCGCGATCCGGACACCGGCAGCAGGGGTTGGGGTGCATCGAGGTTTTCGACCCTGGCGGCTGCGGCGGTTTCGCGATTCCGGCGTGACGGTAAGGCAACAAGGCGGTCCAAGCCCGCCCACTGACAGGAGTACGTGCGTGAGCGGTCCCCTTAGCAAATCCGACCAGGGCTTCCTGCGTCAGTTCTCGCTGACCATCGGCGCGCTGATGGTTCTTACCGTGATCCTTGTGTTGTCCGCGCTGGCGATCAACAACAGCGAGCCCAAGGAAACCAATCCGAACCACCCGGCCACGGTCGCCGCACGGCTCGCCCCCGCCGGCGCCGTCTATGCCGGCGACACCGGCCGTGCCGCCATGCAGGCCGCCGCCGACCAGGCCGCCAAGGCCGCCGCCTCCCAGGTGGCCTACGGCGGCACCACCGACGGCAAGGAAATCTACGACCACCTGTGCACCAGTTGCCATACGGCCGGCATCGCCGGCGCGCCGAAGCTCGGCGACAAGGCCATGTGGGGCCCACGCATCAAGCAGGGCATCGACGTGCTGGTCAAGCATGCGATCGAGGGCTACCACGGCCCCGACGGCAATTTCATGCCGCCCAAGGGCGGCAATCCCGCGCTCACCGACGAGCAGGTCACCGCCGCCGTACACTGGATCGTCGATCAGGCGAAGTAATTTCGGCTTCAATGAAGTTCAAGATAAACGCCGCCCTCCGGGCGGCGTTTTCGTTCGCCCCCTCTCCCTCCGGCGACCAAAGGGAGTCCCCTTGCGGGTGAGAGGGTTGGGGAGAGGGTTCCCGGCCCTGTGCGTACTCGCGGGTGAAGGGCCTTGAGCGTTCGACGCAGCATGAACCATCACACTCCTCACGCACCCTCATCCGCCCTTCGGGCACCTTCTCCCGAGGGGAGAAGGAAACCAGGTTTCGCTCCCACACCCCCATCACCCCTGCCCCTCCATCCACCCCGCCACAAACCCCCGCAACTCCGGAAAAAACACCTCGAACCGCCGCTGCAACTCCTCCTGCCGCGCCACCAGTACCGGCAGCGCGGTATCCAGCGGATTGGCTCGCGTCAATCGTTGCCCGATCCCGACCAGCGCCCGCCCCAGCACTGCTCGGTCGGCGTAGCCGCCAGGCAAGTCGTTGGCTTCCATGTAACTGCGGAACCGCCGCAACGCAGGCGTCAGCAAGGCATCGCGCCGCCGCAGCAGTCCACGCAGGCCGAGCGAGTAGTCCTCCAGCGGCTGTGCGCTCCAGCGTGGAAATTCCCGGGCCAGCAAGTGATCGAACCACATGTCCAGCAGGATGCCGGCGTAGCGGCGATACGGCGGCGGCAGCTGCGCCTTGGCGGCCAGCACGGCGGGGTGGACGTCGGTGTAGCCGTCGATGGCGCGGTGCAGGCGGATGCCGCGGATCACCCGTGGCGGGAACTGCGCCGGATCGGGCTGGCCGCGCACGAAGTCGCCGAGCAGGCCGCCCAGTTGCAGCGCCTCGTCATCGCCGGCCAGCAGCGCATGCGCCAGATGGTTCATTGCCGCGGGCGGCAGCGCGGCGTCGCGGTTATCATCGTGGGCATGAAACCCGCCTCGTTCCCTGCCGACCCTGCCGGCTTTCCGGATGTCGCCGCCAGTTTCGTGCTGACCGGCCCGGTCGGCAAGCTGGAAGCCGTCACCGACATCGCCGAGCCTGACGGCGCGCGCCGAGGCGTGGCGGTGATCTGCCACCCGCTGACCAGCGAAGGCGGCAGCATGCACAACAAGGTGGTGACCATGGTCGAACGCGCGCTGCGCGAGTCGGGGCTGGATACCGTACGCTTCAACTTCCGCGGGGCGGGCAGTTCCGAGGGAAGTTTCGACAAGGGCCGCGGCGAGCGCGACGATCTCGCCGCCGTGGTCGCCTGGGTGCGTCGCGTGCGACCCGACGATGCGCTGTGGCTGGCCGGTTTCTCGTTCGGCAGCGGCGTGAGCATCGCCCAGGCGGCGCCGCTGCACGCCGATGCGCTGATCAGCATCGCGCCGCCGGCGGGCCGTTACGGGCTCGATGCGATCACGCCGCCGACCTGCCCCTGGCTGGTCGTGCAGGGCGAGGCCGACGAGGTGGTCGAACCGCAGGCGGTGTTCGACTGGCTCGACAGCCTGGAACACCCGCCCGAACTGGTGCGCATGCCCGATACCAGCCACTTCTTCCATCGCCGGCTGATGGATCTGCGCGGCGCGATCAAGCACGCCGTGCGCGACTGGCTGCCGCCGACACGCCAGGCCTGACCCCCTCCATGACCGAAACGTTTTTGCTCGCGCCCAGCGTGCGTTATGCCGAAGGCGTGGCCGCCCATCGCTGGGAGTCCGACCCCGCCCAGCTGGCGCTGCTGGCCGAGTTCGACCGCATGCATGCGGCACTGTGCGCGGAACCTGCCGGCGAAGGCGGCCTGTTCGGCCGGCTGAAATCGCTGCTGGGCAACGAGCCGCCGCCGGCCGTGCCCGGACTGTACCTGTGGGGCAGCGTGGGTCGCGGCAAGACGTTCCTGATGGACCTGTTCGCCGCCAGCCTGCCGCACGGCGTGGTGCTGCGGCGGCATTTCCACCGCTTCATGGGCGAGGTGCACGACAGCCTGCGCGCCCTGGGCGAGCGGCAGAGCCCGCTGGTGGAGGTCGCTGCCGGCATTGCCGGACGCTGCCGCGTGCTGTGCCTGGACGAGTTCCTGGTCAACGACATCGGCGACGCGATGATCCTGGCCAACCTGCTCGACGCATTGTTCGAGCGCGGGGTGAGCCTGGTCACCACCTCAAATACCGCGCCGGCGAACCTGTACAAGGACGGCCTGCAGCGCGCCCGATTCCTGCCCGCGATCGCGCTGATCGAGCAGCACTGCCACGTGGTCGAGATGGTTTCCGCGCATGACTGGCGCCTGCGCGCGCTGACCCAGGCGCCGGTCTACCTCACCCCGCCGGGCGCCGAGTCGCATCGCGCACTGGAGCGCATCTTCGCCAGCCAGGCCAGTGGCGCGATCGAACTCGACGGCATGCTGCGCATCAACGGCCGCGACATCCCGTTCCACAAGCGCGCCGAGACCATCCTGTGGTTCCAGTTCGCCGCGCTGTGCGAGGGCCCGCGCGCCGTGGCCGACTACATCGCGCTGGCCAAGGCCGGCCCGGCGGTGATCGTCGCCAACGTGCCGCAGTTCACCATCTACAGCGAGGACGCGGCGAAACGCTTCGTGCAACTGGTCGACGAGTTCTACGACCGGCGCGTGAAGCTGGTGCTTTCCGCCGCCGCGCCGATCACCGAGCTCTACGACGGCGAGCGCCTGCGCGCCGAATTCGGCCGCACCGAATCGCGCCTGATCGAGATGCAGAGCGAGGAATACCTCGCGCTGGAGCATCGGCCCGAATGAGCCGGCGGCGCCTGCGCGGCGCAGAGGCCGGCCATCACGTAGGCACCAGCCTGTCCAGGCGCTAGCATCGAGCGACCCCCGCCATGGAGACAGCCATGCATCGCACCGCCTTCGCCCTGGCGCTTGCCGCCCTGGTCGCCTCGCCGCTGCGCGCCGCCGACACCCGCCAGACGCCGACCCGTCAGGTCGAGGCCCTGGTGCAGCAGGAGCTGCCGCAGGTCACCGCGTGGCGGCGCGATATCCACCAGCACCCGGAACTGAGCAACCGCGAGGTGCGCACCTCGGCGCTCGTGGCCAGGGAGTTGAAGAAGCTGGGATTGGAAGTGCATGCGGGGATCGCCCACACCGGCGTGGTCGCGCTGCTGAAGGGCGATTTGCCCGGGCCGCGCCTGGCGCTGCGCGCAGACATGGATGCGCTGCCCGTGACCGAAGAGGTCGACCTGCCCTTCGCCTCGAAGGCGAAGGGCGAGTACCGCGGCAAGGAGACCGGCGTGATGCACGCCTGCGGCCATGACGCGCACACGGCGATGCTGCTGGGCATCGCGCAGGCGCTTGCCGGCATGAAAAGGCAACTGCACGGCTCGGTGCTGTTCGTGTTCCAGCCGGCGGAGGAAGGCGCACCGGCCGGCGAGGAAGGTGGCGCCGAGCTGATGTTGAAGGAAGGCATGTTCCGCGACTACAAGCCGGATGCGATGTTCGGCATGCACGTGGTCAGCTCGCTCAACGTGGGCACCGTCTCGGTGCGGCCGGGGCCGACCATGGCCGGCTCGGACTGGTTCAAGCTGGTGGTGCACGGGCGCCAGACCCACGGTGCCATGCCGTGGAACGGAATCGATCCGATCGTCACCGCAGCGGAGATCATCAGCGCGTCGCAGACCATCGTCAGCCGCCAGCTCGACATCAGCAAGCTTCCGGCAGTGCTCAGTTTCGGCATCGTCGATGGCGGGGCGCGCTACAACATCGTGCCCGACCAGGTGGAGTTGCAAGGCACGCTGCGCACCTTCGACCCCGCCATGCGGAAGCAGGCGCTGGACGGCCTCAAGCGCATCGCCGAAAACGTCGCCGCCGCGCATGGCGCCACGGTGGACGAGCAGATTCCCCTGCTCAGCAACCCGGTGCTGGTGAATGACGACAAGCTGGCGGCAGGCGTGCGCGCCAGCCTGGTGCGCATCAACGGCGCAGCGCAGGTGCGCGAGGCGAAACCGTGGATGGCGTCGGAGGATTTCGCGCTGTTCGCCGAGGCGGTCCCCAGCGTGTATTTCTTCGTCGGCGCCACGCCGAAAGGCCAGGATGCCGCGACCGCGCCGGCCAACCATTCGCCGAAGTTCTTCCTTGACGAGGGCGCCCTGAAGGTCGGCATGCAGTCGATGCTGCAGGCAAGCCTGGACTATCTGGGAGCCGCGGGGCCGTGAAGCGCCGGGCCGCCCCGGATCACTCCGCTCGAGCGGCCGCCGCAGCAGGATGCGCGCGCAGGAAGCGCCGATGGTGCACCAGCACGCCGCTGTAATAGGCGATGTAGTAGCCGACCAGCAGGCCGATCACCAGCATGGTCAGCGGGCTGGACGCGTAGCCCATCGGCTGCATCGACGTGCCCGCGTCTGCCGCCGCCTGCGCGTGCTGCAGCTGCGGCCACACCACCATCAGCCGCCAGGCCAGGCGCCCGAGCAGCAGCACGGTGAGCAGGGCGCCGATCCACGGATTGGGCACGTAGCAGTCGCCCTTGGCCGGATCGACCTCGAAGCGGGTCAGCCGCAGGCCGAACAGGCCGATCGCGGCGCCGATCAGCACCCCGCCGAGCAACCCTTCGGCCAACGCCAGATGATGGAAACCGCTCAGCGCCAGCAGGCCACCGATGACCGCGAAGATCACGATGCGGGCGATCATCCGCTTGCGCCGGATCGGCTGGCGACCGAACTGCCGGCTGACCCGCCGCCACACGATCCAGGCCAGCAGCGGCAGCATGATCAGATAACTGGTCAGATGGGCGGGCATGGCGTGGTCCGGTGGATGAGGGACTGGGGCCGGGGTTCGGGAAGGCACCCGCACCGGCTGCCGGCGATTTTGCTCCTGGCGAAGCCCGAATCCCGGCTACTTCGCCTTGCCCTGGTTGGCCACCGCGGCCATCTTCGCCGCGATCGCCTCGGCGTCGCCCAGGTAGTAATGGCGCAACGGCTTCAGTTCGTCGTCGAATTCATACACCAGCGGCACGCCGTTGGGGATGTTGAGCTCGACGATCGCCTCGTCGGAGATGCCGTCCAGATATTTCACCAGCGCGCGCAGCGAGTTGCCGTGCGCGGCGACCAGCACGCGCTGGCCCGCCTTGATCGCCGGCGCCAGCACCTGGTGCCAGTACGGCAGCACGCGCGCCACGGTGTCCTTCAGGCACTCGGTATCGGGGATGTCCTTCGGGTCGAGCTTCGCGTAACGCGGATCGTGCACCGACTCGTTCGCGGCGCGCTCCAGCGGCGGCGGCGGCGCGTCGTAGCTGCGCCGCCAGATCTTCACCTGCTCCTCGCCGTACTTCGCCGCGGTCTCGGCCTTGTTCAGGCCGGTGAGGCCGCCGTAGTGACGCTCGTTGAGGCGCCAGTCGGTGACCACCGGCAGCCACATCAGGCCCATCTCGTCCTGCACGCCCCACAGCGTGCGCACGGCCCGCTTGAGCACCGAGGTGTGCGCCACGTCGAAGCTGTAGCCGCCTTCGGTCAGCAGGCGGCCCGCTTCGCGCGCCTCCGCCCTGCCCTGCTCGGTGAGGTCGACGTCGGCCCAGCCGCTGAAGCGGTTGTCGAGGTTCCACTGCGATTGGCCGTGGCGGATCAGGACGAGCTTGTGCATGGGTGCGCTCAGCAAACGGGATGAACCGCGAATGGTGCAGTGCGGCCCCGGCAGCGTCAAATCCGCACCCTGCCACAGGTCATGGCAAACCTTTGCCGCGGCGGCGGCATCCTAGAGACTCCCACCGACCACGGAGCCTGCCATGCACCGCATCTCGACCATTCTTCTCCTGTGCACGTTCGCCTTGCTGCCTGCCCTGGCAGTGGCCCGCGACGGCGACATCGACAAGGTCAACGGCGCGGTACGCGTCGAGGCGGGCCAACAGGCCGGCGACGTCAGCTCGGTCAACGGCGCGGTCCATGTCGGCGATGGCGCCACCGTGCGCAAGGCCGGCACGGTCAACGGCGCGGTGGAGCTCGGCGACCGCGCCCAGGCCACCGCGGTGGACACCGTCAACGGCTCGATCACGCTGGGCGAAGCCAGCAAGGTCAGTGGTGACGTGAGCGCGGTCAACGGCAGCATCCGCCTGGCGCGCGGCGCCGAGGTCGGCGGCAAGCTGGGCAACGTCAACGGCGCCATCGTGCTGGATGCCGCCCACGTCGCCGGCGGTCTGGCCACGGTCAGCGGCGACATCAGCGTGGGCGAAAACTCGCGCGTCGAAGGCGGCATCCTGATCGACAAGCAGAACGGCTGGTTCAACTTCAACAGCCGCAAGCCGGTGGTGGTGATCGGCCCGCACGCCGTGGTGCAGGGCACGCTGGAGTTCCGCCGCGAGGTGGAACTGAAAGTCAGCGACAGCGCCACGATCGGCCCGGTGAAGGGGGCAACAGTGGAGAAATTCAGCGGGGCCACTCCGTAGGTCAGATCGTAGGGCGGGCAATGCCCGCCGCGGTCGCGACATGCTAACGGGCATCGGCGGGCGGTGCCCGCCCTACGCGCGGCTGCGTCAGACCCAGTCGCGCGGCTTCAGGTAGTCGGCGAGCTTCGCCTCGGCGGAGCCGGCTTCCGGCTGGTACGCATACTCGAAGCGCACGCGCGGCGGCAGGCTCATCAGGATCGATTCGGTGCGGCCGCCGGACTGCAGGCCGAACAAGGTGCCGCGGTCGTAGACCAGGTTGAACTCCACGTAGCGACCGCGCCGGTACAGCTGGAACTCGCGCTCGCGCTCGCCGTACGGCGTGGCCTTGCGCCGTTCGACAATCGGCAGATAGGCATCGAGGAAACCCTGGCCGACGTCACGGGTGAACGCGAAGCAGCGCTCGAAGCCGCCCTCGTTCATGTCGTCGTAGAACAGCCCGCCCACGCCGCGCGTTTCGTCGCGGTGCTTCAGGTAGAAGTACTCGTCGCACCATTGCTTGTAGCGCGGATACACGTCCGGGCCATACGGTTCGCACAGGTCGCGCGCCACGGTATGCCAGTGGCGCACGTCCTCGTCCACCGGGTAGAACGGGGTGAGGTCGAAGCCGCCGCCGAACCACCACACCGGCTCCACGCCTTCCTTGCTGGCCTCGAAGTAGCGCACGTTGGCATGCGTGGTCGGCACGTGCGGGTTCTTCGGATGCAGCACCAGCGACACGCCGGTGGCGATGAAGCTGCCGCCGGCCAGCTCGGGCCGGTGCGCGGTGGCGCTGGGTGGCAGCTGATGCCCATGCACGCGCGAGAAATTCACCCCGGCCTGCTCGAACACCGCGCCATCGCGCAGCACGCGGGTGCGCCCGCCACCGCCCGCCGCGCGGGTCCACGCATCCTCGACGAAGCGTGCGCCGCCGTCGGCCTGCTCGATCGCCGCGCAGATGCGGTCCTGCAGTTCGCGCAGGAAGGTTTCGGCAAGGTCGGCTTGTGCACTCATCGTCTGGCCCGAAAGATTCGATGGCGCCAAGCTTAGCAAGCAGCCGTGCGCGACCGGCTGCGGTGCAGCGCCGCGCCGGCCTGATCCGGCACAATTCAACTGATGCGTGCGGCCATGCGCGCATGCCCGATCAACCGCGCCCAGCGCATGCCGATGTCGATCCACATCAGGTAGCCCGCTTCCAGCACGAGCCGGCCGAGGTAGCGCGCATGCCGCGGCAGCGTCGGTTCCGCCGCCACGGCAATGCTGTCGAAGCCGAGCCGCTGCGCCAGCAGCAGACAGCGCGCAAGGTGGTAGCGGCTGGTCACCAGCGCCACCGGCGGCAGGTGGCCTCGTTCCAGCAGCAGCCGGCGCGCATGGCGCAGGTTCTCCAGCGAGTCGATCGAATCCTGTTCGAGCTCCACGCGCACGTCGCCGGTCAGCTCGTGCTGGCGCAACCAGGCCTCGCCGGCAGCGGCCTCGCTCAGCTCGCTGCCGCTGCAACCGCCGAGCAGCAGCAGATGATCGGTCTGTTGCTGCCGTGCCAGGACCAGCGCGCGCTGCAGGCGCTGCCGGTAATCATGGCCGGGCGCGTCATGTTCCAGCCGGCGGCCGAACACCAGCACGGTCATCCGTCGCGGCGGCGACAGCGGGCTGCGCGTGGCGATGCGCCATACATGGACCAGATAGCCGAGCCAGACCAGGCCGGCACTCAGCACCACGACCAGCCCGGTGACCACTGCCGCATGCAGCACGTCGGCGTCGCGCAGGTATTTCGAGGGTTTTCGCGGGGCGGACACGCCAAGGCATCGTCGGTGCGGGAGACGCGACAGCTTAACGGTGTACGACGTTCGCGGCATCTTCATGCCGTGCTGGCCACGATCGGACTCCGCCGATGGTCGCAGGCTAGGCAAGCTGCAGGGCGACCGCTAGGCTTTCGCGATGCCTCATGTGATGACACCTCTCGCGGTCACCGCGCACACCGCCACGTCGGCACTCGGCCACGGGCTCGACGCCCAGCTCGACGCGTTGCGCGGCGAGCGCAGCGGCCTGCGTCCGAACGATTTCAGCAGTGCGCCGCTGACATGCTGGATCGGCCGCGTCGATGGCCTGGAAACCGCCGCGCTGCCCGCCGCGCTCGCGTCATGGGATTGCCGCAACAACCGGCTGGCCTGGCTCGGCCTGAATCAGGACGGCTTCCTCGACCGCGTGCGCGCCGCGCGCGCGCGCTACGGCGCCGGCCGCGTCGCCTTGCTGCTGGGCACCTCCACCGCCAGCATCGGCGCCACCGAGGAGGCGTATCGGCGGCTCGACGCCGACGGCGGTTTTCCCGACGACATGCTGCGCCCGGCGATCCACGCGCCGCATTCGCTGGCCGCCTTCGTGGCCGCGGCGCTGGCACTGGAAGGGCCGTGCCTGACCGTCTCCACCGCCTGCTCGTCCAGCGCCAAGGTGTTCGCCAGCGCCGAGCGGATGCTGCGGCTGGGCCTGATCGACGCGGCCGTGGTCGGCGGCGTGGACACCTTGTGCGACAGCGTGCTGTTCGGTTTCAACGCGCTGGAACTGGTCTCGCCCGAGCCGTGCCGGCCGTTCGACGCGGCGCGCAACGGCATCTCGATCGGCGAGGCCGCCGGCTTCGCGCTGCTGGAGCGCATCGACACCGCACCCGATGCACCCCGCCTGCTGGGCTACGGCGAATCCAGCGACGCGCACCACATGTCCACGCCGCACCCGCAAGGACTCGGTGCGGAGCTGGCACTGAACGACGCGCTGGCGCGCGCCGGGCTCGATCCTGCGCAGGTCGGCTACATCAACCTGCACGGCACCGCCAGCCAGAAGAACGACGAAGTGGAAGCGGCGCTGGTCGCGCGCGCCTTCCCGGCTACCACGCGGGCCAGCTCCACCAAGGGTTTCACCGGCCACACGCTGGGTGCCGCGGGCATCGTCGAGGCGACCATGGCGCTGCAGGCGATCGAACACGACCTGGTGCCCGGCAACCTCGGCGGCGACACGCCCGACCCGGTCTGCGGCGCGCAGTTCGCCTGGCACAACGAGCAGCAGCGCATCGACGTGGCACTCAGCAACTCGTTCGGCTTCGGCGGCAACAATGCCTGCCTGGCCTTCGCCCGCGCGGGGTTCGTCGCATGAGCGACTTGCGCGTCTACGTCGAAGGCATCGGCCTGTGGTCGCCGCAGCTGGCCGACTTCGCCGCATTGCGCAGCCTGCTCGCCGGACAGACGCCAGCGCCGCCGCCGGCGCGCCCCACTGCCGCCACGCTGCCGCCGAACGAGCGCCGGCGCGCACCGGCCAGCGTGCTGCTGGCGATCGAGGCGGCCGGACAGGCGGTCGCGATGAGCGGCCGCGACGCCGCCACGCTGGCGTGCGTGTTCGCCTCCTCGCACGGTGACCAGACGATCACCGATTACATGTGCGCCACGCTCGCCCATGCGCCGGCCGAGCTGTCGCCGATCCGCTTCCACAACTCGGTGCACAACGCCGCCGTCGGCTACTGGACCATCGCCACCGGCTGCCACGCGCCGTCCACCGCGATCGCGGCGCAGGCAGCCAGCTTCGGTGCCGGCCTGCTCGAAGCGGCCAGCCAGGTGCTGACCGAGCAACGCGCGGTGTTGCTGGTGTGCAGCGACGGCGCCGGCAGCTGGCCACTGGCCGAAGTCACCGACTGCGACCAGCCTTTCGCCTGCGCGCTGGTGCTGGCCCCTGCGGCGGGCGCGGCCACGCTGGCCCGGCTCGACCTGCAGCTGGCCCCGCCGCAGCCCGACGATGCCCTGCCCGAGCCACTGGCCGGTTGGTGCCGGGGCAATCCATCGGCCCGCAGCCTCGCCCTGCTCGCCGTGCTGGCCAGTAATGCGGGATCATGCCGGCTGGCCGCTGCCCCCACGCTGGGATTGCAGATCGCCATGGAGAAGGTCGCGTGAATACATCCACCGCACGCTGGTGCGTCCTGATCCCCTGTCTCAACGAGGAGGCGGCGATCCGCGCAGTGATCGAATCCGTGCTCGCGCTGGAGGCGCCGGTGATCGTGATCGACGACGGCTCGGACGATCGCACGCCGGATATCGCTGCCAGCCTGCCGGTAACCCTGCTGCGCCACGAACAACGCTGCGGCAAGGGCGAGGCGCTGCGCCGGGGCTTCCGCGAGGCGCTGCGCCTGGGCTACGACGCGGTACTGACGATGGACGGCGACGGCCAGCACCTGGCCAGCGACATCCCGCGCATCGTCGCCGCCGCCGCGCGCTACCCGCAACACATCGTGATCGGCGCGCGGCTGCTGGACAAGGCGCAGCAACCGAAGGGCCGTCGCCGGGCCAACGCGGTCGCCGACTGGGGCATCTCGTGGGCCTGCGCCCAACCGGTGGCCGACACCCAGAGCGGCCAGCGCTGGTATCCGCGCGAGGCACTGGAACTGGTCGACCTGGCCGCGGAGAACTTCGTGTTCGAGGCCGCCATCCTGATCGCCGCCTCGCGCGAGAAGAAACTCGGCATCGTCTCGGTGCCGATCGCCTCGCGCTACCACGGCACGTTCCGCCCCAGCCACCTGAAACCGGTGCGCGACGTCACCCGCATCACCACCTACACGATCGGCCGGGTGATCCACTACGGCGACATCATCGCCAGCTATCGCCGCTCGCGCGCGCGTCCGCGAGTGATCGAGGAAGCCGTGCCGGCGGCTTAGAGACACCATGGCCAAGTCCTCGCTGGAACGACGGCCTGGTCAGAACACCTTGGAACTCAGTCCGGCAGCAGCGCCTGGCCGAGCTGGCGCAGGGCATCGGGGTTGAGCAGCTCCAGTTCGCGACCCTCGATGCGGATCAGGTTCTGGCTGCGGAAGCGGCTCAGCACGCGGCTCACCGTTTCGGCGGCCAAGCGCAGGTAGTTGGCGATGTCGCCGCGCGACATGCTGAGGTGGAAGCGCGTGGCGGAGAAACCGCGCGCGGCATAGCGTCCGGCGAGATCCATCAGGAACGCCGCCATGCGCTCGTCCGCGCTGTGGTCGCCGGCCAGCAGGCTGGCGCTGCCCAGTTCCTTGCTCAACAGGCGAAACAGGTGCTTCTGCACCGCCGGGATGCGCGAGGCCAGCGCGCTCATCGCGGGGAAGGAGAAACGGCAGAAGAACGAGGTATCCAGCGCCACCGCGTCGCACGGGAAATGCTCGGGGTAGATCGCGTTGAGGCCGATCACCTCGCCGGGCAGGTAGAAACCCAGCACCTGCTCGCGGCCCTCCTTGTCCACCATGCGGGTTTTGACCGTGCCGCTGCGCACCGCGAAGATCGCGCGGAACGGATCGCCGGTGCGGAAGATGTGCTCGCCGGCACGGAACGGCCCGACGTGCTCGACCAGGCATTGCAACTGCGCCAGCTCGGGCTTGTTGTAGCCCGCAGCGATGCAGGCACTGGAGAACGCACAGGTACCGCAGAAGTGCGCCTCGTCGCCGTCGTCGGCAATCGGATTGGGCGGCTCGGGCAGGCGCCCTGCCGGGTGCTTGGAATCCATGATGCGATCGGGTTGCCTGGTCGGAGCTGCGTGGATCAGATCACGCGCGAATAGCGCGCCGCCTGTGCCTTGTCGTCGAGATAGGCGTCAAAGCACATGGCGATGATACGCAACAGCAGACGGCCCCGCGAGGTCACCCGCACCTCGCGCGCGTCGTCTTCCACCAAACCGTCGGCCACCAGCGGCGCGAGGCGTTCGCGCGCGCGCACGAAATATTCGTCGAACAGCAGCCGATGGCGCGCACCGAACTGCTGCTTGTCGACCACCCCGTGGCACATCAGCTCGCCGATCAGCTCGCGCCGGATCAGGTCGTCCTCGTCCAGCTCCAGCCCGCGCGCCACCGGCAGCCGGCCAGCGTCCAGCGCCCCGTAATAGCCCATCAGGTCGCGCGCGTTCTGGCTGTAGCTGTCGCCGATGCGGCCGATCGCGCTGACGCCCAGCCCCACGATGTCGCAGTGGCCGTGGGTCGAATAGCCCTGGAAATTGCGTTGCAGCGTGCCGGCGCGCTGCGCCAGCACCAGTTCGTCGGTGGCCTTGGCGAAATGGTCCATGCCGACATAGACGTAACCCGCCGCCGACAGCTGCGCCACCGCGCGGCCGAACAGGGCCAGCCGCGTGGCAGCGTCGGGCAGGTCGGCTGCGGCGATTTGCCGCTGCGCCTTGAACATCTCCGGCAGGTGCGCGTAGCCGTAGACGGCCACGCGATCCGGGTCGAGCGACACCACCTGCTCCAGCGTGCGGCTGAAGCCCTCGACGGTCTGCAGCGGCAGGCCGTAGATCAGATCCACGCTGGTCGAGCGGAACCACGACTTGCGCGCCGCCTCGAGCACCTCGCGGGTTTGCTCGAAACTCTGGATGCGGTTGACTGCTTCCTGCACCGCCGGGTCGAAATCCTGGATGCCCACCGACATGCGGTTGAAACCCAGCTCGCCCAGGCCGTGCACATAGGCACCGTCGGCGAAGCGCGGGTCGATCTCGATGCCGAATTCGCGATCCGCCGCGCGGCTGAAGCTGAAATGCCGCGCCAGCGATTCCAGCAGTTCGCCCATCTGGCGGATGTCGAGGAAGTTGGGCGTGCCGCCGCCGAAGTGCAGCTGGCGCACCGGACGGTCGCGGTCGAACAACGGCGCGATCAGCTCGATCTCGCGGTACAGCCGTTCGAGGTAGCGATCGGCCTGACTGTGGTCGCGCGTGATGATGCGGTTGCAGCCGCAGTAGAAGCACGGGCTCATGCAGAACGGCACGTGCACGTACAGCGAGAGCGGGCGCGGGATCGGCTCCTCGTTGGACGCCCGGATCACGCCGCGCAGCACGGTTTCGTCGAATTCGGTCTTGAACTGCGGCGCCGTCGGATAGCTGGTGTAACGCGGACCGGCCACGTCGTAACGGGCAATCAGCGCAGGGTCGAAGTCGGGAGGTTCGATGGGAGTGGCCATGGGGACGAGTCTGTCCACCCCCCTGCCCGTCCGCCTTGATCCGGATCAACCCGCCGGAAGTCGCGTCAACCTGCCGCAGCGTCTTTGATGCAGGGAATGGAGAATAGGGAATCGGGAATCGGGGAAACACGCACGCCGAGGTGCTCCCGCTGGCGAAACGCTTCACACGCAGGCATCGCCCGTCCTCGGTGAAGCGCTTGGCTCGCGCGGCGTGTCGACGGGCATGATGCTCTATTCCCTATTCCCTATTCCCTATTCCCCATTCCCGGCCTTTCAGCGCTTGAGCGGTTCGACCTGCTGCTCGATGGAACCGAAGATCGAGGCGCCGGCGGCGTCGGTGACGTCGATCTTCAGGCGGTCGCCGAACTTCAGGAACGGCGTCGACGGCTTGCCGTCACGCAGCGTTTCCACGGTGCGCTGCTCGGCCAGGCAGGAGGCGCCCTTGCCGGTGTCCTGGTTGGCGATGGTGCCGGAGCCGACGATGGTGCCGGCGGTCAGCGGGCGCGTTTTCGCCACGTGGGCGACCAGCTCGGCGAAGGAGAACTGCATGTCCACGCCGCACTCGGCCTCGCCGAACCACTGGTCGTTGAGCCAGGTGCGCATCGGCAGGTGCAGCTTGTCGTCGGCCCAGGACTCGCCCAGTTCGTCCGGCGTCACCAGCACCGGCGACAGCGCCGAGCGCGGCTTGCTCTGCAGGAAGCCAAAACCCTTGGCCAGCTCGCCGGGGATCAGCCCGCGCAGACTGACGTCGTTGATCAGGCCGATCAGCTGGATGTGTTCCGAAGCCTGCGCCGGCGTCACTGCCATCGGCACGTCGTCGGTCACCACGACCACTTCTGCTTCCAGGTCGATGCCGAAATCCTCGCTGGGCACCACCACCGGATCACGCGGACCGAGGAAGCCGGCGCTGGTGGCCTGGTACATCAGCGGATCGGTGTAGAACGAAGCCGGTACCTCGGCGCCGCGGGCGCGGCGCACGCGCTCGACGTGTGGCAGGTAGGCACTGCCGTCGACGAATTCGTAGGCACGCGGCAGCGGCGCGGCCAGCGCGGCCATGTCCAGTGCAAACGCTTCGGCGGCCTGGCCGGCGTCGAGCTGTTCGGACAGCGCGTTCAGTCGCGGCGCCGCGCTCGACCAGTCGTCCAGCGCCGCCTGCAGCGTCGGCGCGATGGCGCCGGCCTTCACCGCGCGACTGAGGTCGCGACTGACCACGATCAGCGTGCCGTCGCGGCCGCCTTCCTTGAGAGATCCGAGTTTCATCGTGCTGCCTTGTATGTGCTTCGTGGATGGATGGCCGTCACGGCGCGAAGTGCTTCGCGATGCCCTGCCAGCATGCGTAATAGTTCTGCTGCAACTGCGGTGCGTCCAGCGCCTGCTGCGTGGGTCGGATCACCTTGCGCGTCTCGAACATGAAGGCCATGGTGGCGGTGATGACGTCGGGCTTGGACAGGTCGGCGTTCGAAGCCTTCTCGAACGTCGCCGCATCCGGGCCGTGCGCGCTCATGCAGTTGTGCAGCGAGGCGCCGCCGGGCACGAAGCCCTCGGCCTTGGCGTCGTACACACCGGTGATCAGGCCCATGAACTCGCTGGCCACGTTGCGGTGGAACCACGGCGGGCGGAACGTGTTCTGTGCCACCAGCCAGCGCGGCGGGAAGATCGCGAAGTCGATGTTCGCCGTGCCGGCGGTGTCGCTGGGCGAGGTCAGCACGGTGAAAATCGACGGATCGGGATGGTCCACGCTGATCGAGCCGATCGTGTTGAAACGGCGCAGGTCGTACTTGTACGGCGCGTAGTTGCCGTGCCAGCCGACCACGTCCAGCGGCGAATGACCGATCTTCGCCAACCACAGCGCGCCCTGGAATTTCGCCACCAGTTCGAACGCACCCTCGACGTCCTCGTACGCCGCCACCGGAGTGAGGAAGTCGCGCGCGTTGGCCAGGCAGTTCGAGCCGATCGGCCCAAGATCCGGCAGGCGCAGCAGCGCGCCGAAGTTCTCGCAGACGTAACCGCGCGCCTCGCCATCGAGCAGGTCCACGCGGAAGCGCACGCCACGCGGAACCACCGCGATCTCCTGCGGCTCCAGCTCGATCACGCCCAGCTCGGTGGCCAGTCGCAGCCGACCCTGCTGCGGCACGATCAGCAGCTCGCCGTCGGCATCGTAGAAGAAGCGCCCCTGCATCGAGCGATTGGCTGCATACAGGTGGATGCCGATGCCCGCCTGCTCCGCAGGGCCGCCATTGCCGGCCAGGGTGACCAGGCCGTCGATGAAATCCGTCGGCTGTGCCGGCAGCGGCAATGGGTCCCAGCGCAATTGGTTTGGCGTGGCCGGGGCTTCGTCGAAACGGTTGTGGAAGGTGGCATGCGCCAGCGGCTGGAACGGCTGATGCACCGCCGCCGGGCGAATGCGATACAGCCAGCTGCGCCGGTTGCTGTGGCGCGGCGCGGTGAAGGCGGTGCCGGAGAGCTGTTCGGCGTAGAGGCCGTGAGCCACGCGCTGCGGTGAGTTCTGGCCGACGGGCAGCACACCCTTGATCGCCTCGCTGGCGAATTCGTTGGCGAAGCCGGATTGGTAGCCTGGTGACAGGTTCACTGCGGGTGCTCCGAATTTCGTGTTCAAGGTAGCCATGCCCTTCGACTTCGCCTGTCCTGAGCTTGTCGAAGGGCTCAGGGTGATCGGTTCTCACCGTACCGTTCGCGCTGAGCGTAGCTTGCGCAGCAAGCGGAGTCGAAGCGACTCAGGGTGAGCGTTGATGCTGGTGCTTGCCCTTGGCCAAGCCGCCAATCTTTTTCCAATCGCCTGCCATGTACGCCAGCTTCTTCGCACGACTCCAGCCTTTCAGTTTGCGCTCCATGACCAGGGCTTCGTAACGCGTTTCAAAACCTTCCGTGTGGAGCAATTTCAGTGGGCGCCGGCTTGAGGTGTAGACGCTGCCCTTGCCTTCGTCATGCTGCGCCAGTCGTTTGCTCAGATCGTCGGCATGACCGATGTAGAAACTGCCGTCGGCGCATTCGAGGATGTACAGGGTGAATTCCATTTCGCTGGCTTCCTTGCCGTCTGGTCGCTTGCGTGCCCTTCGACTTCGCCGCTGCGCGGCTACGCTCAGGGTGATCGGTTCAGACAATCCGTTCGCCCTGAGCGTAGGCCCGAAGGGCCGAAGTCGAAGGGTCGCCCAAGTCCGGGACTACAGAACCCCGCGCTTCATCTGGTCCCGCTCGATACTCTCGAACAGCGCCTGGAAATTGCCCTCGCCGAAGCCTTCGTTGCCCTTGCGCTGGATGATCTCGAAGAAGATCGGGCCGATGCAGTTCTGGGTGAAGATCTGCAGCAGCAGGCGCTTCTTCGTTTCCTTGTCGGCGTCGATCAGGATCTTGTTCTTCGCCAGCCGCGGCACGTCCTCGCCGTGCCCGGGGATGCGCTCGTCGATCACCTCGAAATAGGTGTCGGGGGTGTCGAGGAATTCCACGCCGGCCGCGCGCATCTTCTCCACCGTGGCGTAGATGTCGTCGGTGAAGCAGGCGATGTGCTGGATGCCTTCGCCGTGGTAGGCGTCGAGGTATTCGTTGATCTGGCTCTTCGGGTCGTTCGACTCGTTCAGCGGGATGCGCACGACGCCGTCCGGCGCGGTCATCGCCTTGGAGACCAGGCCGGTCTTGGCGCCCTTGATGTCGAAGTAGCGGATCTCGCGGAAGTTGAACAGCTTCTCGTAGTAGTCCGACCACTTCTGCATGTTGCCGAAGTACAGGTTGTGGGTGAGATGGTCGATGAAGGTGAGGCCGAACCCGGTCGGGTTCTGCTCCGCCCCCGCGATCGCCACGTAATCGGCGTCGTAGATGCTGCCGAGGTTGCCGTAACGGTCGACCAGGTACAGCATGCAGTCGCCGATGCCCTTGATGACCGCCGCGTTGACCGCCTTGCTGGCTTCCTTGTGGCCGACCTGCTCGCCGCCGTTGTCGAGCACCGCCTGCAGCACCTGCGCGCCGGGCTTGCGGAAGCGGATGCCGAAACCGCAGGCGCTGGGGCCGTGGGCCTTGGCGAAATCCGCGGCGAAGGAATCGGGGTCCTCGTTGACCAGGAAGTTCACGCCGTTCTGCCGGTAGACGGTGATTGGCCGCGACTTGTGTTTCAGCACTGCCGCGAAGCCCATCCGCTTGAACAGTTCGTGCAGCTCCCCGGCACGACCGGCGGGCGCGGCGAACTCGACGAATTCGAAGCCGTCGATCCCCATCGGGTTGTCGAAGGTGCTGACCTGCATGCCAAGGTTGGGCTGGGCGTTCATGGCGCTCTCCTGATTGTCGGTGCACGATGGCCGCCCACGAGCGTGCCATCACCACTGGTAATCCTTCGTTATAGTTACAAATGAAACCAATTGCAAGGAACCCGTCCATGTCCCTCCGCCACAAGAGCACGCCGGCCCGCGCCGAGCACGCCCCGTTGCAACTGGAGCACTTCCTGCCCTACCGGCTGTCGATCCTGTCCAACACGATCAGCCAGACGATCGCCGACGACTACCAGAGCCGCCACGATCTCTCGGTGACGGAATGGCGGGTGATGGCGGTGCTGGCCCGCTTCGAAGGGCTGTCCGCGCGCGAGGTGGCCGAGCGCACGGCGATGGACAAGGTGGCGGTGAGCCGCGCGCTGGCGCGCCTGGTCGCCGCGGGCCGGGTGGATCGCACGGTGCACGACAACGACAAGCGCCGCTCGGTGCTCAAGCTCAGCGCCGCCGGCTGGGCCATCCACGACGACGTCGCCCCGATGGCCCGCGCCCGCGAACGTGAAGTGCTGGCCAAACTCGATGCCGAGGAGCGCCAGTGGCTGGAGCGGATACTGGACAAGCTGCTGGCCTGAAGGCCGAGAATGGGGAATAGGGAATCGGGAATGGGAGAGCACAGCGCCGCGGCGTGAGCTTTGACGATTCTCCATTCCCTATTCCCCATTCCCGGCCTCAACGCACCCCGTGCATCAACCGGTTCACCAGCGGCGCGATGGCGAGCAGCAGCACGCCGGCGCCGAGCAGCAGCCAGAAGCTGAAGGTGAAGCCGTCGAGTGCGGCGCTGGCGGTGAGGCCGTGGGTGCCGGTGATGCGGCTGGCGAACAGGCCGGACAGGTTGCCGCCCACCGCCAGTGACAGGAACCAGCCGCCCATCGCGAAGCCCACCAGCTTCGGCGGCGCCAGCTTGGTCACCATCGACAGGCCGATCGGCGACAGGCACAGCTCGCCCAGGGTCTGCATCACGTAGCACAGCACCAGCGGCCAGAACGGGATCAGCCCGTCGGTGCCCAGCAGCTGTCCCAGTGCGTACACCAGCACCAGGAAACCCAGCGCGTTGAAGACCAGGCCGAAGCCGAACTTGCGCGGGATCGAGGGCTCGCGCCGGCGCCTGTCCAGCCACGCCCACACCGCCGCCACCAGCGGCGCGAACACGATGATGGCCAGCGGGCTCACCGACTGGAACCAGCCCACCGGGAAGGTCCAGCCGCCGAACAGCCGGCGATCCACCAGGTTCTCGGCGAGGAAATTGAAGGTGGTGCCGAGCTGGTAGTAGAACATCCAGAACAGCACGTTGAAGGCGAAGATGATCAGCATCGCGATCACCCGCCGGGTCTGCACCCGGCCGTGCCGCGCCGCCTCCGTCAGCAGCATCGCCGCCACCACCACGAACAGCGCACCCAGCACCCATTGCAGGCCGCGCGCGCCGATGCCCGAGAGCAGCCAGTACATCACCGGCACCGCGGCGAGCGCGCCGGCCGCCACCCACAGCACGCGCCAGCGGCTTTCCGCGCCGTTCGCAGGCCGGCCCACGCCCTTGAGCTGGCGCCGGCCGAACCAGAACCACAGCAGGCTCAGCAGCATGCCCACGCCGGCGGTGATGAACACCAGCCGGTAATTCTGCTCCAGCGGGGTGGCGGTGAACTGCGCGGCCATCCAGCCGGTAAGCAGCGGCGCAATCAGCGCGCCCGCATTGATGCCCATGTAGAACAGGGTGAAGCCGCGGTCGCGGCGCGGGTCGTCGCGGCCGTAGAGCTGGCCCACCATCGAGGAGATGTTCGGCTTGAACAGGCCGTCGCCGACGATCACCAGCGCCAGCCCGAGCAGCAGCATCACGCGGTCGGGCAGCGCCAGCACGAACAGTCCCGCCGCCATCACCGCCGCACCGAGCAGGATCGTGCGTTGATAGCCGATCAACTTGTCCGCCACCCAGCCGCCGAAGATGCCGGTGCCATAGATCAGTGCGGTGTACGAACCGAAGATCGCGCTGGCCCACGCCTGGCCCGAACTGTCGCCGTGGTAGAACTCGGCCACGATGTACAACGCCAGCGCCCAGCTCACGCTGTAGAACGCGAAGCGCTCCCAGAACTCGGTCATGAACAGCATCCACAGCGGTCGCGGATGCCCGAGCAATGGCGGGAAATCAGGCGTCGGGACGACGTCGACGGTACCGGTCTGGCTCATGCAAGTCCTTCATCGGCATGCGTGAGGCAGCCGCAAGCGCCCAGATGTAACCGGGCGCCAAGCGTCGCGTCAATGGTTGAGAGTCAGGGAGTGGGGAATCGGGAATCGGGAATCGGAAGAGCGGGACGAGGCTTCGCGTTGCCGCTTTGACCATTCCCTATTCCCTACTCCCTATTCCCTGCCTTCACCTAACCCCGTGCATCAGCTTGTTGATCAACGGCGCGATCAGGAACAGCAGCACGATCGCCACCGGGTTGACCGACTGGAACCAGCCGATCGGGAACATCCAGCCGCCCAGGTCGCGATCCACGATGTGCTGCGCCAGGAAGTTGAACGAGCTGCCGGCCTGTTCGAAGAACATCCAGAACAGCACGTTGAAGGTGAAGATGATCAGCATCGCGATCACCCGCTGGATCTGCACGCGGCCGGTGCGGATCGCCTCGATCACCAGCATCACGCCCACGCCCAGGAACAGCGCGGTAAGCAGCCACTGCAGCACCACCGCGCCGGCGCGATCCATCAGCAGGTACACCAGCGGGATCGCCACCAGCACGCCGATCGCCACGTACACCACGCGCATCGGGTTGGCCATCTCCGGGGAGGGCCGGCCGACCGGACCGAGCTGGCGCCGGCCGAACCAGAACCACACCAGGCTGATCAGCATGCCCACGCCGGAGGCGGCGAACACCACGTTGTAGCTGTGGTGCCCGGGCGTGCCGAACACCTTGTTGGCCAGGATGCTGGTGAGGACCGGCGCAATCAGCGCACCGGCGTTGATGCCCATGTAGAACAGCGTGAAGCCGCGGTCGCGGCGCGAGTCGCCCGGCGCGTAGAGCTGGCCGACCATCGAGGAGATGTTCGGCTTGAACAGGCCGTCGCCGACGATCACCAGCGCCAGCCCGAGCAGCAGCATCACGCGGTCGGGCAGCGCCAGCACGAACAGTCCCGCCGCCATCACCGCCGCACCGAGCAGGATCGTGCGTTGATAGCCGATCAACTTGTCCGCCACCCAGCCGCCGAAGATGCCGGTGCCATAGATCAGTGCGGTGTACGAACCGAAGATCGCGCTGGCCCACGCCTGGCCCGAACTGTCGCCGTGGTAGAACTCGGCCACGATGTACAACGCCAGCGCCCAGCTCACGCTGTAGAACGCGAAGCGCTCCCAGAACTCGGTCATGAACAGCATCCACAGCGGTCGCGGATGCCCGAGCAATGGCGGGAAATCAGGCGTCGGGACGACGTCGACGGTACCGGTCTGGCTCATGCAAGTCCTTCATCGGCATGCGTGAGGCAGCCGCAAGCGCCCAGATGTAACCGGGCGCCAAGCGTCGCGTCAATGGTTGAGAGTCAGGGAGTGGGGAATCGGGAATCGGGAATCGGAAGAGCGGGACGAGGCTTCGCGTTGCCGCTTTGACCATTCCCTATTCCCTACTCCCTATTCCCTGCCTTCACCTAACCCCGTGCATCAGCTTGTTGATCAACGGCGCGATCAGGAACAGCAGCACGCCGCCGCCGAGCAGGATCCAGAAGCCGGAGGTGTAGCCGGAGAGGGCCGAGTCCACGGTCATGCCGGACTCGCCGCTGACGTGGGCGGCGAACAGGCCGGCCAGGTTGTTGCCGATCGCGGTGGACAGGAACCAGCCGCCCATGCCCAGCCCGACCAGCCGCACCGGCGCCAGCTTGGTCACCATCGACAGGCCGATCGGCGACAGGCACAACTCGCCGGCGGTCTGCAGCACGTAGCACAGCACCAGCGTCCACAGCGGAATCATGCCGTTGTCGCCGACCAGGCTGGACAAGGCATACATCAGCACCGCGAAACCCAGCGCGTTGCCGATCAGGCCCAGGCCGAACTTGCGCGGGATCGACGGCTCGATGCGCCGCTTGTCCAGCCAGCCCCAGGCCAGTGCGATCAGCGGCGCCAGCAGCACGATCGCCACCGGGTTGACCGACTGGAACCAGCCGATCGGGAACATCCAGCCGCCCAGGTCGCGATCCACGATGTGCTGCGCCAGGAAGTTGAACGAGCTGCCGGCCTGTTCGAAGAACATCCAGAACAGCACGTTGAAGGTGAAGATGATCAGCATCGCGATCACCCGCTGGATCTGCACGCGGCCGGTGCGGATCGCCTCGATCACCAGCATCACGCCCACGCCCAGGAACAGCGCGGTAAGCAGCCACTGCAGCACCACCGCGCCGGCGCGATCCATCAGCAGGTACACCAGCGGGATCGCCACCAGCACGCCGATCGCCACGTACACCACGCGCATCGGGTTGGCCATCTCCGGGGAGGGCCGGCCGACCGGACCGAGCTGGCGCCGGCCGAACCAGAACCACACCAGGCTGATCAGCATGCCCACGCCGGAGGCGGCGAACACCACGTTGTAGCTGTGGTGCCCGGGCGTGCCGAACACCTTGTTGGCCAGGATGCTGGTGAGGACCGGCGCAATCAGCGCACCGGCGTTGATGCCCATGTAGAACAGCGTGAAGCCGCGGTCGCGGCGCGAGTCGCCCGGCGCGTAGAGCTGGCCGACCATCGAGGAGATGTTCGGCTTGAACAGGCCGTTGCCGACGATGATCGTGGCCAGGCCCAGCATGAACACCTCGTGGCTGGGCAGCATGATCATGAACAGGCCGGCCGCCATCACCACCGCGCCGAGCAGGATCGAGCGCTGGTAGCCGAGGATCTTGTCGGCCACGTAGCCGCCGAACACCGCGGTGGCGTAGACCAGCGCCAGGTACGCGCCGTAGGTGCGGCTGGCATCCGCCTGGCCGGCGTCGTTGCCGTCCCAGAACTGCGCCACGATGTAGAGCGTGAGCGCCCAGCGCATGCCGTAGAACGCGAAGCGCTCCCAGAACTCCGACATGAACAGCATCCACAGCGGTCGCGGGTGGCCAAGCAGTTGCGGGTATTCCGGCAGCGGCGCGGCCGTGGAGTTGCTCGTCGTCATGGGGTTTCCGTGAGAGTGATGCGCCGGCTGCGGCCGGCGTGATCGCAAGATATTGCGTCGAAGATGTAACCGGCCCACGGCGCGCCGTCAACCCGCGGCACGCCGGCACACCGTCGCCACCGCCATGCTTCGTCGCGCGACGAAACCTCCCCGCGGCCGCCGACTTACACTGCGGGCATGCGCAAAACCGTCTGGCCCGAACACCTGTTCA
This sequence comes from Rhodanobacter sp. 67-28, assembly GCA_001898415.1. Classification (GTDB taxonomy): domain Bacteria; phylum Pseudomonadota; class Gammaproteobacteria; order Xanthomonadales; family Rhodanobacteraceae; genus Rhodanobacter. Next base: position 18,549 of record MKTU01000017.1, on the reverse strand, counting down.
AACCCGCCGCCGCACTGGCCGAACCCAGCCGCGCCGCGATGCTCGCGGCCCTGCTGGATGGCGTCGCCCTGCCTGCCGGCGAGCTGGCCCAACTGGCCGGCATCAGTGCCGCCACTGCCAGCGCGCACCTGGCGCGCCTGGTCGCCGAGGGCTTCGTCGCGGTCGAGCCGCAGGGCCGCCACCGCTACTACCGGTTGGCCAATGCCGACGTGGCCGCCGCCCTGGAGGCGATGGCCAGCCTGATGCCACGACCGCCACCGCGCCAGCGACCGGGCGATCCGTCGCTGTGGCGTGCGCGGTTGTGCTACCACCATCTGGCCGGCCAGCTCGGCGTGCTGTTGCGCGAATCGCTGCTGCAACGCGGCTGGCTGCAACTCGATGGCGACGGTTGCGATCTCAGCCGGGCAGGACGCGACGCGCTGCAGCGGCTCGACCTGCTGGCCGCCGACAGCCCGGCCACCTTGCGCGGCCGGCTATGCCTGGACTGGACCGAACGCCGCCATCACGTCGGCGGCACGCTGGGACGCGATCTGGCGCACGGCATGATCGATCGGGTCGGCTGGCTGCGCCGGCGGCCGAGCAGCCGCGCACTGACACCTACCCCGCTGGGCGCGGCGGCGCTGGCGCGCGAGTTCGGCATCGACGCCGACGCGCTCGACGCTGGTGTTTCCGGCTGAGCGAGTCGCCGTCGTCAGACGCCGAGTTCGGTGCGCACGTCGAGCAACTCGGGGAAAAACTCCAGGTCCAGTGCCTTCTTCAGGAAACTCACCCCGGACGAGCCGCCGGTGCCGCGGCGATGGCCGATGATGCGCTCCACCGTCTTCATGTGGCGGAAGCGCCACAGCTGGAAGCTCTCCTCCACGTCCACCAGTTGCTCGCACAGGTGGTACTCCGGCCAGAAATCCGCACGGCCCTCGTAGATGCGCTTGAGTACCGGCAGCAGGCCCGCGTTGCGGCGGTAGGGCTGGGTCCAGTCGCGATCGAGCAGCTCGGCCGGCACCGCATGGCCGCGGCGCGACAGGTAGCGCAGGAACTCGTCGTACAGGCTGGGTGCCTCCAGCACCGCACGCAATCCGGCCTGCGCGACCGGGTCATGCGCGAACACCTTGAGCATCGCGGCATTCTTGTTGCCCAAGGTGAACTCGATCTTGCGGTACTGCAGCGACTGGAAACCCGACGATGGCCCCAGCACGCCGCGGAACTCCAGGTATTCCGACGGAGTGAGCGTCTCCAGCACCGCCCATTGCTCGAACAGTTGGCGCTGCACCTGCTTCACCCGCGCCAGGATCTTCAGGCAGGCATCGACGTCATCGCGCTGCAGGTGCGCCACCGCGGCGGTGAGCTCGTGCAGCATCAGCTTCATCCACAGCTCGGCCACGTGGTGCTGCACGATGAACAGCATCTCGTCGTGATGCGGCGGATTGCTCAGCGGCTGCTGCGCCGACAGCAAGGTGTCCAACTGCAGGTAGCCGCCGTAGGTGATCTGTCCGTTGAGGTCGGTCTGGATGCCCGCTTCGAGATCGCGCTGGTTGTCGCTCATGGTGTTCCGTCGTGTCATCGGAAACGGGCATGGTAACGGCTGGGGCGACGCATGAACCTTGATCCAGGACAGAGGCGCAGCCCTCCCCGTGCGCGATGCTTTCCGGAACGGAATCCGGGATTCGCGGAAGCATCGCGCACGGAGTGCTCTCCTGCAGGGGTTTCGGGCTCCGCAACCGCCCTTCCATACCGCCACGCATGCTGCACTGTACCTTGCAGTGCAACATGCCAGCCTGTTATCAAGCGCGGTCTTGCGCAGTCGTTTGCGGCCCGATCGCAACCGGCGGGACATGCGCCACCAGGTTTTCCTCTGTACTCACTCCGGAGCGAGTCGTGACCATCGCCGCCAAGTTTGAAATCGAATACCTGCAGTACCTCGATGCCGAAGGCAAGGAAGTCCGCAAGGATCTCCCGGCCTTCGCCAAGGACCTCGACCACATGGTCGAGCTGTACAAGCTGATGCTGTCCACCCGCGTGTTCGACGCCAAGTCGATCGCGCTGCAGCGCACCGGCAAGCTGGGCACCTACGCCAGCTGCCTCGGCCACGAGGCTGCCCATGTCGGCATCGGCAGCGCGATGAAGCCCGAAGACGTCTACGCACCGAGCTACCGCGAATACGGCGCGCAGCTGTATCGCGGCGTGCAGCCGCGCGAGGTCTACATGTACTGGGGGGGCGACGAACGCGGCAACGACTACCAGAAGGAGCCGGCGCGCCACGACTTCGCGTGGAGCGTGCCGATCGCCACGCAATGCCTGCACGCGGCCGGTTCGGCGCTGGCGTTCAAGATCCGCGGCGAGAAGCGCGTGGCGGTGTGCACCATCGGCGACGGCGGTTCGTCCAAGGGCGATTTCTACGGCGCGATCAACATCGCCGGCGCGCAGAACCTGCCGCTGGTGGCGGTGATCGTCAACAACCAGTGGGCGATCTCGGTGCCGCGCAAGATCCAGTCCGGTGCGCCGACGCTGGCACAGAAGGGCATCGCGGCCGGCCTGTTCTGCATCCAGGTCGACGGCAACGACATCATCGCGGTGCGCAAGGCGATGGAGGACGCACTCGATCGCGCGCGCAACGGCGAAGGCGGCAGCGTGCTGGAACTGGTCACCTATCGCCTGGGCGACCACACCACCGCCGACGACGCGCGTCGCTACCGCGGCAAGGAAGAGGTCGACGAGGCCTGGGCCAAGGAGCCGATGAAGCGCCTGCGCAACTGGCTGGTGAAGAAGAAAGTGTGGGACGACGCCAAGGAAGAGGCGTGGAAGGCCGAATGCGACGAGTGGATGGACAACGAGGTCAACGCGTACCTGGAAACCAGGACCCAGCCGGTCTCGGCGATGTTCGACTACACCTTCGCGGAGCTGCCCGCCGACCTCGAAAAACAGCGCGACCACGTTCTCTCGCTTGACCAGAAGGCCCACTAAGCCATGGCACAAATCACTCTCATCGAAGCGGTCACCCAGGCGCTCGCCTACGAAATGGCCCATGACGAATCGGTCGTGGTGCTGGGCGAAGACGTCGGCGTCAACGGCGGCGTGTTCCGCGCCACCCAGGGCCTGCAGGAAAAATTCGGCGAACTGCGCGTGCTCGACACGCCGCTGGACGAAACCACCATCGCCGGCGTCACCGTCGGCCTCGCCGTGCAGGGCATGAAGCCGGTCGCCGAGGCGCAGTTCGAGGGCTTCATCTACCCGATGATGGAGCAGATCGCCTGCCATGCCGCACGCATGCGCAACCGCACCCGCGGCCGCCTCACCGTGCCGGCCGTGTGGCGTGCGCCGTGGGGCGGCGGCATCCGCGCACCGGAGCATCACTCCGAGGCCAACGAGCACCTGTTCACCAATATCCCCGGCCTGCGCGTGGTGCTGCCCTCCTCCCCGGCGCGCGCCTACGGCCTGCTGCTGGCCGCGATCCGCGACCCCGATCCGGTGATGTTCTTCGAGCCCAAGCGCATCTACCGCCAGTACAAGGAAGAGGTGCCGGACGATGGCGAAGCCCTGCCGCTGGACGTGTGCTTCGTGCTGCGCGACGGCAGCGACGTCACCATCGTCACGTGGGGCGCGCAGGTGAAGGAGTCGCTCGAAGCGGCCGACGCGCTGGCCGCCGAAGGCATCAGCGCCGAAGTGATCGACGTGGCCACGCTGACCCCGCTGGACTTCGACACCATCGCCGAGTCGGTGGCCAAGACCGGTCGCTGCGTGATCGTGCACGAAGCCCCCAAGACCGCCGGCTTCGGCGCCGAGATTGCCGCCCGCCTGGCCGAGGAATGCATGTACGACCTGCTTGCCCCGGTCGAACGCGTCACCGGCCCCGACACCCACATCCCGCTGTTCCGCCTGGAAATGAAATACCTGCCGAGCGTGGAACTCGTCGTCGACGCGGCGAAGCGCACGTTGGCGGCAAGCTGAGCTTGCCGCCGGGAATCGGGAATAGAGAATAGGGAATGGGCAAAGCCAAAGCGCAATGCCCGCCCGCTCTTCCGATTCCCCATTCCCTATTCCCTATTCCCGGAAAAACCAATGGCTGACATCAAGACGTTCTACCTCCCCGACCTCGGCGAAGGCCTGCCCGACGCGACCGTGGTCGAGTGGCACGTGAAGGTGGGCGACAACATCAAGCTCGACGCACCGCTGTGCTCGATGGAAACCGCCAAGGCGGTGGTCGACGTGCCCTCGCCGTACACCGGCAAGGTCGTCAAGCTGCATGGCGCACCCGGCGACATCATCGAGACCGGCGCCGCGCTGGCCGAGTTCGAACCCGATCCGAACGCCAAGCAGCGCGCCGAGGCCGAGGCCACCGGCCACCACCACGGCCCGAAAAAGCCGGCCGCCGGCGTCGGCACGCCCACGCCGAACCCGGACGACGCCGACGACCAGGTGATCGCCTCGGACGAAGGCGGCGAGATCGCGCAGACCGGCAAGGAGCGCGAAGACGAAGGCACCGTGGTCGGCGCGATGGTCAGCGGCAACACCGTGCACGTCGAGCAGGCCGCCAGCATCGGCGGCGTGAAGGCGGTGCCGGCGGTACGCGCGCTGGCGAAGAAGCTCAAGGTCGACCTCTCCCGCGTGCGCCCCAGCGGCGCCGGCGGCGTGGTCACGATGAAGGACGTCAAGGACGCTGCCGCGAACGGCACCGCCGCGCTCGGTGCCGCCCCGGCACGCGCTGTGCCGGCCTCTGCCGGACGCCATCTGGCGCCCGAACTGCCGCGGCCGGAACCGCAACGCAGCCCGGTCTCGCTGGCCGGCAAACCGGTGCGCACCGCGCCGCCGAGCGTCACCGCCAGCGGCCAGCCGGAACAGTTGAAGGGCGTGCGCCGCAACATGGCCCGCGTGATGGCCGACGCCCACGCGCAGGTCGTGCCGACCACCCTGGTCGACGACGCCGACCTGCACGCCTGGATCGGCAAGCAGGACATCACCGCGCGCCTGATCCGCGCGATCGTCGCCGCGTGCAAGACGGTGCCGGCGCTGAACGCGTGGTTCGACGGCAAGAACCTCACCCGCACGCTGCACCCGCAGGTGGACATCGGCATCGCGGTGGACACCGACGACGGCCTGTTCGTGCCGGCGTTGCGCAACGCCGACATGCTCGACGCGGCCGGCATCCGCACCGCGATCAAGCGCCTGCGCACGCAGGTCGAGGACCGCACCATCCCCGCCTCCGAGTTGTCCGGCTACACCATCAGCCTGAGCAACTTCGGCATGTTCGCCGGCCGCTACGCCACGCCCGTCGTGGTGCCGCCGACCGTCGCCATCATCGGCGCCGGCAAGCTCGGCCACGACGTGGTGGCGGTGATGGGCGGCATCGAAGTGCACCGGCGCATGCCGATCAGCCTGACCTTCGACCACCGCGCCGCCACCGGCGGCGAAGCAGCCCGCTTCCTCAAGGCGCTGCTGGACGATCTGTCCCTGCCGAACTGAGCGGGCGACCCCCGGCAGAAAACAGGGCGCCCGCGGGCGCCCTGTTTGTTTCACGTTCGCGGGCGGGCACGGCCCGCCCGTTCCCGGACAACATCTCGCGCTACCGGCGACGCGCAGTACCGCCGTACCCGATCCAGATCCGTTCGCACTTGAGGGCGAGGAAGTCGAGGCGCTGCCCTCCGACTTCGGGCGCGCAGGCCGGCGCGCGGGGAAACCGGTCGGCGGCAGCGCTCGCCGTCGTCTCCCACCGTGCCTCGGCAACCTCAAACCGCCGTCCGTCGCCTGACGTGTTCCCGGCAGTGCCGCCACTGGCAACACTGCCGGGCAATGCACTCCGGAACCGGCCCGATGACTCCTCCGCCCGACGCGACGACGCCTGCCAGCGACAGCCTTTGCGCCTCCGATCCACGGATACGCAATTCACCGGCGGCGGCCTTCGCTGGCACGCGACCACCTGCGCACGGAAAATCCGTGCTGCAGGCCGCGGCGACGGGCTGGTTCGTGGTGGCCGGACTGGGCCAGCTGATCTTCGTCGCGTACCTGTTCGGCTTTTACGGCCGCACCGCGCTGCTCGGCCAATTCGACGCCTGGAACCGGATCTTTCCACGCGCCCACGTGGCGGGAGATCCGCTGCACAACGCCGCGGTGGCCGCGCACCTGGCTTTCGCGGCGCTGATCACCATCGGCGGCCTGCTTCAGTTGGCGACGGGCGTGCGGCGGCGGTTCCCGCGTTTCCATCGCTGGAACGGACGCATCTATCTCGCCTCGGCGTTCGTGATGGGCGTGGGTGGCCTGGCGATGGTATGGACGGGAACCAAGGTGGGCGGCCCGTGGCAGCACGTCGCGATCAGCATCAACGCGATCCTGATCCTGTTGTGCGCGGCGATGGCCTTGCGCCACGCCATGGACCGTCGCTTCGCACTGCATCGGCGCTGGGCGCTGCGCCTGTTCCTGGCGGTGAGCGGCGTGTGGTTCTTCCGCATCGGCCTGACGTTCTGGATATTGCTGAACCAGGGGCCGGCGGGTTTCGACCCGGAGACGTTCACCGGGCCGGCGCTCACCACCCTCGCGTTCGCCCAGTACCTGCTGCCGCTGGCCGTGCTCCAGCTCTACTTCCACGCGCAGGACCGAGGCGGGTCGCGCGGACGCACGGCCATGGCCGCGAGCCTGTTTGCCGCGACGCTGCTGACGGCGGCCGGCATCTTCGCCGCGTCGATGATGCTGTGGCTGCCGCATCTGCGGTAGCGCCAGCTTGCTATCGCTGCGCCATGCCCGCCAGGGATTCACCACCCAAACCGGAAGACTTCGCGCGTGCCCGGCGGGTGGCGCCCGTTCAATAATCGCGCACGTCCAGCAACAGGAAACAGCGCGCGCTGTAGTCGCCGGCTTGCGGCCATGCGACGCTGGCGAGCGCCAGCGTGCCGGCGGTCCACAGCTCGTTGTCGAGCAGTGCCTCGCAGCGCGAATCGCCATCCGCGGCATGGCTGTGCACGAGGCGAACCCAGTGCAGTTCGGGGCTGAGCGCTTCGCGCTTCAATGCCGTCTCGATCGACGCCAGCGCCTCGGTGGGCATGCTGGCGGCATCCGCGCCGCGTGCACTGAACGGGCCGATGAACACGTCCCACGTGCGCACGCCGATCTTCCACGCGGCAATGCGCATGCGGCGGTCGTCGGTGACGTACCAGCACGCGGCCAGCAGCGGGTGGAACGCATCGTGCTCGAACGCGCGCAGCGCGTCGCGGCAACCGGTGTCGCCGCCGCCCGCTCCGGCGAAGCTCTCCTCGATGTAGCGCTCCTCGCTCAGCACCACGTCGACGTCGAGCCGGCCGGGCTCGCTCGCCGCACCCGCATGCCAGGCAGCGCGGATCGCCGGAAAATCGCCGTCGGTGACCAGCCAGCCGTCCTCGTCCGCTTCCAGCTCGACGTCGTGGCGCTCGAACAACTGCAACAGGTATTTCTGCAACGCCGCGCTGTCCATCGTCATGCCTGCGAGGGGGTGGTGTCGTTCGACGGCAGCTCGCGCCAGGTCAGGTAGACACGCAGGTCGAACTCCAGCTGATGGTAGTCCGGCAACATGTGCGTGCACAGCTGGTAGAACGCCTTGTTGTGCTCCATCTCTTTCAGGTGCGCCAGTTCGTGCACCACGATCATCTGCAGGAACTCCGGCGCAGCGGCCTTGAACAGGCTGGCCACGCGGATCTCCTTTTTCGCCTTGAGCCGCCCGCCCTGCACGCGCGAGACCGCGGTGTGCAGGCCAAGCGCGTTGCGCAGCACGTCGAGCCTGGCGTCGTACAGCACCTTGTCGATGCCGGGTGCATTCTTCATGTGCTGCTGTTTCAAGGCAGCCACGTAGGCATACAGCGCCTTGTCGCTCTGCACGTCGTGGCGCGCCGGGTAACGCCTGGCCAGGTGCTCGCCCAGGCGCTCCTGCGCAATCAGCGCGCGCACCTTGCCCTGCAGCGTGGCGGGGTATGCCTGGAGATACTTGAGCGCGACCATGCGGCCATTCTCGCACTGCGCCGCCTCGATCCGGGTGGAGCGCCCACGGAAGTCGCGCGGATGCGACGACGCGCGCCGCTACATGTCGAAGCGGTAACTCAGCTTGACCAGCAGTTGCTCGTCGTCGCGCAACGCAAAGCTGTTGCCGAGGACATCGCCCGTGTGGCGCGCCAGGCCATCCATCGCGTAACCGCCGCGGCCGTAGACCACGTACAGGTAGGACAGCGGAGCCAGCTCGTAGCGGTAGCGGATCTGCAGGCCGAGGTTGCGCACGTTGAAGTCGTCGATCGGCTCGTCGCTGGCCTCGGCGCGGCCGCTGGCGCCGACGCGGTAGCCGCCGCGCAGGCGCGCGTCCAGCCCGATCGCCTGCAGCTTCACGCGCAGTTCCTGGCGCGGGTCGATGGCCCAGTCGAAACCGGCATCGAGTTGCAGCGTGTGCTGGTCGAAGCGGCCGATCAGGTTGTCGTGCTGCCAGACCAGCCAGTCCGGAATGCGCTGCCAGGACGGCCCGGCGTACACGCTGAAGGCGTCGTTGATGAAGTAGGTGGGCACGAACTCGATGTCGAAGGCGGCCTGCCGGTTGCCGCCGAGGCCGCCGGTGAAAACCTCCGCATCCAGCTTGAACGCCCAATCGCCGTGGCGCGGACTGATGCGCTCGTAGAAGAAATCCAGCGACGGCGGCAGGAACAGCGCGCCATGCCCGCGCGTCAGCAAGTCGTCCCAGCCGGCCGTGTTGACGTTGAGCTGTGCATCCTCGGTGGTGCCGTCGCGCAACGTGCTGGTGCGGCGGATGCGCAATTGCCGCCGCAGGCGCAGGCCGTGGTCGTTGTCCAGCGCGTCGACGCGGAAATGCCAGTCGTGCGAGCTGTAGGCCGAGTCCGCCGGCAGCGAGGCGTAGCGCTTGCGCACCTCCCAGTGGGCGTAGTTGAAATTGTTGCGTTCGAGGTAGCCGAAATCGTTGACCTGCAGCCGGTCGCCGAAGTGCATGCCCAGCCATTGCTGGCGCCAGCCGTCGCCCATTTCCAGGTCGGCGATGACGGTGCCGCCGCTGTCGCGCGTGTGCGTTCCCGATTGCAGGATGTCGCTGGCCACCACGTTGGTGGCGATGGTCAGCTGCGCGGTGGGCTGCCAGTGGTGATCGACGCCGAGCACGGTCGCCTCGCGATCCAGCCATGGCCGGTCGACGCGGGTCAGCAGCATGCCCAGGCTCTGCGTGCCGAAGTCGTGGGTCACCCGCGCAGCCCCGTAGAAGCGCCCGGCCCGACCGTCCTCGTCGGCGGCCAGCACGCCGTAGCTGGTGGTGCCGACGCTGCCGTTGAGCTTCACTGCGGCGTCGATGTCCGCCGCGCCCATGCCATCGTCCGAAGGACCACCGACGCGGCGCGTGTAGACCAGCTGGCTGTTGTCGTCGAGCAGGCTGAAATCGAAGATGCCCTGGTTCTCGGTGAAGAACGGGCGCTTGTCGCTGACGTAGGTTTCGGTGGCGCCGAAGTTGACCACCAGGTCGTCGCTCTCGACCTGGCCGAAATCCGGGTTCAACGCCGCGGTCAGCTGGAACTGGCCGTTCGGTTTCCACAGGATGTCGGCGCCCTGCTGGAAATGGCTGCGGCCGCGCACGTTGTCGTACAGGCCCGACGCATACGGCGTGATCGCAAACAGCGACTGGTGGTACTGCGGCACCTCGATCCGCTCGAACTCGGACAGGAAGCGCGGGCGCATGAAGCTGGCCACCGGCCATGCGTCGCGTTCGCCGGTGGAGCCGGTGACGCGATCGAGATAGATGCCGAGCGTGCGCTGGCCGTCCTTCGCCGCATGCATCGGCGCGGTGTACCAGGGGATCAGGATCTCCACGCTCCAGCCGGCCGCATCCTCGCTCACCGCGTGCTGCCAGCTGCCGTCCCAGTCCTTGTTGAACCGGCTCTCGTTGGTGATCACCGCATCGTTGATGCCATTGGTCGAGCTGACCACGAAATCGTAGCCGGTGCGCCCGTCGCCGTTGAAGTCGACCATCACGTTGACGCGGTCCACCTGGTCGTCGAAATCGCGCTGCACGCGCTGGCGCGTGCGCGGCACCTCCGGTGGCTGGTCGCAGCGGAACGCCACCGCCAGCCCCTCCGGCGTCGCCAGCACCCAGGCCTCGGTATGCAGCGTGCCGGGCTGGCCGTTGAGCGGCTGGGTCTGGCGAAAATCGGTGATGTGTCGTGCGCCGGCCCACTCGGCCGGCTGGATGTGACCGTCAATCTCGACGGCGAGCGCCGGCGCCGAGGCCGCGGCCAGGGTCAGGAACAACAGGCATGCAAGGCGCATGTCGGGGAATCCACGGGGAGAGAATGCCGCGCGGCGCAGTGGAACCGGCGCGCTCGGCATGGGGTAGATGCACAGCTTGCCGCGAAGGTTTGAATTCCTCGACGGCCATTGGTCATGCAAAGGGCATGACGCAGGCGCGGCCCGCACCGCGCCGGGACACGATCAGCGCTTGCGCCCCCACCACCACTGGCGCAGCACCAGCGCCGGCACGATCACCGCGGCAAATGCGCCGTAGCCCCACAACGCGGGCAGCACCTGCTGCCAGATCGACCCGCTGACCGGGCCGAATTCGCCCGGCTCCGGCAGCACGGCCGAATCGAAACCGGCAAGCGCGGCGAGCGCGGTGGCGATGCCGGCCAGCAGCAGCACCAGCACGTCGAACGTGCGCCGGCCCGTCGTTCGCGGCAGGCTGCGCGGCCAGATCCAGTAGATCACGCACAGCACCAGCAGCCAGGGGGCCAACAACAGGATGGACAGGTAACGCACGGATATCTCCTTTCAGGGCGCGGCGGCGAGTCGGAACGACGAGAGCACCACGACCATTCAATCCTGCGTCGCGAGCTGGTCCAGCGCGAGCCGCAGGCGCGTCAGCGCCTGCTCGCGCGCGGCTTCGTCCGGATAATCCGGCGTGCTCGCCACGGCCTCGCCATCGATCTCCAGCACCAGATTCGCGCCGCGCACCTGCACCACGGCCGCGGTGGCGCCCAACTGCTTCAGGCGCTTCTGGCTTGCACCCGCCGCCTTGGGGTCGGCGAACGGCACCGACAGCAGCAGCTCCTCGCCCTCGGCCGAGAACAGGCGGAAACGAAAGCGGCCGTCGTCGTCGCGAAAACTGGCCAGCCGTGCGACGCGCTGCACCTTCGCCGGCCGCGCCGGGCCCGCCGCTGCGCCAGCCGTGCGCATCGCACGCAAACCCAGCACCTCGCGCAGGCCGGCCACTTTCGGCGTGGCGATCGCCCGCGCCTTGCGCGCGCCTTCCTGCAGGATCACCTCGATCGCGGCCGGGTCGGCCATCAGCGTGTCGTAGCGCTCGCGCATCGGCGCCACGTCGGCTTCGATGCGCTCGTACAGCACCTGCTTGGCTTCACCCCAGCCGAGCCCCTCCTCCAACGCGCGGCGGAATGCCGCCGTTTCGGTCTCGCTGGCAAAGGCGCGGAAGATGGTGAACAGCGCGCAGCTGTCAGGGTCCTTCGGCTCGCCGGGCAGGCGCGAATCCGTGACGATGCGCATGATCGCCTCGCGCAGCTGCTTCTTGCCGCCAGCGAACAGCGGGATGGTGTTGTCGTAGCTCTTGGACATCTTGCGTCCGTCGAGCCCCGGCAGCGTGGCCACCTGCTCCTCAATCAGCGCCTCGGGCAGCACGAAGAACTCGCGGCCATGCAGATGGTTGAAACGCTGGCCGAGATCGCGCGCCATCTCGATGTGCTGGATCTGGTCGCGCCCCACCGGCACCTGGTGCGCATCGAACGCCAGGATGTCGGCCGCCATCAGCACCGGATACATGTACAGGCCGGCGGTGATGCCGGCGTCGGCGTCCTCGCCTGCCGCGGCGTTCTTGTCCACCGCCGCCTTGTATGCGTGCGCGCGGTTGAGCATGCCCTTGGACGCGATGCAGGTGAGGAACCAGGTCAGCTCGGGGATTTCCGGGATGTCCGATTGCCGATAGAACGTCACCCGCGCCGGATCGAGCCCCGCCGCCAGCCAGCTCGCCGCAATCTCCAGCCGCGACCGCTCGATCCGCGCCGCGTCATCGCTCTTGATCAGGGCGTGGTAATCGGCCATGAAGAAAAACGCATCCACGTCCGCCCGTCGGCTGGCCTCGACCGAAGGACGGATCGCGCCCACGTAGTTGCCCAAGTGGGGGGTGCCGGTGGTGGTGATGCCGGTAAGGACTCGAGTCTGCATGCTGCGCTGCGCAAGTAAAGATTTCAGTTTACGTCATCGCCCCGCCAAGGCAATCCGGCCGCGGGCGTCACGCGATGGTTGAGTGCGATCGCGACCAATGAATGCCTCAGCGGATCAGCGTGGATTTGCCGAACAGCGACTCGATCAGATCCACTGCCAGTTTGGCGGTGGCGTTGCGGCGGTCGAAGGCGGGGTTGAGTTCGACCAGGTCGAGCGAGGCCAGCCGGCCGCTGTCGGAGATCATTTCCATGCACAGCTGCGCCTCGCGAGACCCGGGGCCGCCGCGCACGGTGGTGCCGACGCCGGGCGCGATGCTGGGGTCGAGGAAGTCGACGTCGAAGCTCACGTGCAGGTGGGTGTTGTCGTCCATGCCTTCCAGTGCCTGCTCCATCACCCGCTTCATGCCGTCCTCGTCGATCCGGCGCATGTCGAAGATGCCCACGTTGGCTTCGCGCACGAGCTGCTTCTCGCCGTAGTCGACCGAGCGGATGCCGATCTGGCGGATCACGTCGGGGGTGATCGCGGGGGTGGCGCTGCCGATGTGGGTGAGCACCCGGGGGCCGCGGCCGCACAGGCAGGCCACCGGCATGCCATGGATGTTGCCCGACGGCGTCGCCTCGGCAGTGTTGAAATCCGAATGCGCGTCGAGCCACAGCACGCGCAGCTGCTTGCCGGTTTCGCGGCAGTGGTCGGCCACCGCGCTGATCGAGCCGATGGCGAGGCAATGGTCGCCGCCAAGCATGATCGGCAGGCGGCCGGACTGAAGCTCCTGGCGAACAGCCGTATAGACGGCCGTATTCCATGCGGCCACTTCGTCGAGATGGCGATAGCCGTCGACCGGCGGCAGCCACGGATTGAGCGGCCCCTGCAGGTTGCCGCGGTCGATTACCTGCAGGCCGCGCTGTTCGAGTTTGGCGGCCAGGTTGGCGACGCGCATGGCTTCCGGCCCCATCGAGGCGCCACGGTGGCCGGCGCCGATGTCGGTGGGAACGCCGATCAGTGAAACGGTTTGTGTGTTCATGAAGTTCTTGCCTGCGGTGGAGTCCGGCGCGCACGCTGACGCGGTGCACCGGCACGGTGGATCACGCGGCGTCCATGGCGCTGTACCGGGACATCGCGCAAACATGGTGCGCGGTCGTGGACGCAAGAATGCATGCGCGGCGATGACCGCCGCGCATGGTGCAAGTCTAACGGATCAGGTCGTGGGGGCCGCGTCACGCGCGATGCATGACCCACCACGCCATGACGAGCGGGTGGCCTGCGACGACAGCGGAACCCGACGCCCGTGGGCTGCCATGGCCACGCTCTGGCCCGCGCGCCGTGTGGTGGCATGACGGAAGGACAATGCCAGCCTCCGCCGGACCGACGAAGGGGCAAGCGGGCGTGTCGAGGTAGGCCACGCAACGCCCGTCTTGCGCCTTGACGCGGTGGACGTCAAGGACGGATCTGCTGCGGACAACAGCTTGCCTTCGCCGGAACGACGAGCCCGAAACCGGGTCGGGACGCCGTCAAGTCAGAGGTGCGTCGTCGCGCATGCGTTCGAGTTCATCCTCGCGACGCGATCGCGCGCCGGCCCGCCACGTCACCAGATCGCCCGCCGCACGCACTGTCGCGCCCGCGGTGGCTGGTTTGGCCGGTTTCCCCCACAGCATCCCTGCAAACAGCTGCAAGCCGCGCCAAAGGGCGGGCTGCACATACGGTGTTTGCATGTCGATCACTCCCGGCTACCCCTGCGTAGCCGTTGAAGCGATCGTAACAAATTTCGCGACGCACGCACGCCGCGCCGCAACGTACCGCCAAGCTTTGGGCTCAGGACACGGCGGTCATCGGGGAGCGGCGTACCTCGGCGTACTGCACCAGCGGGATGCTGAAATCGTTGCAGATCATCTCCACGCGGGCGGCGGTACCGGAGCTGGCGTGCTCCTCGCGGGCCAGGCCGCGGCCCAGGCGGATGGCATGGGCAAAGCGCAGGCGGTCGAACAGGACGTCCGGGCCGCTGCAGATGCGCCACAGGCCGTGGCGGCTTTCCTTGATGGTCAGGACCACGCTCATGGGCGCCCCCTCGGCCGAAGAATAGAGACCGATGCGCGCAGGGGCGCACCGGAGCTTGCCAAGGATGCGTCGAGGCCTGGCGCCGGGTCTGTCAGCGCAGGCCTACAGTTGCTGTGGGGAGTCGGCGCGCCGCGGGCGGATGGCGCGGCGGCGGCCATGCAGGCGGATGGTGCCGGCACCAGGAATCGAACCCGGGACCTGCTGATTACAAATCAGCTGCTCTACCAACTGAGCTATGCCGGCGCAGGCGGGGATTCTAGCAGCGGGGCGCTGCGCTCGCTCAGAAGCAGCGGATGTCGTGCGTGCCGAGGTCGCTGGCGCCGAGGTACTGGCGCCAGTCGAAGGGTTGGGCGGTGGCGATGGCGAGGTCGAGCCAGTACTCCGGGACGCTTTCGCTGCGCTCGCTCATGCGCGCGGGAAAGCCGGCGGCGGCCACCTGGTCCAGGCGCTTGCGCGCATTGGCCGGGTCGCGGAACAGGCCGAGCGACACCGTGTTGGCCTGGTCGCCGGAGCCGACCACGAAATAGTCGTTGATGTTTTTCGCGGCAAGCTGGCGGGCCGTCTGCAGCGCCTGCGCACGGCTGGCGGCGGCGGGCAGGTAGACCCACCACGCGCTGGGCTGGGTGGTCTGTTGCTGGCGCGAGCGCATGCGCGCGACGTGCCGGTCCAGCGCCTGGCGCGCGCTGCGCAGGTCCTGCGGCGTGTCGAACGGCCCCAGCGCCATGCAACGAAAGCCTTGCGAGGCATCGACGGCCGCGGCCGGCGTTTCGGGCACCGCGATCGTGCCTTCCGCCGCGGGCAGTTCCGACAACAGTTGCAGTGGCGCCACGCCCGGGTCGGTGGCGTCGCTGACGTGCCGGTAGGGCTGGCCCAGCAGCAGCCACGCTCCGACCGCGATATTCAGCGCGCTCAACAGGACAAACAGCAGACGCAGGAACATCGAACCCCCATCAAGACCGCCGGCCAGCCATTCTAGTGGCTGGCCGGCGTCGGCATGTGCGCATCCGCCCACAATGCCAGGCCACGCAACACGCTGTCCTGGCCGACTTGCACGGGCAGCGACAGCAACGGCGCCAGTCGCGGCGCATCGCCGCCGTCGAGGATCAGCGCCGGTTCGCCGCCCAGGCGCGGACGCATCTGCGCATGGAAGCGCTCGATCAGTGCGGCGGCGGCCTGCCAGCAGCCGGAGGTCACCGCATCGGCGGTGTTGTCGGCCAGCTGCAGGATGTCGCCGGGTCGCTGCGGGCGCACCAGCGCAGTCGCGTCGAGCAGCGAGCGCTGCATCAGCTGCACGCCCGGCGCGATCAACCCGCCCAGGTGCCGGCCATCGGCGGCCAGCGCATCGAGCACCAGCGCGGTGCCGGCGCTGGCGAGCACGCACGGCTCGCGATGGGTGGCATGCGCGGCAACCATGGCGAGGAAGCGATCCACGCCCAGCCGCTGTGGCTCGGCATAGGCATTGCGTACGCCACAGGCGCTGGCCGGGGTGCGCAGCCATTCGGGCGCGCTGTCGAATGCCTGCCGCAGGGCGGCGGCAACACGCTGCTCGCGCGCTTCGTCGACCACCGACGCGCCGACCACCTGGGTCGATCGCGGAAAACCCGCCCACGCCGCATCCGGCAGCGTGGCCAGATCCTCGCGCCACTCCAGCACGCCCTGCGCCAGCCATGCCGGCGACGGCCCCTGCAGCGCCCATTTCAGGCGCGAATTGCCCAGATCCAGCAGCAGTCTCATGCGCGGCGCACCGTGACGTCGGCGCTGTCGATGCGCCGCTCGCTGCCGTCAGGCAGTTGCACCCGCAAGGCGCCGCGCGCGTCGATGCCTGCGCCGAGTGCGTCGAACGTGCCGAGCGCTCCGCTGAGTTGCAGCGGCCGGCCGCGCAGCAGGTCGTGGCGCGCATAGTCGGCGGCGAAGGCGTGGAAGCCTTCGCGCTCGAACTCGGCCAGGCCTTGCGCCAACGCAGCGATCAGCGCCGCGGCCACGCGGTTGCGATCCGGCGGCGCGCCCGCGCACAGGCTGGCCAGGTCGGTGGCCGGCTGGCCGGCCTGGCCTTGCAGGGCCGGGGTCAGGCGCAGGTTGAGTCCGATGCCGATGATCGCCGAACACGGCCCCTGGAATTCGCCGCTGAGCTCGACCAGGATGCCCGCCAGCTTGCCGCTGCCGTCGCTGGCCAAGACATCGTTCGGCCATTTCAGCCCCGCACCGGCAACGCCCAGTTCATCCAGCGCGCGCAGCACGATCACGCCGATCGCCAGCGACAGGCCGCCCAGCGCCGCGAAGCCCGCACCGAATCGTTTCAGGCAGGAGAGATAGATGTTCAACCCCGGCGGCGACAGCCAGTCGCGACCGCGCCGGCCGCGCCCGGCACTCTGCGATTCGGCCAGCACCACGCAAAGGTCGGCTGCATCGGCAAGCCGCCGCTGCAGTTCGCTGGAGGTCGAGTCGAGCTCGTCGTGCACTTCCAGCGTACCCAGCGTGCGTGCGACATCGGCCGGCAAGGCGGCGCGGATGCGCTGCGCGTCGAGCATCTGCAGTGGCCACGGCAGGCAATAGCCGGCCCGGCCGCGGGTCTGCACCGGCACGCCCCGCGCACGCAGTGCCTCGACCTGCTTCCAGATCGCCGCCCGGGTCACCCCGCTGCGCTCGGCCAGCGCCGCGCCGGAAAGCGGTGCGCCGGGAGCCAGCAAGGCCAGCAATTGCAGCGGCTGCATCAGCGAACCCGGCGCGCGGCAGCGCGCGCCGTGGGGGCAGCGCGAGGCAGGGGAACGGTGGAGAAAAGAACCATCGAATCATTCTAGCCTGCCGCACGCTGCACTGCGGCACGCGCGCCCGCCGCTTGCACTGGCAGCAGCGCCCGGTTTCTGCGACGATCGGATTCTTCGCTTGCGGCCTGGGGAGTTTCACTGCCATGCGCGCCACCCACCGGATCATCGCTTGCATCCTGTGCCTCGCCTTCGCCGGCGCGACAGCAGCGGCCAGCCTCGATAGCCAGGGCGTGGACAGCGGCAGCCCAACCGCAAGCAACGCGTCATCGCACGATAGCGAAGACGGCATCGCCGGCGACGTGCTGGGCATGAACCGCGAGAACAGCAGCCCCGGCAGCAGCAGCACCAGCGGCGCCGTGCGCAGCAGCAACGACCGTTCCGGCGCAGCTTCGCCGGCACCGGCCCCTGCGCCCCGGCCACATCTGGGTTGGCAATCGCTGCTGCCTGGGTCGATCCAGTAAGCGTTCGGCGGCATGCCGCGCCGTTGGTGGACATCCCTGCGGGCACACTTTGAACCTGCACCGATCGCCGACCCCCTGTGGCGGCGAGCCTTGGCGGCCTGTCCGCTGGCGCGCCGGCTGGACCCCGCGCGACAACTGCAACTGCGCCAGCTCGCCGGCATCTTCCTGGCGCGCAAGCGTTTTCACGCGCTGGCCGGCGCGGTACTGGACGACTACTGGCGATTGCTGATTGCCATGCAGGCCTGCCTGCCGGCGCTGCAGCAGGGTGCGACCAGCCTGCGCGGCTGGCGCGACGTGCTGATCTACCCGGGCGAGTTCAAGGTGCGCCGCAGCCACCATGACGACCACACCGGCGTGGTCACCGAGAGCGACGAGGTGCTGATCGGCGAGGCCTGGGAGCATGGCCCGCTGGTGCTGTCCCTGGCCGACGTGCAACTGGACCTGGAGCAGCCGTGGGACGGCTACAACGTGGTCGTGCACGAGATGGCCCACAAGCTGGACATGCTCGATGGCCCGCCCGACGGCGTGCCGCCATTGCGCGAGATTCCGCGGCGGCGCTGGATCGGCGAGTTCCAGCGCGCCTACGACCGCCTGCTGGCCGCCAGCCCCGGCCACGCGCCGATCGACCACTACGCGACCGAAAGCGCCGGCGAGTATTTCGCCGTGGTCAGCGAGCTGCACTACTCGCAGCCAGCCGTATTGCGCGAAACCGAGCCGGCGGTGGCCGAACTGCTGCACGCGTTCTACGGCCCCTCGCCCGCCGACGGCGAGGAACTCGCTGGCGGGTGCCGTCGCTGAGGGAAGTGGCATGCATGGCTGCACAGCTGTCCGGATGACAGCCGCACCGCGCTGCTGCAATCCACGCGAGCGAGTGTTCCTACCGCCCCATCGCCTGCGCCGGCTGCATCGGCATCTGCGCCTGTTGCACCTGCGCCTGTTGCCTCTGCAGCATGGTCAGCTGGTCGAGCTGCCGGAACATCGCCTCCGGTGGCTGTTGCATGGCCGCGGCGTGGGTGGTCGTGGTGCAGGGCAGGAACGATGAGGAGTCGCGGGTCAGCACGCCGCTGTCCGGCCCGATGCGGCCGGTCTGCGGACCGGGCAACAGC
>MKTU01000016.1 GCA_001898415.1 Rhodanobacter sp. 67-28 | reverse complement strand
GGCTGGTGGCGGTCGCCTTTCATGAACAGCACCACGCGGTGCTCCTTGAGCAGGCCTTCGATGCGTTCGCGGGTGGTGTTGTCCAGTGACATGCAGGGCTCCGGGGGAAGGGGCAAATGATACGCCGAGGAGATGACGGCGGGCAGCGAAGCTTTCAAGGTTGCCGCGACAACGCCGCACGCGCGGCTGGCGCGATCGCGTCTGCCCACAGCGCATATTGCTCCGCCGACGGATGCAGGCCGTCCGCGGCGACCAGCCCGGGATGCCGGCGCGAGATCGGGGTGATGTCGACGAAGCGGACGCCGCGGCTTGCCGCCAGGCCGCGGGCACACGCGTTGAAATCGTCCAGTTCGCGGGCGGTCCGCGCCGCATCGCGGCCTTGTTCGCGGGCAAAGGGGGTGACGCCCCAGTCGGGAATGGAGACCACCAGCACCCGCGCGGCGCGCCCGCCGGCCAGCGCGATGGCGCGTTCGAGCAAGGCGGCGAACTGCGCCGCGTATTCATCGAGGCTGCGGCCGCGATACTGGTTGTTGACGCCGATCTGCAGGGTGACCAGATCGTAGGGCGGCGCCAGCGCGGCCTGATCCATGCCTCGTGCCAGCTCGTCGGTGGTCCAGCCGGTGACGGCCACGAGGCATGGCTCGTCGACCGCCACGCCGCCGCGGCGCAGCTGCTGCGCCAGCACCGCGGGCCAGCACGCGTTCGCGGCCACGGCTTCGCCGACGGTGTAGGAATCGCCGAGCGCGAGGTGACGCAGCGGCGAGCGGGATGCGGGCATCGACAAGCCTCAGGCCGCGACGACGGCGTTGTCCGCCTGTTCGCGCGCCATCCGCTGCAGCACCTGCTCGATCCGCACGAACACCTCGTGCAGCTGCGCGGGCGGCGGCAGCAGGGTCAGCCGGAAGTGGCGGCTGCGCGACACGTTGAAGCTGCTGCCGGGCACCACCAGCACCGACTCCTCTTCGAGCAGGCGCAGGGCGAAGGATTCGTCGTCGAACTGCGGGATGCGTTCGGCGCGCACCGCGGGGAACGCATACAACGCGCCGGCCGGCGCCACCAGGTCGAGGTGTTCGCTGGCGACGACTCCCTGCAGCACCGCCGCGCGCGCCTCGTGCAGGCGCCCGCCCGGTGCGGTCAGGGCGCTGATCGTCGGCGCGTCCTGCAAGGCGGGCGGCACCGCCCACTGCGCGGTCACGTTGGCGCACAGGCGCAATGCGGCCAGCAGTTGCAGCGCGTCGCGATACACCGACGTTCCCGCGGGCGCGCCGGACAGGCTCATCCAGCCGACCCGATAGCCGCAGGCGCGATGCACCTTGCTGAGCCCGCCGAAGCTCAGGCAGGGCAGTTCGCCGGCGACTTCCGCCAGTGGCTGGAAGTGCGCGCCGTCGTAGAGGATCTCGTCGTAGATTTCATCGGCGAGCAGCAACAGGCCGTGCCGCGCTGCGACTTCGGCCAGCCGCTGCAGCAGCTCGCGCGGATAGACCGCGCCGGTCGGGTTGTTGGGGTTGATGAGTACCAGCGCGCGGGTGCGCGGGGTGACCAGCGCCTCCACCTCGTCCGGGTCGGGCAGGTGGCCGCGGCTGGCCGGGCAGCGGTAGTACTGCGGCCGTCCGCCGTTGAGGATGGTGGCCGCGCTCCACAGCGGGTAGTCCGGGCTCGGCAGCAGCACCTCGTCGCCGGGCTGCAGCAGAGCCCGCAAAGCCAGGTCGATCAGTTCGCTGACCCCATTGCCGATGAAGATGCGCTCGGGCTGCACGTGCCGCGCTCCGCGGCTGCGTTGCTGCGCGGCGATCGCCTCGCGCGCCGCTTCCAGTCCCTGCTCGTGGCCGTAGGCGTCGCTCTCGTGCAGGTGGCTGGCGATCGCCTCGCGCAGGTGCGCCGGCGCCTCGAAGCCGTAGCGGCCGGGGTTGCCGATATTCAGCTTGATGATGTCGCGTCCGGCGGATTCCAGCTCGCGGGCACGGCGGGTCAGCGCACCGCGGATCTCGTAGCGCACGTCTGCCAGGTGCGCACTGGGGATGATCGGAGCCAACGCCTGGGTTCCTTTGCGGGTGGGAAACGGCGCGAACGCCGGCGACGTGGATGCTAGCAGCGTGATGCAGTGCAGCGCGAGCCGATCGGCGGGCGCGACGCTGGCCATCGTCGGGCCGTGGCCGGGCAGGGCATAATCGCCCCACCATGCCAGGCAAGCCTCGCCATGAGTGATGTCGAAACGATCGAGCGGCTGCGGCATATCGGCTGGCGCGGCGACCGCCTGCCGGCCGGCGGCCTGCGCCTGGCGCGGGTGGTGGCGCAGCATCGCGCCGGTTATGAACTGCACGATGGCCACGCACTGTTCGGCGCGCAGCCGGACGGCCGCTTCCTCAAGCGCGGCATCGACCCCGCCGAGCGACCGGTGGTGGGCGATTTCGTGGAGGTGGCCGACGGCACGCCGCCGCACATCGTCAGCGTGGGAGCGCGCCGCAGCATGTTGTCGCGCGCCGCCGCGGGCGAGCGCTACGAGCGCCAGCTGATCGCCACCAATGTCGACTACGTGCTGGTGCTGACCGGGCTGGACGGCGACTTCAACCCCGCCCGCATCGAGCGCTACCTGTCGCTGACCGAAGGCTCCGGCGCGCAGCCGGTGGTGCTGCTGAGCAAGCTGGACAAGCACGAGGATGCGGCGGCGAAGGTCGCCGCGCTGCGCGCGCGCCTGCCGCAGGACACGCCGATCCATGCGCTCAACTGCAAGGACCCCGCCAGCGCGCAGGAGCTGGCGCGCTACCTGCAGCCGGGTGACAGCGCGGTGCTGGTGGGCTCCTCCGGCGCCGGCAAATCGACGTTGACGAATACCTTGTTCGGCACCGCGACCATGGCCACCGCCGCCGTGCGCAGCCACGACAGCCGCGGTCGCCACACCACCACCCACCGCGCGCTGCTGCAGTTGCCCTCGGGCGGTTGCCTGATCGACACCCCCGGCATGCGCGAGCTGAAACTGACCGGCGAGGAGCAGCTCGACCTGTTCGCCGACATCGAGGCGCTCGCCGAGGGGTGCCGCTTCGCCGATTGCGGCCACGGCAGCGAGCCCGGTTGCGCGGTGCAGGTGGCGCTGGACACCGGCGAGCTGAGCGCCGAGCGCTGGCGCAGTTATCTCAAGCTGCACGACGAGCGCGAGGAACAAGCCGCCACCCTCGAAGCGCGATTGCGCCGTCAGCGCGGCGGCCGCCCGCTGGAGCCGCCGCGCGGCCACCGCGTCAAGCGCGAGCGGGAGTAGTTCGATGGCGCGCGGGGGCAGCTCGGGAAGAATTCGCGCCGACGGTGCGCGGCGTGCCGGGGTCTCGCGATGAACGCGGCCATTGCACCGGAGCTGCAACGCTACGCGGCGCTGGACCAGCGCTTGCTGGCGGCGGTGCGCGGCATCCACATATTGCCCACGGTGGCGTGGCCCGCGTCGCTGGAAAACCGCATGATCGAGGCCTACGGCCAGGGCCGCTTCAGCCTGCCGGCGGTGTCCTACCAGGTGCCCGGACTGGCGGCGGCGCGCACCGAACTGGCGGCGATCGAGACGGCGGCGGTGGAGGTCGGCGCGGGCGATCCGCTGGGCGAGTACCTGCGCCGCACCGCCGAGTCCTGGCAGGTCGCCGCGCAGATGCTCGAAGCGGTGGGTACGGCCGGCGTGACCGCGCCGTCGATCGCGCTGTACGGCAAGCCGGACGACCGCATCCCCGGCAGCCAGCGCAGCAACCTGGATGCCGCGCGCTATTTCGTCGAGCTGTCCGACGAACTGGGCGCCGACCTGCTCGCCGACGACGGCGGCGACATCGACGCGGAGGTGCTGCGCGCGGCGCTGGCCGAGACGCTGGATGTCTTCTTCGGCGACGGCACGATCCGCGTCGAGGTCGATCCCGAGCTCACCGCCAAGGCCGCCGCCGGCGCCACCCGCATCCGCCTGCGCGGCGGCGCCAGCTTCAGCCAGTACGACCACCACCAGTTGCTGGCGCACGAGGCCTTCGTGCATTCGCTGACCGCGCTGAACGGCCGGCGCCAGCCGTTGCTGGCGTCGCTGGGGCGCACCTCGCCGCGGGTCACCGCCACCCAGGAAGGGCTGGCGGTATTCGCCGAGCTGATGTCGGGGGCGATCGACATCGCCCGGCTGAAACGCATCAGCCTGCGCATCGTGGCGATCGACATGGCCCTGGGCGGCGCCGATTTCGTCGAGGTCTATCGCTACTTCCATGCGCGCGGGCAGAGCGTGGCCGACAGCTTCCATTCGGCGCAGCGGGTGTTCCGCGGCGTGCCGCCGGGCGGCGGCGCGGTGTTCGCCAAGGACAACGTCTACCTGTCCGGCCTGCTCACCGTGCACACGTTCTTCCGCTGGGCCCTGCGCCAGCGCCGGCTGGATCTGCTGCGCTATCTGTTCGCCGGCAAGCTGGCGCTGCACGACGTGATCAGCCTGCAGCCGCATTTCGCCTCCGGCGCGATCGTGCCGCCGCGCTGGCTGCCGCCATGGATGCAGCACGTGCACGGGCTGGCCGGAAAGCTGGCGTTCTCGGTGTTCATCAACGGCATCCACATGGATCGGGTGCGCGAGGACGACCTGCTGCCGGGCGCGTGAGGGCGCCGGGCGTGGGCCAGCGACGCAGGCCCAGGTGCTAACATTCTCGCCAGCCATCCGAGCTCGCGCGATGGCGCCCACTCACTGGAAAAAAGCCCCTCCCATGGCCCTCCCCGAAGAACTGCGCCTCGCCGCGCTGGAGTATCACCGTCATCCGCGGCCGGGCAAGATCAAGATCACCCCGACCACCGCCCTGCTGACCCAGCGCGACCTGTCGCTGGCGTATTCGCCGGGCGTGGCGGCGGCGTGCGACGCGATCGTCGAGGACCCCGCGACGGCGGCGGAGTACACCGTACGCTCCAACCTGGTGGCGGTGATCACCAACGGCACCGCGGTGCTTGGTTTGGGCGACATCGGGCCGCTGGCGGCCAAGCCGGTGATGGAAGGCAAGGGCATCCTGTTCCAGAAGTTCGCCGGCATCGACGTGTTCGACATCGAGATCGACGAGAACGACCCGGACAAGCTGGTCGAGATCATCGCCAGCCTGGAGCCCACCTTCGGCGGCATCAACCTGGAGGACATCAAGGCGCCGGAGTGCTTCATCGTCGAGCGCAAGCTGCGCGAGCGGATGAAGATCCCGGTGTTCCACGATGACCAGCACGGCACCGCGATCATCGTCGGCGCCGCCCTGGTCAATGCGCTGGAGGTGGTCGGCAAGAACATCGCGGACATCAAGCTCGCCACCACCGGCGCCGGTGCAGCCGGCATTGCCTGCCTCGACATGCTGGTGGCGCTGGGGGTGCGGCCGGAGAACATCCTCGCGTTCGACCGCGAGGGCGTGATCCACACCGGCCGCAGCAACCTCGACCCGGACAAGGCGCGCTACGCGCGCGACACGCCCAAGCGCAGCCTGGCCGAGATCGTGGCGGGGGCGGACGTGTTCCTGGGCCTGTCCGCCGGCGGCATCCTCAAGCCGGAGATGGTCGCCACGATGGCCGAGCGCCCGGTGATCCTGGCGCTGGCCAACCCGAACCCCGAGATCACCCCGGAAGACGCCAAGGCGGTGCGGCCGGACTGCATCATCGCCACCGGCCGTTCGGATTATCCGAACCAGGTCAACAACGCGCTGTGCTTCCCCTACATCTTCCGCGGTGCGCTGGACGTGGGCGCCACCGTGATCAACGAGGCGATGAAGACCGCCTGCGTGCGCGCGATCGCCGCGCTGGCACGCATGGAGGCCTCCGACCTGGGCAGTGCCTACGGCGGCGAGATCCCCTGTTTCGGCCCGGAATACCTGATCCCGCGCCCGTTCGACCGGCGCCTGCTGGTAATGCTGGCGCCCGCGGTGGCGCAGGCCGCGATGGATTCGGGCGTGGCCACCCGGCCGATCGTGGACATGGACGCCTACAAGGAGAAACTCGGCCAGTTCATCTACCGCACCGGCCTGCTGATGAAGCCGGTGTACGAGCGCGCCCGCGCCGATCCCAAGCGGGTGGTGTACGCCGAGGGCGAGGAGGAGATCGTGCTGCGCGCGGTGCAGACGGTGATCGACGAGCGCATCGCGCGGCCGATCCTGATCGGCCGCCCGGACGTGATCGACACGCGCATCCAGCGGCTGGGCCTGCGCATGCGCGCCGGCGTGGATTTCGAGCTGACCAACATCCACGACGACCCGCGCTTCAACGACTACTGGCAGCAGTACCACGCCATGACCGAACGGCGCGGGGTCAGCCCGGCGGCGGCGAAGAACCTGCTGCGCTCGCGGCCGACCCTGATCGCCGCGATGATGGTCGAACGCGGCGAGGCGGACGCCATGATCTGCGGCATCGTGGGTCGCTACCACAAGAAACTCGGCTACCTGCGCAGCGTGTTCGGGCTCGACCCGGGCGTGTCGTGCACCTCGGCGATGAGCGGCGTGATCAACGACAAGGGCGCGTGGTTCTTCCTCGACACCCACGTGCAGGTCGATCCCACCGCCGAGCAGATCGCCGAGGCGACGCTGCAGGCCTGCTACCGGCTGAAGAACTTCGGCATCGAGCCCAAGGTGGCACTGCTCTCGCACTCCAACTACGGCAGCCACGACAACCCCAGCGCGGCGAAGATGCGCAAGGCCTGGCAGATCCTCAAGGCGCGCGCGCCCAAGCTGGACATGGACGGCGAGATGCAGGCCGACACCGCCTGGGACGAGGCGCTGCGCCAGCGCATGTTCCCGCACACCACGCTCAGCGGTCGCGCCAACCTGTTCGTGATGCCGAACCTGGACGCGGCCAACATCGCCTACAACATCGTGCGGGTGATGACCGACGGCGTCTCGATCGGGCCGATCCTGATGGGCGTCAACCGCTCCGCGCACATCCTCACGCCAGCCTCCACCGTGCGCCGCATCGTCAACATGACCGCGGTGGCCGCGGTCGATGCACAGATCCGCGCCGCGCAGGGCAGCCGGCGCGGTTGATCGGCTGATCGTGTGGCGGTGATGTGCCGACTCTTCGCGCCGGGGCGGCGGCAGCCGCGCCGTCCCACTCATGTGGCCATGATGCAATGACACCTGTTCGCACGTTCATGTGGCAGGTTTCGACAGGAAACACGATGGCAAAATTTCACTTCGTTGAAGACTACGAACGTCTGGTCAGGCGATTGCGTTGGAAATATTCGCTGGACGAGGCGATGAGCCGTGCCGTAGGAGGTGGGGGTTACGAGCAAATCGGCCAGATCGAGGCGGACATTGTCGCCCATGCCGGTCTGCGCGATGGTCAATCTCTGGTGGACCTGGGCTGCGGCAGTGGTCGCCTTGCCGCGGCGCTTGGGCGAAAAATGTCCATCGAGTATTGCGGCATCGACGTCGTCAAAGCGTTGCTGAGATATGCAAAGAAGAAATCGCCGAAGAATTACCGTTTCATCCTGAACCGTTCACTTGCGGTACCTCTGCCGGACGCATCTTGCGACATGGCAACGGCATTCAGCGTGTTTACTCATCTGTTGCATCACGAAAGTTACATCTACCTGGAGGAACTGCACCGCGTGGTTCGCCCGGATGGAGTGGTGATATTTTCGTTCCTGGAGTTTTCCGAGCCGGATCACTGGGCGCAGTTCAAGGCCACGGTCGATGTGCAACGCTCGGCAACGCTGCCGCACCTCAACCAGTTTCTGGAACGTTCGCAGATCGAGTTGTGGGCGGACAAACTCGGTTATCACGGCCTGAGGTTTGTCGGCAGCACCGAGGCACCTTGGAGAACCTCTTCGGCGCTGGGTCAGAGCATAGCGATCCTGCAGAGATAGCCGGATGTTCGGCTTTCGTGGCTTGTGCCGGCGCTCATACGCTGACGCATGGACCATTATTTGGCTGGCACCCGCCCAGACCGCTAAACTAAGCCGTTGTCGCGCCGCGGCCCCGGCGGCGCGAACCTTTTGCAGGCACACCCCACGGTGCCGTGGAGAACCCCGATGGACCAGCTCGACGAAATCCTGGACCAGGATCTTGACCCCACCGAAACCCGCGAGTGGATCGATTCGCTCGATGCGGTGATCCAGCACGACGGTACCGAGCGCGCGCATTACCTGCTGGAGAAGATGGTCGACACCACCCGTCGCTCGGGTGGCTACCTGCCGTTCAACCCGACCACCGAATACGTCAACACGATCCCGCCCGGGATGGAGGCCAAGAGCCCCGGCGATGCGGCGATGGAGTGGCGCATCCGCTGCCTGATCCGCTGGAACGCGATGGCGATGGTGGTGCGCGCCAACCGCCGGCCCGGTTCGCTGGGCGGCCACATCGCCAGCTTCGCCTCCTCGGCCACGCTGTACGACGTGGGCTTCAACCATTTCTGGCGCGCCCCCAGCGCCGACCACCCCGGCGACCTGATCGGCTACCAGGGCCACATCAGCCCCGGCATCTATGCGCGCTCCTTCCTCGAAGGCCGCATCAGCGAGGAGCGGCTCGACCTGTTCCGCGCCGACGTGGTCGGCGGCGAGCAGTCGCTCACCTCCTATCCACACCCGTGGCTGATGCCGGACTACTGGCAGGTGCCCACCGTGTCGATGGGGCTGGGTCCGATCCAGGCGATCTACCAGGCGCAGTTCTTCCGCTACCTGGAGAACCGCGGCCTGATACCCAAGACCGACCGCAAGATATGGTGCTTCCTCGGCGACGGCGAAGTGGACGAGCCGGAATCGCTGGGCGCGATCTCGCTGGCCGGCCGCGAAGGCCTGGACAACCTGATCTTCGTGATCAACTGCAACCTGCAGCGGCTGGACGGCCCGGTGCGCGGCAACGGCAAGATCATCCAGGAGCTGGAGGGCGTGTTCCGCGGCGCCGGCTGGAACGCCATCAAGGTGATCTGGGGCAGCTACTGGGATGCGCTGCTGGCGCGTGACAAGGACGGCACGCTGCGCAAGCTGATGATGGAAACCGTGGACGGCGAATACCAGGCCTGCAAGGCCTTCGGCGGCGCCTACACGCGCGAGCATTTCTTCGGCAAGTACCCGCAGACCCGCGAGATGGTGGCCAACTTCAGCGATGACGACGTCTGGCGCCTGAATCGCGGCGGCCACGATCCGCACAAGGTCTACGCCGCCTACCACGCGGCGGTGAACACCAAGGGCATGCCCACGGTGATCCTGGCCAAGACGGTGAAGGGTTACGGCATGGGCATCGGCTCGGGCGAGGCGGAGAACCCCACCCATCAGCAGAAGAAGATGACCGGCGATGCCGTGCGCACGTTCCGCGATCGTTTCCAGATTCCGGTGCCCGACGACAAGCTGGACAGCGTGCCGTACTACCACCCCGGCCCGAACTCGCCGGAGGTGGAATACATGCTGGAACGCCGTCGCGCGCTGGGCGGCTTCCTGCCGCAGCGCCGCCGCCGCACCGACGTGCCGTGCAAGGCGCCGGAGTTGTCCGCGTTCGAGCAGATCACCAAGGGCAGCGGCGAGCGCGAGATCTCCAACACCATGGCGCTGGTGCGCGGCATGAACCTGTTGCTGCGCGACAAGCAGCTCGGCCCGCGCGTGGTGCCGATCGTGGCCGACGAGGCGCGCACCTTCGGCATGGAGGGCATGTTCCGGCAGATCGGCATCTACGCGCCGTTCGGCCAGAAGTATCGTCCGCAGGATGCCGACCAGCTGCTGTACTACCGCGAGGCGCAGGACGGCCAGGTGCTGCAGGAAGGCATCTCCGAGGCTGGCGGCGTGTCGGCGTGGATCGCGGCGGGCACCAGCTATTCGCTGTCCAACCAGCCGATGCTGCCGTTCTTCATCTACTACTCGTTCTTCGGCTTCCGGCGCATCGGCGACCTGATCTGGGCCGCTGGCGACCAGCGCGCGCGCGGCTTCCTGGTCGGCGCCACCGCCGGCGCCAGTTTCCCCGGCGAAGGCCTGCAGCATTCGGACTGTGCCTCGCACCTGATGGCAGGCACCTTCCCCAACTGCCGCGCCTACGACCCGACCTGGTCGTACGAGGTGGCGGTGTTGCTGCACCACGGCGTCAAGGAGATGTACGAAGAGCAGCAGGACGTCTTCTATTACATCACCACCACCAACGAGAACTATGTCCACCCGGACATGCCCGAGGGCTGCTACGACGGCATCGTCAAGGGCATGTATCTGTTCCGGGACTCGGGATTGGGGAATCGGGATTCAGGCAAGGGCAAGAGCAAGGGCAAGAACGGCGCGCCGTGCGTGCAGCTGATGGCGGCGGGCGGTTCGCTGATCGAGGCGATTGCGGCGGCCGAGCTGCTGGATGCCGACTTCGGCGTGAAGGCCGACATCTGGTCCTGCCCCAGCTTCAGCGAACTGTCGCGCGACGGCTTCGACTGCGAGCGCTGGAACCGCCTGCATCCGGAAGCGAAGCAGCGCGTGCCGCACGTCACCGCCAACCTGGCCGGGCGCGACGGCCCGGTGATCGCCGCCAGCGAATACGTGCGCGGCGTGGTCGACCAAGTGCGCGCTTTCGTGCCCGAGGGTCGCTCGTTCACCGCCCTGGGCGCCGACGGCTATGGTCGCTCCGATACCCGCGAGCACCTGCGCGAGTTCTTCGAGATCAGCCGCTACTGGATCGCCCACGCCGCGCTGGCCGCGCTGGCAAAGGAAGGCAAGGTCAACGCCAAGGACGTCAGCCGCGCGATCAAGGAGTACAAGCTCGATCCGGACAAGCCCAATCCGCTGACCGTGTGATCGCCCGCGATACGGGCCGGGGAAGCCGCCTTTCGGGGCGGCTTTTTCTTGCGCGCTATTTCGCCAGCGCCTGCTGGATCGCTTCCAGTGCGTGGCCGCGGGTCTCGATGCCGCGACGGGCGAGCATCGCCGCGGCGACCGCCATCGGCAGCGCGATCAGCAGCGCCGACAGCGCGAAATGCTCGAACAACCCGGCCACGCCGATCACTGCGCCGAGGATGCCGCCGAACTTCGAGCCGCCGGCGATCAGCCCGGCACCGCTGCTGCGCAGGTGCGCGGGATAGATCTCCGCCGCGTACGGGATCAGCGTGGCGATCACCCCACTGATGCTCAGCAGCAACAGCACCGTGGCGGTGGTGGTCAGCACCGGCGAGCGCAACTGCATGGCACCAATCATGCAGAACAGTAGCAGCGCCGCGGCGGTCAGCGCGATGAAGAGCACCAGCGTGCGGATGCTGCTCCAGCGCTGGTAGCCCCACACCACCAGGCCGATGCCGGGCAGGGCGAGGATCGCCGAGCGCGCCAGCAGCGCCGCGCTGGCCTGGGCGTCGACGCCCAGCGTGACCAGGTTCGCCGGCAGCCACAGCAGGAAGCCGAAGTTGGCCAGGCCCCAGGCGACGGCGCAGGTCAGCAGGCCCCAGGTGATCGCCGCGTGGCGGCCACGCAGCAACTGGCGCATGCCGACGCGCGCCGCGATCGTCGGCGCGACGACCACGTCGGCACTCAAGGCGTCGGTCGATGCCGCCTGGCCCGAGAAGCGGCGCAGCACCGCGCGCGCCTGGTCCTCCAGGCCACTCAGCGCGAGAAAGCGCGGCGACTCGGGAATGTAGCGGTTGAGCAGCACGATCAGCGCACCGGTGGGCAGGTTCAGCAGCCACAGCGAGCGCCAGCTGTAGGTCGGCTCGAACAGCGTCGCCGCGCCGGAAGCGAGCAGGTAGCCGGCCGAGGTGCCGACGCCGCCGAGCGCCACCAACAGCCAGCCGCGATGGCGGGTGGGGATGGTCTCGGCCATCAGGGTGAAGGTGATCGGCAACATGCCGCCGGCGGCGGCGCCCATCATGAAGCACATCACCAGGTTGCCGCCGAACGCCGGCATCGCGCCGCAGATGGCCGTGCCCATGAACATCAGCGCCGACAGCAGGATCGCCGCGCGGCGGCCGAACAGATCGCCCAGCCGGCCCCACACCACCGAGCCGACCACGGTGCCGGTCAGCGCCGACAAGGCCAGGAAGCCCGCGGTGGAACCGCTGATGCCGTACTCGGCCGCCATGCCCGGCATCGCGAAGCCGATCGTGGCCGGCTTCATCACGTCCACCGCCAGCGCGACGGTGAGCACGCCGACCAGCTTCCAGTGCTCGCGGTTGAGCGGCACGTTGTCGGCGACGTGGAACGACACCGCGCCGCGATCCGGATGGGCGGTGCGGCGCATCTGCTCCATCCGCGGCATCAGCCCGTAGGCCGCCAGCAGCACGCCCAGCGGAACCAGCGCCATGCCGGCGAGCATCAGGCCGTCCATCGGCATGCCGGCGAGCCGGTAGTGCATCGGCGCGGCCATCGCCAGCATCGGCAGATGCGCCAGCACGCCGGCGATCACCGCGGCACAGCCAAGCCAGAATGCGACCGGGTGATGGAAAGTGAGATCGGTGCGAGCCATGCGACGACCGCCGGAAGGGCAAGTCGCAGCTTAGCAGCGACTCGGCGGCATGCCGCCACGACGCCGGCCATTACCGGCGCCGGGGCGGCTTGCGCGTGGTTCAGTGGTTCATTCGTCGTCGCTGCGGAATGCGCGACGCAACAGCAGGAACGCGCCGATGGTGCCGGCGATGATCGCGACCGTGGCCACCGGATGCCGCTGCACCTGGCGGCGTGCGCGGCGATAGCGGTAGTTCGCCTCGTCGGCGAGATCGCCGGCGACGCGCGTCAATTGCCGCCGGTAGTCGCTGCCGCGGTCGGAGAAGCGGTCGCGGATGCGCTGGCCGTGCCGGAACAGGCCACGCATCGCGCTGCCGGCGCCGTCGGCGTATTCGTGCGCACGGTCGCCGGCACGCTCGGCGGCGACCTCCGCGGCATCGCGAAGATGCTGCTCGATTTCCCGGTGATGCATGGCGGTCTCCTTCAGGTACAGCGGGAACGCCAATCTGCCTGTGGCGCCGTGACCACCGCGTAAAACCAGGTCGCCGTGACCATCGCGCCGTTCAGCCGCCGAGCCGATACTCGCCGCCGCGCTGCAGCGCGCGCTGGTAGGCGGGCCGCGCATGGATGCGCTGCAGGAAGGCGGACAGCCGCGGATGACGTGCATCCAGTCCGCCGCGCGCAGCGAAGGCTTCCAGCGGAAAACTCAGCTGGATGTCCGCCACGCTGAAGCGGTCGCCGACGAACCAGTCGCGCTGGCCCAGCTCGCCTTCCATGTAGTCGAGATGGAGTTTCAGTTGCGGATCGACGAAACCGCGCTGCGCCGTGCGCGCGATGCGCTTCGCCACCGGCCTGGCGTAGAACGGCATCGGCGCCGCCTCGACGCGCCGGAACACCAGCTTGAGCAGCAGCGGCGGCATCGCCGACCCTTCGGCGTAATGCAGCCAGTAGTTGCAGCGCAGCCGTTCGGGCGTGCCGTGCGCGGGAATCAGCGTGCCGGCGCCGTGGCGATCGGCCAGGTACTCGACGATCGCGCCGGATTCGGCCAGCGTGAGTTCGCCGTCCGTGATGACGGGCGACTTGCCCAGCGGGTGCACCGCGCGCAGCTCCGCCGGGGCCAGCATGGTCCCGGGATCGCGCAGGTAACGCTTGATCTCGTATGGCAGGCCGAGCTCTTCCAGCAGCCACAGGATGCGCTGCGAGCGCGAGTTGTCGAGATGATGGACGGTGATCACCCGTGCATCAGAACGTACCGCACCGCCAGCTGCAAGCTCGGGGTTCCGGCACCGCGATCCGCGACAGCCCCGACCCCCCGCGTTCGTCGGATGCCTCCACCGTCACCACGTACGTCGCGCCCTTGTTCAGTGCGTGCAATTCCAGCCGCGTCGGCGGGCCCGCGAAGCGCTGATTCGTCTGGTGCTGGCGATCCGCGGAGATCTCCCGGCTCGCGATCAGTAGATCTCGCCCACGCAGCAGCGCAGGCTGCCGCCGGCCTTCTCGATCTCGCCCAGTTCCACTGCGCCGATGGTGAAGCCGTAACCGGCCAGCGCCGCGCGCTGTGCGCCGGTGAGCGAGGCGGCGGCGCGGGCGCTCATCCACACGCGCTCGTCGGAGAGCGTGATGGCGTTGCCGGCGAACGCCTGCTTCTGTGCCGGCGTCAGCCAGATCGCGCGATCGCCATACGCCGTGGCGATCGCCTGTGCCGCGGCCGGATCGCGGAAGCCATCGGCCGCGATGATCGCCGCGCGGCTGGCGAGCAGAGTCAGCAACACGTTGGTGTGGTATTCGGCGTCGGCCAGCTCGAAACAGTAGCTCAGGCGCAAGTCGAAAGCCTTGTGCATGGCTTGCGCGCCAGCCATGTCGCAGCGTTCGCTGAGGCCGCAGT
Source organism: Rhodanobacter sp. 67-28 (assembly GCA_001898415.1). GTDB lineage: Bacteria > Pseudomonadota > Gammaproteobacteria > Xanthomonadales > Rhodanobacteraceae > Rhodanobacter. The sequence continues at coordinate 8,929 of MKTU01000016.1, read as the reverse complement.
AGCCGACGCCGCGGGCGCGGTCGATGACCAGCGAGCCGGTCAGTTCGGCGACCAGGCCCTCGCAGCCGGACAGGTCGATCTCGTCATAGCCCAGCACCTCGCCGAAGAAGGCGCGGATGTCGTGGCGTTCGGCCTCGCGCTGGCGCACCGGATGGCGCATGCGGCCGACGATCAGCCGCCCCGGCGCGGTGGCGAACACATTGTTGGGGAACACCGCGTCAGGCGTTGCCGGATCGCCGGGGAAGGTGATCACCGGCACATCCGCGCGCAGTGCCTGCGCCAGCGCTCCGTGCTGGGCCAGCGCCTTGAGCGGGTCGACCGCCAGGTTCATGTCCATGTAGCGGTTGTCGCGTGCCGATTCCGCCGCCAGGGCGAACTCTGCCGGGGCCACCAGATAGGCGGCGCGCGCCGTGGCGGCGGCGCCGTCCCGTGGCGCGAGTGTGGCGAAGGCGTGCAGGAATTCGCTGGGCGACGTGGTGATCAACGGGACGGCTCCATGGGTTCTCGCGGGCTGGCAGCATATCCGTTCCCGTCCCCGGGCGCGCTTCGTTGACGCGCCCTTGCCGCGGACGCGGATAGGGTCGGGCTTCCACTGGTCAGTGAGGGCTGTCGCATGGGCCAAAACGCACCCAGCGTCCTCGTCCGCGAGGACGACATCGATCGACTGGAGGCACTGGTGCACCAGCTGCCTGCCAATGGCCACGTGGTGCTGTTGCTGAGCGATGGCAGCAGTTGCGACGGCGTGGTCAGCATGCGGCCCAGCGTGCAGGTGTTTCGCGACCCGCAGGGCCGCGAAGGCATCAACGCCGAGGTGCAGCTGGAGCGCCCGGATGTTCCGACGTGGCACCAGCGGGTATGGCTGGATCGGATCAGGCGGGTGGAGCACGTCGATTCGATCATGGCCAGCGAGAGCTGAAAGCATCCCGCGCGGTTGCACCGCGACCGTGGATCGTTCCAAGCTAGCCGCTGCTCTTCGCCTGGTAAGCCGTCGATGAATCGCGTCCTGCTCCGTTGTGCCCCGCTGGCTTTCTGCGCCGTGCTGCTCGCCGGTTGTTCGCAAGGCCCGGGCACGCCCGAGCTCACCGCGCAGCAGCAGAAAGCCGCGGCCGATGCCGCCACCGCGGCGCGCAACCTCGACACCTATCGCCAGTTGCTGAAACTGCACAACGACGAGATGGTGGTGACGATGGGCAAGGACATCGTGCAACGCTTCCCGCACAGCGATGCGGCGAAGGAAGTGATGCAGACGCTGCCCGCGATCGAGAAGCGCTACAAGGAAAACAGCGAAAAGAACCGGCTGGCCGCGCTGTGGACCTACCAGGTCGCGCCGATGGCCGGCGGCACGCAATCGACCGCCAGCATCTACAGCCAGGGCGACGACGGCGAGCCGGTGCGGCTGGTGCTGCGCCGGCATACCAGCTGGGGCCAGAGTGCCTTCCTCTATGGCAGCAAGCCCGGCTTCGTGTGCCGCGGCAACTGCACCATCACCGGCCAGGCCGACGGCAAGCCGGTGCGGATCAAGGCATTCGCCCCCGACGGCGGCGAACCGGCGCTGATGATCCGCGACGACAAGGCCTTCATCGCGCTGCTGGAGAAGACCCGCAAGCTGCAGCTGGACGTCACCCAGGTGGAGGGCACCAGGGATCGTCACCTGGTCTACGAAGTCGGCGGTTTCGACCCTGCCAGGTGGCAGCCGGTGCGCAAGGCGGGCAAGCGCTGAGCGTCGCGCGGTACACGTCACCGCGGGTTGGCGCGTTGTCCGTGATGTCTTTCCGTGGAGGATTCGCCATGTCCACTGTTCGTTCCTGCCTCGTTTTCGCGCTGGTTGCCGTGCTGGCCGCCTGCTCCAGCGTGCCCCTGGCGCAGCGCGAACGGCAGCGCGAGGCGGCATACGCCAGCGCGGCCGGTGCGCCGGTGCGCAGTTTCCATTTCTTCACCCTGTGGTCGTGGGAGCCGCTCGGCGACCACCAGGTGGTGGTCTACACCCGGCCGAGTCAGGCCTGGCTGCTCGACCTCGACGGCCCCTGCCAGAACCTGCCGTTCACGCAGGCGATCGGCCTTACCTCCAGTTCCGGCACCGTGTTCAGCCGCTTCGACAAGGTGCTGACCGGCGGGCCGTACGCGCCCTGCGTGATCTCGCAGATCCGGCCGATCGACGTCAGGCAACTGCACATCGCGCAGGAGGCGCAGCGCCAGATCGACGCCAAACCGCGCGAGACGCCGGCGGCCGACCACTGAGAAAACCGCTGCCGTCAGCGCACGATCGTCACCGGCACGTGCGCGCGAGCCAGCACGTTGCCCGAAACCGAGCCCAGCAGCCAGCGCGCCAGTGCACCGCGTTCGGTGTGGCCGATCACGATGTGATCCACGCCGTGCTCGTCGACCTGGCTGAGCAGCACGTCGCCGGGGCTGCCGTGGGTCAGCTCGATGTCCACCAGCTGGGCCGAGTCCGGCACGATCGTGGCCAGTTCGGCCAGCAGTTCCTGCGCACGCTGGGTGCCGGAGTCGGCCATCATCAGCGCGCAGGCGTCGGCGCCGCCTTCGCTGACCTGCAGCACCCACACCACGCGCACGCGGCCGCCGGTGCAGCGGGCCAGCTCGACCGCGAACCGGAATGCCCGTTGCGACGCATCCGAGCCGTCGTAACCCACCAGGGAATACTTGATCATCTCGATCTCCTTGCGCTGCGAGGCCCACCCTACGGCGAGCGCACGCCGCGAGGCAACCGTCACGCCGCGGTGCGCCTGCAGATGAACGATGGTTCATGAGCCTGCACGCGATTGTCACGCCGCGATGCACACGATTCGCACGTCGTTGCCGCAGCGCAACGAGCGGGCGGCCGCCGTGGCCAGAGTTCGGTGCCGCCTTCCATCCCTGCATTACAAGGAGCAAAGTCCATGATCAAGTCCACCTTTGGAATGGCCGCCCTGGTGCTGGCCTGCGCCGGCGCGATGACCGTGCTGCCGGCCGGCAACGCCCATGCCGCCGACGCCAGCGTGAAATGCGACATGGTCTACAACCTGTCCGGCTGGTCGTTGCTGTACAAGCACGCCGAAGGCACCGGCAGCGTCACCTGTGACAACGGCCAGCACGCCAACGTCAAGATCACCGTGGTCGGCGGCGGTCTCACCGCGGGCAAGTACCGCATCAACAACGGCAAGGGCGAGATCAGCAACGTGCACGGCATCGCCGATGTCTTTGGCGACTACGCCCAGGCCGGCGCCGAGGCCGGCGTGGTGAAGAGCTCGCAGGCGCAGGTGCTGACCAAGGGCACCGTTTCGCTGGCGCTGGCCGGTACCGGCGAGGGCGTCAACCTGGGCGTCTCGGTGGGCAAGTTCACCATCAGTCGTCCCTGATCGTTTCCGCCAGGAAAGCCGCGAGGGCGCCCGTCGGGCGCCTTCGTCTTTTCAGCGGCGCTACACTGCGCAGGTCGCCCCGTTTTTCGTCGTGGAGAAACCGCCATGCGCCGCCTCGCCCGCCTCGTCATCCTGTCGCTGTTGTGCGCATTCGCGGCTCCGGTGTTTGCCGCCGGCCCGCAGGTCGGCCAGGCCGCCCCGGCGTTTCGCCTGCAGGACCAGGCCGGCCATTGGCGCAGCCCGGCCGACTACCACGGCCACTGGCTGGTGCTGTACTTCTATCCCAAGGATTTCACCCCCGGCTGCACCACCGAGGTATGCACTTTCCGCGACGACATCGCCAAGCTGCGCCAGGCCGGTGCCGACGTGGTCGGCGTGAGCCTGGATGACGTCAAGTCCCACGCCGAGTTCGCCGAGAAATACCACGTGCCATTCCCGCTGCTGTCCGACGCCGAGCGCACGGTCGCCACCGCCTATGGCGTGCTTACCTCGCGCATGGGCATGCACTACGCCAGGCGCACCACCTTCCTGATCGATCCGCAGGGCCACATCGCCAAGGTCTACACCGACGTCGACCCGGAGAAGAACTCCGCCCAGGTGCTGGCCGATCTGGCCACGCTGAAGGCGGCATCCTGATGCCGGTGGCGATGCGCGCGGAGCCGCTGTCGCGCGGTCGCCGGTTCATGCTGTGGCGTGTGCTGGTGTGGCTGTTGCTGCTGCTGGCGGCGTTCGGTTGCGTGCAGTATCTCAGCCACGCGCAACTGCTGTGGAGCCAGCGCCACGCCTACGCCGCCGACAGCGCCGCCCTGCGCACGCTGCACCGGCTGCTGGCCTGGGATATCGCCTACCTGCTGGCCGCTTTCACGCTTATCGTGCTGTGCGCCGGCTGCATCCTGCGCCAGGCCTGGGCGCGCCCGGCGATGCGCGTGGCCGCCGCGGTGCTGGCGCTGTGGATGCTGGCCAGCGGCGGCGCCATGCTGGCGCAATGGCCGCAGCTGCTGCAGGCCAGCCGCGACGCCCTGGGCCAACTGCACGACCAGGCCGCCCTGCAACAAGCCGTGCTGCACGCGCGCCGCAGCTACCTGCTGGCGCTGGTGTTGAAAGGCCTCGCCGTGCCGGTGCTGCTGTGGCTGAGCTGGCGGCTAGGCACGCCGGCGGTGCGCATGCAGTTTCACGCGCGGCGCTGAGAAGTCCGGCTGCGCAAAAGCCACGGAAGCATCTTCGGGCGGAACAGGCTGCCCGACAGCCAGGGGGAGAAACAATGAAGCGCTGCATGCTTGTCTTGTGCTGCATGATGTTGGCTGGCGTGGCCATTGCGAACGGGCGCGACGACCTGCGCGACCGCGTTCAGGCGAGCATGCTGGTCACCGGCACGATCGAAGTCGCGCCGGACGGCAGTGTCGTGACATACACGGTCGATCACCCGGACAAGCTGCCACCGGTGGTGAAGGACTTGCTTGCCAGGGCCGTCCCGGCGTGGAGGTTCGAACCGGTGACGCGTGACGGCAAGGCGGTCGGAGCCAAGGCGCCGATGGGGCTGCGCGTCGTGGCGAAGCCGGTGGGTCATGGCGGCTACGCCCTTGCCGTGGCCAGCAGCTGGTTCGGGCATTTGAACGACGAAGGCAGGCACGAGGCCGCGGCGGACGACTTCACGTACAAGCATCGGTTGTCGGTCGCGTACCCTTCCGATGCGGCGAGCGCCGGCGTATCCGGCACGGTGTATGCGCTGCTGAAAGTGGGCCGCGACGGCAAGGTCATCGACGCGGCGGCGGAGCAGGTGAATCTCCGCATTCGTGCCAGCGAGAGGGACATGGCGACATGGCGGAAAAAGCTGGCGGATGCTGCCTTGCGTGCCCTGCGACGCTACACATTCCATGTCCCCACGACGGGCCCGGATGCCGCCGAACCTTATTGGCTGGCCCGCGTCCCCGTGGATTTCGCTCTCCATGGATTCCATGCGCCGAAAGTTGCGCGGAAAGCGGATTACGGCCAATGGCAGCCCTACGTCCCGGGCCCGCTGCAGGAGCCGGACTGGGCCGACGAGCGCCGTCTCGCGGGGAGCCCGGATGCCACGCCCGAGGATGGGTCGCTGCTCGCCGACATGTCATTGCACCTGCTTGCACCGCTCGGTGGCAGCTGACCCGTTCCGCGGCGTGCGAGGCGTGCTGGCGAAGGCGCCTGAGCGGCGCGGTATTCCGTTCAGCACGGGTTGGCGGGTAGCTCGGTATCCATGCAGGTTGTCGTTTAAGGAAGATTGCCGATGCGCGTCCTGTTTTCAGCAGTGATCGCTGCCGCCGTGCTGGCGGCGATGCCCGTGCAGGCGCAGGACCTGGCGGCGACCTGCCACGCCAGCAGCAGCTATGACGTGACCCTGCAGCCGCAAGGCGTGCTGTTCGATCGCTCCACGCCGGCGCCGACGCGGGTGGAGCTGCACGACGGCAGCCTGCGCACGGATGGCGTGGCGGTGGTGTTGACGCCGCCGCAGCAGGATCGGCTCAGCGTGTTCCAGCGCGACCTGCAGGCGCTGGCGCCGCGGGTCCGCCAGGTGGCGCAGAACGGCGTGGACATGGCGGCGCAGGCGTTGCGCGAGGAAGTGGCCGGGCTGGGCTTGGCGGCGGCGACCCGGGTCGAGTTCGACCGCCGGCTGGCCGCGCACGCGAGCGAACTGAAGCAGCGCATCGCGCGCAGCCAGAGCACGCACGACTGGCAAGGCGACCTGATTCAGCAGTATGCCAACCAGGTCAGCGCCGACCTGATGCCGCTGGTCGCCGGCGATCTCGGCCAGCAGGCGATCGACGCGGCGCTGGCCGGCGACCTGCAGAGTGCGGCAGACCTGCGCGATCGCGCCGGTTCATTGGTCACCACCTTGCAGCCGCGCCTGCAGCAACGCATGCAGGCGCTGCGTCCGCAGATCGAGGCGCTGTGTCCGTCGATCCAGCGCCTGGCGCGGTTGCAGCAAGGCTTGCACGACGCGCACGGCCAACCGTTGAACCTGCTGCATGTGGACGCGACCTCCGGCGCATCGGCGGCGGCGCCGGCGGATTGAATCGCCGCGCCGGCTTGCCCGTCGCGTGTCGCCACGTGAAGATGGACGCCCTTCATCGCAGGCTTCGGGCGAGGTGCGCATGGCCGTGCAACCGCGGGACGTTCTTGATTTCTGGTTCGACCCGGCGCATGCCGCGCACTGGTTTGCGAAGGATGCCGCGTTCGACGAGCAGATCCGTCGACGCTTTGCCGTAGCGGCCGACGACGCCGCGCAGGGGCGCCTCGATGCGTGGGCCAGCAACCCCGCTGACTGGCTGGCGCTGCTGATCCTGCTCGACCAGTTTCCGCGCAATCTCCATCGCGGCGATGCGCAGGCCTGGGCGGCCGACGTCAAGGCGCAGCGCATTGCCTTGTCGGGTCTGGCCGGCGGTTTCGATCAGGCACTGCCGCCGCTGCAGCGGGTGTTCGCCTACCTGCCGCTGGAGCACGCCGAGGACATGGGCTTGCAGCAGCGCGCGGTGACCTTGTTCGAGGCGCTGCACGCGCAGGCGCCCGTTGCGGGGCGTGCCCGCTTTGCCGAATTCCTGGACTATGCTCGGCGCCATCGCGAGGTGATCGCGCGCTTCGGCCGCTTTCCGCATCGCAATGCCGTGCTGGGCCGCGACAGCACGGCCGCGGAACGGGAGTATCTGGCGCAACCGGGCGCAGGCTTCTGACCGATCTGCGCGAGCACACCCCCCATCACCGACCAGGGAGCAGGTCATGCGCAAGATTCTCATCGTTGTCCTCGGGTTCGCCCTCGGCACGGCCGCGCAGGCGTCCAGCACCTTGCGCGTCGGCAGCCAGGTGCTGGTGGCTGGCGACAGCCAGGAGCGGGTGGTCGAGCTGCTGGGCAAGCCCTCCTCGAAAGTGCATCCGCATCGCGCGCGACACTCGCGCCGGCGCGTGCAAGTGCTGGAGCGCACCGACGGCGGCGAGCGCTGGCGCTATCGGCGCGAGGGTCACATCACCGTGGTCACGATCGTGGATGGCCGCGTGGTCGACATCGACGACCGCAAACTCTGACGCGACGAGTCGCAAGCGTTTCCCTGATGGCCGATTTGCTAGGCTGTCGCGGCCTTGTCGCAACGAGTCGATGTCATGCACGATTTTCTGGAGCAACTGCTGGGCAGCACGCTTTCCGAGGGCGTCATCCAGGCCGGGCTGAACCTGCTGGTGGCACTGGTGATCCTGCTGGTCGGGATCTGGCTGGCGGCGCGGCTGGCCAATTTCAGCCAGCGCGCGCTGCAGCGCGCCGCGGTCGACGTCACGCTGGCCGGTTTCCTGCGCAACCTGATCTACGGCGTGCTGGTGGCGGTGCTGATCGTGATGGCGCTGACCAAGGCCGGCGTGCCCTCGGCACCGCTGGTGGCGGCGCTCGGCGCCGGCGGGCTGGCGATCGGCCTGGCCCTGCAGGGCTCGCTGAGCAACCTCGCGTGGGGCGTGCTGCTGGTGGTGTTCCGGCCGTTCCGCGTCGGTGACTACGTCAGTGCCGGTGGCACCGAAGGCACGGTGCAGAGCATCAACCTGATGCATACCCTTGTTCTGTTGCCGGACAACCGCGAGGCCACCTTGCCGAACGCGAAGATCGGCAGCGACGTCATCGTCAATTTCAACCGGCGCGGCACGCGGCGTTTCGAACTCAAGCTCGGCATCGGCCATCGCGACGATACCGACCAGGTGATGGCAGGGATCGTGCGCCTGCTCGAAGCGGACGCGCGCGTCCTGAAGGACCCCGCGCCGGGCGTGTGGATCGACAGCCTGGCCGGCCAGACGGTGAACCTGGTGGTGCGCGGCTGGACCTCGAGCGCCGACGGCTGGAACACGCAAACCGACCTGCTCCGTGCGATCAAGCGGCAGATCGACGCCGGCCAGATCAGCATCCCGACCGCGCCGCTGGATGTCCGGCTGATGGGCGATGCGGCGGCGTCCGCGCGGGACTGAGCGCGGACGCTACTGCAGCGTCACCGCACGCCGGTTGTCACTGGAGACCTTGTCGATCAGCTTGTTGTACGGGTCGATGCCGGCCACCGCGGGCTTGCCGTCGACGGTGACGGTGACGGTGCTGTCGCCGTCACCGACCATCCGTTTCTCCAGGTACAGCGGCTTGCCTTCGATGCCGGCGCGTGCGGGCGCGGCGAACACGCCGACCTCGATCGGGAAGTCGATCTTCCCGCGGGTTTCCTTGCCCTTGCCGTCGACGTGGATCTTGCCGGCGTGCAGCTTCATGGTCACCTCGTACTTGCCGTCGGGCAGTTTCTTCGCGGTGGCGTCGGTCATGCGGTTGTCGAACAGGGTGATCTTCCAGAAGAAGTCGTCCAGCATCGGCTGCCACGTCGGGCCGAGGTACTTGCCCAGCGCGTCGACGAAGATCTTCGAGGTCACGTAGGGCGGCTGCTGGAAGCCGTAGTCGACGAGGAACTGCTTGAGGAAGGCGTCGAGCCTGTCCTCACCCACGTAGTCCTGCAGCGCGTAGAAGATCAGCGAGCCCTTGCGGTAGTGGATGTAGGGCTGGTTCTCCACCTTGGCCAGCGGCTCCTCGGCCACCT
>MKTU01000015.1 GCA_001898415.1 Rhodanobacter sp. 67-28 | reverse complement strand
GAACGGTCGGGGCGCGAAGACTTCAGGTACACATGCCGGAGGCGGACAACGACCCTCGGGTCGAATCGCACACACGCACACATGTGGCTGGCCGAAGCCAGACGGTGGTAGCAGCCGAAGCTGCAGTGTTTGGCGCATCGCGGATGCGCTATGTCGCCGAACAAAGGGTGATCGATCCTAAGCGGATCGAGGCCATCGGGAGAACCCCGACGTGGTACGACAGCCGCACGGAGCGGCGGAACATCAGACCTATCTCTGGTGGATAGGAGCGGCTAAGAGCGAGCCTCGGCGCTTTGGTTGTGCATCTGAAAAAGCATGCCAACCAGAAATCGATGGGCAGACGGTAAGGCGTGAGGGTGGGTGACGTCAAGCGGATTCTTTGCGCCACGACGATGGGCCGTCGAATTCGCCTGGGCCGACCCGGGTTGCATGGGCCGAATGCGCGAAAATCGCCCGATAACAGGCGAGTTTCGCCAATCCACCGTCCTGGCACGACAGGACAATGGAGGACACCAACCACGCAAGGAGTGCACCCCGTGAATGCTGCCGTTACCGACCAGACCGCCGCCGCCGGCGGCCGTACCGACCGCGACCAGCGCCAGTCGGCCAAGCGCACCCGCAGGCTCGAAATGGCCACGTGGGTGCCCAAGCAATCCACGCCGTTCCGCCTGGAAAAGCTGGTGCTGAAGTCGAGCGCCGCCCAGTACGTGTACCACCTGGGCCTGGTGATGGCCCAGAAGTCGCTGTACTTTTTCTACTTCACGCTCCCGGACAACAACGAGGCCGTGAAGGCCGCCGATGCGATCGTGACAAAGAAGGTCGAGGCCGTCTTCGCCGCGATCGACGACGAAGTCAAGCGCCTCACCGCCGTGATCGACTCGCAGCTCCCGGATCGCCACACCGGCTACTCCGACACACTCACCTTCGAGGTGGCCATGTACTGCCCCGAGGCCGCCAAGATCGGCGACATCGTGCGCAAGTACGACACCCTGGTCGATCTGCTGGATACCCTCTGGTTCGCCGGTTTCGTCAAGCGCGAGGAGCGCGGCGCACTGATTCAGAAGTACCGCGCGATGATCATCGGCCTGGCCCGCCAGCTCTACCTGCTGAGCCGCCAGGCGCGCAGCTCGGTGACTCGCCAGCGTGCCCAGCGCGACAAGGACCGACAGGACGTGGCTGACCGCCGCGCCGCCGCCGCCGAAGGCCGTTCCACCGCTGCGTCGGAGGCGCCGCCGCCGGCAGCCCCTGCCGCCGTTGCGCCAGCCGCTACCGATGCCAGCGCGGAGGAGGCACCGGCGAAGGCCACGGCCCCGCGCGCCAAGAGAGTCGCGGCCAGCGCCTGATGCTCAACGACGCGCAAGCCAGGGCCGTCGAGGTTTATGGGCACTGCCTGATCACGGCATGCCCAGGCTCAGGAAAGACGACGGTTCTGGTGCACCGCGCGGCTCACCTCCTCTCCAAGCCTGGAGTCACCGTCATGGGGGTGACTTTCTCCTCCGAGTCGGCGAAGGAGCTCGAACGCCGGGTAAAGGCCAAGGTGCCTGATGCCTCCAGGCGCGCGCTCTTCGGCACCTTCCACGGTCTCTGCAAACGGCAGCTCGAGGCCGGTGGACACAAGTTCAAGCTGGTGAACGAGAATCAGCAGTCCGATCTCATGCGCCGTGCCTACGTGGACACCATCACGACTGAGGATCAGGTCGACTTCGAGACTTCCGTCGCGTTCGTCGACAAGATGAAATCCGCTGTCGATCCGATTCTCCCGTCCCCGCATGTCGAGCCGCGCGTCAAGGTCTACGAGCGCTACGAAGAGCTCCTGCGGCAGACCGGCGCCTACGACTTCGCCGACCTGCTCCGCCTGGCAGTGCGCGGCATGCGCACGGCGCCCGGCATGAAGGGGCACGTGTCCCCGTACAAGTCGACCTACATGCTCGTCGACGAATGGCAGGACACCGACGAGGTGCAGTACGACTGGGTCAAGGAACACATCACCCACGGCACCTCGGTCACCGTAGTGGGCGACGATGACCAATCGATCTACTCGTGGCGCGGCGCCAACGGTGCGAAGGCCATGAACGACTTCAAATACCTCACCCAGGCCACGCACGTCGCGCTCGACACGACCTACCGCTATCCGAAAGAGATCATGGCGCCGGCGGCGCAGCTGATCCTCAACAACGAGGATAGGATCCCGAAGGCGCTTCGGACGGCCAACCTCAGCAAGGGTGTGGTGGAAGTCGTTCGTTGCGCCAGCGATGACGATGAGGCAGCGAAAGTCTGGACTGCCGTCCTCGAATCCGGCGAGCCGGGCGCCTGGGCGATCCTCGCCCGGACGAATATGCAGCTCGAGAGGCTGGAGCAGAAGAAGCCCGACGGAGTCGCCTGCCAGCGCATCGGCGGCACGTCCTTCTGGGAGCTGCAGGCGCCGGCGCTCTACCTTTCGCTCGTGAGAAGCCTTGTCGCGAACGAGATGCACAGCCTTGACATCGTCTTGAAGGCGAGTGGCATGGGCGAGGAGAGCTTATCCCGCCTGCACCAGGAGTGTCGTAGCGGCCAGCCTGGTGCTGTCATCCGATTCATCGAGCAGAAGAAGCAGGGATCGATCGCGTCGCCCGAGGAGCGCCTCCGGGAGCGCATGAAGCAATGGCGCAGCATGCTGGGCGGCGGCGACGTGAACCTCGTGCTCAAGGGCATGGCGCACTACCTCAAGACCTACGCCAGCGTGGGTGCGAAGGGTCGCACGGGCGATAGCGCGGCGAACGACCACCGACGCTTCGACGCCAGCGCCGCGATCCTGTGCCGCCTCAAAGGCCCCCTACACCTTCGGCTGCGCGCGATCAGCCAGGATGAAGCCGCGCGCGAAGGCGCGGTGAAGCTGATGACCATGCACGCGTCCAAGGGGCTGGAGTTCAAACACATCTGGGTCATGGGTTGCGAGGACGGCAAAATCCCTTCACAGAAGGGCCTGATGGACGAAGAGCGTCGGCTGTTCTATGTCGCCCTCACTCGCGCAAGGCAGCGCCTCACCGTTTCCTACGTCGTCGGCGAGGACTCGCGCCCATCTCCATTCCTATTTGAATCAGGCCTGTTCGTACTGGCCGCCCGCTAGGATCCCCGCAGCGTCAGCCAGGACGCGCTCTTCTTCCCTGGCACTCTGGGGCATCGGTAGGCAACGGTGATGGGCATTGGCGAGAAGATAATCTACCGCGCAACCGCCTTGAAGGTGCTCACAGTCAGCGCCGGCGCCGGCGCGCCCCCGCGCATCTTGTTGCTGTTCGGCCAACTGAAGCGCATTCAGTGACTGGAGCGGGAACATTCCTGCTTCGGGAGGCTTGGCGACTTGCACCCCACAGCGATAGCTCCGCCCGAACATCCCATCCTTCGCGCCAGCGCCGCCGTCGTGCGGCGCCAAAGCTCAGATCAGGCGCGCTTCGCAAAGTGCGCGATTGCTGCCCAGAGCGACACCCCGCAGACGATGCAGAGCGCCGGCAACACGAACGCCGGGAGGGGAACCGGCACCACGAGTAACACCAGGTAGATGAGAGGAGACAGGAACACGAAGTGACGGCCGAATACGAAGGCATGCGGCGAGGAGCGGCCGAAGCTCGCGGACTTGATACGGCGCAATACCCAACCGTCGACAACGAAGGGAACGAGGACGACGATCAGATAGGGCAACCAGATCGCTGAAACGGAGAGCCGCGTGAGCACTTGGTACACCATGGCCCACATCACTGCGACGCGTGCGGCCGCCCATCCCTTGGCCGCGTCGATGCCCATACCGATCTTGCGCACCGTCTCGGATTTGTTTGAGTCGAAGGAAGGATCCGCTCCGCCGAGGCTGCTGTGATCCAGCAGCCCGCGGTCGACGATCATGGTCTTGAACCAGCCGGCCGCGCGATCTTCGGCGTGCGAGGTGGCCGCCGCCCCGAGGAACGTCTCGTTGTATTGATGCTCTGTCTGCAGCCGCTGTGCGATGCTCAGGCTCGGAGCAAAGGCCATGTAGCCGATCACCCAGATTACCAGTGCGATCAACGCCCACTTCCACAGGGCGACTTCGCGCCCAACAGCGCTCTGACTCATGTCGCTTCCCCGGCCAGGCCCGGCACGAACTGGTAGTCCAACGGATCCAGAACGCGAAGCGCAATGGACGCGGCGAAGGCGCGTGGCACCGGTAGTGGTTGGATCGGACCGGCCTCGTTGTCGACGATCGCGTCCGGACGATCTTGCAGCCACGTCATGAGTGGTTGGTCGGTCACGGGGTTCCATGTCTGCGGTCCCGAGGTCACCCTGACCTCGAGGAGCATCGTGACTTTGGCCAGCAGACCTTCGACGTATGCGCGCACCGGGTTGTCGCTGGACTGGGTGCCACCGAGGATTGCCTCAGCCAGGCAGTGCTCTGCGATCGTGCGTTTGCCGTATGGATAGAGCAGCGTCGGTGAAACCAACCATACGAACCGTCGGCTGGCGACGGCGAGGTTTGGGTGTTTCTCGAACAGATCGAGCGCGAGCGGCTTCATGCGCAGCCTGCGGAGCACTCGGTCGAGCATTGCCCCGGACTCCTCCGGCGGAAGTTCGATGGCGCGCAGCGCAAGGACTCGTGATTCAGTCATGGCTTCCATTCCAGTGCGGATCAGTGGATGTGCAGGCTCTTCGGGTCGGGCGCATTGGGTGTGTAGCTCACCGCCGGCGCCAGCTCGGGCTTCTTCGCGTCGATCAGGATAGGAATCCTTCCCTTCCGGATATGGCCGCCGGAGATCTGGGCGAAAAACTCCAGATTGGCGAGGCAGCCCAAGACGTCGGCGGCGATCAGGGGCACTTCGGTCTCCTTCATCGACTCCGACAGGCGGTAGCCGAACGAAAGGAT
>MKTU01000014.1 GCA_001898415.1 Rhodanobacter sp. 67-28 | reverse complement strand
TGGTGCGTTCGAATTTACCCTTTGCCATGACTTGAGACCTCTAGCTGGAACGTTCGTCAGTGCGGCGTCCGCCGCGTCGCTTTCAACCTACGCGACCCGTCGAAGGTCGCACTGCTTTTCTTGAAGAGTACGGCCATGGATGGCCGCTGTTTGATCTTGCTCTTGCGATCAGGACGATCGCGCCAATCAGGCCTTCTTGATCACCTGCTCGGCGATGTTGTTCGGTGCCTCGGCGTAGTGGTCGAACTCCATCGTGAAGGTTGCACGGCCCTGGGTCAGCGAGCGGATGGTGGTCGCATAGCCGAACATCTCGCCCAGCGGAACCATCGCGTCGATGGTCTTGCCCGACGGCGTGTCGTCCTGGCCCTGAAGCAGGCCGCGACGGCGGCTCATGTCGCCCATCACGTCACCGACATATTCCTCCGGAGTCACCACCTCGACCTTCATGATCGGCTCGAGCAGCACCGGATTGGCCTTGTTGAAGCCCTGCTTGAACGCCATCGAGGCGGCCAGCTTGAACGCCATTTCCGACGAGTCGACGTCGTGATACGAACCGAACACCAGCTTCACCTTGACGCCCACCACCGGGAACCCGGCAAGCGGACCGCTGGTGATGGTCTCGCGCAGGCCCTTCTCGACCGAGGGGATGAACTCCTTCGGGATCACGCCGCCGGTGATCTCGTTGACGAACAGGAAATCGTCCTTGACGTCCGGGCTCTTGCGCTCCTCTTCCGTCATCGGCGACAGCTCGATCACGACGTGGCCGTACTGACCCTTGCCGCCCGACTGCTTGGCGTGCTTGTAGTCCGACTTGACGTCCGAAGCGCGGATCGTCTCGCGGTAAGCCACCTGCGGCTTGCCGACATTGGCCTCGACGTTGAACTCGCGGCGCATGCGATCGACCAGGATGTCCAGGTGCAGCTCGCCCATGCCGGAGATGATGGTCTGACCGGATTCCTCGTCGGTACGGACGCGGAACGACGGATCTTCGGCAGCCAGGCGACCCAGCGCGATGCCCATCTTTTCCTGGTCCGACTTGGTCTTCGGCTCGACCGCCATCGAAATCACCGGCTCCGGGAACGTCATCCGCTCCAGGGTGATCACGTGATCCTGCGCGCACAGCGTGTCGCCGGTGGTCACGTCCTTGAGGCCGACCGCGGCGGCGATGTCGCCGGCACGCACTTCCTTCAGCTCGTGACGCTCGTTCGCGTGCATCTGCAGGATGCGGCCGATGCGCTCCTTCTTGCTCTTGACCGGGTTGTACACGGCGTCGCCCGAGTTCAGCGTGCCCGAGTAGACACGGAAGAACGTCAGCGAGCCCACGAACGGGTCGGTCATGATCTTGAACGCCAGCGCGGAGAACGGCGCGGCGTCATCGGCCTTGCGCGTGGCCGCCTGCTCGTTCTCGTCGATACCGGCCACCGGCGGGCGGTCGGCCGGCGACGGCAACAGCTGCACCACGGCGTCGAGCATCGCCTGCACGCCCTTGTTCTTGAACGCGGTACCGCAGAACACGGGAATGATCTCGTTGGCGAGCGTGCGCTGGCGCAGGCCGGCAATGATCTCCTCGGTGGAGAGGTCGCCGCCTTCGAGGTACTTGTTCATCAGCTCTTCGGTGGCTTCCGCAGCGGATTCCACCATGAAGGAATGCGCCTCGGCCGCCTTGTCGGCCAGCTCGGCGGGGATGTCGTTCAGCTCGAACTTCATGCCCTGGGTTTCCATGTCCCAGCTGATCGCCTTCATGCGCAACAGGTCGATCACGCCGGTGAAGTTGTCCTCGGCACCGATCGGCACCTGCATCGGCACCGGGTGGGCACCGAGGCGCGACTTCAGCTGGCCGACGACCTTCTCGAAATTGGCGCCGGTGCGATCCATCTTGTTGACGAACGCAAGGCGCGGCACCTTGTACTTGTTGGCCTGGCGCCACACGGTCTCGGACTGCGGCTGCACGCCACCGACCGCGCACAGCACGAATACGGCGCCGTCGAGCACGCGCAGCGAGCGCTCCACCTCGATGGTGAAGTCGACGTGTCCGGGGGTGTCGATGATGTTGAAGCGATGCTGCTCCATCGAACCATCCATGCCCTTCCAGAAGGCCGTGGTAGCCGCGGAGGTGATGGTGATGCCGCGCTCCTGCTCCTGCTCCATCCAGTCCATGGTGGCCGCGCCGTCATGCACCTCGCCGATCTTGTGGCTGACGCCGGTGTAGAACAGGATGCGCTCCGTGGTCGTGGTCTTGCCGGCATCGATGTGGGCCATGATGCCGAAGTTGCGGTAGCGGTCGAGGGGAGTGTTGCGTGCCATGGATGATTACCTTTGCCGGGCAGCCCTGCCCCATGTCTGGACGCGGCCGTCCAGGCCGAGAGCTTGTGAGAAATCCGCCCTTGAAGGCGGCTTGCTTTTGGCCGCCATTGAAGCGGCCCGGTATCCCTGGTCCGCCATGGACGGCGGCTTTTGTCGCTCGCCGCCACTGTTTGGCGGCAAGCGCAACTTCAATTACCAGCGATAGTGCGAGAAGGCCTTGTTGGCCTCGGCCATGCGGTGCGTCTCTTCACGCTTCTTGGCGGCGCCGCCGCGGCTTTCGGAGGCCTCCAGCAGCTCGGCAGCCAGCTTGCGCGGCATCGAGGTTTCGCCACGCTTGCGGGCAGCATCGATGACCCAGCGCATCGCCAGCGCCATGCGACGGCCCGGACGCACCTCGACCGGCACCTGGTAGGTGGCACCACCCACGCGGCGGGACTTCACCTCGACCGCCGGGGCGATGTTGTTCAGTGCCTTCTCGACCAGGGCCACCGGCTCGGCATTCTTTTCGCCGATGTGCTGCAGCGCACCGTAAACGATGCTCTCAGCCACGGACTTCTTGCCGCTCTTCATCACCATGTTGATGAAGCGGGCAATCAGCTGGCTGCCATGCTTGGGATCCGGCAGAACCAGACGGGCGGGATGTGAACCTTTGCGCGACATGTTTGTTGTCCGTTGTTTTCGCAGGCAACCCTGCCCGCACGAAAAGCAGCCGTTATGGCCGCATCGATGTTTTTGCAGGCATCCCGCCTGCGAAGCCAAAGCGCCCGTCCATGGCCGCACTTTCCAGATGTCTCACTCTTGCAGGTGCCCGACCCGGCAACCCGGGCGGTCGACCCTGCCCGCCTGCCTGGCAGGCCCGGGCGTTACTTCTTCGGGCGCTTGGCGCCGTACTTGGAACGCGACTGGCGGCGCTTGGTCACGCCGGCGCAATCGAGGCTGCCGCGCACCGTGTGGTAGCGCACACCCGGCAGGTCCTTGACACGGCCGCCGCGGATCAGCACCACGGAGTGCTCCTGCAGGTTGTGCCCTTCACCGCCGATGTAGCTGATGACCTCGAAACCGTTGGTCAGGCGCACCTTGGCGACCTTGCGCAGGGCCGAGTTCGGCTTTTTCGGGGTGGTGGTGTAAACGCGCGTGCAGACGCCGCGGCGCTGCGGGCTGCTCTGCAAGGCCGGCGAACCGCTCTTGTAGGTCTTGGGACTGCGGTTCTTGCGCACCAACTGGTTGACTGTCGTCATGCGTAGCTGTTCCTGAAAACATAAAGGCAGCCCGATCAAGCTCGGTCTGCCAAGAAGCGGGAATTTAACATGAGCCGCTTGCCATGGGCAAGCTGACGCCCTGCCGTCCTTGACCCGAACACGAGGCGCGTCCCTGCGCCTCATTTCGTATGTCAGCGAGTGAAGCCTCGAACGGGCTTACTCGGCACCACCATCTGCACCGGTCACCTCTGCGACCGGGGTCGCAGGCGTGGTTCCGGAAAGCGTCTCGAGCTCCGTGGCGGTCAAACCGCCCTGGCGACGACGCAATGCGTGGTACGCCAAGCCCGTGCCTGCCGGAATGAGACGGCCGACAATAACATTTTCCTTCAGGCCCCGCAAGGTATCACGGGTGCCGCGCACCGCAGCTTCGGTCAACACGCGGGTGGTTTCCTGGAACGAGGCGGCCGAAATGAACGACTCGGTCGCCAGCGAAGCCTTGGTGATGCCAAGCAGGATCGACTGGTATTCGGCCGGTCGCTCGCCCTTGGCCACGGCCCGCTCGTTCTCGGCGTTGATCCGCACGCGCTCGATCTGCTCTCCGCGCAGGTAATGGCTGTCGCCCGGCTCGACGATCTCGATCTTGCGCAGCATCTGGCGAATGATCGCCTCGATGTGCTTGTCGTTGATCTTCACGCCCTGCAGGCGATACACGTCCTGGATCTCCTTGACCAGGTAACCGGCCAGCGGCTCCACGCCCAGCAGGCGCAGGATGTCATGCGGACTCGGCTCGCCGTCGACGACGGTTTCGCCCTTCTCCACATGCTCGCCCTCGAACACGATGACCTGACGCCACTTCGGAATCAGTTCCTCGTGCTCGTTGCCGTCGACGTCCTTGATGACCAGGCGCTGCTTGCCCTTGGTGTCCTTGCCGAAGCTGACGATGCCCGAACGCTCGGCCAGGATCGCCGGCTCCTTCGGCTTGCGCGCCTCGAACAGGTCGGCCACGCGCGGCAGACCGCCGGTGATGTCGCGGGTCTTCGAGCTTTCCTGCGGAATGCGCGCGATCACGTCGCCCACGCCCACCTCGGCGCCGTTCTGGATCGACACGATGGCACCGGCCGGCAGGAAGTACTGCGCGGCGATGTCGGTGCCCGGCAGCTTCAGCTCGCGGCCCTTGGCGTCTTCCAGGCGCACGATCGGACGCAGGTCCTTCGCCTGTGCGCCGCGGCGCTTCGGATCGGTGACCACCGCCGACTCCAGGCCGGTAAGTTCATCGGTCTGGCTCTGCACGGTGACGCCGTCGAGGAAGTCGATGAAGCGCACCACGCCGGCCACCTCGGTGACGATCGGGTGGGTATGCGGGTCCCAGTTGGCCACGGTCTGGCCCGGCTTGACCGCCGCACCGTCCTTGACCGCGATGGTGGCGCCGTACGGCACCTTGTAGCGCTCGCGCTCGCGGCCGCTGGCGTCGATCACGCTCAGTTCGCCGGAACGCGACACCGCCACCAGATGGCCCTGCTTGTGCTGCACCGACTTCAGGTTGTTGTACTTCAGCGAACCGGTGGTTTTCACCGTCACGTTGTCCACCGCCGCCGCACGCGAAGCCGCACCGCCGATGTGGAAGGTGCGCATGGTCAGCTGGGTGCCGGGCTCGCCGATCGACTGCGCGGCCACCACGCCCACGGCCTCGCCCATGTTGACCAGATGGCCACGGGCCAGATCGCGGCCGTAGCACAGCTTGCACACGCCATGTTCGGCTTCGCAGGTGATCGGCGAACGCACCTTGATGATCTGCACGCCGGCCTTGTCCAGCTTCTCGACCAGTGCCTCGTTGAGCAGGGTGTCGCGGGTGACGATCGGCTGGTCGTCGTCGCCCGGGGCGTAGACGTCCTCGACCACCACGCGGCCGAGCACGCGGTCGCGCAACGGCTCGACCACGTCGCCGCCTTCGACGATCGGCTGCATGGTGATGCCGTCCTCGGTGCCGCAGTCGTCCATGGTGATGACCACGTCCTGCGCCACGTCGACCAGGCGACGGGTCAGGTAACCGGAGTTGGCGGTCTTCAGCGCGGTATCGGCCAGGCCCTTGCGGGCGCCGTGGGTCGAGTTGAAGTACTGCAGCACGTTCAGGCCTTCGCGGAAGTTGGCCTTGATCGGGGTCTCGATGATCGAGCCGTCCGGGCGCGCCATCAGGCCGCGCATGCCGGCCAGCTGACGAATCTGCGCCACCGAGCCACGCGCGCCGGAGTCGGCCATGATGTACAGCGAGTTCATCGACTTCTGGTTGACCGTCTTGCCGTCGGCATCGACCACCTTCTCGGTGCCGATGCCGTCGATCATCGCCTTGGCCACCAGCTCGCTGGTGCGCGACCAGATGTCGACCACCTTGTTGTAGCGCTCGCCGGCGGTGACCAGACCGGACTGGTACTGCTGCTGGATCTCGACGACTTCCTTCTCGGCCTCTTCCAGGATCGGCTTTTTCTCGGCCGGAATCAGCATGTCGTCGATGCCGATCGAGATGCCCGAACGAGTCGCGTAGCGATAGCCGGCATACATCAGCTGATCGGCGAACACGACCGTGTCCTTCAGGCCCAGCAGACGGTAGCTGGAGTTGATCAGACGCGAGATGTTCTTCTTCGTCAGCTCGGTGTTGGCCAGCTCGAACGGGAGGCCCTCGGGCATGATCTCGGCCAGCAAGGCGCGACCGACCGTCGTATCGACGATCCTGGTCTGCTGCGTGCGGGTACCGTCTTCGGCGATGTGCACCAGCTTCATGCGCACCTTGACCTTGGCGTGCAACTCGACTGCGCGGTTGTCGTATGCGCGACGTGCCTCGCCAATGCCGGAGAACACCATGCCGGTGCCCTTGGCGTTGATCAGCTCACGGGTCAGGTAATACAGGCCCAGCACGACGTCCTGGGTCGGCACGATGATCGGCTCGCCGTTCGCCGGCGACAGGATGTTGTTGGTCGACATCATCAAGGTGCGCGCTTCCAGCTGCGCCTCGATCGACAGCGGCACGTGGACAGCCATCTGGTCGCCGTCGAAGTCGGCGTTGAACGCGGTGCAGACCAGCGGATGCAGCTGGATCGCCTTGCCTTCGATCAGCTTCGGCTCGAACGCCTGGATGCCGAGGCGATGCAGGGTCGGCGCACGGTTCAGCAGTACCGGATGTTCGCGGATCACCTCTTCGAGGATGTCCCACACCTGGGCCTCTTCGCGCTCGACCAGCTTCTTCGCCGCCTTGATGGTGGTGGCTTCGCCACGCGCCTGCAGCTTGGCGAAGATGAAGGGCTTGAACAGCTCCAGCGCCATCTTCTTCGGCAGGCCGCACTGGTGCAGGCGCAGGGTCGGACCGACCACGATCACCGAACGACCGGAGTAGTCAACACGCTTGCCCAGCAGGTTCTGGCGGAAGCGGCCCTGCTTGCCCTTGATCATGTCGGCCAGCGACTTCAGCGCGCGCTTGTTGGTGCCGGTGATGGCACGGCCGCGGCGGCCGTTGTCGAGCAGCGCATCGACCGATTCCTGCAGCATGCGCTTCTCGTTGCGCACGATGATGTCCGGCGCATTGAGCTCGAGCAGCCGCTTCAGACGGTTGTTGCGGTTGATGACGCGGCGGTACAGGTCGTTCAGGTCGGAGGTCGCGAAGCGGCCGCCATCCAGCGGCACCAGCGGACGCAGATCCGGCGGCAGCACGGGAAGAACGGTCAGCACCATCCACTCCGGCTTGTTGCCGGATTCCAGGAACGCCTCGATCAGCTTGACGCGCTTGGTCAGCCGCTTCAGCTTGGTCTCGGAATTGGTGGAGGCGATCTCTTCCTTCAGGCGGATGACTTCGCCCGGCAGGTCGAGCGACTTCAGCAGGTGGAATACCGCCTCGGCACCCATCCGCGCGTCGAACTCGTCGCCGTGTTCCTCGGTCGCCTCCAGGTACTGGTCCTCGCTGAGCAGCTGGCCGCGCTCCAGCGCGGTCATGCCCGGGTCGATCACCACGAAGGCTTCGAAGTACAGGATGCGCTCGATGTCGCGCAGGGTCATGTCCAGCATCAGGCCGATGCGCGAGGGCAGCGACTTGAGGAACCAGATGTGGGCGGTCGGGCTGGCCAGCTCGATATGGCCCATGCGCTCGCGACGCACCTTGGCCAGCGTCACTTCCGTGCCGCACTTCTCGCAGACCACGCCGCGATGCTTCATGCGCTTGTACTTGCCGCACAGGCACTCGTAGTCCTTCACCGGACCGAAGATGGCCGCGCAGAACAGGCCGTCACGCTCCGGCTTGAAGGTACGGTAGTTGATCGTCTCCGGCTTCTTCACTTCACCGTACGACCACGAGCGGATCAGCTCCGGCGATGCGAGCGCGATCTTGATCGCGTCGAAATCCGGCGTCGCACGCTGCTGGTTGAAGAGGTTGAGCAAGTCTTTCATTTGAATCTCCGGTCGGAGCAAATTCTTGGGTCGAGGTCCGCAGTTCGAACAAGATCAGGTTCGCCGGATCCGGGGCCGGGACCGGGTTTGCTTTTGCAAATCCCGGCTTTTAACAGACGAATGTCTGGTAATCCCGTATCCCGAACCCCGTCGATCACTTGACCTCTTCCAGGTCGATGTTGATGGCGAGCGAGCGGATTTCCTTCACCAGCACGTTGAAGGACTCCGGCATGCCTGCCGACATCTCGTGGTTGCCGTCGACGATGTTCTTGTACATCTGGTTGCGGCCCTGCACGTCATCGGACTTCACCGTCAGCATTTCCTGCAGGGTGTAGGCCGCGCCGTAGGCTTCCAGCGCCCAGACTTCCATTTCGCCGAAGCGCTGGCCGCCGAACTGCGCCTTGCCGCCCAGCGGCTGCTGGGTGACCAGCGAGTACGGGCCGGTGGAGCGTGCGTGCATCTTGTCGTCAACCAGGTGGTTGAGCTTCAGGTAATGCATGTAGCCCACGGTGACCGGGCGATCGAACGCCTCGCCGGTGCGACCGTCGTACAGCGTGGTCTGGCCCGACTCGGGCAGATCCGCCAGCTTCAGCATCGCCTTGATCTCGGTCTCCTCGGCGCCGTCGAACACCGGCGTCGCCATCGGCACGCCTTCCTGCAGGTTGGTGGCGAGCGCCAGGATCTCCTTGTCGGTGAGCGACTTCAGGTCGACGTGCTGCACCGCGCCGGCGACGTGGGTGTTGTAGATCTGGTCGAGGAACTTGCGGATCTCGACCACCTTCTCCTGCGCCTCGAGCATCTTCTGGATCTTCTTGCCCAGGCCCTTGGCGGCCCAGCCCAGATGCACTTCCAGAATCTGGCCGATGTTCATGCGCGAAGGCACGCCCAGCGGGTTGAGGCAGATATCCACCGCCTCGCCGTTGGCCATGTACGGCATGTCCTCGACTGGCACCACGTTGGAAACCACGCCCTTGTTGCCGTGGCGGCCGGCCATCTTGTCGCCCGGCTGGATGCGGCGCTTCACGGCCAGGAACACCTTGACCATCTTCAGCACGCCCGGCGCGAGGTCGTCGCCCTGGGTGATCTTGCCCTGCTTCTCCTTGAAGCGCTTGTCGAACTCTTCCTTGTGGCGCTTGATCTGGTCGGCGGCACGCTCGAGGAACTCGGTGACGTCCTCGTCCTTGACGTTGATCTTGAACCAGTCGTCCTTCTTCAGGCCGTCGAGGTAGGCGTCGGTGATCTCGGTGCCGCGCTTGAGGCCGCCCGGACCGCTCTGTGCGGTCTTGCCGACCAGCTGGGTGCGCATGCGGCTGTAGATCGCGCCTTCCAGGATGCGGAACTGGTCGTCCAGATCCTTGCGCACCCGCTTGACCTCGGTTTCCTCGATCTGCTTGGCGCGCTTGTCCTTCTCGATGCCGTCACGGGTGAACACCTGCACGTCGATGACGGTGCCGTCCATGCCCGGCGGCACGCGCAGCGAGCTGTCCTTCACGTCGGATGCCTTCTCGCCGAAGATCGCGCGCAGCAGCTTCTCTTCCGGGGTCAGCTGGCTCTCGCCCTTCGGCGTGACCTTGCCGACCATGATGTCGCCGGCCTTCACCTCGGCACCGATGTAGACGATGCCCGACTCGTCCAGGCGCGCCAGCGCCTGCTCGCCCACGTTCGGGATGTCGGCGGTGATTTCCTCGGCGCCCAGCTTGGTGTCGCGCGCGATGCAGGACAGCTCCTCGATGTGGATCGAGGTGTAGCGGTCTTCCTGCACGACACGCTCGGAGAGCAGGATCGAGTCTTCGAAGTTGTAGCCGTTCCACGGCATGAACGCGATCAGCATGTTCTGGCCGAGCGCGAGCTCGCCCAGGTCGGTCGACGAGCCGTCGGCCAGCGTGTCGCCCTTTGCCACCACGTCACCGACGTTGACCAGCGGACGCTGGTTGAGGTTGGTGTTCTGGTTGGAGCGGGTGTACTTGGTCAGCGTGTAGATGTCGACGCCGGCGTCGTTGTCGCCCACCTCGTCCTCGTTCACGCGCACCACGATGCGCGCCGCGTCGACCTGGTCGATCACGCCGCCGCGCTTGGCCGAGACGATGACGCCGGAGTCGCGCGCCACGGCACGCTCGACGCCGGTGCCGACCAGCGGGGTCTGCGAACGCAGGGTCGGTACCGCCTGACGCTGCATGTTCGCGCCCATCAGCGCGCGGTTCGCGTCGTCGTGCTCCAGGAACGGCACCAGCGCCGCGGCGACCGACACGGTCTGCATCGGCGAGACGTCCATGTAGTCCACTTCGGACGCCGGGCGCAGCTCGGATTCGCCGCGGAAGCGGCAGGACACGAAGTCCTCGATGAAGGCGCCATGCTTGTCCAGCGGCGAGTTCGCCTGCGCGATCACGTGGTCGCCCTCCTCGATCGCCGACAGGTAATCGACCGTGTCGGTGACCTTGCCGCCGGCCACCTTGCGGTACGGCGTCTCGAGGAAGCCGTAGGCGTTGGTGCGCGCGTAAACGGCCAGCGAGTTGATCAGGCCGATGTTCGGGCCTTCCGGCGTTTCGATGGTGCAGACGCGGCCGTAATGGGTCGGATGCACGTCGCGCACCTCGAAGCCGGCGCGTTCGCGGGTCAGGCCACCCGGCCCTAGCGCGGAGACGCGGCGCTTGTGGGTGACTTCCGACAGCGGGTTGTTCTGGTCCATGAACTGCGACAGCTGCGAGGAACCGAAGAACTCCTTCACCGCCGCCGCGACCGGCTTGGCATTGATCAGGTCCTGCGGGGTCAGGCCATCGGCCTCGGCCAGGCTGAGGCGTTCGCGAACCGCACGCTCCACGCGCACCAGGCCGATGCGGAAGGTGTTCTCCGCCATTTCGCCCACCGAACGCACGCGGCGGTTGCCCAGGTGGTCGATGTCGTCCACGGTGCCGTGGCCGTTCTTGATGTCGATCAGCACCTTCAGCACGTCGAGGATGTCGGAGCTCTCGCCCTGCTCGGCGACCAGTCGCTGCGACTCCTCTTCCTTGCGCTCGCTGAAGTACTTGTAGTCGTACAGCACGCCCGGGCCGAGGATTTCCTTGCGGCCCACGCGGCGGTTGAACTTCATCCGGCCCACGCTCGACAGGTCGTAACGGTCGAAGGTGAAGAACAGGTTGAAGAACAGGTTCTGCGCGGCGTCCTTGGTCGGCGGCTCGCCCGGACGCATCATGCGGTAGATCTCCACCAGCGCCTCCAGCGGCGTCGTGGTGTTGTCGATGCGCAGGGTGTGCGAGATGTAGGCGCCGCGGTCCAGGTCGTTGACGTACAACGTCGGCACGATCTCGATGCCGGCCTTGCGGAAGTTCTCCAACTGCTCGGCGGTGATCTCGTCGTTCGCCGAGGCCAGCAGCTCGCCGGTCTTGCTGTCGACGATGTCCTTCGCCACGATGCGGCCGACCGGATAGTCATCCGGTACTTCCAGCGCGGTGATGTTCTCGGCCGCCAGCTGGCGCACGTGGCGCGCGGTGATGCGCTTGCCGGCTTCCACCAGCACCTTGCCGCCGATGGCCAGGTCGAAGCTCAGCGTCTCGCCGCGAAGGCGCTCGGCAACCAGCTCCAGCGTGGTGCCGCCCTTCTTGCCCAGGTGGAACACGTTGTGCTCGAAGAAGATGCCCAGCATCTCTTCGTTGTTGTAGCCGAGCGCACGCAGCAGCACCGTCACCGGCAACTTGCGGCGACGATCGATGCGGGTGAACAGCGCGTCCTTCGGGTCGAACTCGAAGTCCAGCCATGAGCCGCGGTAGGGGATCACGCGAGCCGAGAACAGCAGCTTGCCCGAGCTGTGCGTCTTGCCGCGGTCGTGGTCGAAGAACACGCCCGGCGAACGATGCAGCTGCGAGACGATCACGCGCTCGGTGCCGTTGATGATGAAGGTGCCGGTGTCGGTCATGAGCGGAATCTCGCCCATGTAGACCTCCTGCTCCTTGATGTACTTGACCACCTTCTTGGAGGCCGGGCTGTCCTTGTCGTAGATGACCAGGCGCACGGTGGTGCGCAGCGGCGCGCCGAAGGTCATGCCGCGGTTGCGGCATTCGCGCTCGTCGAACGCCGGCTCGCCGAGGCGGTAGTCGACATACTCGAGTGCGGCATTGCCCGAATAGCTGGAGATCGGGAACACCGACTTCAACGCGGCATGCAAACCCTTCTCGCCGCGTTGCTTCGGCGCGACGTGCTCCTGCAGGAACTCACGGTAGGAATCGGTCTGGATGGTCAGCAGGTTGGGCACGCCCAGTACGGGCGGACGCTTGCCAAAGTCCTTGCGGATGCGTTTCTTCTCGGTAAACGAGTAGGCCATGATCGGTAGCGCCTCGGTTCGCAGTGACGCCGGCGGTGCACACACCGGCTGAAGGGATGATTTGTCTTTGCCGGACGGCCAACGCCATCCGGGCCGGGGATTCGGGAATCGAGAATGGGGAATCGGTCAAGGCCCGAAGGCCGTTACTGACGATTCGCCATTCTCCATTCCCCATTCCCGTTCAAACGGGCAAAGCCCGGGAGCTTTCGCTCCCAGGCTCGCTTGACATCAAGTCGAAGCAGCGGCGTACAAACGCCGATTACTTCAATTCGACGGTGGCGCCGGCAGCTTCCAGATCCTTCTTGAACTTGTCGGCGTCTTCCTTCGACACGGCTTCCTTCAGGACGCCGCCGGCCTCGGTGAGGTCCTTGGCTTCCTTCAGGCCCAGGCCGGTGATCGCGCGGACAGCCTTGATCACGTCGACCTTCTTGGCACCGGCGCTCTTCAGGATCACGTCGAACTCGGTCTGCGCTTCGGCAGCCGGGCCGGCAGCAGCCGGGCCGGCAGCGACCATCACCGGGGCGGCGGCGGTCACGCCAAACTTCTCTTCGATCGCCTTCACCAGGTCCATCACTTCCATCAGCGACTTGGCGGCGACGGCTTCAACGATCTGTTCGTTGGTCAGGGACATTGCATTTACCTCTGGATGTATTTCGGTTCGGTTTGATGAGACGCAGATCGATCAGGCCGGTTCGGCTTCAGCCGGGGCTTCGGCGGCGACTTCGCCACCACCCCGCTGGTCGGCCACCGCCTTGACGACGCGGGCGAACATCGTGGCCGGCTCGGCCAGCACGCGGGCCAGCATGGCCAGCGCCTGTTCGCGGGTCGGCAGCGAGGCCAGCACGTCGACGTGCGAGGCCGGCAGCAGCTTGCCTTCGACCGAGACGAGCTTCGCCTGCAGCTTGTCGTTGTCCTTGGCGAACTCCTTGATCAGACGCCCGGCAGCGCCGGGTTCTTCCGTCGAGAATGCGTACAGCAGCGGACCGACCAGGGCGTCCTTGACGACCTCGAACTCGGTACCGGCCACGGCGCGCGACGCCAGCGTGTTCTTGACGACTCGCAAGTACACACCGGATTCGCGGGCCTTCTTGCGCATCGCGGTCATCTGAGCGACCGTGGTGCCCGCATACTCGGCAGCGACCAGGGAGTGAGCCTTCGCGGCAACTTCAGCCAGCTCTGCGACTACTTCTTGCTTCTGAGACAGATTGAGAGCCATTGCACTCCTCCAAATGAACTCCGCTCGCGGCTCCTGCCGCTTGCGGTCCTGGGCGACGCCATCCCTGGCGCCGGGGACACCTCGTGCCCCGGGTGTTGGCCTTTCCAGAACTGAACAACGAACCGTTCCAGTAGGGGCAGCACCATCTGCGCAGGCCGGATCGTGGCGACTCCGATTAAGCAACCCCGTTGGCGACGCGGCGATTCCCTGCCAGGTTCGAGCTCCCTGCCCGTCGTCGTCGCGCGTTGGTTGCGCCTGCGGTCTTTGACAGCGATCCCGGCTTCGCGAACGGGCCGGGACTGCCCTCAAAAACTGCCCGCGTCGACTTCGAGGTCGACGCGGGGCTTGATTACTTGGCGGCGATCGTCAGCGACGAGGTATCGACGGCAACGCCGACGCCCATCGTGCTGGACAACGCCACTTTCTGCAGGAACACGCCCTTGGCCGTCGACGGCTTGGCCTTGATCACATCGGCGATCAGCGCGTTGAGGTTGTCCGCCAGCTGGGCGGCCTCGAAGCTGGCCTTGCCGATGGTGGCGTGGACGATGCCAGCCTTGTCGTTGCGGAACTTCACCTGGCCGGCCTTGGCGTTCTTCACCGCGGTGGCGACGTCGGCGGTGACCGAGCCGTCCTTCGGGTTCGGCATCAGGCCGCGCGGGCCGAGCAACTGGCCGAGCTTGCCGACCACGCGCATCGCGTCCGGCGTGGCGATCACGCGACCGAAGTCGAGATCACCGCCCTGCATGCGCTCGGCCAGGTCGTCCATGCCGACCGCGTCGGCACCGGCGGCCTTGGCCGCCTCGGCCTTCTCGCCCGGCGGGCAGAACACGGCGACCTTGACGGTCTTGCCGGTGCCATGCGGCAGCAGCGAGGAGCCACGCACGCCCTGGTCCGACTTCTTTGCGTCGATACCCAGGCGCACCGCCACGTCCACCGACTCGGCGAACTTCGCCTTGGCGTTGTCCTTGACGATCTTCAGGGCCTCTTCCAGGCCGTAGAACTTGCCCGGCTGCACCGCGGCCTGCGCGGCTTTCATGCGCTTCGTGAGCTTTGCCATGTCTTAACCCTCCACCACAAGGCCCATGCTGCGGGCGCTACCGGCAATGGTGCGCACCGCGGCGTCGAGATCGGCAGCCGTCAGATCCGGCTCCTTCTGCTTGGCAATGTCTTCCAGCTGCTTGCGGGTGACCTTGCCGACCTTGTCGGTGTTCGGCTTCTGCGAACCCTTGGCGACGCCGGTGGCCTTCTTCAGAAGGATGGTGGCGGGCGGGGTCTTGGTGATGAAGGTGAAGCTGCGGTCGGAATAGGCCGTGATGATGGTCGGGATCGGCAGACCCGGCTCCAGCTTCTGCGTGGCGGCATTGAACGCCTTGCAGAACTCCATGATGTTCAGGCCGCGCTGACCTAGGGCGGGACCGACCGGCGGCGAGGGGTTGGCCTGACCGGCCTTGACCTGCAGCTTGATGTAACCGACAACTTTCTTTGCCATGGGATTTTCCTCGCGAGTCCAGGCGCCTTGCGGCTCCTCGCTGTTCACCGCTCCGTGGATGGAAGGAAGACCTGCCTCGTGCAGATCCGAAACGCGGACACGCCGGGCCAAAAAGACCCCGCGTGAACCGCGCAGTATAGAGATTTACCGGATCATCAGCAAGCCCCGTGCCAGTTGCGGCACCAAGACCGAAATCGGAAGCGGAGAGTGTCGGCCTGACCGGCGCTACCCTCCCCCGCCAGCGGAGGAAAAGACGAAGATGCCGAGCGAGTGCGCTCCGGGCAATCTTTTCCCTGGACTCAGGCCTTTTCGACCTGACCGAACTCCAGTTCCACCGGGGTCGAACGCCCGAAGATCAACACGGCCACGCGCAGGCGGCTCTTCTCGTAGTTGACTTCCTCGACCACGCCGTTGAAATCGTTGAACGGGCCCTCGGTGACGCGCACCATCTCGCCCGGCTCGAACAGCACCTTCGGCTTGGGCTTCTCGACGCCCTCGCGCACGCGACTGAGAATGGCGTCGGCTTCGCTGTCCTTGATCGGCAACGGGCGATCGGCGGTGCCGCCGATGAACCCCATGACCTTGGGGGTTTCCTTGATCAGGTGCCAGCACTCGTCGTCGATGCGCGGCGCCTTGCCCTCGGTGCTGCACTCGATCTGCACCAGCACGTAGCCGGGGAAGAACTTGCGATCGCTGCGGCGCTTCTGCCCGCCGCGCATCTCGATCACTTCCTCGGTCGGCACCAGCACTTCGCCGAACTTCTCTTCCATCCCGGCGCGCTTGATGCGCTCCTCGAGAGAACGCTTGACCTGGTTCTCGAAGCCCGAATAGGCGTGCACCACGTACCAGCGCTTGCTCATGCTCATCTCAACCACCCAGCTTCAACAGCCAGTCGAGGATGACCGACTTCAGGATCAGGTCGATCAACCCCAGCAGCAGCGACAGGACGATCACTACCAGCAGGATGACGCCGGTCGTCTTGATCGTCTCGTCGCGCGTGGGCCAGACCACCTTGCGCATCTCGAACTGCGATTCGGCCAGGAAATTCCTGACCCGCCGCCCCAGCCCGGTGAACGCGGCGATCGCCACGGCGATCACCAGCGCGGCGAGCACGCCCAGCAGGCGCATCGACACGGGGACGCTGCCGTCACGACCGAACCAGGAATAGGCAAAGATGCCCGCTGCCAGCACCAGCCCCGCCAGTATCAGCTTGCCGATGTCGCCAGCGTTGGTGCCCTTGGGCTGTTCTGCCTTGGTAATCATGTGCGCTTGTCGAGTGGCGGCAGCACGCCGAGCCTTGCGGTCGACCCTGCCATCGTCACCCGTCCGAATCCTCGGGAAAAGTGGCACGCCAGGAGGGACTTGAACCCCCAACCTGCGGTTTTGGAGACCGCTGCTCTGCCAATTGAGCTACTGGCGTAAAAACGGGAACAGGGAATAGAGAATCGGGAATGGTAACCGATCCGGAGCGTGTCGTGCTTCGCTCCAGCGATTCCCGATTCCCGATTCCCTACTCCCGATGTATTTTACTTGATGACCTTGGCCACCACGCCGGCGCCGACGGTGCGGCCGCCCTCGCGGATGGCGAAACGCAG
>MKTU01000013.1 GCA_001898415.1 Rhodanobacter sp. 67-28 | reverse complement strand
GCGCACTGTTCCCTCAGCCCGCGCGCAAGCTGTTGATTGAGCGAGGAGATTCGTGGGGAAACCTCAGCCTCCGTCCACTTTATTCACCTGACCCCGTTTTGCTATTGAAAGAAGCTTTTTCGTTGTTCAGGTGATTTAAATCTAGATATTAACGATTCTTGGATAAAACGGGGGAGTGAAACAAAATCATGTGCATATACGCCAAGCAAAATATCGTTTAGGTACTCTCCAATTTCAAACTGACCGCCTGCGCATTCATTGGCTATATCAACGGCACGCACAAGATCGCTAAAACACTCCGTTCTGGGCAGCACTGGATCACTCTGAGCGTGTATATGCGCTGATAACATACGATATGGATCTGCTTCGCCCCTAGTTTTTATGTCCTTAAGAATCCCGAACCGAGAACCGAAGCGGGGATAATGTTGGTCTAAGTAGGAAAAAATCTCCTTCTTTAGCTTAAATCCATCACCCGTATCGTTCACATGTATCCATTCAACGCGGTGATCTTTGAAATATAGCCAAGCCAAAAGCAAATCGACTTGCCCACGCAGCGAGAAGATCGTAGGGCGCACCAGGCCCAAAGAAAGCAATCCGGCAGACTCAATAACTAAGGAAGAAAGCGCATCTAGAAGACTATCAGCCGTTCCAGTTCTTTTATATTTCGATAGATGGTCCAGCCATGAAAGCAACAATGCAGCCTTCTCCTCTAATAGAGACGATAATCTTGCGCCATTCATTTCGGAGAAATTATACGCTGCAGTTCGGAGATCCTTGGCTTGCTGTGTATGCACTTACTTCAATCTCCAGTCAGGCGAAGGATCGTGAACAAGCTTATTGCGAAGGCTGGTTGCAATATGAAGGAGATCTTTCTCAGCAAAGATGACGGACAGTCGATCAATCCAAGTAGTGAAGCCTTTCCTAGACTCCGCGGGAATTTCCGTTCCGGGGTAGCGGCGTCTCAATTCTTCGCTCAGTATTTCTACGGCTTGTAACTTTGGTATACCAGTATCACGAACAAGCAACTTTTCGATCTTGTCAGCCGTATCACTATACTCAAATAACTGAGGGGTCTTGGGGTAATCGATCTGTTCTGATCGTCCAAATCTTCTTGAGAGATCCTTAAACCCCTCAATGTCCTGAAGAAATTCAAAATTATTCTTATTTTTTAAATGCATTGCGAACTCTTCAATATCGCGCATGCGAAAACCGGAGGATGCAATCAGTCGGCAGATATTAAAGTATGAAGAGCTCATTTTAGAGTCCTAAGGCCTGTTGAAGCTCGTTGACAATCAACGAAATGCGCGGCGTAACACGCCAAGCCTGCCCTCGTTTGTCGGTAGCGAAGCCAGTATATCCAACGCTCGCCTCGAGGACCTTGGAGATATATAAGGAGTTAGCCAGCGTCTGAGGACCGAAATCCGGGTCGCTACGAAGCGCATTCTCCACCGATGCATCATAACCAGAGGTCTTGACGCCATTGAGCACGACAATAAGCTCGGGTTTTTTAATTAATTGCGGGAGTCCCTGCACAAAATTGTTAAGTATCTTAAGTCCTAGCATTGAGTATCTGTCAGGACGAACGGGAACCAATATATGGGTAGCAGCCTCTAGCGCACATAGGGTCATAAATGAGCTACTTGGATTGCAGTCAATACAAATGAGATCCCGCTCTTGCTTACAGTTAGCAATGAATTTAAGAAACCTGTCTTTTACAGGACTTAATACTGAACCATCCGCGATCATGGAATACTTAACTATATCAAAATCCCCAGGCACCAGTAGCAGGTTTATCTCAGGACTTGTATTTGAAAAATGCCTTAGTTTTACAGAAACCTCACTTAGCGAGGGCGGTGGCCCGGGGTTTTTTGTGACGGTAAATATTGAAGATGCTGGCGCAGACTCCATTACGGAAAATATGGTTCTAGATTCTGCTTTAAGTTTTTCGTAATTAGCCTGGGAAATGACTGTCTGTGTTAGATTGAATTGCGGGTCGAAGTCAACAAGAAGAACCCGCTTCCTTATGTGGGAATAAAGGTGTCGAAACACGTGTGCCGATATTGTTGTCTTTCCAACACCGCCCTTCATATTTAGGACCGCAACAACGGGACATGAGGCTTTAGGCTGTTTTGCCATGAGTCACCTAAGTGAGAAATTGGGCTCTACCGCTGAAGTATAGCTGACACCAACATGCTCCGATTGGAAACAAGAAAACAAAAGGGGCCAAATCTATTTAAACACGTTCACCGCTCAAACCATTGGCAACTTCAACCCCTGCTCCCTTGCGCACTCTGCAGCAATCTCATACCCCGCATCCGCATGCCGCATCACGCCGGTCCCCGGATCATTCCACAACACCCGCGCAATCCGCCTGTCCGCCTCAACCGTGCCATCGCAAACAATCACCACCCCGGAATGCTGCGAATACCCCATCCCCACCCCGCCGCCATGATGCAGCGACACCCACGTCGCGCCACCGGCCACGTTCAACATTGCGTTGAGCAGCGGCCAGTCGGAGACTGCGTCGCTGCCGTCCTTCATGGCTTCGGTTTCGCGGTTGGGTGAGGCGACGCTGCCGGAATCGAGGTGGTCGCGGCCGATCACCACCGGCGCCTTCAGCTCGCCATTGCGCACCATTTCGTTGAAGGCGAGGCCGAGCTTGTCGCGCAACCCTAAGCCGACCCAGCAGATGCGCGCGGGCAGGCCCTGGAAGCTGATGCGTTCCCTGGCCATGTCCAGCCAGCGGTGCAGATGTTCGTCGTCGGGGATGAGTTCCTTGACCTTGGCGTCGGTCTTGTAGATGTCTTCCGGGTCGCCGGAAAGCGCCACCCAGCGGAACGGCCCGATGCCGCGGCAGAACAGCGGGCGCACGTAGGCGGGCACGAAGCCGGGGAACGCGAACGCGTTGTCGCAGCCGACGTCCTTGGCCATCTGGCGGATGTTGTTGCCGTAGTCGAAGGTGGGGATGCCCTGCGCGTGGAACGCGAGCATCGCCTCCACGTGGGTCTTCATCGACAGCTTGGCGGCGCGGGCGGTGCCGACCGGGTCGGCCTTGCGGCGCTCGAACCACTGCTCCAGTGTCCAGCCCTGCGGCAGGTAGCCGTTGACCGGGTCGTGCGCGCTGGTCTGGTCGGTGACGGCGTCGGGGCGCACGCCCCGCTTGACCAGTTCCGGCAGGATGTCGGCGGCGTTGCCGAGCAGCGCGACGGATTTCGCCTCGCCGGCTTTCGTGTACTTCTCGATGCGCGCCAGCGCGTCGTCGAGGCTGCTGGCCTGCTCGTCGACGTAGCGGGTCTTCAGGCGGAAGTCGATGCGGCTCTGCTGGCATTCGATGTTGAGGCTGCACATGCCGGCCAGCGAGGCGGCCAGCGGCTGCGCCGCGCCCATGCCGCCGAGGCCGGCGGTGAGCAGCCACTTGCCCTTGAGGTTGCCGCCGTGATGCTGGCGGCCCATCTCGACGAAGGTTTCGTAGGTGCCCTGGATGATGCCCTGCGAGCCGATGTAGATCCACGAGCCAGCGGTCATCTGGCCGTACATCATCAGGCCTTTCTTATCGAGCTCGTTGAAGTGCTCCCAGGTGGCCCAGTGCGGCACCAGGTTGGAGTTCGCGATCAGCACGCGCGGCGCGTCGGCATGCGTGCGGAACACGCCGACCGGCTTGCCGGATTGCACCAGCAGGGTCTCGTCGTCGTTCAACTCGCGCAAGCTGCGCAAGATCGCGTCGAAGCACTCCCAGTTGCGCGCGGCGCGGCCGATGCCGCCGTACACCACCAGCTCCGCCGGATTCTCCGCCACCTCGGGGTCGAGGTTGTTCTGGATCATGCGGAACGGCGCCTCGCTGAGCCAGCTCTTGCAGGAAAGCTCGCTGCCGCGGGGCGCGCGGATGGTGCGGGTGGTGTCGATGCGGGTGGGTGCGTTCATGGCGATGCGCTCCGGTGAGTCAGACCGCCGAGTATAGGTCAGCGGCCACACGGCCCGAATGCGGTGGTCTGCCGGGTCAGCCCGCTGCGGGCAGGCGCAGGCGCGGGAACGCCAGGGTCATCGTGGTGCCCTGGCCCGGTGCGGATTCCACGTCGACAAAACCGCCGGCCTGCCGCATCACGCCGTACACCTGGGCCAGACCCAGGCCGGTGCCGCTGCCTTCGGGCTTGGTGGTGAAGTACGGCTCGAACAGGCGCTCGCGCACGGCTTCCTCCATGCCGCTGCCATTGTCGGTGACGGCCAATGTAACGTAGTCGCCCGCCTGGCGCAGCGTGCTGCTCTCGGCCTCGCCCACGATCAGCTCGCCCAGGTCGACCCGGATGCTGCCCTGCCCGCGACATGCGTCGCGTGCATTGATGCACAGGTTGATAAAGGCCTGTTCGATGGAATGGCAGTCGCCCAGGGTAGGCAGCTCGTCAGCGACGGGCCCAACCTGGAAATCCATGCCGGCGCCCAGGCTCTGCCTGGCGAAACCCTCGATGTCGCGAACGATCGCGGTCAGTTCCACCGGCGCTGCCGCATAGCGGTGCACACGGGCAAACGCGAGAAGCCGCTTGGCAAGCAGCGCGGCGTGCTGTACGCCCTCCATGCTGTAGCCAAGCATGCGGCGCTGCCGTTCGTCGAGGTTGGCCGGATCGTCCTCGATGCTGCTGAGCGCCACCATGGCGATCTGCAGCATGTTGGCGAAGTCGTGCGAGAGGCCCGCCACCAGTTGGCCAATCGCCTCGTTTTTCTGCGCCTGCTGCGAGGCGTGCTCGGCCACCGCCTGGGCGGCGCTTGCCAGGCCCAGTTGCAGCTTCAGCGACGCCTCCCGGCCGGCTCCCTCCCGCTGGAACACCCGTGCGCGCGCCAGCTGCCGGGCCAGCGCCTCATAGCGGGCGGCATCGCTTTCGCCGGCCAGTTCGCTGAGGCTGAGCCGCCGGTGCAGGCCGTGGATCACCGTGTCCAGGGCCAGCGTTGCCTGCACCGGCTCGGTGACGTCATGACTGATCACGACGATGCCGTCCACCCGCTGTCGCGCATCCAGATACGGATGCACGCTGATCTCCCACCAGCCATCTTCGCCGTCGGCCGACGGCAGCACCTGGGTGAACTCGACCGAGCGCCCCTCGCGCGCGCTCGCCAGCGCTGCATCGATCGCGGCACGCGCTCCCTCGGGCCAGAACGCGGCCAGCGGTTGCCCGATCGCGCTGACCGGGTCGGCAATGCACAGCGCGGCGCGGCCGCTGTCGTTCATGCCGACGATGTGACCGGACACGTCGAGCTCATGTATGCCATCGGGGAAGAACCCGACCAGCTGTCGATAGCGCTCAAGTCGGTTCATGCGTCGCCGCCCCCGGGGAGCTACAGCCTACACAGATTCCACCCTCACCGGGCTTTTACACCGGACAGATCATGGTCGGTCCCCGTCTGCGGAAGATCGCCATGACCCATGCGCAGAACTACACCATCCTGCTGGCAGAGGATGACCGCAGCGCCCGCGACGCCACCGCGATGGTGCTGGAGGCCGAGGGCTACCACGTCGTGACCGCCGGCAACGGCACCAGCGCGTTGAACATGCTGATGCACGATTCCACCATCGACCTGCTGGTGAGCGACATCCACATGCCCGGCGGCATCGACGGTATCGAACTGGCGCTGCGCGCCCGACGGCATCGGTCCATCCAGGTCATGCTGATCTCGGCGGATCCACGCAACAGCTTCACCTGTTTTCCCGAAAACACGACCTTCCTGGCCAAGCCCTACGATCGCCGCGCCCTGCTCGGCGCAGTGGGCGGGCTGCTCGGCATCACCTCCGCCTGAACGTCCGGTGGGCGAAGGGCGTGGAGCGCGCGTTTCGCGGGGTGCCCGTCGAACGCTGGCGCTGAGCGGCCGTCGGCATGGCTGAGGGCGGGCTGCGGGCGGCGTCGATGCCGGTGTGCTTGCGCAGCGCCACGCTCGCGCAGGCCTCCAGGCTGACCCTGGCCATGCCCGCGGCGCTGCGTCGGTGGCCCGTGCGTTCCGGCACTGGCGCCACGCCTGGGGCGGATGGAAGCTGCGCGGCAACCCGACCGCCGGAGTCGCCGATGTCACGCTCGATGGGGTTGATCCTGCTGCTTGCCGCCCTGCCCGGCGCGCCGGCGTCCGCCGCGATGGCTGCGGCCGATCGCGCCGCCTGCGAGGTATGGCAACGCGAACTGGCGTTTGCCCGAAGCGTGCAGCGGCACGATGCCGCGGCATTCGCCGCGTTCCTCGCCGACGACAGCGTGTTCGACGCAAATGCGGACACGCCCGTGCGCGGACCGCAGGCAATCGTGCGGCACTGGGCGGCGATCCTTGCCGGCAAGGCCGTGCGGCTGGACTGGTATCCGCAGCACGTGGTCGCGAGCGCAGACGGCACGCTGGCGACGTCCAGCGGCCCGTACCTGTTCGAGAACCTGGGCGCGAACGCGGCATCGCGTTACGCGATAGGACATTTCTCGACGACATGGCGGCGCGCGCCGGACGGTTCGTGGCGGGTCGCGTTCGATGGTGGCGACAGCGGCCGCCCCGCCAGCGACAAGGAGGCGGGGGACTTCCGCCGCAGCCGCCAGCGCGCCTGCCAGCGACCCACCGCGGTGGTGCTGCCGACGATCCGGCATTGATGTCCGAAAACGGCCAGTTCCGCGGCCGCCGCGGTGCTAGCCTGCGCCCATGTCCGAATCACCCGCCGCCATCCTGCCCGCGCTGGCCGTCTGCGAACAGGCGCGGCTGAGCCGCGACGCCCGCTTCGACGGATTGTTCTTCACCGCCGTCACCAGCACGCGGATCTATTGCCGCCCGGTCTGCCCGGCGCCGCCGCCGAAACCGGCAAACATCCGCTACTACGCCAGCGCCGCGGCCGCGGAAGCGGCCGGGTTCCGGCCCTGCCTGCGCTGCCGGCCGGAACTGGCGCCGGGCAATGCAAGCTGGCATCGCGGCGAGCACGTGGTGGCGCGTGCGCTGAAACTGATCGATGCCGGCGCGCTGAGCGAGCGTCCGCTGGCGGAGCTGGCCACGCGCGTGGGCGTCGGCGCGCGGCAACTGCGCCGCCTGTTCGTGGCGCATCTGGGCGCACCGCCGATCGACGTGCACACCACTCGCCGCCTGCTGTTCGCCAAGCAACTGCTGACCGAGACTGCGCTGCCCGTGACCGAGGTGGCGCTGGCGTCGGGCTTCGGCAGCCTGCGCCGTTTCAATGCCGCGTTTGCGGCGGCGAACCGGATGCCGCCGCGCGAGCTGCGCCGGCAACCGCGCGCTGCGGCCGGCGCCACGCTGGTGCTGCGCCTGGGTTATCGCCCGCCATACGACTTCCCGGCCTTGCTGGCATTCCTGCGCACTCGCGCGCTGCCCGGCGTGGAACGGGTGGACGAGCACGCCTACGCGCGCGTGTTCGGCGACGCGGATGATGCCGGCTGGCTGCGTCTGTCCGCGGCGCCGGGCGGTGACCACGCGCTGCAACTCGAACTGCACGGCGCACGGCCCGCGCAACTGCTGCCGCTGGTCACGCGAGCGCGGCGGATGTTCGACCTCGACGCGGACCCGCGCGTGATCGCGGCGACGCTGGGCGCCAGCGCGGTGCTGAAACCGATGCTGCGCCGGCACCCGGGCCAGCGCCTGCCGGGCGGCTGGGACGGTTTCGAGATCGCGGTGCGCGCGGTGCTCGGCCAGCAAGTCAGCGTGGCGGCCGCACGTACGCTGGCCTCGCGCATCGTGCAGCGCCACGGCTCGATGCTCGCGCTGCCGCTGCCGGACGGCCTGGAACGGCTGTTTCCGACCCCGGCGCAACTGGCCGACGCGGACCTGCGCGAACTCGGCGTCACCACCGCGCGCGCCGCCGCGATCCGCGGCATCGCCCAGGCGCTGCTCGACGGCCGCGTGGATTTTCGCGTGGAGC
The DNA here is from genome assembly GCA_001898415.1 of Rhodanobacter sp. 67-28. Taxonomy (GTDB): domain Bacteria; phylum Pseudomonadota; class Gammaproteobacteria; order Xanthomonadales; family Rhodanobacteraceae; genus Rhodanobacter. The sequence goes on along the minus strand of MKTU01000013.1, from coordinate 1,818 downwards.
AACCGCTGCACGAATTCGTCGCGCGCTGGGTGGCGTTGCCCGGCATCGGCGAGTGGACCGCGCATTACATGGCGATGCGCGCGCTGAGCCACCCCGATGCATTCCCCGCCGCCGACCTGATCCTGCGCCGAGCGGCGGCCGGCGACGGCGCCGAACTGAGCACGAAGGCGCTCGCCGCGCTGGCCGAGGCATGGCGACCGTGGCGCGCCTACGCGGTGATGCATTTGTGGCGCAGCGTCGGCGACGCCGCGACCGCCCAACGGAGCAAACCATGAACGCCGAAACGATCCACGTCGACGGGATGCCGAGCCCGGTCGGCCGCCTGCTGTTGCTGGCCGACGCGCAGGGGCTGCGCGAGATCCGCTTCGAGACCGAGCGGCACCCGCGGCCGGTTTCGCCGCACTGGGTGCGCTCGTCGTCGGCGCTCGCATTCGCGCGCGAGCAACTGGAGGAATACTTCGCGGGCACGCGAACCGGGTTCGACCTGCCGCTGCATCCGCAAGGCACGGCGTTCCAGCTGACGGTGTGGGAGGAACTGGCGCGCATCCCCTACGCCGAGACCATCAGCTACGGCGAGCTGGCGCGCCGTATCGGCCAGCCGCAGGCGATGCGCGCGGTCGGCGCGGCGAACGGGCGCAACCCGCTGCCGATCGTGGTGCCCTGCCATCGCGTGATCGGCAGCAACGGCAGCCTCACCGGCTTCGGCGGCGGCCTGCCGGCGAAGCGATTCCTGCTGGGGTGGGAACGCCGCATCGCGCACGGCGACCTGTTCGGCGCTGACGACGGGCGCCGCGCGGCGCGCTGATCAACCGCCGCTGCGCGCCGGCGCCGGCGCATCCGGCGGGATCACCCGCGGCAGCACGGAGTGGGCCTGCTGCCGGTCGAGCAGGTCCCTGAGCGCAGCGCGGTCGCGCTCGTGCCGCGCCTGGTCGGCCTGCTCGAGCTGGCTTTGCAGCAGCTTGTTCTTCGCGCCCGGACGCTTCGCGTTGTCGGACACGTTCTGTTGCAGTTGCTGCTGCAGTTCGCTCTGGCGCACCTGATCGCGCAGCTGCTGCTGGCGCACGGCATGGCGGGACGCGTCGCCCTGCACCGGCGCGTACGCGCGCACCGGCGTCGGCGGCGTGACCTGCCCGGCGCCCGCGACGGCGGAAGAGCCGAGCGCCAGCAGCATCGCCGTACAGGCGAGCATGCGGGTTGGAGATGCGTGGGCTGCAATCGTCATGACTCTGCGCGACCATGGGCGTTGGTTTGGCCAGAGTGTGCAACGACCCGCATGAACACAGTGTTCCGCCTGCTGCTTTGCGCAGCCATCGCCGCGTGCGCCGGTTGCGCGCATCTTTCCGGCACCGATCGCGCGCTCGTCCGCGCCGCGACAAGCGAACCCTCACCGTTGCTGCTGATCTCGATCGACGGCTATCGCCACGACTACATCGATCGCGGTCTCAGCCCCAACCTGGAGAAGCTGGCCAGGCACGGCGTGCAGGCCGCCTCGATGCAGCCCTCGTTTCCCTCGCTGACGTTTCCGAACCACTACACCCTGGTCACCGGACTGCGCCCGGACCATCACGGCGTCGTCGACAACACCATGTTCGACCCGCAGCTGGGCAAGTTCTCGCTGGGCAACCGCAAGGCGGTCAGTGACGGCCGCTGGTGGGACGAGGCCACGCCGATCTGGGTGACTGCCGACGAACACGGCATGCGCACCGCGACGATGTTCTGGCCGGGTTCGGAAGCGGCGATCCACGGCCGCCATCCCGACTACTGGCACCCGTTCGACGGCAGCGTCGGCGCCGATGCGCGGGTCGACCAGGTGCTGGC
>MKTU01000012.1 GCA_001898415.1 Rhodanobacter sp. 67-28 | reverse complement strand
CTGGCACTGGAACGATTACGCCGGCGTGGACGTGAAGGGCAAGACGGTGATCGTGCTGGTCAACGATCCTGGCTTTGCCAGTGGCGATCCGACATTTTTCAACGGTCGCGCCATGACCTATTACGGCCGCTGGACCTACAAGTATGCCGAGGCTGCGCTGCAGGGCGCGGCGGCGTGTTTCATCGTGCACACCAGCGACGCGGCGGCGGGTTACCCATTCAGCGTGTTGCAGAACGGCAACCGCGGCCCGCAGTTGAGCCTGCCGTCGAGTGTCGATCCCGCGCCGCGCCTGCCGGTAGCCGGGTGGCTCACCCATGCCGCCGCCACGCGCCTGTTCGCCGCCGCCGGCAAGGATTTCGACGCGCTCGCGGCGGCAGCCGCGAAACCGGGCTTCAAGCCGGTGCCGCTCGGCGCGACCGCCTCGATCAGCCTCAGGAACAAGATCGACCACTTCGAATCGAAGAACGTGCTGGCCATGATCCCCGGCGACTACAAGCCCGACGAGGTGGTGGTCTATACCGCGCACTGGGATCACCTGGGCACCGACCCTTCGCGGCCCGGCCACAAGGTGTACGGCGGCGCGATCGACAACGGCACCGGCCTGAGCATGCTGCTGGAAATCGCCGGCGCGTTCGCGCAGCAGCGCACGCCGCCCGAGCGCAGCATCTTGTTCTTCATGCCCACGCTGGAGGAATCGGGCCTGCTCGGCTCGCAGTACTACGCGGCGCAACCGGTGTTTGCGCTCAACCGCACCGTGGCCGACATCGCCGTGGACGCGTTGCCGATCATCGGCCGCGCCCACGACATGACCGTGATCGGCAAGGGCCAGTCGCAGTTGGAGGACATGCTGGCCGACGTGCTGAAGGCCCAGGGCAGGGTGATCTCGCCCGAGACCACGCCGGAGAACGGTTTCTACTTCCGCTCCGACCATTTCAACTTCGCCCGCGCCGGGGTGCCGGCCATGCTGGCCAGCTCCGGCCTCGACCTGCTGGACGGCGGCGAGGCGGCCGGTCGCAAGGCCGCCGAGGATTACACCGCGCATCGTTACCACACGCCGAATGATGTATTCGATCCGGCCTGGGATTACTCGGGCATCCTCGAAGACACCCAGGCGCTGTACGAATTGGGCCAATACCTGAGCCACGCCGGCGTGTGGCCGGCGTGGTACGCCGACAGCCCGTTCAAGGCCAGGCGCGACAGGATGATGGCGCCGCCGGCCAAGCGCCAATAGTTGCGTCTCGTCAATACAAGAAACCGGCGGGCATTGCCCGCCCTACCTTCCGCTTCGCCGTTGTAGGGCGGGCACCGCCCGCCGACTCTTGCCGAGTCCCGGCAAAAAACCAACCGTGACGCGCCCCCCGCACAGGCGCTCGTTCAACGCCCCGTCGGTCGATCCAGCTTGTCGAAATGGACGATGGCGTTGAGCACCAGCGGGTAGCTGCCGATGGTTTCGCCGCGCCACATCGGATTGCTGGCGAACAGCAGCACGTGGCCCTTGCCGTAGCGCGCATCGACCACGGCGGCGCGCTCGGCCATTTCGCTGCCGTGGTCGAGCAGGCCGGCGATCAGCAGCTTGTCGGCGGCGGCGAAGCGCAGGATCACCTGCGGCTGCTGGTCGGCCGGGATCACCCAGGGGTTGTTGCGCAGCTGCTCCGCGTTGAGCGGCGTGGCCTGCCATGGCTTGACGTCGGGCAGCGCCTCGGGTTCGACGGCGGCGCGTCCCTCGGGTGTGTCGGTGTCGTGCGGGCCACCGCGGCCGGTTGCGCGCTGGAAATCCTTCGCCGTCGGCAGGCCGTGGTCGCCGGTGACCAGGTTGGAGATCTTGAACGATTGCCCTTCGGCGCTGTAGATCGCCAGGTCGTCGCGCGTGTAGCTGGCGGCGATCGGGCTCTTGCGGTCGACGAACTGCGCCTGCAGCACGCTGCCGACCACCTTGAGCTTGTCGGTCGGGGTGACCGAGACGCCCGGCGCCAGGCCCACGTCGATCGCGAAGCGCGCGGTGTCCTCGGCGGTGATCAGCAGGCCGCCCTCGTGCACGAAGCGCTTCAGATTGGCGACGCCGGATTCGCCCAGGCCGGGGCGGATGTCGTCGGTGCTGTCGATGCGGCCGATGTTCGGCGTCAGTTCGGTGGTCTTCCATGGCATCGGCTCGCCCCACATCGGCAGGCCGTCGATGATGCGGCGGCTGCTGGCACCGCCGATCGGACCGAACAGGATCACGTCGTACTTCGCGCGCAGGTCGCCGAGCTTCGCCACGTCCTGGGTGCTGATGTAGTCGTACTTCACCTGCAACTGGTCCAGCGCCATGCGCCACCAGCCTTCGGTCTGCGTGCTGAGCCAGGTGTGCATCACCGCGATGCGCGGAAGTTTCGCGTGCGGCAGGTCGATCGCGGCCAGCCCCGCCGGCACGTCAACCGCCGCGTCGAGCTTGCGCATCGGCGCTTTCAGGATGGAGCTGTCGATGACGCGCACCACTTCCACGTCGAACAGGTCGCCCATCGACCAGGCGGTGTCGTCATAGGGGTGCTGCTGCGGGTCCTTCGGCGACCAGTACTGGCGGTCGAGCAGGGTGTCGGCGATGCGCGAGTAGGGCTGATCCATGCGCACGACGATGCTGCCGGCGGGGAAACGGCGCGTGCGCGCCGGCTGCTCCTTGCCCTCATCGTCCTTCGCCGCCGGCAGGCTGACCTTGATCGGCGCCGTGCTGCGGCTCAGTTCCACGTGCTGGCGCTGCAGGATGCGCAGCAACTGCGCCTGCGAGCCGGGGCGCGCGTCGTCGGCGGGAAACACGTAGGCGGCCGGGCCGGCGTTCTGCGGTTTCTCGATCGAGCGCTTGCTCTTCAGGTAGTAGTTCTTCAGGAACAGCTGACCGTTGTCGGAAAAATACTTCAGCGCGGTGAGCAGGCCGGTCTGCTGGTAATTGTTGTTGTTGCGCTGCGACCAGGTCACCACCGGCAGCGGCGGGTTCGGCTTGTACCAGGTGCGCTGGTACTCCTCCGGTTCCAGGATGCGCTTGACGGTGTCGGCACCGTCGTTGCCGAAGGTCTCGTAGAGCCGGCTGATGCCGTTGTGCATGGCGGCGATGAACATCAGGTAGCCCGGGCTCCAGGTGTCGAAGCTGCCGTGGGTGAACACGCCGGGCATGCCGAGCTTGGTCATCTGTTGCACGTTGTCCCAGCCCAACTGCTGCCACTCGCCGGTGAGGATGGGATCGATCCAGGCGTTGTACGGGCCGTCGCCGACGGTGTTGTCGTAGAGGAAAGGCACCGACTCGTGCAGGTCGTGCAACACCTGCGCGTGCCAGCCGATGAAGGTGTCGGCGACGTTGCGGGTGAGGTTCAACGTCATCGCCATCGCGTCGCGGTTGTTGTCGTGCGCCACGTAATGGCCCCAGTACAGCAGGCGCGGATAGTTCCGGCCGGGATGGGCGCGGTGCCAGTTGTAGCGGTCCACCTGGCGGTCGCGGCCGTCCACCTCGACGATCGGCGTGATCAGGGTGATCACGTGCGAGCGGATGTGCTTGATGTAGGGCGCGTCGTCCACCGCCAGCCGGTAGGCCAGTTCCATCAGCGCGGTGGGCGAGCCGGTTTCGGTGGAGTGGATGGCGCCGGTGATGTAGTAGACCGGGGTGGACTGGGCGATCAGCGTGTCGGCGGCAGCATCGTCCATGCCGATCGTGCGCGGGTCGGCCAGCTTGGCCAGGCGTGCGTTGTTGGCATCCAGGCCGGCCAGCAGATCTTCATCGGCCACGGCGACCGCGATCATCGGGCGGCCCTCCTCGCTTTGGCCGATGGTGAACACCTTCACCCGCGGGCTGGCCGCCGCCAGCGCCCGGAAGTAGCGGTAGACGTCGGTGGAGTAGGGCAGGTAATTCGGCGCGCCGGCGATGTGGCCGAGCACCTTCAGCGGCGTCGGCACGGTAGCCGAGGCGGGCAGGTAGTCGGTCAGCGGCGAGTTGAACGAGGGATCGGTGGTGTCCTTCAGGATCTGCGCCGTGTACGCCTGGTCGACCGGTTGCGCCAGGTCACGCGCGTAGGTGATCGAGCCGTTCGGCTCGGTGGCGGCGGTGGCTGCACAACTGGCCAACGCCAGCAGGGCAAGCAACGGGATTCGACAACAAGCGGGCATGGCCATGGCTCCCCTTCGCAACGTGGCAACGGATCGTTGCACTGTGCCAGAACGCGGGGATTTGCGCCTGTTTCGTGTTCCAGTCACGGGCGGCAAGGAGGTGGTCGGCGGCTTCGCAGTACTCGAGGTCGCCTGGATGGACGAGGTCTTGCAGGTCGCTCGCCACTGGGAATGGCCGTCATCCCGGGATTCGCCCAAGGACCGATCATGGTCACGCCAACGCATCGGTTGCATGGCATCGTGCGCAGGTGCGTGATTTTTTCCGGGTGCTCGGCGAATCATGGATGGAACCGACGGAGACGCCACGCCAATGACCACCCGGGAACACCAGCAACGCTTCGAGTCGCTGCTGCGCGAGCATCGCCGCATCGTGTTCAAGGTGGCCGGGCTGTACAGCCGCAGCGCGGCCGATCGCGAGGACCTGGTGCAGGAGATCAGCGCCCAGCTTTGGCGATCGTTCGATCGCTACGACGAGACACGGGCGAAGTTCTCGACCTGGCTGTACCGGATCGCGCTGAACGTGGCGATCGCGCAGGCGCGGCGCTGGCCCGCGATGGACCGGCATGAACCGCTGAGCAGCCACCACCTGGACTCCATCGGCAGCGAACCGGTGGCCGAACCCGACGAGCGCCTGGAGGCGCTGCACGCCTTCATCGGCCAACTCGATGCGCTCAACCGCGCGCTGATCCTGCTGTACCTGGAAGACCGCAGCTACGCCGAGATGGCCGAGATCCTCGGCATCAGCGAAACCAACGTGGCGACCAAGATCAGCCGCATCAAGCAGAAGTTGCGCGGACGGATGACCGCCGCGGAAACCACCGGAGCATGAGCATGGAACTGGACGAGATGAAGCTGGCCTGGCAGGCGCTGGGGCAGCAATTGGAGAAGCAGCAGGTGCTGAGCGTCCAGCTGTTCCGGGACAGCCGGCTGGATCGGATGCGTCGCGGATTGTGGCCCTTGGTATGGGGGCAGCTGCTGCAGCTGGCGATCGGAGTGCTGTTCGCCGTTGCGGCGGCGGTGTTCTGGGTGGGTCACCGGGATGTCGTGCACCTGGTGGTTTGTGGTTTGCTGGTGCACGCCTACGGGGTGCTGTTGATCGTATTTGCTGCCCGGGTGCTTTGGCTGGTTCAGCGCATCGACCATGCTGCGCCGGTCGTGGCCATTCAGCGTCAAATTGCCGAGCTGCGCGCTTGGCGCGTGCACGTCGAGGCGCCGGTCAACGTCGCGCTCGGCTGCTTTGTCTGGGTTCCCGTGTTGTGGATGAACCTGGCGTGGTACGGAGTGGACCTGTGGTCGCTGGGCTTCATGTCGTGGGCGATATCCAGCAGCTTGGCGGGGTTGGCTGCGTGCGTGCTCGTTGTGTGGCTGATGCGCAAGGCTGGCATGACGCGCAGGATGGAGGACAGCGCCGCGGGACGCAGTGTGCAGCGGGCCGAAGCGGCACTGCAGGAAGTCGCCCGCTTCGAGCGGGAATGAGGCCTCTGTCGGGCAGTTGTTCTTCGGGTGGATGGATCAAGGCAGCCAGTGCCGGCCGCTTCTGACCAGGATGCATCGAAGAGCCGACGGGCGGTGCCCGCCTTACGGAGTCACCGGGCTTTGGGTTTCAGGCGAACGTAGAGCTGCTTGCGCACGATGGCGATGACCTTGCCGGAGGCGGTGGTCACTTCGGTCTCGAACCAGCGCAGCACTTTTTCGCCGCCGGCCGCGGCGACGCGCAGTTCATCGACCACGGCGGGGTCGAGTTTGAAGTGTGCGTAGACGTCCTCGTAGCCCGGCGCCACGAAGTCGATCGTGCCGGCCTTGTCCCACACGAAGTAGTCGCTGCCGAGCTGGTGCATCGCCAGCAGCATCCAGAACGGGTCGACCATGGCGAACAGGTTGCCGCCGAACTGGCTCTTGACGTAGTTGCGGTTCCACGGCCGCAGCCGCAACACCACCGTCGCTTCGGTGTAGTCCTCGCTGAGTGATTGCACGCGAATCGCGTTGACGAGGGCCGGCGGCCACAGGTTGAACAGCCGGCGAAAAGTGGAGGCGCGCATGAGGGCGATGGAATGAGAAAAGAAACATCCTACCCGAACATACGTAACGGTATGGAACGGGTGCGCACCCCGATGAACACGCAGGAGCACGCTCGCGGGCGATGCGCTTGCGCCGGGATTCGGGATTCGCAAAAAAGCTTAAAGGCATCGCCCGCAAGCGGGCTCCTGCGAGGGGATGATCGGCCTCAGAACAGCATCGAGGCCATTCGTCGCCGGTAACGCCCGACCAGCTCGGCGTCGTCCAGGGTGGCGAAGGCAGCGAGCAGGCGCTTCTTCGCCTGGCCGTCGTTCCAGTCGCGGGCCTTTTGCAGGATGGCGAGAAACTGGTCGAGGCCGGCTTCGGCGTCGCCTTCCTGCAGCAGGCGCAGGCCGAGCAGGTCGCGTGCTTCCCAATCTTCCGGGTTGGCCTCGATGCGCTGTTGCAATGTGTCTGCTGCAGGGGCGGCCGCGGCGGCGCGGGCCAGTTCCAGTTCGCTGCGCAGGCGCTGGGCGCGCGCGTCGGTGGCGAGGTTGGCGGGCAGGGCGTCGAGTTCGGCGCTGGCGGCATCGGCCTGGCCTGCACGCATCAGCGCCAGCGCCAGGTCGAGCTTGAGCTCGGCCTTGGCCGGCTCGGCGGCGATCGCCTGCTGGATGCGGTTGATCGCCGCCTCGGGCGTTTCGGCGGGAGCGTCGTCGTCGGCGATGTCGCCCTCGTCGCCTTCGAGGGCCTGCACGTGGCGGCCGAGGAACTCGCGCAGCTGGCGCTCGGGCAGTGCGCCGGCGAAGCCGTCGACGACCTGGCCCTGGCTGACCAGCATCACCGTGGGGATGCTCTTGATGCCGAACATCCCCGCCAGCTCCTGCTGCGCGTCGACATCGACCTTGCCGAGCCGGAACGCGCCGTTGAACTCGGCGGCCAGCTTTTCCAGGATCGGCCCCAGCGATTTGCACGGTTCGCACCATGCGGCCCAGAAGTCGACCAGGATCGGCGTGTCCATCGACGCTTGCAGCACCTCGGTCTCGAAGGTCTGCTGGTCGATGTCGAAGACGTGGCTGGCGCGGGTGGTATCGGTCACGGAAAGCTCCGGCGGCGGGTTGTGGATGCCCAGATCAGGGCGATGCCCAGCATATCAAGCAGCGGACGCGCGGCCTGCGCTCGCGCGCGCATTCACGAAAGATTTGCGAGAATCCCCCGATGGCCACCGCCGTACGAAACACCGATTGCCTGCATGCGCGTTCGTCCGATGCGCTGCTGATCTGCGAACACTGCGACACCGTCTATCGGCGGCGTCCGCTCGCGCGGGGCGAGGTCGCCCGCTGCGTGCGTTGCGGCGCGGAGCTGGATCGCCATCGCGCGCTGTCGGTCAATGCGCTGCTGGCGCTGATCCTCACCGCCATGATCGTGTTCGTGCAGGCCAACATCTGGCCGATCTTCACGCTCGGCCTGAACGGCCAGTTCAGCGCCACCACGCTGTGGGGCATGATCGTCACGATGTGGGAGCAGGGCGCCCAGGTGGTCGCCGTATTGGCGGCGGGCACGCTGTTCTTTTTCCCGATGACGAAGATGATGGTGATGGGCTGGCTGCTGTGGTTCGCCCGCATGGGCCGGCGTGCGCCCGGCTTTGCCCCGCTGATGGTGGCCCTGCACCGGATCGGCCCGTGGACGATGAGCGAAGTGTTCGTGCTGGGTGCGCTGGTGGCGATCGTCAAGGCGCACACCTACTTCGAGGTGGTGGCCGACCCGGGCATCTACGCCTACGGCGCGTTGACGTTGCTGATCACCATTTTCGCCGGCGTGGACATGCGCCAGCTGTGGGAGCAGACGCCGGAGCCGAAGCCGTGAGCGCGCTGCCTCGTGCCGTCGACCTGGGCCTGATCGGCTGCCGCATGTGCGGGCTGGTGTGCCGCAACGTGGCCGGCAACGCGAAGCTCGACGGCGACGGCGTGGGCGACGCGATGGCCTGCCCGCGCTGCGGTTCCACGTTGCGCCGGCGCAAGACCAACAGCTACGCGCGCACCTGGGCGCTGCTGATCGCCGGTTTCATCCTGTACATTCCGGCCAACGTGCTGCCGATCATGCGCACGGCCAGCCTCAACGACGTCGACGACAACACCATCATCAGCGGCGTGGTCGAATTGTGGACGAATGGCTCGGTGGACCTGGCGATCATCGTTTTCCTGGCCAGCATCGTGGTGCCGATGCTGAAGTTTCTCTCGCTGGGCATGCTGCTGGTGAGCAGCCAGCGTGGCAGCGACTGGGCGCGACCGCAGCGGGCCAGGCTGTATCGGCTGGTGGAGTTCATCGGCTACTGGTCGATGCTGGACGTGTTCGTGGTGGCGCTGCTGACGGCGCTGGTGCGCTTCAACGTGCTGAGTCGGGTCGAGCCGCTGCCCGGCGTCATTTTCTTCGGGCTGACCGTGGTGCTGACCATGCTCGCCTCGATGAGTTTCGATCCGCGCTTGATCTGGGATGGCAGGAACACCGATGACTGAAGACACCCGCGTCGAACCCGGTCCGCCCGCGCCCGACGCCCTGCCGCGGCCGGTGGTGGAGCAGCGCCGCTTCAAGGAGTCACTGATCTGGCTGGTGCCCGCGCTGGCGGCGCTGGTGGGGCTTTCGCTGGTGATCCACAACTGGCTGCAGACCGGCCCGCAGGTCGTGATCAGCCTGCAGAGCGCCGAGGGGCTGGACGCCGGCAAGACGCCGGTCAAATACAAGAACGTGGTGATCGGGCGGGTCAAGAAGATCCGGCTCAGCCCCGACCGCAGCCATGTGCTGGTGTCGGTGGCGCTTGAGAAGAGTGCCGAGGGTTTCGCCACCAAGGGCACGCGCTACTGGGTGGTGCGCCCGCGCATCGGGCTGGGCGGCGTGTCCGGCATCGACACGCTGTTTTCCGGCGCCTTCATCGGCGCCGACGTGGGCGAGTCGGACGAGCAGCAGGAGCACTTCGATGGCCTGGAAGCGCCGCCGGCGGTGCGCCACGGCGAGCTGGGCCGCAGCTTCGTCCTGCACAGCGAGGACCTCGGCTCGCTGGATGTCGGCTCGCCGGTCTATTACCGGCGCATCCAGGTCGGGCGGGTGGCCTCGTACACGCTGGACAAGGACGGCAAGGGCGTGTCGCTGCACGTCTTCATCGACGGCCCGAACGACCGTTTCGTCAGCCGCTCCAGCCGCTTCTGGAATGCCAGCGGGGTGGATCTCTCGCTCGGCGCGAACGGGCTGAAGCTCAACACCCAGTCGATGGCCGCGGTGCTGGCCGGCGGCGTGGCCTTCCAGGACCCGCCCGGTCCCCACGACAGCACGCCGGCACCGGAGGACACCAGCTTCAAACTGTTCGGCGACCGCACCACCGCGATGGCGCCGCCCGACGGCGAGCCGCACTACCTGCGCATGCGCTTCGAACAGTCGGTGCGCGGGCTCGCGGTGGATGCGCCGGTGGAGTTCCTCGGCATCAACATCGGCAAGGTCGTCTCGGTGCGCCTGGACTACGACGAGAAGACGCAGAAATTCCCGGTGCTGGTGGGCGCGGTGGTCTACCCTGAGCGCCTCGGCGCCGCCTACGACAAGCTGGAAGCGATGGCCAGGGCCAACGGCCATGCTCCGGACCTGGCGCGCATGATGGGCGGGTTGATCGCGCACGGGCTACGCGCACAGGCGCGCACCGGCAACCTGCTCACCGGGCAGCTGTACGTGGCGCTGGATTTCGTGCCGCACGCCACCAAGGTCGACTTCGACCCGGCCGCCAAGCCGCTCACCATCCCCACCGCGCCGGGCAGTTTCGACAAACTGCAGGAGCAACTGGCGGAGATCGTCGACAAGCTCGACAAGGTGCCGTTCGACAGCATCGGCAAGCATGTCGACCAGGTGCTGGCCGGGCTCGACACCACCTTGAAGCAGGTCAACGGCAAGACCTTGCCGGCCTTCACCGAGACCTTGCACGGCGTGCAGAAAACCATGGGCACCGCCGATGCGGCGCTGTCGGACGATTCGCCGCTGCAACGCAATCTCGGCGCCACGCTGGAGCAGGTGCAGCGCATGTCGCGTTCGCTGCGCGTGCTGTCGGATTACCTCAGCGGTCATCCCGAAGCCCTGCTGCGCGGGCGCCGCCCCGACGACCGACCTGCCACGCCGCCCGCACCGGAACCGGCCCCGGCACAGGAGCACAAGCCATGATGCGTAATGCCATCGCGTTGCTGGCGGTCACCGCCGCAGCCTTGCTCGCGGCCTGTGCCTCGGCACCGCTGCACTACTACACCTTGCTGCCCGGATCGTCGGCGCCGGTTGCCGATCCGGCCACGGCGATCCCGTTCGAGGTGCTCACCGTCAACGTGCCGGCCCAGGTCGACCGGCCGCAGCTGGTGGTGCGCCAGGGCGGCCAGAGCGTGGCCTTGCTGGAGGGCGAGCGCTGGATCGCGCCGCTGGCCGACGAGGTGCGTGGCGCGCTGGCCGCGGACCTGGTGCGCGCCTTGCCCGGCCGTGACGTCGGCGGCATGGCCGCCAGCGGCAAGCCGCTGCTGCAGGTGAGCCTGGACGTGCGCCGCTTCGACTCGCAGCCGGGCGACCACGCCCTGCTCGAAGGTGCCTGGCGGGTGCGCTGGAGCCACGACGGCCAGCTCGCCACCGAGTCGTGCAGCAGCCGCATCCGCGAAACCGTGGGACCGGGCTACGACGCCCTGGTGCAGGGCCACCAGCAGGCGCTGGGCAAGCTTGCCGGGCAGATCGCCGAGGTGGCGCGCGCGCTGGCATCCGGCCACTCCGCCCGCTGCCCCGAGGGTTGAGCCATGCCGCTGGCGGTCCGATGGACGGTGGCGCGAGCTTGGCGGAAACCCCGCGCTGGGCTAGTCTGACCCGTTCACCGCCGCCGGTTCGATCCGGCGGTTACCCACCGCACCATGGCTTCCGAAATCATGCAGGACAATCAAGCCCCGAGCGCTGCCGACGCCGACGAGACCGCCTACCGCCCGGCAGCGGTGGAGGCCTCCGCACAGCAGTACTGGAACGCGCAGCGCGCCTATGAAGTGACCGAACAGCCCGGCAAGGCCAAGTTCTACTGCCTGTCGATGCTGCCGTACCCCTCCGGCGCGCTGCACATGGGCCATGTGCGCAACTACACCATCGGCGACGTGATCAGCCGCTTCCAGCGCATGCAGGGCAGGAACGTGCTGCAGCCGATGGGCTGGGACGCGTTCGGCCTGCCAGCGGAAAACGCCGCGATCAAGCACAAGACCGCGCCGGCGAAATGGACCTACGCCAACATCGAGCACATGCGCGCGCAGATGCAGGCGATGGGCTACGCGTTCGACTGGTCGCGCGAGTTCGCCACCTGCCGGCCGGATTACTACGTGCACGAGCAGCGCATGTTCACCCGGTTGATGAAGAAGGGCCTGGCCTACCGCAAGAACGCGGTGGTGAACTGGGACCCGGTCGACCAGACCGTGTTGGCCAACGAACAGGTGATCGACGGCCGCGGCTGGCGCACCGGCGCGCTGGTGGAGAAGCGCGAGATCCCGCAGTGGTTCCTCAAGATCACCGACTACGCGCAGGAGCTGCTGGACGGTCTTGACGCGCTGCCGGGCTGGCCCGACGCGGTCAAGACCATGCAGCGCAACTGGCTGGGGCGCAGCGAGGGGTTGGAGATCCGTTTCGCGCTGGAGGGCGGCGGCGAGCCGCTGAGCGTGTTCACCACGCGTCCCGACACCCTGATGGGCGTGACCTTCCTCTCGATCGCCGCCGAGCACCCGCTGGCGCAGCGCGCGGCGCAGGACAACCCGAAGCTGGCCGCCTTCATCGCCGAGCTCAAGCACGGCGGCGTGTCCGAGGCCGAGCTGGAGACCCAGGACAAGCGCGGCATGGACACCGGCCTGTGCGCGATCCACCCGATCAGCGGCGAGCGCGTGCCGATCTGGGTGGCCAATTTCGTGCTGATGGGCTACGGCACCGGCGCGGTGATGGCGGTGCCGGGACACGACCAGCGTGACTGGGAATTCGCGCAGAAGTACAGCCTGCCGATCAGGATGGTGATCGTCGACCAGTCGGTGCTGGATGCGCTGAAGCAGATCCGCCACGAGCTGGCGCTGGGTGTGGGCGGCGACGCGATGCTGGCCGCGCTGGAAGGGCGCGACATCAACGCGCAGGATGTCTCCGCACCGCTGCGCGTGGTGCAGGAATTCGAGCGCCGCATCATGGAGGAGGCGGCCTGGACCGCGCGCGGCACCCTGGTCAATTCCGGCGAGTACGACGGCATGGATTTCGCCCATGCGTTCGACGCGCTGGCCACGCGCTTCGAGCGCGCCGGCTGCGGCGCGCGCCGGGTCAACTGGCGCCTGCGCGACTGGGGCGTGAGCCGCCAGCGCTACTGGGGCTGCCCGATCCCGGTGATCCGCTGCGCGGCGTGCGGCGACGTGCCGGTGCCGGAAGACCAACTGCCGGTGCTGCTGCCCGAGGACGTCGCCTTCTCCGGCGTGCAGTCGCCGATCAAGGCCGACCCGGCCTGGCGCCAGACCACCTGCCCGAATTGCGGCGGCGCCGCCGAGCGCGAGACCGACACCTTCGACACCTTCATGGAGTCGAGCTGGTACTACGCGCGCTACACCTCGCCCGGCGCGGCCACCCAGGTCGACGACCGCGCCAACTACTGGCTGCCCGTGGACCAGTACATCGGCGGCATCGAGCACGCCATCCTGCACCTGCTGTATTTCCGCTTCTATCACAAGCTGCTGCGCGACGAAGGGCTGGTGGCGGCGGATGAGCCGGCCACCAACCTGCTGTGCCAGGGCATGGTGATCGCCGAGACGTTCTACCGCGAGAACGCCGACGGCTCCAGGGAATGGTTCAACCCGGCCGACGTGGAAGTGCAGCGCGACGATCACGGCCGCGTCACTGGCGCACGGCTCAGGACCGACGGGCAACCGGTGCGGATCGGCGGCATCGAGAAGATGTCCAAGTCGAAGAACAACGGTGTCGACCCGCAGTCGATGGTGGCCAAGTACGGCGCCGACACGGTGCGCCTGTTCTCGATGTTCGCCGCGCCGCCGGAGCAGTCGCTGGAATGGAACGAGGCCGGTGTCGAGGGCATGGCGCGTTTCCTCAAGCGCTTCTGGCGCGAGGTGACCGCCCACGCCGGCGGCCCCGACCATGCGCTGGTGGACCCGGCGGCACTGGATGCCGCGCAGAAGGCCATGCGCCGCCAGTTGCACGAGACCATCCAGAAAGTCAGCGACGACATCGGCCGGCGCCACGCGTTCAACACCGCGATCGCCGCACTGATGGAGCTGCTCAACGCGCTGGGCAAGTTCAACGACGCCAGCGAGCAGGGCCGCGCCGTGCGTCACGAGGCGCTGGAGACGATGGTGCTGCTGCTCAATCCGGTGGTGCCGCATGTCTGCCACGCGCTGTGGCAGGTGCTCGGCCACCCGGTCGCGGTGCTGGAGGACCAGCCGTGGCCGCGAGTCGATCCCGTCGCGCTGGTGCGCGACACCGCGACGCTGGCGGTGCAGGTCAACGGCAAGCTGCGCGGTACCATCGAGCTGCCGGTCAACGCCGGCAAGGACGAGGCCGAGGCATTGGCCCGGGCGCAGCCGCAGGTCAGGCAGTTCCTCGAGGGCATGACGGTGCGCAAGGTCATCGTGGTGCCCGGCAAGATCGTCAACATCGTCGCAGGATGACAACCATGGGCTTCATCAACGCGCGTCGGATTCGCCTGCTGTCGCTGCTGCTCGCCGCGCTGGCGCTGACTGCCTGCGGCTTCCATCTGCGTCAGAACGCCAACCTGCCCGCGGCCATGCAGCGGGTGCATCTGGACGCCCACGGCGGCAGCAATTTCCAGCGCCAGCTGACCCTCGCGCTGGAACGCGCCGGCGTTGCCGTCGAAGACGCGCCCGGCCCCGGCATCGCCGAGCTTGCCGTACCCACCGCCGCCTTCAACACCGACACGCTCACCTCCGGTGGCTACGCGCGCATCAGCGAGTTCGCGATCCACTACACGGTCAGGTTCGGCGTCACCGACGCCACCGGGCAGATCCTGGTGCCGCAGCAGACCATCAACATGTCGCGCGAGTTCAGCTACGACGCCGGCAACACGGTGGGCAGCGCCTCGCAGGTCGAGCAGATCCAGAAGAGCCTCGATGACGACATGGTGCAGGCGATCATGTTCCGCCTGCAGGCCGCCGCCCATTCTCCCGCCGCGGCGTCCAGCGTGCGCTGATGCCGCTCAACCCGAACCAGTGGTCGAAGGCGCTGGCGGCGGATCGACTCGACGCCGTCTACCTGCTGGCCGGCGAGGAACTGCTGGTGCTGGAAGCCGCCGACGCGTTGCGCGCGCAGGCACGGCGACTGGGTTACGGCGAGCGCGAGGTGCTCGAGGTCGGCCAGCATTTCGACTGGGATGACGTCGCCCGCGCCGGCGCCAGCATGTCGCTGTTCGCCAGCCGCCGGCTGATCGACCTGCGCCTGCCGACCGGTCGCCCCGGCATCGAAGGCGCCAAGGCGATCACCGCGTTCTGCGCCGACCCGCCGCCGGACGTCACCTTGCTGATCACCGCGATGGAGTGGAGCAGCAAGCACGACGGCGCCTGGAGCAAGAAGCTCGACGCCAGCCACAGCATGGTGGTGTTCAATGCGCCGCGGCCGCACGAGTGGAACGCCTGGGTCGGTGCGCGGCTGGCTTCGCGCGGACTCAGCGCCAGTGCCGACGCGGTGGCGTTGCTGGCCGAGCGGGTCGAGGGCAATCTGCTGGCGGCGGCGCAGGAGGTCGACAAGCTGGCGGTATTGCATGGTGAAGGCCGCATCGACGCGACCGAGATGGAGAGCCTCGTCGCCGACAGCGCCCGTTACGACGTATTCAAGCTCACCGACGCCGCCTTGTCCGGCGACGGTGCGCGCGCGCTGCGCGTGCTGGCCGGGTTGCGTTCCGAAGGCGACGAGCTGATCGCGCTGATGGGCTGGCTGGTCAACCAGCTGCAGCTGGCGCTGCGTCTGGCCAATGCGCAGAACTTCGCCGCGCAGGCCAAGGCCGAGCGCCTGTGGCAATCGCGCGAGCAGATGTTCCGCCAGGCATTGCGCCGTGCGCCGCGCGAACACTGGCTGCAATGCCTGGCGCGTGCCGCGCGCATCGACCGCATGGCCAAGGGCCGCGAGCAGGGCGATGCGTGGCTGGAAGCCGAACGGCTGATCGCGGCCATTGCCGAGCCGCGCGCCGCGAAGGCGCTCGCGTGAAACCGCTGGCGATTTTTGGCGGCACCTTCGATCCGATCCACCTCGGCCATCTGTGCGTGGCGTGGGAAGCCGCCGAACTGCTCGATGCCGAGGTGCTGATGATGCCGGCCGGGCTGCCGCCGCATCGCCCGCCGCCGATCGCCAGCGCGGCGCAGCGGCTGGCGATGCTGCAGGTGGCGCTGCGCGGCCAATCGCGGCTGATCCCGGATGGGCGCGAGCTGGCCCGCGAGGGCGCGTCCTACACGGTCGACACGTTGGCCGGCTTGCGCGCCGAGCAGGGTGATCGTCCGCTGGTTTTGCTGCTCGGCGCCGACGCGTTCGCCGGCTTGCCCGGCTGGCACGAGTGGCAGCGGCTGTTCGAGCTGGCGCACATTGGCGTGCTCAGCCGTCCGGGTGAACAGGCCCCGCTGCCGGAAGCGTTGCACCGGGAACTCGCCGGCCGCCGGGCGGACGACGCCGCGGCGTTGCGGCTGGCGCCAGCCGGTTGCGTGATCGAGCTGGCGGTCACCCCGCTGGAGATTTCCGCCACCCGCATCCGCCAGTTGCTGGCCGCCGGCCGCGATCCGCGCTACCTGCTGCCGGCGGGGCTGTTCGATTCGGCCGGGCTGCTCGCGCCCTATCGCCGCTGATCCGGCCCCGGATCACATGAATACATAGTGCACGATGTGGAAGAAGATCGGCGCGGCGAAGGTGACCGAGTCGAGCCGGTCGAGGATGCCGCCGTGGCCCTCGATCATGCTGCCCCAGTCCTTCGCGCCGATGCTGCGCTTGACCGCCGACAGCGCCAGCCCGCCGAGGAAGCCGGCCAGCACGATCACCAGCGACATGCCGGCCGAGCCCCAGAACGTGAATGGCGTGATCCACCACAGGCAGGCGCCGATGGCGATGGCCGAGAGGCCACCGCCGACCAGGCCCTCGACGGTCTTGGATGGGCTCACCCTGGGCGCCAGCTTGTGCCGGCCGAACAGCTTGCCGAACACGTACTGCAGCACATCGCTGATCTGCACCACCAGCAGCAGGTACAGCATCAGCAGCAGGCTCTGCCCCTGATAGCCGGGAATGTGCAGCAGCAGCACCGCTGGCGCGTAGCTCACGCAGTACACCGTGAGCATCAGTCCCCACTGGATCTTGGTGGTGCGCTCCAGGAAATTCTCGGTGTCGCCGCTGAGCGCGGTGATCGCCGGCAACAGCAGGAAGCCGTACACCGGAATGCAGATCGCGAACAGCCCGTACCAGTCGATGCCGATCAGCCAGTACTGCAGCGGTATCGCCACGTAGAAACACAGCACCAGCGGCAGGTGATCGCCGCGGCGGGTCGGCGTGAGCGTGGCGAACTCGCGCAGCGCGAAGAACGAGGCCAGCGCAAAGAACACCAGGGTGGCGACGCGGCCCAGCACGAAGCAGGCGCACAGCAGCGCAGCCATCCACCACCAGGCGCGGATGCGGGCGTTGAGGTTGTCGATCACCTCGCGCTTGCCCGGCGCCGCCCGCCGTCCCAGCCAGCCACCGATCGCGCTGGCCAGCAGCAACAGCGCCAGGATGCCGCCCATCACCCACCAGAACTTCTGCTGTGCCGTCATGCCAGTGCCACCACCGCCGCGTGGGCGCGCCTGAGGAAATCGTCCTTGTCTTCGTTCGCCCGCAATCGCATGGTTTCGCCGAAGCGCACCACGCAGGTCAGCGGCACCGGCAGCAGGCTGCCCTTGGGCATGCTCCGGTGCAGCGAATCCAGGTAGACCGGCACCAGCTCTGCCTGCGGGTAATCGCGCGCCAGATGGAACAGCCCGGCCTTGAACGGTTGCGGCAGCGGCTGCTGGCTGCGCGTGCCCTCCGGGAAAATGATCAGCGACTCGCCCGTGTCCAGTGCCTCCCGCAACGGCAGCAACGGGTCGCCGTCGCAACGGGTGCGGTCGCGCTCGATGTAGACGGCGCGAAAGCCATGGTCGGCGATGAAGCCGCGAAAGCCGCCGTGGCCCCAGTAATCGCGCGCCGCCACCGGCCGCGTGGTGGCGCGCAAGTTCGGCGGAAGCGCCGACCACAGCGCCAGCGTATCGAGGTGGCTCGAATGGTTGGCGAAGTAGATCCGTTGGGCGGGCGATGGTTTGCAGCCGATCCAGCGCGCATGCGCGCCGACCAGCAGGCGCACCAGCCCGACCAGGACATGCGACGTCATCATGCGGCATTGCCCTGGCGCAGGCGCACGGCGATCGCGCGGGCGCGCCAGATGCAGGTGAGCGCCGAGCCCGCGGCAATCAGGCCGGCGCCGGCAAGCAGCAGTTCATGCCGCCACGGCAGCAGTGCCGCGGCGAGCAACAGCGTCGCCACCTGCAGCCACATGCGGTGCGGCTTGGCCATCGGCCCGCGGAAATCCTGGGTCAGCCCCAGCGAACCACCGAGCACCCTGACATACGCGGTGAGCGCCG
>MKTU01000011.1 GCA_001898415.1 Rhodanobacter sp. 67-28 | reverse complement strand
CAGGCGTTCCAGGATTCGATGCAGGGCATGGGCCTGCTGCTGGTGCTGGCGGTGTTCGTGATCTACCTGGTGCTGGGCATCTTGTACGAGAGCTTCATCCACCCGCTGACGATCCTGTCCGGCCTGCCGGCCGCCGGCGTCGGTGCGCTGCTGACGCTGATGATCTTCCGCGCGCCGCTGGACCTGTTCTCCTTCGTCGGCATCGTGATGCTGATCGGCATCGTCAAGAAGAACGCGATCATGCTGATCGACTTCGCGCTGGAGCGGCAGCGCGTCGAGGGCATGGCGCCGATGCAGGCGATCGTCGAGGCCTGCCACGTGCGCTTCCGCCCGATCATGATGACCACCATGGCGGCATTCGCCGGCACCTTGCCGATCGCGCTGGGCATCGGCGCTGGCGCCTCCGCGCGACGCCCGCTGGGCCTGGCCGTGGTCGGCGGCCTGCTGGTGTCGCAGGTGCTCACGCTGTACCTGACGCCGGTGATCTACCTGTACATGGATCGGCTGCAGCAGCGCTTCGGGCGAAAGCGCAAGGCGCCGCAACTGGCTGCCGACTGAGGAGCGGTCTCCCCCTCCGTTGCGGCGGGGGAACCAGGCATCATTCGCCGGTGCCGTCCTCGGCGAACGCACCCGGCGCCGAACCGAAGTCGCCATCGGCCTGTGCCGCCATGTACACCCACGCCGCGTAGACCGCCACGTTCTGCGCCAGGTCGGCCGGGTCGATCTTGTCCAGCGTGTCGTTGGCGGTGTGGTGCCAGTCGAAGTAGTGCGTGCCGTCCTGGGTCAGGCTCAGCGCGGCCATGCCGCGGGCGTGCATCTGCGACAGGTCCGAGCCGCCGCCGCCGGGGCGGCTGGCGTCGTAGGCCACGCCCAGCGGCGCCAGCACGCTGGCGATCTGTGCGATCGCGCCGCGCGCCTCGGGTTTCACGCTGGCGCTCATGCGCCAGATCCGGCCAGCGCCGAAATCCGAATCCGTACCGAGCTGGAACTTCGCCGCCTCGCCGGCATGCTTCTGCGCATAGGCGCGCGAGCCCCACAGGCCCATTTCCTCGTTGGCGAAGGCGATCACGCGGATGGTGCGGTCGGGGCGCTGCGGCAGGTCGCGGATCAGCTTGGCCGCGGCCATGGTGATCGCGATGCCGGCGCCGTCGTCGATCGCGCCGGTGCCCGGGTCCCACGAATCGAGATGGCCGCCGATGGCCACTACCTGGTCCGGATGCTTGCGACCGGTGATCTCGCCGATCACGTTGGCGCCGGTGTATTCGCCGACGATGCCGCAATCCAGATCCATCCGCACCGTCACCGGCTTGCCGTAGGCGAGCACGCGATCGAGCTGGTCGGCATCGGGGTTGGACAGCGCGGCGGCGGGAATCGCCCGGGCTTTCGGGTCGCGGAAGCCGGTGACGCCGGTGTGTGTGATGCGCTGGTGCTCATCCGTACCGGCCGAGCGCAGCAGGTAGCCGGCGGCGCCCTTGGCCGCGGCGATCACCGCGCCAGTGGTGCGCACGGCCGAGCCCCTGCCGTAGTCGTGGCCATCCTTCTGGCGATGCATGCGGTAGTCGACGTAGACGATGCGGTCCTTCACGCTGGCCGGGTCGGCCGCCTTGAGCGCGTCGAGGCTGTCGAACTTCACCACCTGCGCGGTGAGTCCGCCCGCAGGCGTGGCAGGCGAATAGCCCAGTGCGGTGAGCACCAGCGGCTGCGGAAACGGGGCCACGATGGCACCGCTCTCGCTGCGGCGCTGCCACAGCGGAAACGTCACCGGCTCGCTGTAGACCTTGTCGAAGCCCAGCTCCCTGAACTTCGCCAGCGCCCATTGGCGCGCGCGCAAGTCGGCTCCGCTGCCGGCCAGGCGCGGCCCCACCTCGGTGGTGAGCGAGGTCACCACGGCCATGGCGGTGCCGTCGTGCAGCGCCTGGTCGCGCAACTGTTCGGCCGTCTTTACGGCCGTGGCGGGAATCGTGGTGGCGGCGCTGGCGATGCCGCCGGCCAGCAGCAGGCCGGCAGCGAGCAAAGTGAGGGGGAGACGGCGCATCGGGGCACTCCGCGGAGGAAACCCCGATTATGGCGTGGCGGCCGGGTCGTGCTTAGGCCAGAAGTCATGGGCGGCGGCAGCGACCAGGGCCGCTACCGCCGGCGGGTCACGGCTGTCTGTTCTTCAGCAGGTCGCGAATCTCGGTGAGCAGGGCGACGTCGGCCGGCGGCGCGGCGGGCGCCTCCTCCTGCTTCCTCTGCATGCGGTTCATCGCCTTGATCACCATGAAGATCGCGAACGCGATGATGATGAAGGTGATGATGGTGTTGATGAAGCTGCCGTAGCTGATCGCCACCTCGGCAATCTTGTGTGCCGGATCGCTGTCGTCGGCCGGCTTGATCACCCACTTCAGTTTGGAGAAGTCGATGCCGCCGGTGATCCAGCCGATCGGCGGCATGATCACGTCGCTGACCAGCGAGCTGACGATCTTGCCGAACGCACCGCCGATGACGATACCGACGGCCATGTCCATCACGTTGCCGCGCATCGCGAACGCCTTGAATTCCTGCAGCATGCTCATGCGTTTCTCCCCGGGTTTTGCCAGATGGCAGGGGGGACTTTAGCGCAGCGTGTGGGCGCAGGACAGGCGGCGAAACGCGGTTTCAGACGATCTGTCCGGCCAGTTCGGCCACGCCGACCAGCTCGGCGTGAAAGCGGTCGCCGCGCTGGAGCGCCGCCACCCCGGCGGGCGTGCCGGTGAATACCAGGTCGCCGGGTTTCAGTTCGAACAACCGCGACAGCGCGGCGAGGATGTGCGGCACGTCGTGGATCATCTCGCCCAGGCGCGCCTGCTGGCGCAGCTCGTCGTTGACGTGCAGGCGCAGCACGGTATCCGCGTCGACGCTCGCCTGCGCCGCCGGGCGCAGCGCGGAGACCGGCGCGGAATGGTCGAATGCCTTGGCTACGTCCCACGGATGACCTTTCGCCTTGGCCTGCGCCTGCAGGTCGCGCCGGGTCAGGTCCAGCCCCACGCCGTAGCCCCACACCAGCGCGGCCGCGGCAGCCGGTTCAAGCTCGCGTCCGCCCGCGCCCAGCGCCACCACCATCTCCACTTCGTGGTGCAGGTCGGCGGTCGCCGTGGGGTAGGGCACGTCGGCACCGTCGGCAACCACCGCATCGGCCGGCTTGCAGAAGAACATCGGCGCGGCCTTGTCCACCGTGGCACCCATTTCGCGCGCATGCTCGGCGTAGTTGCGGCCGATGCAGAACACCCGGCGGACCGGAAAGCGCTGGTCGCTGCCGATGACCGGCAGGCTGGGGATGGCGGGTGCGGCAAGGATGTAGTTCATGTCGGCAAGCGTAGCAAAGCCGGGCGGCGCAATGGCGGGGGAACCGCAGCAGGGCCGCTGCGACAGTGCTGCAGGGTGTCGATTCCACCCGACCTCGTTCGTCAATGCTTGATGGCGCCGGTCTCGGCACGGTGGCAGGTGACAGCTGTCACCAACGATGATTGATGCTGTGCCATGGCAGGACGCAGCCACGTCGTCCATGCTGGAAGTCGTCACTGGGCAGCCGTAAAAAACGGGGATGGATGTGGATAACGATGAACTGTTGAAAGAACTGCGCATCGAACGCCACCAGCGCGAGGACCATGGTGATGGTCGTGGCCGCTGGCCATGGATCGCCGGAGGGCTGATTGCGGTGCTGGTGCTGCTCGGTGGCGCGGGCTGGATGCTGCTCGGGCATCGTGCGGTGGCCGTGCAGACGGCCACTGCGGTCGCGCCCACGGCCAACAGCGAAGCCGGCGCGGTGCTGCAGGCCACCGGCTACGTCACCGCGCGGCGGCAGGCCACGGTGTCGGCGCAGATCACCGGCACGCTGACCGCCGTATTGATCGAGGAAGGCGATCACGTGACGCAAGGCCAGGTGCTGGCCCGGCTGGACGACAGCGGGTACAAGGCCAACCTGGCGGCCGCGCGGGCGCAGGCGGACGCGGCCCATGCACTGGTCGCGCAGAACCGGGCGCAGCTGGCGCAGAGCGTGCACGATGCGGCGCGGCTGCAGTCGCTGGCCGCCCGCGGCCTGGTGTCGAAACAGAGTGCCGAACAGGCACAGACCCAGGTCGACAGCCTGCGTGCCCAGCTGGATTCGCAGCGGCAGCAGGCCAGGTCCGCCGACGCGCAGGCCCATGTGGCGAAGGTGAACTTCGACTACACCGTGGTACGCGCGCCGTTCAGCGGCGTGGTCACCACCAAGGACGCGCAGGTGGGCGAAATCATCTCGCCGCTTTCCGCCGGCGGCGGCTTCACCCGCACCGGCGTGGGCACCATCGTCGACATGGGTTCGCTGGAGGTCGACGTCGACGTCAACGAGGCGTACATCGGCCGCGTGAAGCCGGGCATGTCGGCCGAAGCGGTGCTGGATGCGTATCCGGACTGGCGCATTCCTGCCCACGTGGTCGCCATCGTGCCCACCGCGGATCGTGGCAAGGCCACCATCAAGGTGCGCGTGGCGCTGGAAAGGAAGGATGCGCGCGTGGTGCCGGACATGGGCGCGCGGGTGTCATTCCTGGAAGAAAAACAAGGCGCCAGCGCGCCGCTGCCGCAGGGCGTGCTGGTGCCGGCCACTGCAGTCGCGCAGCGCGATGGCCGCAGCGTGGTGTTCGTGGTCGACGGCGAGGCGGTGCGCCAGCGCACGGTGAGCCCGGCGGCGCAGGCCTATGGCGAGTTCCGCCTGTTGCCGGCCGCGGTGAAGCCGGGCGACAGCGTGGTGGTTTCGCCGCCGGCCGAACTGCACGATGGCTCGGCCGTCCAGACGAAGAAGCCGTAATTCGATTCACAACTCCTGCAAGCATGTTCACTGGAGATCCACCATGGGCGCATTGATCGAGATCCACGACCTTGCCAAGACCTACACGCGCGGCAAGCAGAAAGTCGAAGTGCTGCACCACGTCAACCTGGACATCGCCGAAGGCGATTTCCTGGCGCTGATGGGGCCATCGGGCTCCGGCAAGACCACCTTGCTCAACCTGATCGGCGGGCTCGACACGCCCAGCGCCGGCAGCATCCGCGTGGGCGGCCAGCGCATCGACCAGCTCGGCGGCGGCGCGCTGGCGAAATGGCGCGCCTCGAACGTGGGCTTCATCTTCCAGTTCTACAACCTGATGCCGATGCTCTCGGCCCAGCGCAACGTCGAGTTGCCGCTGCTGCTGACGAAGCTTTCGGCCGCACAGCGCAAGAAGAACGCGGCCATCGCGCTGCAACTGGTCGGCCTTTCCGACCGCGCCAGCCACAAGCCGAGCGAATTGTCCGGTGGCCAGCAGCAGCGCGTGGCGATCGCACGCGCGATCGTTTCCGACCCGGCCCTGCTGGTCTGCGACGAGCCGACCGGCGATCTCGACCGCCAGTCCGCCGAGGATGTGCTGGGCCTGCTTCAGCAACTCAACCGTGACCACGGCAAGACCATCGTGATGGTCACCCACGATCCTAAGGCGGCCGAATACGCCAGCCACACGCTGCATCTGGACAAGGGCACCCTGGTCGAACAGGCCGCGGCGTGAGGAGACGGCGATGAAATACTTTCATCTGATCTGGGCTGCGCTGTTCCGGCGCAAGACCCGCACGATACTCACCCTGGTGTCGATCATTGCCGCGTTCCTGCTGTTCGGCATGCTTGACGCCGTGCGCACCGGGTTCGACCAGGCCGGCAACAGCGCCAACGGCGCCGAGCGGCTGCAGACCGGCTCGCGGCTGTCCTTCATCCAGACCCTGCCGCAGTCGCTGGAGGCGCGGATCGCCCAGGTGCCGGGCGTGAAGATGGTCACCTATGCGAACTGGTTCGGCGGCGCCTACCAGGACCCGCACAACCAGGTCTTCAGCTTCGCGGTGGAACCGAACTACCTCGACCTCTATCCGGAGATGGAAGTGAGTCCGGCCGAGCGCAAGGCGTTCGAAACCACCCGCACCGGCGCGCTGGTCGGGGAAAAACTGGCCCAGCGGTTCCACTGGAAGGTGGGCGACAAGATCCCGATGCAGTCGACCATCTTTCCCAACCATGAAGGCAGCAAGAACTGGACCTTCGACATCGTCGGCATCCTGCATTCGAAGGACAAGAAGTCCGGCGGCTTCTACGACCAGATGTTCCTGCTGAACTGGAAGTATTTCGACGAGACCACGCCATACAACCGCGGCCAGGTTGGCTGGTACGTCACGCGCGTCACCGATGTGAACCAGGCTGATCGCGTGGCCAAGGCGATCGATGCCATCTCGGCCAACTCCGATCACGAAACGCGCACGCAGACCGAAGCCGCCGCCACCGCATCGTGGATGAAGCAGCTGGCCGATATCGGCCTGATCGTCACCTCGATCATGGGCGCGGTGTTCTTCACCCTGCTGCTGCTGTCGGGCAACACCATGATGCAGGCCGTGCGCGAACGGACGTCCGAACTGGCGGTGCTGAAGACGATCGGCTTCTCCAGCCGCAGCGTGCTGGCGATGGTGCTGGCCGAATCGGTGCTGCTGTTGCTGCTCGGCGGCGTGCTGGGTCTGGCGCTGGCGATGCTGGTGGTCGGTGGCGTGCATGCGGCGATGGGCGGCGCGATTCCGATGGCGCCGGTGGATGCCGGCATCTGGCTGCGCGGCTTGTTGTTGATGATCGCCGCCGGCCTGCTGGTCGGTGCCTTGCCCGCGATGCGCGCGATGCGCCTGAACATCGTCGATGCATTGGCTGGCCGCTGAGGAGAACGACCATGTTCCTGCATTCCCTGATGTTGTTTTTCTCCGCACTCACCGTGTTTTCGGTCGTGTTGCTCGCCGTGTGGATGCTGTTCGCCCGCCAGGGCAGGCAGGCCATCTCGGTCACCGCGGTCGGCATCGGCACGCTGCGCCAGCGGCTTGGCATGTCGTCGGTGATCGTGATCGGCATCGCCGGCGTGGTGGCGGTGCTGGTGGCATTGCTGGCAATGAGCGATGGCTATCGCGAGACGCTGAGCAAGACCGGCAGCACGGATACGGCCATCGTGATGCGCGGCGCTTCCGCCTCCGAGGTGATGTCGGTGCTCGACCATGACAGCGTGACGCTGATCCCGCAGACCGCCGGCATCGCCAAGGACGCCAAGGGCCAGCCGATCGCCTCGCCCGAGCTGGTGGTGGCCGCGAACCTGCCGATCAAGGGCGGCCAGCCGGACGAAGAGGGCAGCGTGCAACTGCGCGGCGTCAGCGACCAGGCCTGGGCGGTGCGGCCGAACCTGAAGATCGTCGAGGGCCGCAAGTTCACCCCGGGCATGCGCGAGCTCATCGTCGGCAAGGGCGCCGCGCGGCAATTCGCCGGGCTGGAGCCAGGCCATCAGGTCCGTCTCGGCAGCCAGCTGTGGACCGTGGTCGGCGTGTTTGCTTCCGGCGACTCGATGGATTCGGAAGTGTGGGGCGATGCCGGCGTCGTGGCCGATACCTACCGCCGTGGCAGCAGCCGCGCATCGGTCACCGTGAAGCTGGCCGATCCTGGCGCATTCGATGCCTTCAAGACCACGCTGGAAGCGAATCCGCAATTGAAGGTGGACGTCAGCACCACGCTCGACTATTTCAGCAAGCAGTCCGAAGGCATGAGCAGCTTCCTGACCATCATCGGCATCGTGGTCGGCTCGATCATGGCGATCGGCGCGATCTTCGGTGCGCTCAACTGCATGTTCGCCGCGGTCGCGGCACGGGCGCGCGAGATCGCCACGCTGCGGGCGATCGGCTTCCGCGGGCTGCCGGTGGTGGTGGCGGTGATGCTCGAAACCATGTTGCTTGCGCTGCTCGGCGGCCTGATCGGCGGCTTGCTGGCGTGGCTGGTGTTCAACGGCTACAGCGCGTCCACACTCGCGGCCGGTTCGGTCGGCAAGCTCAGTTTCGAGCTCAAGGTCTCCGCCGAACTGCTGTGGGTGGGGCTGTTGTGGGCGCTTACCATCGGCTTCATCGGCGGACTGTTCCCCGCGGTCCGCGCGGCGCGATTGCCGGTGACCACGGCGTTGCGCGAGCTATAGCGTCGATGGCGGGAGCGCATGGCGCGCTCCCGCCCTGCCGGCTACGGCATCACCGGCGGCACGTAGTCCAGCGTCATGCCCAGCAGCCACAGCATGCCCAGCACCAGCGGCACGTGCACCACCAGTTGCACGAAGGTGTAGCCGACCACGTCGCGCGCTTTCAGCCCCAGCACGCCGAGCAGCGGCAGCATCCAGAACGGGTTGATCAGGTTGGGCAGCGCCTCGGCCGCGTTGTATACCTGCACCGCCCAGCCCAGGTGCACGTGCAGGTCGTTCGCCGCCTGCATCACGTACGGCGCCTCGACCAGCCACTTGCCGCCACCGGAGGGCACGAAGAAGCCGAGGATCGCCGAGTACGCGCCCATCACCGCGGGGAAGCTTTCCTGCCCGGCAATGTGCACGAACAGGTTCGACAACCGGTGCGCCAGGGTGGAGCCGTCGGCGCCGGGCACGTGGGTGAGCAGGGCGGCGATGCCGCCGTACAGCGGAAACTGGATCAGCACGCCGGCGGTGCTCGGCACGGCGCGATGCACGGCGTCGAGGAAGCTGCGCGGGCGCCAGTGCAGCAGGAGCCCTGCGGTCAGGAACAGGAAGTTGTAGGTATTGAGGTTGGCGATCGCGGTCACCGCCGGCTTGGTCGCGAACTCGTGGCCCAGCCAGCCCAGCCCCAGCAGGCCGATCGCCAGCGCCAGCAGCGGGCTGTATTCCAGCCACTCGCCCGGGCGCGTGCGCGGCGGCAACGCGGGCGTCGAGCTTTCGCCGATGTCGAAATCCTTCGAGGTGCGGGCGTTCGCATCCGACGGCGCGGTGAACCAGCACACCAGCAGCGACACCACGATCAGCACCGCGGTCAGCACGATCGACTGCCACAGGAAGATGGTCTGGCTGAAGGGCAGCACGCCGGTGATCGCCAGCAGGCCCGGCGGCATGCTGGCCGGGTTCGCCTGCAACTGCGCCGCCGACGAGGACAACCCCATCGCCCAGATCGCGCCCAGGCCGAGATACGCCGCCGCACCCGCTGCGCGGTAATCCATGTGCAGCTCGTCGCGCCGCGCCAGCGCGCGCACCAGCAGCCCGCCGAACACCAGCGAGAAACCCCACGACAACAGCGACGCCAGCATGCTCACCAGCGCGATGTACACGATCGCCCCGCGTCCCGTCCGCGGCGCGCGCGCCAGCACGTCGATGAAGCGCGCCACCACCGGCGCGGTGGCCAGCACGTAGCCGCCGATCACCACGAAGGCCATCTGCATGGTGAACGGGATCAGGCTCCAGAAGCCGTCGCCGAAGGCGTTGACCGTGGCCAGGGGCGTGGCGCCGAACGCGAACGCGGCCAGCGCCACCAGCACCACGCCCAGCGCCGCGAACACCCAGGCATCGGGGAACCAGCGCTCCGCCCACGCCGCGCTGCGCAGGGCAGCGCGCGCCATCCAGCCGTCTTGCGATGCGTTCATGCCGTTCTCCGCCGTGATCGGGCCATCGTCGCGCCGCGGCAGCGGTGCCGGCAAGCCGACCAAGGTCGAGAGCACCATCAGAGATAGGAGCCCGCTTGCGGGCGATGCTCTTGGAGCAGGGATTCGGGATTCGCCAGAGCAGGAGCATCGCCTGCGAGCGGGCTCCTTATGTGTCGATTCTCCTCGGAGGTTGGGGGAGAATCGCCGACTGATCATCGG
>MKTU01000010.1 GCA_001898415.1 Rhodanobacter sp. 67-28 | reverse complement strand
CCGGCCATCCGCAACCTGATCCGCGAGGACAAGGTGGCGCAGATGTACTCGTCGATCCAGACCGGCCAGCAGTTCGGCATGCAGACCCTGGACCAGTGCCTGCTGGACCTGGTCAAGCGTGGCGTCGTGACGCGCCAGCAGGCGCAGGGCTACGCCAAGAACAAGGACAGTTTCAAGTGAAGCAGGGAATAGGGAATGGGGAATCGGGAATGGTTGAGAAGCGCACAGCGGCACCGGCTCTCGGCTTGAACGTCTCGGCTTCCCGCGGCGGATTTGCAGCGTGCCTCAAACCCCTATTCCCTATTCCCCATTCCCTATTCCCGGACCCAAAGCCATGAGCGACTTCGATTTCACCTCGTTCCTGAAACTGATGGTGCACAAGAAGGCATCGGATCTTTTCATCACGGCCGGCGTGGCGCCGTCGATGAAGGTGCAGGGGCGCATCGTGCCGATCACGCAGAGCCCGCTCAGCGTGCAGCAGGCGCGCGACATGGTGCTCAACGTGATGACGCCGGGCCAGCGCGAGGAGTTCGAGAAGACCCACGAGTGCCAGTTCGCGATTTCCGCGCAGGGCGTGGGCCGTTTCCGCGTGTCGTGCTTCTACCAGCGCAACTGCGTGGGCATGGTGTTGCGCCGGATCGAGTCGAAGATCCCCACCACCGAGGAGCTGAACCTGCCGCCGGTTATCAAGCAGCTGGCGATGACCAAGCGCGGCATCATCATCTTCGTCGGCGCCACCGGTTCGGGCAAATCGACCTCGCTGGCGGCGATGGTCGGCTACCGCAACCTCAACTCGACAGGGCACATCATCACGATCGAGGACCCGATCGAGTACGTGCACAAGCACGAGGGCTGCATCATCACCCAGCGCGAGGTCGGCATCGACACCGACAGCTGGGACGCTGCCCTGAAGAACACCCTGCGCCAGGCACCCGACGTGATCATGATCGGCGAAATCCGCACCCGCGAGGGCATGGACCACGCCATCGCGTTCGCCGAGACCGGCCACCTTGTGCTGTGCACGCTGCATGCGAACAACGCCAACCAGGCGATGGACCGCATCCTGCATTTCTTCCCGGAGGATCGCCGCCAGCAGTTGCTGATGGACCTGTCGCTGAACCTCAAGGGCATCGTGGCGCAGATGCTGATTCCGACCCCGGACGGCAAGGCGCGTCGGGTCGCGGTGGAAGTGCTGCTGGGCACGCCGCTGGCGCAGGACTACATCCGCCAGGGCGAGATCCACAAGCTGAAGGAGCTGATGAAGGAGTCGACCCTGCTCGGCATGAAGACCTTCGACCAGGCGCTGGTCGAGCTCTACCACGCCGGCGAGATCAGCTACGAGGATGCGCTGCGCTACGCGGACAGCTCCAACGAGGTGCGCCTGCGCATCAAGCTGGCCCAGGGTGGCGACGCGCACACCTTGTCGCAGGGGCTGGACGGCGTCGAACTGGAAGAAGACCCCAACGACAAGAGCTTCGGCGGCAGCAACCTGCTCAACCGCTGAGCAGATCCTGCGGCAAGGAAAAAGGAGCCTCGCGGCTCCTTTTTCCGTTCACGGGTTGTCGCGATCGATCAGTGGCTGCTCATGCTGGACGAGGGCCGGTCGTGGTGTTTCGTGGCGGCGGGGGTGATCGCCAGCGCGGAGGCGTCGACGCTCTTCACGCCCTTGACGCCCTGCGCCACGCGCACCGCGTTCATCTTCTCGCTGGCGCTGCCGACGTTGCCGGTCAGGGTTACCACGCCATCGTTGGTGGTCACGTTGATGTCGGTGGCGCTCACGCCCTTGGTGGTGCCGAATTCGGTCTTCACCTTGGTGGTGATCCATGCGTCGGCGGCCTTGTCCGGCACCGTCTGGTTGTCCGATGCCTGCGCGGCTGCCTCGCTGCTCTGCGCTGCCACGGCCTGGCTGAGTGGCACGGCGGCGAAGGCGAGCGTCAGGGCGGCGGCGATCATGCTGCGGCGAATCACGGGATGGTTGTGCATGGCAATCTCCTTGGAGAAGGGGTTGTCGGTGGTGACAACGGGGTCGCCGGGTTTGCGATCCTTGTGGCCATGACAGCAGCGGCGGAGTGAACGCCATGTGCGCAGGCGCCGCCGCGATTCAGGTGCCGCCACGGTTTGCGAAGGCGAGGTCACGAGCATGTTGGCGGTACGTTGCGTGCGCAAAAAAAGGCCGGGGTGCGCGCGGCGCCCCGGCCTGGAGTGGAACGACCTGCCCTGGCGTCGCTTATGTCACTTCAGCGTCGTCTGGCTGGTGATCACCATGCCGCCGGCCTCGACATGCATCTCGGCGTGGATGTCTTCCACGCGCTGCGCCTGCTGCTTCATCGCCTCGAACTGCGCCTTGGAACGCGCCGCCGCCTCTGCCGCCTGGGCGGCGCTGTCGTCGGGCTTGTCCGCCGATGCATCACCGCTGTTGTTCATCGCGCTGGCCGCGGCGGTGAGCGCGTCGACCTTGTCCTGCATCAGCTGCACCCAGGACAGGTACATCGCGCCGCTCAGGTGCATCCGCGCCATCTGGCCCGCGTTGCCGCCGGCTTCCTTCAGGGTGTCGGCCAGCTTGGCGTCCTCGCCGGCGCCCACGCCCAGCGCCAGCGCCTTGTCGCTCATCGCCACCCAGCCGGGCTGGCCGAGCATGCCGGCCATCTGCTGCGGCAGCGCCACCGGCTTGCCGTCATTGGTCAGCTTCAGCTGCGCCAGCGCGGGCACCATCATCTGGCCCATCGCCAGCAGGCCGGTCGGGTTGCTGGTGGCCAGCACCAGCCGGCCGCTGAAGGTGGGCAGGCTGGAGGTGGGGTTGTCAGTGAGCGTATCCAGCGCCAGGCGCACGCCCAGCAGGTCGCCGAACGGCGGGATCGCGGCTTTCTGCGTGGCCGGACCGAGCTTGGCGAAGCCCTCGTTGAGATCGCTCAGCGCCGGGCAGGTGAACGGCTTGGCCGCCACTGCATCGGCCTGGGCCATCCAGAACGTGCGCAGGTTCGCGATCGGCAGCGCCAGGCTCACGTCGAATGGCGCGGTACCGGCCTGACCCAGCCCGGGCAGTTCGACCTTGAGCCCGGAGAACGCCTTGCTGATGTCCTCGGCCAGCGCGATGTCGAGGCGGCCGTCCTGATGACCGGCGTCGAGCCGGGTGTAGCCGAAGCTGATCGTCGGCACCCGTGCGGCGATGCGAGCGGCATCGGTGCTGCACGACGGCGGGACCTGCAACTGATTGGCCACCGGCTCGCCGGTCTTGGCCGACTCGGCTACCGCGTGCGCCTTGCGCATCGCATTGGCCAGTGCGTCCGTGCCGCCGATTGCCAACGGCAGCACGCGGGTCAGGTCGAGTTCGCCGACCAGCCACTTCTTGTAACCGTTGGCCTTGGCCAGGTCGGCCAGGCGACCGTCGTCCTGCATGCTCTTCTGCGGCCGATCCAGTCCCAGCGCCTCGCGCAGCATGGTTTTCGGCGCGTCGATCGGTAGCAGCGCTGCCACCGCCTGCTTGTCCACCGTGGCCAGGATCACCTCGGCGCCCGATTCGGTGGACGCGTAGCGGCGGTAGCTCTGCTTGCCTTCGCTGGCCACCTCGAACTTCTTGCCGTAGGCGGTCTCCAGGCGGCCCACGAACGCGTCGAAGGCGGCCGCGTCGGCGAGCTGGAAGCGCAGCACGGGCGCCAGGCCCAGGCCGTAGAGGGCCGAGTAGCCCTTCAGGTCGAGGCCGGCGGACTGGGCGAAGCCCTCCACCGTCTTGCCGTTGAACTCGGCGCGCAGCGCGCGCAGCAGGCGGGCGCCGTCAGGGTCCTTCTCGGCGAGCCGGTCGGCCGCGGCGTCCATCTGTTCCAGTTGCGACGGCAACTGGGCGTCGGCCTGGGCCAGGAGAGCCTTGCGGGTGTCGTCGTCGAGCACGTCCAGGTTGGCCACGACGTACGGCGTATCGGCCGGCACGAACGCCAGCGGTGCATCCTTGTCCTTGTGCGAACAGGCAGCCAGCAGGACGCTGGCCAGTCCCATCGCGAGATAGCGGGTTGTCGCGCGCATGTTGATCCCCGTGGTGAGCAGCAGCGGCCATTATGCCCGCTGGGAGCGTGGGCGGCAGAAACTTCGGAGACGAAAAAAAGCTGCGCGAGGACGGGGTATCGACGGTTCGCCGACCCATGGTGGTTCCATGGCTCAAGAAGCGGCGAAGCGCTTTACAACAGCGAAGCTGGTCGAATGCGGACCGCGCAGCCGCTTTTGCAGCCCGGAAGATCTGCGCCGTCGCTCCCGGGTTGCGTCCGTGGCGGGCGCGGCGCCGGCGCTGCAGCGGGCATTCAGCGCGCAAGCACCTCGTTGAGCACGGCCATGCGCACGAACACCCCGTTGCCGACCTGTTCGAGGATGCGTGACTGCGCGCCGTCGGCCACCTCAGAGGCGATCTCGATGCCCCGGTTGATCGGCCCCGGATGCATGACCAGGCAACCCTTGGCCGCGCGCGCCAGGCGGCGACGGTCCAGCCCGTAGCGGGTGAAGTAGGCGGCCTCGTCGGGCAGTTCGATGCGCGCCATGCGCTCCTTCTGCAGGCGCAGCATCACCACCGCATCGGCGCCTTCGATGGCCTGGTCGAAGTCGGTGAAGCGCTGGCCTTCGACGACTTCGTCGGTGGCCGGCATCAGCTCGGGCGGGGCGCACAGGCGGATCTCCTTCACGCCCAGCGCGGTGAAGGCATTGACGTCCGAGCGGGCCACCCGCGAGTGGCTGATGTCGCCGCAGATCACCACCGTCAGATTCTCGAAATCGGGCCGGTGTTGGCGAATGGTGAGCGCATCCAGCAGGCCCTGGGTGGGATGCGCGTGGTTGCCGTCGCCGGCGTTGATCACCGACACGCCGCTCATTGCATGGCGTACCAGTTCGTCCGGCGTGCCGGACTGCTTGTGGCGCACGATGATCGCGTCCAGGTGCATCGCCTCGAGCGTATGCAGGGTGTCGAACAGCTCCTCGCCCTTGCTGGTGGAGGACAGCCCGATGTCGAAGTTGACCACGTCCGCACCGAGCCGCCGCGCCGCCAGTTCGAACGAGGTGCGGGTGCGCGTGGACGGTTCGAAGAACAGGTTCAGCACGGTGCGCCCGGCCAGCACGTCCAGCTTGCGGGTGCCGTGGGCGCAGGCATCGCGCAGCGCCTCGGCGCGGTCGAGCAGGCGCTCGATGGTCTCGCGCGGCAGGTTTTCCAAGGTGGTCAGGTGGCGCAGGCGAGGGCTCATGGGGGTTCGCGGATTGGGGAGGAAGGTGCTGATCAGTGCGGGGTGGCGTCGTGCGGGATCACGGCGGCCTCGAGCAGCCAGCGTTCGAGGATCACTGCCGCCGCCTCGGCGTCGATGGCGGCGCCTTCGCGGCGTCGCCGCAGGCCGGCGGCGCGTCCGGCGGCGAAACGTTCGGCAGCTTCGTGCGAGCTGTGGCGTTCGTCGACCAGCACCACCGGCAGGCGGTAGCGCTCGGTCAGCTTGCCGGCGAAGGCGCGTGCGCGCCGACTGGCGGGTTGTTCGGCGCCATCGAGGGTCAAGGGCAGGCCGACCACCAGGGTGTCGGGCTGCCACTCGCGCTGCAGGGCGTCGAGCCGGTCCCAGTCGGGCTGATCGTCGCGGACGGCGACCACGGCGAGCGCGCGCGCGGTGGCGGTCAGGCGGTTGCCGATGGCCACGCCGGTGAGGCGACTGCCGACATCGAAGCCGAGCACACAGCTCATGCGTGGCCCGCGTAGCCGGACAACTGGCGCGGGTCCACCCCGACCAGGCCGGCGGCGGCGCTCCAGCGCTCCTCCAGCGGCGTGTCGAAGACGACCCGGCCGTTGGCTTCGGCGGTGAGCCAGGCGTTGGCCATCAGTTCCTGTTCCAGCTGGCCGGCATCCCAGCCGGCGTAGCCGAGCACCATGATGGCCTGGCGCGGGCCTTCGCCGGCGGCCATTGCCACCAGGATGTCACGCGAGGTCGTCACCGACCACTCGGCGTTGATGCGGTAGGTCGATTCCCAGTCGCCCGGTTCGTGGTGCAGCACGAAGCCGCGCTCCTGCTGTACCGGGCCGCCGATCAGCACCGGTGCGTCAGCCAGGTCGGCGTCGGCGCATTCGAGCTTCATCTGCGCCAGCACGTCGCCGAAGCGGTATTCGGACAGCTGGTTCACCAGCAAGCCGACCGCGCCGTCCTCGTCGTGCTGGCACAGCAGCGCCACGCCGCGCGAGAACGGCGGCTCGGCCAGGCCCGGCATGGCGATCAGGAAGTGACCGGTGAGGGTCGCGGGTTGCATGGCAGCCATGGCGCCATTGTAGTCGCAGCCGAATCGCGGCGCTCCTAGCGCGTCTGCAGCACGTTGTTGGGCTGGAACTGCCAGGTGCGGGTGATGTTCAGCTCGTCGACGTGCTCGCCGGCCCGCGGTGCCGGCGGAAACGGTGCGGCCAGGCGCACGATGCGTTCGGCCGCGGCGTCGAGCACCGGCTGGCCGGAACTCTGGATCACGTCGATGCTCTTGATGCTGCCGTCGAGGTTGAGCACCACGGTGAGCAGCACGTTGCCGTGCAGGCCGCGGCGACGCGCCTCCTCGGGATAGTTCAGGTTGCCGACCCGCTCCACCCGATCCGACCATCCGCGCATGTAGGCGGCATAGGCGTATTCACGGGTGCTGGCGGTGAGGTATTTCACCTTCGGCCGCTTGGCGTAATCCACCTTCTTGCGGCGCAGTTCGGCGGCGAGCTGGGCGATCGCCTGCTGGCGCTTCAGTTCGGCCGCGGTGGGCGTGGCGTGTTGCGGGTCGACTTCGGTCTGCGCGGTATCGCTGGCGACGCTGAAATCGCTGCGGCCGCTGGTGGTGACCATGCGCGCGGGGGTGGCCGGGTGCGGCAGCGGCGTGGATTCCTGCACCGGTTGCGCCGCGACCCCGGGATCAGGTCGGGGCAACGCGCCGGAGAACAGCTGCGAGGGGCGCGCGGCACGGTCACTCTGGCCGCCGCCGCGGTTGTTGGCCTGGGCCAGGAAATCGGCCTTGTCCGGCGCCTCCTGGTTGGCCACGTTGACCAGCGCGACGTCGAGCGTGGGCAGGCTTGGATCAGGCTTGGCGAAGTGGAAGGTGATGCCCAGCAGCAGCACGCCGTGCAGCAGCAGCGAGAACAGCATGGTGGCGCCGATCGGCTCGGGTCGGGCGGTAACGGTTGCGGTTGCACTCACGCAGGACGATTTCCACTGGCGTGCCGCTCGATGACGTCGAACAGCTGGCCTGCAATGTTAAGCCCGAACTGTGCGTCGAGTTCACGTACGCAGGTCGGGGATGTGACGTTGATCTCGGTCAGGTAGTCGCCGATCACGTCCAGGCCGGTGAACAGCAGTCCGCGGCGACGCAGTTCCGGTGCCACCTGTGCCACGATCCAGCGGTCGCGGTCGGACAGCGGCACGCCCTCGCCGCGACCGCCGGCGGCGAGGTTGCCGCGAAAATCGCTGCCCTGCGGAATGCGCGCGAGCGCGTACGGCACCGGTTCGCCGTCCACGACTAGGATGCGCTTGTCGCCGGCGCTGATCTCCGGCAGGTATTTCTGGGCGATCGTCAGTTGCCGGTGCGCGCCATGGCCGTCGCCACCGAGCAGGGTTTCCAGCATCGAGTTCAGGTTGCTGTCGCCGTGGCGCACGCGGAAGATGCCGCGCCCGCCCATGCCGTCGAGCGGCTTGAGCACCACCTCGCCGTGTTCGGCGGCGAACCGGCGCAGTTCGGCCGGGTCGCGTGCCACCAGGGTGGGCGCGATGCACTGCGGAAACTCGAGCGCGAACAGCTTCTCGTTGCAGTCGCGCAGCGAACGCGGATCGTTCACCACCAGCACGCCGCCGCGCTGGGCCGCTTCCAGCACCATGGTGTCGTAGACGAACTGCGCGTCGACCGGCGGGTCCTTGCGCATCAGCACCATGTCCAGCTCGCGCAGGTCGTGCCAGCGCGGCTGGCCCAGCGTGTACCAGTCGCGCGGATCGTCGCGCACCTCAAGCGGGGCGCTGCGCACCCACGGCGCGCCGTCGCGCAGGGCGAGGTCGCCCTGTTCGAAATAATGCAGGGCGTGGCCGCGTCGGGCGGCCTCCAGCAGCATCGCCAGGGTGGTGTCCTTGGCCACTTTGATGGCGTCGATGGGGTCCATCAGGACGCCGACGGAGAAGGTCATGCGGGGTGCTCCGCGGATTGCCGGGTTTGTGCGGTCGCGCCGGCAGGGGCGCGACGACTGCCGGCTATACTAGCCGCGTCGTTCATGTTGTGCCGGTCGTGGTGCGCGCGGCATGAGGTGCCAATATGCGTCAATTAGTGCGATCGGCGGGCATCGCGTCGCGGCGGTCGCTTGACAGTTTCGACGGGCAGGCAGTAAACAGCAAAGCTTCGGGGATGCCGCCACGGTGCGGGTTTGCAG
>MKTU01000009.1 GCA_001898415.1 Rhodanobacter sp. 67-28 | reverse complement strand
TCGACGATCTCCACCAGGTCGCCGCGGTGGAACTCGCCGTCGGCGCCAAGCACGCCACCCGGCAGCAGCGAGACGCGCCCGCCGGCCAGCGCCTTCACCGCACCGGCGTCGATACGGATGCGGCCCGGTGCAGCGGGTGCGTGGCGCAGCCAGTACTTGCGCGCCTGCAACCGCGTGGAAGCCGCGGCGATCAGCGTGCCGCGCAACTGCCCGCGCTGCAGTGCCTGCACGGTGGCCGCCTCGCGCCCGCTGAACAAGGCCGTGGGGATGCCGGCGGCGGCAGCTTTTGCCGCGGCCTGCAGCTTGGTGCGCATGCCGCCGGTGCCGGCCGCGCTGCCGCTGTCGCCGGCCATCGCGACGATCTCGGGGGTCAGCGCGGCCACCTGCGCGATCGGCACGGCCGCGGGATCGCGCCGCGGGTCGGCGCTGTACAGCGCATCGACGTCGGAGGCGATCAGCAGCAGGTCGGCGTCGACCAGCGCGGCCACGATGGCGGCAAGGTTGTCGTTGTCGCCGAGCTTCAGTTCATCCACCGACACGGTGTCGTTCTCGTTGATCACCGGCAGCACGCCGAGCTGCAGCAACTCGCGCAACGTGGCGCGCGCGTTGAGGTAGCGGCGGCGGTTGCGCAGGTCGTCGTGGGTCAGCAGCACCTGCGCCACCGGCCGCGCGGACAGCGATTGCCACAGCGCGACCATCGGCGCCTGCCCCAGCGCGGCCAGCGCCTGCCGCGCGGCGAGGCCGCCGATGTCGCGCGCATGCTGGCGCAGCAGCGCGCGCCCGGCCGCCACCGCGCCGGAGGACACCAGTACCACTTCTCGGCCTTCGGCATGGCTGGCGGCAACGAAACCGGCCAGCGCTTCGGCATGACGCGGGGTGAGGCCGCCGCCGTCGGCGGCAAGCAGGTTGCTGCCCACTTTCAGCACGGCGCGGCGCCAGGAGGGCAATGCCTGTGCGGGCAGGCCGGTGTGCGTGTTCCCCGTGTCGATCGCCGCCATGCCCGTGCCTCCGCTTCAGTCGTCGAGCGCACGCAATCGCGCGTGCAGTTCATCCAGTCGCAGGTCGTTGCCGGCGCCCGGCGAGACGCGCGCGGCGAGGCTGCCTTCGGGCGTGCGCCCCTGCCCCGCGGATGCCGCGGTTTCCGCCGCAGCGCGATACGCGTCGCGGAACGGCACGCCGGCGGCGGCCTGCTCGATCGCCACGTCGGTGGCGTACATCGCCGGCTCGATCGCCGCGCGCATCGCGGCTTCGTTCCACGCGAACCGCGCCAGCAGGTCGGGTACCAGTTCCAGCGCCATCAGGCCATGGCGCACGCCATGGAAGATCGAGCCCTTGGAGAACTGCAGGTCGCGCTGGTAGCCGGACGGCAGCGACAGCAGCTGTTCGATCTCGGTGCGCGCGGCGGCCACGCTGGCGTAGCTGGCGCGCAGCAGTTCGATCACGTCGGGGTTGCGCTTGTTCGGCATGATCGAGCTGCCGGTGGTGTACTCGGCCGGCAATTTGACGAAGTCGAATTCGGCGGTGGTGAACAGCGACAGGTCCCACGCCATCCTTCGCAGGTCGAGCAGCGCACCGCCGATCGCCTCCAGCGCGGCCATCTCGAACTTGCCGCGCGACAGCTGCGCGTAGATCGGCGAAATCTGCACGCGCGCGAAGCCGAGCGCCCGGGTGGTGTACTCGCGATCGAGTTTCATGTTCACGCCGTAGCCGGCGGCGGTGCCGAGCGGGTTCGCGTCGATCAGCGTCATCGTCTGCCGCGCGCGCAGCGCATTGTCGATGAAGCCCTCGGCGAAGCCGGCGAACCACATCGCGGTGGACGACACCACCGCACGCTGCAGATGGGTATAGCCCGGCATCGGCACGGACGGCTGCGCGGCGCGGCCGAGGCACACTTCGGCGATCGCACGGCAATGCGCCTCCAGCGCGGCCAGCTTGTCCTTCAGCCACAGCCGGGTGGCAACCAGGATCTGGTCGTTGCGGCTGCGCCCGGTGTGCACACGGCGGCCGGCGTCGCCGATGCGTTCGGTGAGGCGGGCCTCGATCGCCGAATGGCCGTCCTCGTAGCGCTCGTCCAGCACGAAGGCGCCGTTCGTGAAGTCGTCGGCCAGCGCATCCAGCTCGCGCTTCAGCGCGGCGGCTTCGTCGGCGCTGACCACGCCGATGTTGGCCAGCCCCTCCACGTGTGCCTTGCTGGCGGTGACGTCGTGCAGGAAGAACTCGCGATCCAGCAGCACGTCGTCGCCGGCGAGGAACTGCATGATCTTCGCGTCGATCTGGATGCCGGCTTTTTGCCAGAGGGGTTGGGTCATGGTAGCCAGAAGTGAGTTGAGAGGAGTGAGAAGTGAGAGAGATCAAGAGCGGAGGGGGCGGGAGCGCCGGGAGTGTGAGCTTTTCTCTCACTCCTCACTCCTCTTCCCTCACTCCTGCTTCACTGGAATCGCGGTGTATTCGTCCACGCCGAGCGCGCGGTTGATGTTCTGCATCGCCTGCGTCGCGGCGCCTTTCAGCAGGTTGTCCAGCGTGGCCACGATCACCACGCGCTTGCCGTCGGCCGATACCGCGAAGCCGCCGACCTCGGCATGGTGGCGGTGCGCGATGCGGCTGACCCACGGCGCCTCGTCGGTCACGACGGCCAGCTTCTCGCCGTCGTAGGCGGCATGGAAACGCTGCAGCACGTCATCGCGTTTCAGCGGGCGGGTGAGATACAGGTTGGTGGTGACGGTGAGCCCGCGGAAGTGCGGCGCCACGTGCGGCATGAACTCCACCGGCACGCCGAGCCGGAACGAGGCTTCCTTCTCGTGCATGTGGCCGGTGAGCGCGTACGGCATCAGGTTGTCACGCAGCTTGTCCGGATCGTTCTTGTCCGACGGCGTGGTACCGGCGCCGGAGTAGCCGGAGACGCCGAAGCACACCGGTGGCGCGGCCAGCAGATCCTTCAGCGGCGCGATGGAGAGCTGCATGGCTGTGGCGTAACAGCCGGGATTGCTGATGCGCTTCTCGCCCCGCCACTTGTCGCGGGTGAGTTCCGGCAGGCCGTAGTACCACGACGGATCGAAGCGGTAGTCGGCGGAAAGGTCGAGGATCAACGTGTCCGGCTTCGCCGCGTCGATCGCCTCGACGAACGGCGCCGCCTTGCCGTTGGGCAGCGCCAGGATCACCACGTCGGCGCCCTGCGCCGCCACCGCGGCCGGGTCCAGGCTGGCGTAGCGCAGTTCGCCGGCGAAACCGTCGACGTGATCGGCCACTCGCTGGCCGTCCAGTTCGCGCGAGGAGACGAAGGCCAGTTGCAGCAGCGGGTGCGCCGCGATCAGGCGGATCAGTTCCATGCCGGTGTGGCCACGCGCGCCGACGATGCCTATCGTTTTCCTGTTCGTGTCCATGGCTCAATCCACCAGTGTCGGCTGGCGCTGCGCACAGTGCGCCACGCAGCGGGAGATCGTGTCGAACCCGTCGATGCCGTACCAGAACACCTTCCAGCGTGGCTGCTTGATGCAGCCGTCCGATTCGGCGTAGTAAAAAGGGTTGACTGGATTGCCGTGACGCGAGCGCCAGAACAGCCGCGGATTCTCCTCGCGCATCACCTGCCACACCGCGCGGCCCAGGCCTTCGCCCTGCGCGTCGTCCAGCACGGCGAACTTGTCGAGATACGGCAAGCCGTCCTCCTCGACAAGGATCATCGCCGCGCGGTAGTTCTCGCTGACGTAGATGCGCATCGGCCTGGTGCGCTCGAAATAGTCCGGCACCAGGGTGCGGCCGAAGCTGGACTCGATCAGCCTGCGCATGCGCGCGCGGTCCACGCCGTCCCAGGAGTCGAAGCGCAGCACCTTCTCGCCGCGTCGCACGAGGGTGCCGGAACCTTTGTGGGTGAACAGCTCCTTGGCCAGTTCGGACGGGCGGGTGATCGACACCGACGAGGTCAGCGGCAGGTCGGCCAGCAGGTCGGCGATCTGCTCGATCTTCAGGCGCATGCCGCCGTTGATCCAAGGCTGCGCCATCAAGTGATCGAACTCGGTGCTCAGATTGATCGAATCGATCACCTTGCCGTGCTCGTCGAGCAGGCCTCCCGTGCCGGTGAGGAACACGATCTTGTACGGCTGCAGCACGCGCACCAGTTCGTTCGCGGCGAAGTCGGCGTTGACGTTGAGGATCTGCCCTTCGTCGGTTTCGCCCAGGCTGGCGATCACCGGGATGGAGTTCGCGCGCAGGCT
This sequence comes from Rhodanobacter sp. 67-28, assembly GCA_001898415.1. GTDB lineage: Bacteria > Pseudomonadota > Gammaproteobacteria > Xanthomonadales > Rhodanobacteraceae > Rhodanobacter. The sequence goes on along the minus strand of MKTU01000009.1, from coordinate 3,158 downwards.
GGCCTCGATCGGCGCCAGGTTGATGCTGCGGACCTTGCCGACCAGACCGTAGGTATCGCGGTCCAGGTAGTCGGCCATGAACACGCCCGTCGCCACCGAAGTGGCGCGCGTGTCCATCGACTGCAGTGCCTCGACCAGTTTCAGGTTCTGCTGCTGGAACACGCGGCGCACGATGCCGAGCGCCTTGGGCGAGGTCACGCGCAGACCGTCGATGGTGTGCTTCTCGATGCCGGCGGCAGCCAGTTCCTCGTCCAGCTGCGGACCGGCGCCGTGCAGCACGATCGGCGTCAACCCCACCTGCTGCAGGAAAGTCAGCGACGAGGCCAGATCGGCCAGCTCGTCGCGCAGCACCGCGCCGCCGACCTTCACCACGGCGAAGCGCTTGGCGTCCACCTCGGAGAAGCGCTTCAGGTACTGTTGGATTTCCTTCGCGCTGCCCATGCTGGAGAGCAGGCGCACGATGGTCTTGCGGGTGTTGTGCCTAGCCGTGTCCATTGTTTGTTCCTTGCGCTCATCCATGATCGCGGGGGTCAAAAACCGGCCGTCCCTGGCCGGACTTCTCAACGATTCGATAAACCGTTTGCGCATAGTGTTCGAGTTGATCCAGCGCGACCCACTCGTCGGCGCTGTGCGCCTGGGCGATGTCGCCGGGGCCGTAGACGAAGGCGGTATAGCCTGCGGCGGAGAACAGCGCCGCTTCGGTCCAGAAGTCCACCGCGTTGCCGACCGGGATGCCCAGCTCGTCGGCCACGTCGCGCGCGACCAGCCGGTTCGCCTCGGCGTTGGCGGTATCGCCGGCCGGCAGCGAGGCGCCACGAAAAGTCTCGGCGAACTCCACCGGCTGCGGTTCCACCAGATTGCGGAATCGGATCAGCAGGTGATCCGGATTCATCGTGGGCAAGGCGCGAAAGCCGAAGCGCACTTCCGCCGTCGGCGCGATCATGTTCGCCTTGATGCCGCCCTCGATGCGGCCAATGTTGAAACGCAGGCCGGTGAGGCCGCCGAAGCGCTCGTGCGACTGCGCCGCCACGAAATCCAGCGCCGCGTTGCCCCAGCGCACGGCTTGGTGCAGCGCGCTGTCGCCCGGCTTCTGCTCGCCCGAGGCATGCCCGGCCTGGCCGGCGAAGCGCATCAGCACCGACTGGATGCCGCGATGCGCCAGCACCGCCTCGCCCTTGGTGGGCTCGGCCACGATCACTGCATCGTAAGCGTGCGGTTCGCGCAGGAAGCCGGCGATGCAGCGCGCGTCGTTCGCCTCCTCGTCGGTGGTGAACAGCAGAGCCAGGTCGCCGTGACTGGCATTCGCCACCGCCAGCAGCGCCGCCGCCGCCCCCTTGATGTCGCACGCGCCCAGGCCGATCGCGCGATCGGCAGTGACCCGCAACGCGTGCGGATCGGCCGTCCACGCCGGCGAGTCCGGCACGGTGTCCAGGTGCACGTTGAACAGGACCTTCGGCTCGCCGCGCACCGCGTGCAGGGCCACCGCGCCGGCACCGAAGTCGGTCACCGTCACGTCGAAGCCGGGCAGCTGCGCGCGCAGGTAGTCGAAGATGCCGCCGGTATCGATCGCGCGCGGCGGGTTGCGCGTGTCGAAACCGACCAGCGCCGCCAGGTGCTTCAGCGTGGCATCGAGCAAGGCGCTCATCCGCGATTGACCTCGGCCCACAGCGTGCTGCTCATGCCGAACAGCTTGATGAAACCCTCGGCCTCCTCCACGCCCCAGTCGGCCGACTGCGCATAGGTGGCGCCCTTGGCGTTGAGGATGTGATTCGACTCCACCGCCACCGCGCCGACGCTGCCGCCATTCGTTTCCAGCGTCACCGTGCCGTTGACGGTGGACTGGCTGGACGCCAGGAACGCCTCCAGGTCGGTCTTCAGCGGGTCGTGGAAGAAGCCCTCGTAGACCAGCTCCACCCACTTGCGCGCCACTTCCGGCTTGAAGCGGTTCTGCTGCTTGCTGAGCACGGCTTCCTCCAGCGCGCGGTGCGCGGCGAGCAGCGCGGTCAGGCCCGGCGCCTCGAAGATGATGCGGCCCTTCAGGCCGATCGTGGTGTCGCCGGTGTACAGGCCGCGGCCCACGCCGTACTGCGCAAACAGGCCGTTGAGCTTCGCCAGCATGGCGTGCCCTGCAATCGCCTCGCCGTCCAGCGTCACCGCCTCGCCGTTGACGAAGCCGATCTTCACCCGCAGCGGTTTGGACGGCCATTCGGCACGCGGCTTGCACCAGCCCACCGCGCCGGCGCCGGGCGCCTGCCACAGGTCGATCTCGCCGCCGGACATGGTCAGGCCGAGCAGGTTCTCGTTGATGGTGTACGCCTGCTGCTTGGCGCGCACGCCGAAGCCGCGGTCTTCCAGGTACTTCTGCTCGTAGGCGCGCGTCTGCGTGTGTTCCTTCTGGATCTCGCGGATCGGCGCCACGATCTGGTAGTCGCCCAGCGCCTTCACCGCCAGGTCGAAACGCACCTGGTCGTTGCCCATGCCGGTGCAGCCATGCGCGATCGCCTTCGTGCCCAGTTCGGCGGCGCGCTTCAGCGCGGCCTCGACGATCAGGTAGCGGTCGGACACCAGCAGCGGGTACTGGCCCTGGTAACCCTCGCCCGCCCACACGAACGGCTTGACGAAGCCCGCCCAGATCGCCGGGCCGCCATCGACCGTGACGTGGCTGGCCACGCCCAGCTCCTTCGCGCGGTTCTCGATGAAGGCGCGCTCTTCGGCGTCGACACCACCGGTATCGGCAAACACGGTGTGCACGGCCCAGCCACGCTCCTGCAGGTAAGGCACGCAGAAGCTGGTGTCGAGGCCGCCGGAAAAGGCGAGGACGATGTCTTTGCTCATGGCTTGCAGATCCTGGAAAGAAATAGGGTCAGGCGGATTCGACGACGACACGCGGCTCGCAGCGCACCGGGAAATTCACCGAATTGGCGATGAAGCAGGCGTGATGCGCCGCCTCGTGCGCCGCTTCGGCCTTGGCCGGGTCGCTGGCGGCAGTGATGGTCACCGTGGGGCGCAGCACCACTTCGACGAAGCGGCCGCCGTCGCCTTCGGTGGCCATCGTGCCTTCGGCGGCATCGCTGTACGCCGTCACCACCACGCCGGCCACGGTGGCCATGTGCAGATACGACAGCATGTGGCAGGTCGACAATGCCGTGACCAGCATG
>MKTU01000008.1 GCA_001898415.1 Rhodanobacter sp. 67-28 | reverse complement strand
GCAACTGCACCGTGGGCGGCTGCGCGCAGGCCGCCTGCGCCAGCATCAGCAGCAGGGCGAGGCCGAGGAGCTTGCGGTGATTCAGCAGGAACTTGCGCACGCGGGCGGGGAGGGGCGATCGATCATCCGCGCACATTGGAACAGCGCTGCGCCGCGCGCAAGCCCGTTGCGGCGCGGCAACGGGCCTGGCCGCTTTCAGTGCGACAGGTCGACCGCGTACACCGCCGTGCCGTCGCCGTTGTCCTTGAGCTGCCGGATGTTGTGCAGCCCTGCCGCTTTCGCCACATCGAGCTTGTTCGCCGCGCCGGTGAACACCACCGGGCCGCGCGTCTTCAGCGGCGCGAAACGCCATGAGGTGGCCTCGAGGTCGGCCGCGCCGAGGTGCTGCTTGCGCTCGATCCACTTGGCCAGGATTTCGCGCGTGCCGTCGGGCGCGGCCAGCACGATGTTGCTGCCGTCCAGGCCGGGGAAGTGGCCGCCGCCGCTGGCGCGGTAGTTGTTGGTGACCACGACGAACGGCTGCGTCGGCGCGACCGGCTTGCCGTGGAAGGTGAGCGTGGTGATGCGCTCGCCGGCCGGCCTGGACACGTCGATCACGTAGTGGATGCCGCCCTGGATCTGGTCGAAGTTGTAGCCGGTGTAGCGGCTGTTGATCAGCGCCTGCTCGCCGGTCTGCTCCGGGTCGATGCGGTTGAAGCGCCGCGCGGACTGCTCCAGCCAGGCCTTCAGGCCGGCGCCGTCGATCTTCACCGCGGCCAGCGTGTTGGGATAGAAGTACAGGTCGGCGGCGCTGCGCAGGGTCAGCGGGCCGGCGGCCACGTCGGTGTAGTCGGCCGGGCCGCCGAAGCCGGTGCGGAACGCGGCAGCGGCCCCGAGCACCGGCACGTCGGCCAGCTCGGGATGGGTGAGCGGCAGTTCGCGGCGCACGTAGTCGATCTGCGCAGCATTGACCGGCGCCAGCGCGGTCATGTTGCCCTCGTCGGCGAAGTAGCTGCTCATGCGCAGCGCGCTCGTGCCGATCGGCGTGTTGACGTAGGCGACCGCGGCCTGCTGCACGCCCGCCACCAGTGGCGCGATCGCGGGGTCCGCCGGCACGCAGTCGTGCTTGTCCTTGCAGATCGGCCGCACCTCGCTGTGGCTGTTGTCCCGGTCGACCACCCAGCGGCCGTCCTGGCGGTTGAGCACCAGCGCGACCAGGCCCAGGTCCTTGCCGAAGAAGCCGCCCATCACCGCCGGCACGTTGCGCACGAAACCGCGGCGGGCGTCGACGTCCTTCATGCCGGCATAGCGCGGGCCGGGGAACTGCGTGTGCGAGTGGCCGAGCAGCAGCACGTCGATGCCGGGCACGCCGGCCAGGTACCAGCCGGCGTTCTCCATGTCGCTGGTGTAGGGGTGGGTGTCCAGGCCGCCGTGCAGCAACGCCACGACCAGGTCGGGATGTTGCGCCTGCAGTTCGGGCAGGTATTTGCGCGCGGCCTCGACCACGCCGGCGACGGTGACCTTGCCGGCCAGGTGGTGCTGGTCCCACTGCATGATCGGCGGCGGGGTGAAGCCGATGATGCCGACCTTCAGCGGCACCCTGATGTGGCTGCCGTCGGGCGTGTAGGCGTCGATGGTCTTCTGCACGATCGTCCACGGCTTGAAGATCGGCGCGCCGTCGCGTGCGCTGTAGACGTTGGCCAGCACCAGCGGGAAATGCGGCCCGGCGCAATGCGTGCTGCGGCTGCCGTCGACGTTCATCGGCGTCCCGGTGACCTGGGACAGGAAGCCCAGCCCGTAGTTGAACTCGTGGTTGCCGGGCGTGCCGCCGTCGTAGCCGACCGCGTCCATCGCGCGGTACACCGCCAGTTCCTGGTCGCAGGCCACCGGCTTGACCAGCGCCTGGTAGTCGGCCAGCACGCTGCCCTGGATGGTGTCGCCCGAATCGAACAGGAAATGGTTGGGGTACTCGGCGCGCGCACGCCGGATCAGCGTGGCGGTGCGCTCGAAGCCGACCGTGGGATCGTCCTTCAGCCGGTAGTAGTCGTAGCTGAGCACGGTGGCGTGGATGTCGGTGGTTTCCAGGATCGCCACCTGCGCGCGGGCGCCGTCGGGCACGCGGCCGGAGCGCCACGGCAGCGCGGAGCAGCCGGCCAGCGCCAGTGCGGCCAGCGCCAGCAGGGGGAGGGCGAACGGGGTGGATCGGACGGACATGAAGGTTCCGGGAACAGCCGCTGAGGGGACGGCCAAAGCTAGCAGATCGGACGGCTGCCGCGGTGCCCGACGAGGTCGTAAGATGCCAGTCGCAGGCTCGGTCCTGCAGGGGGATGGTTCAGCTCATGCGTTCGATTCCATGGCGCCGCGTCCGCGGCCCGGCGGTGTGTGCGGGGGCCGTGCTGCTGTTCGTGCTGTGCGTGGCATGCACGGCCTGGCGCGAGCCGCTGCCGCTGCAACGCGTGTTTGTCACCTCGCTGATGCTGTGCAGCGCCGTGGTGCTGATGGCCGTGCTGGCGCGCTTCGCCAGCGCGCTGCTGCTCGCCGGTAGCTTGTTCGTCGCGCTGAAGTTCATCGCGGTGATGAAGCTGCGCTACCTCGACGAGCAGCTGATGCCGGCGGACTTTGTCTACTACGTGCGCAGCAGCCTGCTCGACACCTTGCGCCACTATCCCCACCTGTACCTGCTCGGCATCGGCCTGCTGGTGCTGTTGCCGCCGCTGCTCTACCTCACCTGGCGCTGGGACTGGCGCGTGTTCGCCACCTGGCGCGCGCGGCCGGCGTGGCTGTTGCGCGGCGCGGGGCTGCTGCTGGGCGCGTCGGCGTGGTGGTGGTGCATGTGGCCGGGCGGTCCGTTTGCCGGGGTGCACGCGCGCAACACCTGGGAGAAGCTCTCCGACGACGCGCACCTGACCAACTTCTTCGTCAGCTTCCGCGACGCGGCGGTGCGGTTGCCACCGATGAGCGGCGACGGCGAGGCGGAGCGCGTGTGGGGTGCGGCCGCGCAGGGGCTGCCGTCCAATCGCCCGCCGCCGTACCCGGACATCGTGCAGGTGCTGGAGGAGAGCACGTTCGACCCGGCCAACTTCACCGACTGCAGCGTGCCGGCCTGCCGCGCGGCGATGTTCAAGACCGATGCGCGCACCCGCGGCAGCGGCGTGCTGCGCACGCATACGTTCGGCGGCGGCACCTGGGTCAGCGAGTTCGCCAGCCTGACCGGCATGCCGCAGGACATCTTCGGCCCCGGCGGCATGTACGCGCCCTACGTGCTGGCGCCGCACGTGCGCGATTCGCTGCCGCAACTGCTGCGCCGCCTGGGCTACCGCACCATCGCGATCTATCCCACCGTCGGCAGTTTCATCAACGGCCGCAACGCGTATCGCGACTACGGCTTCGATCACCTGTACGACGTCAACGAGCTGGGCCTGGTCGAGTGGGAGGAGAGCGACCGGCAGATGTTCGCCGCAGCCAAGCGCATCTACGACAAGGTGAAGCGGCCGGGGCAACCGGTGTTCATCATGATCCTCACCCTGAACCAGCACGGCCCGCACGACGAGGACCCGATGTCGTCGCTGCCGCCGGCGTTCCGCAACCTGCTGCCGGGGCTGAAGCCGGCGGTGGCGCTCAACTTCGACACCTACCTGGCGCGGCTGCACGACTCGGACCTGGCCATGCGCGCGCTGGAGCACGACTTCCTCGACCGCCCGCAGCCGACCGTGCTGATGCACTTCGGCGACCACCAGCCGTCCTTCGGCGGCATGATCCGCGACCTGCCGCGCAGCCTGCCGCCGGCGCTGCAGCCGTATCGCGACTACCTCACCTACTACATGGTCAAGAGCAATTTCGCCGGGCCGGCGCTGCCGCGGTATCCGATGCTCGACATCGCGTTCCTGCCCGGCATGGTGCTGCAGGCGGCGGGCTTGCCGCAGGATGCGTACTTCGCCGCCTCCAGCCGCCTGCGCGATCGTTGCGATGGCCGCTACGACGACTGCACCGTGCCGGGGCTGCTGCCGTCCTATTACGCGTGGGTGTTCGACCGGCTGCACGTGTACGAGTGAGCGACCGCGTTCAGCTTCGTGATGACCGTGGGCGGCAGGCGAGGGTTCGCGGTTGTCGCGTGGGGGCAGTTGCACGGGCCCGCCGGGCGCCCGCGCCACGCGCCAGGCCTGCGTTGGCGCGATCGGCGGCGTGCTGGCAAGCGTCTTGCTTCGCCATGGACATGACTCGCCGCCTTCCCGATGCCGTTACGCCCCCGCCGAGCGACGCCGCCGTGTGCGCCGCCGCTGCGCTGGAGCGGCAGATGGACGCGCTGGGGCTGTCGCCGGAGGAGCGCCTGTTCCTGCGCACGCTGCACCAGAGCGAGCGGCAGATCAACGACGCCTTCGACGAGGCGCGGCAGTCGGGCGACCTGCAGCAGCAGGTGAGCCGCGTGTACAAGCAGATGTATCGGCCGGACTGAGGTTTCCGCCACGCGCGGCTATGCTGGCCTCCCGATCCGTTGCGGAGTACGCCGTGCCGATGGTCTCCACGCCTCGCGAGAAACCGCTGGCCGCACGCGTCGGCGTGATCGGCCATCGCGGTGCGCCGGCATGGCAGCCGGAGCACACCCTGGCGTCGTACGCGCGCGCGATCGCCGATGGCGCGGATTTCATCGAGCCGGATCTGGTGATGAGCCGCGACGGCGTGCTGGTGGTGCGCCACGAGAACGAGATCGGCGGCACCACCGACGTGGGCGCGCGGCGCGAGTTCGCCGCGCGCCGCGCGACCCGGCACATCGACGGCGTGGCGGTGACGGGCTGGTTCACCGAGGACTTCACCCTGGCCGAGCTGAAGACGCTGCGCGCGCGCGAACGCCTGCCGCAGTTGCGCGGCACCGCGCACGACGGCCAGTTGCCGATCGCCACGCTGGAGGAAGTGATCGAGCTTGCCGCCGCCGAATCCGCCGCCTGCGGACGGCTCATCGGCATCGTGCCGGAGATCAAGCACGGCACCCATTTCCGCGCGCTCGGCCTGCCGCTGGAAGACCTGCTGCTGGCCACGCTCGCCGGGCATGCGCACACGCGCACGGCCACGGTGGAGATCCAGTCCTTCGAGATCGGCAACCTGCGCTACCTGCGCGAACGGCTCGGCACCGCGCACCCGAACATCCGCTTGCTGCAACTGCTCGACGTGCCGCCGGCGCAGCCGTACGACGTGGTGGCCGCCGGCGACACGCTCGATTACGCGCGGATGATGACCGCGGACGGCTTGCGCGAGGTCGCCGGTTACGCTGACGCAATCGGCCCGGAGCTGCGCGCGGTCATCCCGTGGAACGCCGATGGCCGCCTCGATCCGCCGACGCGCCTGGTGCATGACGCGCACGCGGTCGGGCTGGAAGTGCATCCGTGGACGTTCCGACCGGAGAACACCTTCCTCGCCCCGGTGTTCCGCCGCGGCGACGATCCGCACGCGCGCCACCGCGCCGGCCTGGTCGCGCAGATAGGCGCCTACCTCGACGCCGGCATCGATGCGTTCTTCACCGACGATCCGGCCAGCGGGCGGCAGGCGGTCGACGCGCTCGTGCGGGCCGCGCAGGGCGAAAGCTCGCTATGATCGCGTCGTCGCCACGACGCCCGTCGCCCATGTCCATTGTCGCCAGCACGTCTCCCGCGTTTCGCCGCGCCCTCGCGCCGATGGTGGCGTGCGCTGCGCTCGCCGCCATGCTCGGCGGCGCGTTCGGCGAAGGCGCCGACGCGTGGCAATGGCTGCACTGGATAGCCAAGCCGCTGGCCACCGTGCTGGTGATCGTCGCCGCGCTGGCGTGGCCGCCGATCACGTCGCGCTATCGGCGCCGGATCGTGGTCGGGTTGATCTGTTCGCTGCTCGGCGACGTGTTGCTGATGTGGCCGGCGGATCTGTTCGTGGCCGGCTTGGTGGCCTTTCTCATCGGCCATCTCTACTTCATCAGCGGCTTTCTCGGCGACAGCCGCCTGGGCACGCGCCCGCTGGCCTGGCTCGGCTGCCTGCTGCTGGCGGCGCTGAACCTGGCGTGGCTTTGGCCGTCCATACCGCCGGCGCTGCGCGGCGCGGTGGTGGTCTATGCGCTGGTGCTGGCGGCGATGGCGGCGCAGGCACTGGCGCGCGCCTGGGTGCACGCCGGCGACGTGCTGGCGCGGCCGGCGCGGCGTGCGGCGATCGGCGGAGCGCTGTTCATGCTCGGCGACAGCCTGCTGGCCTGGGACCGCTTCCACGGCGCGCTGCCGCTGGCCGCGGTGTGGGTGCTCGGCAGCTACTACGCGGCGGTGTGGTTCATCGCCCGCTCGGTGGCGCGGGACGATGGCATGGCGGGCGTGACGCAGGCATCGACGGCATGAATACCTCCGAGCTCATCATCACCTGGGCGACGCCGTTCTTCTTCGCGCTGATCGCGCTGGAGTTCATCGTCGCGCGCGTGCGCGGCCAGCGCGTCTATCGCGGCAACGACACCGTCAACAGCATCGGCCTGGGCGTGATGTCGCAGATCGCCGGGGTGTTCACCAAGCTGCTCACGCTGGGCATCTATGCGTGGTGCGTCGAGCACCTGGCGCTGTTCACGCTGCCGGCGCACAGCCTGTGGGTGTGGATCAGCGCGCTGCTGCTGTACGACCTGCTCTATTACTGGCTGCACCGGATGGGGCACGAGGTGAACATCCTGTGGGCGGCGCACGTGGTGCACCACCAGAGCGAGCAGTACAACCTCTCCACCGCGCTGCGCCAGACCAGTACCGGCGGCCTGCTCGGCTGGATCTTCTACCTGCCGATGGCGCTGCTCGGCTATCCGCTGGAAGTGTTCGTGGCGGTGGCGCTGATCGACCTGCTGTACCAGTTCTGGGTGCACACCGAGCAGGTCGGCAAGCTGGGCTTGTTCGACCGCGTGTTCTGCTCGCCATCCAACCATCGTGCGCACCACGCCACCAACGACCGCTACCTCGACCACAACTACGGCGGCATCCTGATCGTGTGGGATCGCCTGTTCGGCACCTTCGTCGAGGAGGACGACGCCGACAAGCCGGTCTACGGCACCCGCGCGCCGCTGCGCAGCTGGAACCCGCTGTGGGCGAACGCCGAGGTGTATTGGGCGGCGGCGGTCGATGCGTGGCATGCGCGACGCTGGCGCGACAAGCTGCAGGTGTGGTTCCGTCGGCCCGGCTGGCGCCCCGCCGACGTGGCCGCGCGCTTCCCCAAGCCCGCGTACGATATCCATCGCGCCGTCTACGACCCGCCGATGGCGCCGGCGATGGCCGCGTACTGCCTGCTGCAGTTTGCCCTGCTGCTGGGCATGGCCACGCATTTCCTGGGGCTCACCGCGCACGCGGACTTCGCCACCTTGTTCGGCTATGCGCTGTACATGGTGGCCAGCCTGTGCGTGATCGGCGCACTGATGGAAGGCCGTCGCGTCGCGTTCTGGCTGGAGGGCCTGCGCACCGTGCTGACCGCGATGGTGCCGCTGCTGCTCGGCCGCTGGTTCGGCGTCGACCCGCTCGACGAACGCGTTGCCGCGGCGATCGTCGTGCTGTTCGGCGCCAGCGCCGTCGCGCTGCCCTGGCTGGCCGGCCTGCGCCCACGTGGACCGCTGCACGCCGCCTCCAACCTGTAAGCGGGCAGTGCCCGCCGCCCGTCCACGGTTCGTGGCAACAAGCGGCGGGCAGTGCCCGCCCTACGGGTGACTCCCACCCCTCGCCGTTCACCCTGAGCGTAGCCGCGCAGCGGCGGAGTCGAAGGGCGGGGCTGTCGCACGGCTTCGACTTCGCCGCTGCGCGGCTACGCTCAGCCCGAACGGTTGTGGGAGCCGATGCTTCTCCGAACCCCGAATACCGAATACCGAATACCGGCCAAGGGCACCACGCACAGGGGTACGCGTGTGCGCGGCACGCATTTGGACGTCCAAACGGCACGCCGCCATGCAGCCGCCTGGCCAGATGGGCGCGACTTGTTATGCTGTGCGCTGATTTCAAGGGGAGCACCCTATGGGTTTCTTCAGCAAACTGATACGCAGCAAGTCGGTCGCGCAACTGCAGGCCGAGGCAGGCGCCAGCCGGGATTTCCGCCGCACCATGGGCGTGTGGCAGCTCACCGCGATCGGAGTGGGCGCGATCGTGGGCGTAGGCGTGTTCGTGCTGGCGCCGAACGAGGCGGCGTTGAACGCCGGCCCGGCGATCATCCTGAGCTTCCTGGTGGCCGGCATCGGCAGCGCCTGCGCGGCGCTGTCCTACGCCGAGTTCGCCGGCATGATCCCGGTCACCGGCAGCGCCTACACCTACGGCTATGCGGTGCTGGGCGAATTGCCTGCCTGGATCATCGGCTGGGACCTGCTGGTGGAGTACGCGCTGATCGTGGGCGTGGTCGCGGCGGGTACGTCGAACTACCTGCAATCGCTGATCGCCCAGATCACCGGCCTGCACCTGCCGGTGTTCCTGCAGGCGGCCTACGACCCGGCGCATCCGGACAGCGGGCGCGGCATCAACCTGATCGCGATGCTGGTGGCGCTGGGCGTGGCCGCGCTGCAGGTGGCACGCACCGAGGTCGGCGCGCGCTTCAATACGGTGGTGGTGGCGCTCAAGGTGCTCGGCGTGATCGTGGTGGTGGTGGTGGGTGCGTTCTACGTGAACACGGCCAACTGGACCCCGTTCGTCCCGCCGCTGGTGCACGACGCGGCGGCCACCGGCGGCACCCGCTACGGCGTGAGCGGCATGCTGGCGGCGGCCAGCATCGTGTTCTTCGCGGTATTCGGCTACGACACGCTGACCACCGCGGCGGAATAGTCGAAGAACCCGCAACGCGACCTGCCGCTGGCGGTGATCGCCTCGCTGGGCGTGGCGATGGCGATGTACCTGGCCATCTCGCTAGTGCTCACCGGCATGGTGCCGTACAACGGCTGCGTGGATCCGTCCGAGGTCGCCGGGCAGTGCTCGGAGATGATCCTGGCCAGCTCGGCGCCGGTCAGCGCGGTGTTCGCCGCGCGCGACCTGCACTGGGTCAGCGGCATCATCAACGTCGCCGCGGTGTGCGGCATCGCCAGCGTGGTGTTCGCCTTCATGCTGGGCGCGGCGCGCATCTGGTTCGCGCTGGCGCGCGACGGCCTGCTGCCGGCGTGGTTCGCCAAGTCGCACCCGAAATACGGCACGCCGCACCGCCCGACCATCGCGCTCGGCGTGTTCACCGCGCTGGCGGCGGGCCTGCTGCCGATCCGCGAGCTGGCCGAACTGGTGAACATCGGCACCTTGTCCGCGTTCATCGTGATCTGCGCCTCGGTGCTGATCCTGCGCATCCGCCAGCCGGAGCTGGAGCGGCGCTTCCGCACGCCGGCGTTGTGGCTGCTGGCGCCGCTGGGCATCGTGTTCTCGCTGTTCCTGATCATCGGCTGGCCGTGGGTCACCGACGGCCAGTTCCACATGATCGGCGGGCTGGACATCGTCACCATGTGGCGCTTCGTGATCTGGATGGCGATCGGCCTGGCGATCTACTTCTTCTACGGCATGCGCCACAGCAAGCTCGCCACCGGCGAGCCCTGATCCGGCTCGGGGTCTGTGAAGAAAACCACTTCCTGTGGTTTTCTTCTATCGCGAGTCCAGTACATGCCCGGACTCGCTCACATGGAACAGTCACTTGCGTGACTTCTTCATGTCCGGCCATCGGGCAACTGCTCCTGCGTCGCCTCAACTCGGGCATCCATGCCCTCGTCATGGCCGGCCTGAGAGGTTGAAGAATCACAACCGCTCAGGCGCTGGCGAGGGCCGTGACCACCCGGTCGCGGCCTTCGCGCTTGGCCTGGCGCATCGCCAGGTCGGCGCGGGCCAGCAGGCTCTCGACGCTGTCGCAGCAGCCGGGCGTGCATACCGCCACGCCGATGCTGGCGCTCAGGTGTCCGCCCGGGTGATGGCTGGCGGCCACCGCCAGGCGCAGTTGCTCGGCGCGCAGCAGCGCCTGCTCCAGGTTCACGCCGGGCAGCAGCATGGCGAATTCCTCGCCGCCGATGCGGCCGATCAGGTCGTTGCTGCGGGCCTGCGTGCGCAAGCGCGCGGCCAGCGCCACCAGCGCGGCGTCGCCGGCGGCATGGCCGTATTCGTCATTGATCCGCTTGAAGTGGTCGGCATCCAGAAACAGCATCGTCATGGGCTGGCGCTGTTGCTGCGTTTCGTGCAGCGCGATGCGGCCCAGGTCGAGGAAGCGGTTGCGCAGCAGCACGCCGGTGAGGCCGTCGGTCTCGGCGCGTTCGCGCAGCAAGCGCTCCAGCTTGAACTGTTCGAGCAGGGTGCGCGCCATGAACGCGCGCAGCACCGTCGCCAGCGACACCGAGATGGCCATGTAGACCGAGTACTGCAAGGTGCGCTCGCCGTCGCCCAGGTGCAGCAGCATCGGCAGCGGTCCCAGCGCGCACAGCGCCATCGCGATGAGGAAGTCCCAGCGGCCGAACCAGATCACCGACGAGGCCACCGGCAGCAGCAGGCCCGGCAGCGGCTGGCGCGCGCCGGCCGTGCCGCAGAACCCTGCTAGGTTGATGCCGATCTGCAGCAGCACCACGCACAGCAGGGCGAGCATGCGCAGGGTCAGCGGCTCGCGGCACTGCCGCGCGGCGATGACCACCAGCAGCATCGGCGGGGCCGGGATCAGCTGCCACAGCAACTCGTTCGGGCTGGCGCCGAGCAGGCCGCGCACCACCACCGCCAGCAGGTAGGCGCACAGCGCCAACGCCATCAGCGCGTGGATCATCGGCCCCATGCGCTGCGCCAGATAGCCGGCGTAGTCGCGGCGGAATGCGGCGTCTTCGCTGGGTTGTGGCTGGAGGGCAGGGGCGGGCATGGCGGCGGTCGGAATATCCGGAGTGGTTTGCGGTGGAGCAAAGCACGATGAATGCCAACGCCAGGACGCGCCTCGCGGCCATGCGGGCGCGGCGAACGTGACCTTCGGCAGGGGTGGGCGCCGGCGGCGCGCACTAGCATCGAAAGCCCGCGTTCGCCCCTGTCGCCAGCTCATGCCGGCCGCCTTCCCGCGCGGCCGGCGTGGCCGGCGCCACCTCATTCCATCATCCGGGAGCCGCCCTTGAAGTTCACCCGCCTCGCCGCCGCCGTCGCCGCCAGTGCCCTGGCGCTGGCCAGTTTCAGCGCCATTGCCGATGTCCCGGCCGCGCAGAATGTGCCCTATCAGGGCAGCCTGAAGATCAGCGTGGACGCCAGCGACGTCGCCCGTCGCATCTTCCGCGTGCACGAGGTGATCCCGGCGCAGCCCGGCCCGCTGACCCTGCTTTATCCGCAGTGGCTGCCCGGCAACCACTCGCCCACCGGCCCGATCGACAAGCTGGCCGGGCTGGTGGTCACCGCCAACGGCAAGACCCTGCCGTGGACACGCGATTCGCTCGACGTCTTCGCGTTCCACGTGATGGTGCCGGAAGGGGCGAACCAGGTGGAGGCGCAGTTCCAGTTCCTGTCGCCGCAGGATCGTCGCCAGGGCCGCGTGGTGATGACGCCGGAGATGCTCAACCTGCAGTGGAACGCGGTGTCGCTCTACCCGGCCGGCTACTACACGCGCCAGATCCCCGCCCAGGCCAGCGTGAAACTGCCTGCCGGCTGGCAAGCCGGCACCGCGCTGGAGGTCGCCTCGCGCGAGGGCGACACCATCCACTTCAAGCCGATCGACTACGAGAACCTGGTCGACTCGCCGATCTTCGCCGGCAAGCACTTCAAGCGGCTGGACCTCGACCCGGGCGCCAAGGCACCGGTGCACCTGGACCTGGTCGCCGACGCGGCGAAGTACCTGGAGGTGACGCCCGACCAGCTCAAGGCGTTCCGCAACCTGGTGCAGCAGATGTACAAGCTGTACGGCGCGCACCACTACGACCACTACGATTTCCTGGTCTCGCTGAGCGACAAGATGAGCGGCATCGGGCTGGAGCACCACCGCTCCAGCGAGGACGGCACCTCGGCCGATTTCTTCACCGAGTGGAAGAAGAACGTCGCCGCGCGCGACCTGTTCTCGCACGAGTTCAACCACTCGTGGAACGGCAAATACCGCCGCGGCGCGGACCTCTACACGCCGACCTTCAACGTGCCGATGGGCGACAGCCTGCTGTGGGTGTACGAAGGCCAGACCCAGTTCTGGGGCCAGGTGATGGCCGCGCGTTCGGGCCTGTGGAACGCGGAGCACACCCGCGACACGCTGGCCTACGTCGCCGCCACCTACGACCGCGGCCGTCCCGGCCTGGCCAGCTGGCGCAACGTGCAGGACACCACCAACGACCCGGTGATCGCCAAGCGCGCGCCGCTGCCGTACCGCAACTACCAGTCCAGCGAGGATTACTACTCCGCCGGCGAGATGATCTGGCTCGACGTCGACGGCAAGCTGCGCGAACTCAGCCACGGCAAGCGTTCCATCGACGACTTCGCCCGCGCCTTTTTCGGCATGGACAACGGCCAGTGGAACGTCAACACCTACACCTTCGATGACGTGGTCAGGACCTTGAATGGCGTGGCGCCGTTCGACTGGGCCGGCTACCTGCGCACGCGCCTGGACGGCCACGGCCCGCTGACCGGCGGCATCGAATCGCACGGCTGGAAACTGGTCTACACCGACCAGCCCTCCGACGCGGTCAAGGCCGCGGAGAAGCGTCGCCACCAGGCCGACTTCACCTACTCGCTGGGCCTTTCGATCGGCAACGACGGCAGCATCGCCGACGTGCTGTGGGACGGCCCCGCGTTCAAGGCCGGCGTCGCCCCCGGCATGAGCGTGATCGCCGTCAACGGCCACGACTACGACGCCGACGATCTCAAGGACGCCATCACCGCCGCGGCCAAGGACAACAACGCCACCATCGAACTGCTGGTGAAGAACTTCGACGAGTACCAGACCGTGCGCATCGCCTACCACGACGGCCTGAAATACCCGCACCTGGTCCGCGACACCAGCAAACCCGACACCCTGGCCGAACTGCTGAAACCGCTTTAATCAGGCAGCGCGCTTCTTGCCTTCGCCTCCTCTCCCCTCCGGGGAGAGGATTGAGGTGAGGGGGCGGTGCTCGCCCCGGACCCCCGCTCTCGCCACGTGACGGAAGGCATCGCGCGTAAGCGCGCTCCTACAGTGCCTGCCGGCCCGGATGCCGCCGCGCAACCAACTCGGCTATACTGCCGCTCCCCGCGGTCCGGCCACCGGCCACCGGCCACCCGCGCGCGGCCACACAATGCGCCTGTAGCTCAGCTGGATAGAGTACCGCCCTCCGAAGGCGGTGGTCGTGGGTTCGAATCCCGCCGGGCGCACCATCTCTCCATCGCCAATCCGTCCGTGCCAACCGCTGCCCAGTGTTGACGTCGGCGACTGCCCGACAGGGTGCGTTGGGGCATTGGCTGCCCATGCGCGGTCGCCGCATTCCACTCGCTCCCGTTGGCAAGAAACTTGCTCCCATGACTGCGGCGCCATGTTCTTGATGGTGGTGGCGCCACCGCCGGATGGCGGGCAACGGGAGGCAGGGATGGGCAGGCAAACGGCCAGCAGTACAGCGCGGATGCGCGTGCTACCGGCACACAACGCAACGAGTGGCAGGCCAACCGGCGCGGCGCGCCGTGGCGGCGTGTTCGGCAACCGTGGACGCGTACTGTCACAACCTGTCAGCGAGGGTCGGCAGGCTTGGCGTCATGTTTGTGCGACAGGAACGCCATGACCAGTACCGACCACGATTCCCTGGCCTACCGGCTGGCCGGCATTCTGCTCAAGCTCAACCAGGGCGAGGCGCTGGTGCTTGATGACCTCGCCGCCGAGTACCGCGTCAGCGAGCGCACCGTCTACCGCGACTTGAATCGCCTCGGCGGCATCGTGGAGCGCGACCCCAGCGGACGTTACGGCCTCGTGCCCGAATACCGCGGCAAGCTCAGCACCCGCGACCTGGAAAACTTCGCCCGCCTCGTCGGCGTGGAGGATCTGTTCCCGCAAAGCAGCGCAAGCTTCCTCGTCGCCCTGCTCGACACCCTGAGCCAAGGCAGCTTCCTCGTGCGCGGTCACCACTACGAGGCGCTCAGGCCGCACGACCAGACCTTCAGCCAGCTCGACCAGGCCATCCGCGCCCAACGCCGCTGCACGCTCACCTACGCCGACAAGCGCCGCGAGCTGGAACCCTATCGCCTCATCAACAGCAAAGGCATCTGGTACCTCGCCGCCGCCGAAGCCGGCACGCTCAAATCGTTCTCACTGAGCCGCATCAGCCAGTTGCACGTGGCCGACACCAACTTCGAACCCGACGCCGCCATCCATCGGCAAATCGACGAAGACGACGACGTCTGGTTCAGTCAGGAGAAAACGGAAGTCCTGCTCAGCATCGCCCCGCAGGTCGCCTACTACTTCAAGCGCCGCAAGTTGCTGCCGCTGCAGGTAATCGACAAGGAACTGGAAAACGGCGGCCTGATCGTCACCAGCCGCATCAGCGACAAGAACCAGATCCTGCCGCTGGTGCGGTATTGGATTCCGCATGTGCGGATATTGGAGCCAAGGTGCCTGAGGGAATCGTTGGAGATTGTGGTGAAACAGTATCTCCAGTGAGACTCTGGGTGTTTTACCTTTAAGTTGAACCCACCAATGAACTGAAGGATGGAACATGGAATTGGTCGTGCCACGATGCCGGTCTTTGACCGATTTGTTTTCACAGGCAGCATCCTCAGACTTGGAGGTGCTGGCCGATCTCATCACCGATAACGGCAAAGGTCGTGTCGCGCTGGACAGTGGTGTCAAGGCGATCATCTTGAAGCGTCGGGAAAAGGGAGATCTGAAGTCAATCCCTGATGTTCTGGAAGCGGAGATACGGGCATTTGGCGGCAATAGTTGGGCCAATCTGGGTAGGCCGGAGGGCGTGGACTACAAAGAGGTTGTGATCGATGTTGCGAAGAAGCTTGACGGAAAGCCTTTCGCGAATGACGACATCTTTGCTCTTGAAAACATCGTCATCACGAAAGCCATCGACAAGTATGCACCGGATGGCGTGAAAGCCATGGCCGCCGGTGGCGTTGCCCTGTCCGACTTGCTTGGGCATATCGTCCAGGGATTGGTGGCAGCATCGGGTGTCGTTACAGGGGTGGTAGCGTCCGCAGGAGTTACGGGCGTAGCTGAAGTTATTGGCACCAGAGTAGCTACAGTGCTCTTCCCACCGCTGGCGCTCGCTGGAGTGGGTTTAGCAGCTTTCCAGGCGGCGGGCCCGGCGTTCCGTATCACCATTCCTGCGGTGCTTCAGGTCGCCAAGATCCGCCGTACCCGATTCGATGCCGACTTTTCTGCCTACACCGAGGGTCTACGCGCATGCCTGTAACCGTCGACGCGCTTTGGCGGGCCCTGCCCGACCTACCCGATGTCCTGGCCCGAATCCGAAGCGGTGATTACACCCTACACGGCGGCGTAATTCGTCATGCCGCCGGAACTGGCAAGGGCGGGCAGATTGTGGGTCACCTCAAGTTCCCCAGTGATGCGTTCCAGGCGCAGGAGAGCATCCAGCGGCTGCAGTCGGTGGTTCAGGAAGGCCTTGGTTCTCTCCAAGGAGGGATAAGTCAGCTACAGCAGAGTATGAATGTGCTTCAGGGCTTACAAGTTGCCAACTTGGCGCTATCAGGTTTGAATCTCGCGGTTTCCGCTGCGGGGTTTGTGATCGTCTGCAAAAAGCTGGACAAGGTCAGTGCACAGATTCAGGCGCAGTCGCAAGGTATCGCGCAGACGTTGCATTTGGTGGGGGAGGCTCATGAACGAAGCCTTCTCGGTGACGAAGCTAAATTCCGGTCATTGCTGCTTTCGGCGAAACAGTTTTGCGAACAGGGCGACGTCGAACATCTAAAATTCCTCATACCCACGTTCCATCAAGAGTATCAGTTCACCAAACTCGTTCTAGAGAGGCACGCGCCTATCGCGGGGAGCAACATCGGTAGTTTCGGCGAAATCGTGCTGCTGCAAGATCGCCTCATAAACATGGGGCTCATGCTTTCGCACGTCCAGATGAGCGCCGGTGCCCCGAAGTATGGGCAGGAGTGCCTGGTCGGACTTGCCGACGATATTTCCGCGCTCAACAAGCGTCGCTTCGAGGCCCTGTCTGGTGACCGTGATGTTGCATCCCAAATAACCATTGACCACTTCAGCAATGTGACGTCCTTCTTGGAGCGCGGAAAGAAAATCGTCCCGGCACTTTCCTACGAAGCTGACCTGATCGAGCTGGAGATCGCGCATCCAGGTGAACTGAAGCGAGCTCCCGAATCCAAGGAAATCCTGGTGTTGGCGGGGTAAGGTTCAGCGCGTCGAGCAAACCAGGGCGCGCCTCGTGAACTCACTCCAAGTGGCGGGATGCACTTTGCAGACGGTAGTGATGGCAATATTATTTGCGCGGTTAGTTGGGCGAAAGAGCGCTCAAACCACCGGAAATGCCACCTCCCCCAACCCTTCGCTGTCAACCCGCATTATCAGCCCGACAATCACAGGCACCAGCACTCCGAGTATCGCCACCCCGTCCCGCACTTGCGCTCGATTGGTTGCGCTACCCCAGGTGGCGCCGCCGTGGATCAGCTGGTTGCGCAGTACGTAGAGGCGGTCGAGCACGATGGAGAGCAGGGTGGCGGTGTCGTTGTTCATCACCGCGTCCAGCACGCGTTTCTTTGCGGCGCTGAAACTGGTTTCCCAGGCGTTGCTGGCGTCATGTTCGCGCATGGCGCGCCAGAACGGCTCGAACAAGAAACGGTTGTCGATGAGGTTGCGGATGGGGCCGCTGAACTGGTTGAACAAGGCGCGGTGCAGTTGTTGTTCGGTATCGAGCTTGAGCAGTTGCGCGATGAACTGCCGCACCTGCTCGCGCTCCTTTTGCTCGAAGCCGAATTCGCTGGCGTAAACCGCGTTGAAGGCTATCCATAGGAAAATGTAACGAGCGTCGTGGTCGTCCGGCTCGCGCTCGGCGCGCGCCAGCCAGCTGAGCGCGCGGTGGATGCGGATGCGCAGGGACTCGGGTTGACCATCGCGCATGGCGCGATGGCGCTGCTTGAGGGTGGAGGCATCCAGTGCCCCCGCTTGTTTCGTCATCCCTTCGCCTCGCCAGCCGATCGTCGTGATGCATCGTATCGGCTGGGGGTGAAGCCGGCTACGCGTGCTCGCTAGCGCGATCGTCGTCGCGGCTCAGATATTTGGCCAAGCCGAAGAGGGCAAAGCCGTAGACGACGGCGGCACCGATGACCTTGAACATGTCGAACTCCTCTGGTTTGGGCGAGCCGCTGCGGGCGACTCGTCGTGCGTGTTGTCGCGCTGGGGTCGACTATGGGGGAGGGGTTTGACAGGGTGTGTCAGGGGCTTTGTTCGGTGGTCGGAAGGGTGCGAGAAGGAGACTGGAGAGCGACAAAGTTGCGTGGCAAGTCGGAGTCACGTCCCACTCCCGAACCCTCTCCCCAACCCCTCTCCCGAAGGGAGAGGGGCTTTCAAGCAGGGGCGCGACGGATTCAACCCGCACCACCCACCGTTCCCAGCAAACTCCGCACCGCCGCATCCAGCTCGCTGTCCTTGCCCCGGTACGACTCGCCCAGCGCGCGGCTGACCGGGATGTCGACCGGGCGCGGATGATCTTCCATCGGCTGGCCGTGATTGTCGGTGATGGTGATGAAGGGCAATCGCACGGTGCCGCCGTCGATGAGCCTGCCGGCGGAGGTGTAGATGATCCAGCCGGCGGTGGGTTCGCCGACGATCTTGCCCAGGCCGAGCGCGCGGTAGCCTTCGGAGAAGTCCTCGCCGTCGGAGAGGGTGACGCGGTTGGTGATCAGCACGGTGGGGCGTTCCAGCGCGCGCTGGCCGAGGATGCTGCGCGCCGGCTCGGCCTGGTCGAAGCCGCGGAAGGTCATGTTGAGGTAGGGGCGGCGCGAGAGCACGTCCAGCGCGTAGGCGTTGACGAAGCCGCCGAAGTTGTTGCGGATGTCGATGACCACGCCGTCGCGGGTGGCGTTCTGCGCGTCGAGGTCCTTGTAGAAATCCTGCAGCGAGGCGTAGGACATGTCACGCAGGTGCACGTAACCCAGACGTCCGCCGCTGGCTTTCGCCACGTAGGCGCGGTTGTCCGCCGTCCAGGCGCGGTAGACCAGTTCGGAGAGATCCTTCGAGTCGATCGGCTTGACCGCGACCTCCCGTGCGCTGCGGCCGGCGGCGTTGTCGGCGATGCGCAGCGCGACCTTGTCGCCGATGCGGTGGGCGAGGCGTTGGGCCAGATTGCTGCGCTCGTCCAGCGGTTCTCCGTCGATCGCCAGCAGGTAATCGCCGGCTTCGATCCCACCGGCCACGGCGGCGGGCGACAGCGGCAGCACGCTGGCGATGCGCAGGCGGCCGTGCTGTTCGTACTCGACGCGGTCGAACATCAGGCCGAGCCGGCCGGTGACCGGCTCGCGTTTCTGCGGCGCGCGTGCACCGGAGTGCGAGGCGTCGAGTTCGCCCACCATCAGGTTCAGCAGGCGGTACAGCGCCGCGGGCGTGGCCGCGTTGGCGACCAGCGGCGCGTAGGTGGTGTGCACCGCGTTCCAGTCCACGCCGTGCATGGCCAGGTCGTGGAAGGTGTCGCGCAGCCAGCTCCAGGCCTGCTCGAACACCACGCGTTTCTCGGCGTCGAAATCCACTTCCAGCGCGGCGTCGACGGCGAGTGCCGCGGGCTTGGCGTCGCCCTTGTCGTCCAGCTTGAGCGACTGGATCTTGCCGCCGTCGAGGTAGAACACCTGCTTGCCGTCGTCGCTGAACTGCGCGTCCTGCTTGTCGCCTGGCGTGTGCGTGAGCTGCCGGGCTACTGGCGGTTCCTTGTCCAGCGGGTCCAGCGACCAGCTGTAGAGGTTCGTCGTACCGGCGACCTCGGCGGTGAGCAGCAGGCTCTTGCCATCGGGACTGATCTGCGCGGCGCCGACATTGAGGCCCACTGGCAGCAGGCTCAGTCGCTCGCGGATGCCGTCGGTGTCGATGCGCACGGGCTTCACCGCGGGCTTGTCGTCGGCGTCGCCGGATTTGCCCTGGTGCTTGTCGTCGTCCGCCT
>MKTU01000007.1:12287-23486 GCA_001898415.1 Rhodanobacter sp. 67-28 | reverse complement strand
GCCGTGGCCGGCAACGCGATGCGCCCGGGCGAGGTGATCACCACCCGCGCCGGCCATACCGTGGAAGTGGACAACACCGACGCCGAGGGCCGGCTGATCCTGTGCGACGCGCTGGCCTACGCCGGCGAACAGCAACCGGCGCTGATCATCGACTTCGCCACCCTCACCGGCGCCGCCCGCGTGGCGCTGGGCCCGGATCTGCCGGCCCTGTTCGCCAACGATGACGCGCTGGCCGACGCGGTGCTGCAGGCCGGCAACGCCGTGGCCGACCCGCTGTGGCGGCTGCCGCTGTGGCGTCCATACCGGCGCATGCTGGACTCCCACCTGGCGGACTTCGCCAACTCCAGCGCCTCGCGCCACGCCGGCGCGATCACCGCCGCGCTCTATCTCGAACGCTTCGTCCCCGACGGCACGCCGTGGCTGCACCTGGATACCTACGCCTGGAACGACGCCGACCGCCCCGGCCGCCCCCGCGGCGGCGAGGCAATGGGCCTGCGCGCGGTGTTCGCGTTCCTGCAGGAGCGTTACGGGCACTGAGCCGCACCCGCCGACCTCGACGCCCGACACCCCCTTCCGCCCGGCGCCGTGTGCAGTGGTGCGAGGAAGCCCCGGGGGAGTAACCTCTCGAACGTTGGGCGTGGTCCGAAACTGGTTGCGACATTGCCTGAGGGGGGACAAGGGGCACCAGTGGACGCGCTCGACATTACAGGGCCGAGCCATCACCACTGGGGAAAGAAACCACATGAAATACGACTTGAATCACCTGTCACTGGCTGTGCGTCTCGCATTGACCGCCGGGATGCTCTCGGTCGCCGGCGGGCTGCAGGCCCAGACGACGACCACCAATCCGCCCACGACGGATCAGGCCACGCCGGCCTCCAAGGACAAAGCCAAGACGCTGAACGCCGTGGTGGTCACCGGCTCGCTGATCCGCCGCGTGGACGTGGAAACCGCCAGCCCGGTGGTGACCATCGACCGCGAGGCCATCACCAACTCCGGCAAGCCCACCCTGGGCTACGTGCTGCAGGACATGCCGGCGATCTCCGGCAACGCCACCAACCCCTCCAACAACAGCAACGGCGGCGGCGTCGCCAGCCCGCTGCTGGAAGCCGGCGGCGGCGCCTCGCGCGTCTCGCTGCGCGGCCTGGGCATCAACCGCACGCTGGTGCTGGTGGACGGCCAGCGCATGGTCAACTCGGACATCAACATGCTGCCGCCGGACATGATCGACCGCGTCGACGTGCTGGCCGAAGGCGCCTCCACCGTGTACGGCTCCGACGCCATCGGCGGCGTGGTCAACTTCATCCTGCGCAAGGATTTCCAGGGCGTCCAGTTCAGCCTGAACGACGGCATCTCCAGCCACGGCGATTCGCAGCGTCGCGGCTTCAACCTGACCGGCGGCATGTCCGGCGACAACTACAGCATCGTCGGCGGCCTCGACTACAACAAGTACGACGCCACGCTGGCCTCGCAACGCGACTTCTCGCGGCAGCAGCTGTACCTGTCCAGCGGCACCATCATCGCCGCCGGCTCCAGCTCGATCCCGACCGGCCGCATCCAGCTGCCGGCCTCGATCGCCAGCCAGTACGGCTGCGCGATCAACTCGTCCGGCACCGCCAACGTGACGCTTGCCACGGGCGACGGCTCGAACCTCGGCGACTACCGGTGCCGGCTCGGTTCGGACACCTACAACTATGCCGCGCTCAACTACATGCAGACCGCGCAGAAGCGCACCAACGGCTTCGTGCTGGGCAGCTACGACCTGACGCCCAACCTCAAGGCCTACGTCAACGCGTTCTACAACCGCACCGAATCCAGCGGCCAGGACGCCCCCTCGCCGGTCGGTACCGGTGACGGCCTGATCATCTCCTCCAGCAACCCGATCAACCCGTTCGGCGTCACCTTCAGCCAGAACGCGGTGCCGGGCGACCCGAACAGCGGCTACAACTTCCAGACCCGCCTGACCGGCGCCGGCACCCGCGTGCACAGCTACAAGACCGACAACGCGCAGATCAACACCGGCCTGCGCGGCAACTTCGGCCAGGACAGCAGCTGGATCTGGGACGCGTCGATCAACTACAGCCACAGCAAGCGCGACCAGCGCGACACCAACGAGGTGGACATCCCCGCCCTGCAGGCGGCGGTCGATGCCGGCGCCAACATCTTCAACCAGGCCGACCCGGCGGTGGGCAAGCTGCTGAGCGCCGGCGTGAAGACGCCGATCTATGTCATGACCAACTCGACCAAGCAGGCGCAGTTCGACGCCAGCGGCGACCTGTGGGACCTGCCCGCCGGCGCCATGCAGCTGTCGGTCGGCGCGCTGTACCGCAAGCAGACGATGAAGTACACGGTGAGCCCGTTCGCGGTGCTCGACCCGGTCACCACCCAGTGCCAGATCCTGCAGGAAGCATGCGGCTCGCCCGCCAGCGGCAGCTACAACGTCAAGGAGATCTACGCGGAAACCCTGATCCCGCTGCTCGCCGATGCGCCCGGGGCGCAGTCACTGAACATCGACCTGGGCGTGCGCTCCTCCAACTACAGCACCAGCGGCAGCACCACCAACGGCAAGGTCGCGATCGAATGGAAGCCGGTGGCCGATCTGCTGGTCCGCGGTACCGTCTCGCAGGTGTTCCGCGCGCCGAACCTCAACGAGCTCTACGACGGCCGCACCCTGGTGCAGCCCACCCTGAACGACCCCTGCGTCAACCTCAGCGCGGCCGATCTGGCCCAGCATGCCGCGGCCTGCCAGTACGTGCCGGTCAACTGGGGCGGCAACTCGCCGGCGCAGGTCAACACGTTCTATTCCGGTGCCGCCACCGTGGGCAACTCGCTGAAGCCGGAAAAGGGCAAATCCATCGACCTCGGCCTGGTCTACTCGCCGGAGTGGCTGCCCGGCTTCTCCACCAGCCTCGACTTCTGGCACATCTACCTGTCCGACACGTTGACCGCGATCACCGGCGACCTGGTCGTCAGTTCGTGCTTCAACAACAGTGCCAGCCCGTACTGCGGGCTGATCCATCGCGAGGACACCACCAGCCGCCAGCCGGGCCAGGTGTTCCTGATCAACACGCCGGTGGTCAACCTTGGCACGCTGAATACGTCGGGTGTCGACTTCACCTTGCGCTACAAGGTGCCCCACTTCAACATGGGCAGCGTGGACCCGGGCGACTTCCAGGTGGGCCTCAACAGCAGCTACACCTCCACCTACAGGAACAACGCCACCCCCGGCGAGCCGGGCGCACAGGCCATCGACTACGCCGGCACCTACAGCCAGCAGTTCGGCAACATCTCGCGGCTGCGCGGCACGGTCACGCTGAACTGGAGCAAGGGCAACTGGAACGCCCAGTGGCAGTCGCGCTACATCAACAGCCTGACCGCGCTCAACACGGATGCGGCCATTCCCGGCGTGAACATTCCGATCGCCTCGGTGACCTACCACTCGATCCAGCTCGGCTACGCGGTGCCGTCGATCCACACCCGCTTCGACGTCGGCGTGGACAACATCGCCGACAAGGCACCGCCGCTGATGTATCAGAACGGTTCCAACTACAACGTGGACGTCTCCACCTACGACGTGCTCGGTCGCTACTACTGGGCCCGCGCCACCGTGAAGTTCTGATGTCCTAGCTCCATCGCAGTCGTTGCAAACCCCCAGGAGGGCCGCGGGCAAACCGCGGCCCTCTTGCATAATGGGCGCCGGACACCACCCCACCGAGGCCGCATGCCCCCGCCCCCGCCCGCCGCCGATCCGCCCAGCACTCCGGCCAGCACGCTGGCCGCCGCCATGGCGAGCGCGTGGAATGCAGGCGACGCAGAGCGCGTCATCGAACTGGCGGCGCAGGCGGCGGATGCCGCCGGCGACGACGAAGGCGTGCTCGTCCTGCTCGGCGTGGCGCAACAGGCCACCGGCCGGCACGCACGGGCGGCCGCCACGTTCAACCGCCTGTGCCAGTTGCGACCGGCCGTCTCGGCCTACTGGAACAACCTCGGCGTGGCCTCTCGCCTGGCCGGCGACCTCGCCGCGTCCGGGCAGGCCCTGCGTCAGGCCCGGCAGCTCGCGCCGGGCGATGCGGAGGTGCACTACAACCTCGGCCTGCTGTACACCCAGCAACGCGATTGGCCGGCGGCACGGCAGGCGCTGCTGGAAGCGGCCAATCTCGCCCCGTCATTCATCGAGGCCCGCCTGCAGGCGGCCTACGCCTGCTACGTCTGCGGCGACAACGCGGCACAGGAGGAAATGCTCGACGGCGCCGGCGAGTGGCCGCCGCAACCCGCCGAACAGGCGTTGATCCTGGCCGCCATGTTGTCGGTGCAGGGCGCTTCCGAGGCGGCCCTGCGCACGCTCGCGCGCGCGCAGTTGCCGCCGACGGAGGCCGCGGCCGCTCCGCTGCGCCTGCGCATCGCCGCCCAGCGCGTGGTGTTGCACGAGCGCAGCAACCAGGTCGAACGCGCACAGCAGGACCTGCAACAACTGCCGCTGGCCGCGATCGACGCCCTGCCGCCGGGCGCCGTGCAAGCACGCGCCGACGGCTGGCGCGCGCACGCCGCGATGGCCTCACGCAACGGCGCGCACGCCGAGGCAGCGGCGCTGTACCGGCGCGTGCTGGCGCAGCCGCTCGACGACGAGAGCCGGGCCAGCGTCGGTTTCGGCCTCGCCATCGCCTGCGACCGGCTGGGCCGCCACGCCGAGGCATGGGACGCGTTGCAGGCGGCGCACGCGGCGCAACTGGAGATCGCCCGCCAGGTCGTGCCGGAGCGACTGGCGGCGGACAGCCAGCCGCTGCCGCTGGCGGACTGCGTGGTCGAACCGCACGACTACGCCCGCTGGACCGAGCTGCGCGCCCCCGGCTCCATGGAGAGCCCGGTCTTCGTGGTCGGCTTTCCGCGCTCGGGTACCACCTTGCTGGAACAGATGCTCGACGCCCACCCGGATTTCCGGTCCATGGACGAGCGTGCCTACATCCATGAGCTGATCGAAAGCATGGAACGCGTCGGCCAGCGCTATCCCGCCGATCTCGTCACACTGAGCCAGGACGATGCCGATGCCCTGCGCCGCAGCTATCGCCGACGGGTCGCGCGGGTGCGCCCCGACCTCGGGCCGCGCCGGCTGGTCGACAAGAACCCGCTGAACATGCAGTGCCTGCCGATGATCATGCGGCTGTTTCCGCAGGCACGGATCATTCTCTGCCTGCGCCATCCCTGCGACGTGTTGCTCAGCTGCAGCATGCAATCGTTCCGCTCGCCGGCGTTCATGGTGTTGTGCTCCTCCCTGCCGCGCCTGGCGCA
This sequence comes from Rhodanobacter sp. 67-28, assembly GCA_001898415.1. Lineage (GTDB taxonomy): Bacteria > Pseudomonadota > Gammaproteobacteria > Xanthomonadales > Rhodanobacteraceae > Rhodanobacter. Next base: position 18,200 of record MKTU01000007.1, on the reverse strand, counting down.
GGGCTACGCGCGCGCCTTCACCCAATGGCAGCGCGATGTCGAGGTGTTCGCCCCGCAGGTGCTGGAGTGGCGCTACGAATCCGTGGTGGAGCAGTTCGGCGACCAGGCGACACGACTGGCGCGGTTCCTGGACCTGGCCGATGCCGCGCCCCTGCAGCGCTTCGCCGAGCATGCGCGCGAGAAGCACATCAGCACGCCCAGCTACGCGCAGGTCACCCGCGGCGTCTATCGCAAGGCGGTGGGCCGCTGGCGCGACTACCGCGAGCATTTCGAACCGGTGTTGCCCGTGCTGCAACCGTGGCTCGAACGCTTCGGCTACGACGGGTAGGAAACGGCCCGCGGGACAAGCGCCTGCGGACCGCAGGCTCCCGCACGCACGACGACAGGCAGTGCCGCCTTGTCGTCGTGCGCAGCGGGATACTCAGTGCGCCGGGCTGCTCGCGGACGGCGCGGGGGTGGTTACGCTGGCCAGTGCGTGCGGCGAGAACTTGCCGCCGTAAGGCAGCACCTCGCTGGCCAGTTTCGGGTCGGCCTTGATCATGCCGATCGCGTCGAACAGGATGTGCGCGGTCTCCTGGAGCTGCGGGTCCTTGGCGTTCTTGGCGTCCTTCTCTTCCTTCAGCTCGCTCTTGATGCTGCGCTCGTTCGGATTGAGGCCGTCGTCCAGCGTGCTGCCCGCCTCCGGCAGGGCCGCGTCGCTGCCGTCGATGGCTACGTGCCGCGCGCGGAAGTCGGCCTGCATCTGCTCCTGCTGCTTGCGTTCGGCTTCGCGGGTGGCCAGGTTCAGCGAGATCGTGGTCATGTCGCGCATCTTCTTGTACTGCGCCAGCTCGTCCAGCATCAGCTTCCACGCCGGCGATTGCGCCGCACGCTGGTCGTGCTGCTTGAGCAGCTGCGGCAGGTAGGCGGAGAGGTTCGCCACCGGCTGGTAGTCGGCCGGCGGAATCTGCGTCCACGGCAGCGCGTTGTCGTAGGTCGATTCGCCGAAGTCCTTCTCGTCGCCGTTCTTCGGGAACTCGATGTCCGGGGTGACGCCCTTGAGCTGGGTGGAACCGCCGTTGATGCGGAAGAACTCCTGGATCGTCATCTTCAGTTCGCCCAGCTGCGGCTTCTCGCTGTCGCCGGAGGCGAACTTGTCCAGGTCCACCAGGGTCTGCACGGTGCCCTTGCCGAAGGTCGGCTCGCCGATGACCAGGCCGCGGTGATAATCCTGGATCGCCGCGGAGAAGATCTCCGAGGCCGAAGCCGTGCCGCGGTTGACCAGCACCGCCAGCGGACCGCTCCAGGCCATGCCTGCATCGTCGTCGCCCTGCACCTGGACTTCGCCGTGCGAGCCGCGCACCTGCACCACCGGGCCCTTGTCGATGAACAGGCCGGTCATCGAATCCGCCTCGGCCAGCGAGCCGCCGCCGTTGTTGCGCAGGTCCACCACGATGCCCTGCACGCCTTCCTGCTTGAGCTCGGCGATCAGCTTGGCCACGTCGCGGGTGGTGCTGCGGTAATCCTTGTCGCCGGCGCTGCGCGCGCCGAAATCGGAGTAGAACGAGGGCAGGTCGATCACGCCGATCTTGCGGGTGACCGCGCCGTCCTTGATCTCGATGACCTTCTTGCTGGCCGCGGCATCCTCCAGGTTGATCTTGTCGCGCACCAGGGTGATCAGCTCGTGCTTGCCGTCCGGGCCGACATCGGCGGGCAGCACTTCCAGCCGCACCACCGTTCCCTTCTTGCCGCGGATCAGCGCGGTGACGTCGTCGATGCGCCAACCGACCACGTCCACCATTGCGCCCTTGTCGCCCTGGCCCACCGCCACGATGCGGTCGCCCGGCTTGAACTTGTGCGACTTCATCGCCGGGCCGCCGGGGATCAGCTTGACGATCATGGTGTAGTCGTCGCGCGACTGCAGCTGCGCGCCGATGCCCTGCAGCGACAGGCTCATCGCGATGTCGAAGTTGGCCGCCGCCTCCGGGCCGAGGTAGTCGGTGTGCGGGTCGGTGGATTCGGCGTAGGCGTTCATGAAGGTCTGGAACGCGTCGGCGCTGTTGATCTGCCGGATGCGGTCGATGTAGCCGCTGTAGCGCTTGTCCAGCGTCTTGCGGATGTCCGCGTCGTCCTTGCCGGCCAGCTTCAGACGCAGCCAGTCGTTCTTGGTGCGCTTGCGCCAAAGGTCCTGCGCGGCGGCCTCGTCCTTCGGCCAGGCGGCGTCCTTGCGGTCGACCTCGTAGCTCTCGTCGCGGCTGAGGTCGAAGCCGTTCTTCAGCAGCTCGCGGGCGTAGCTCATGCGCTGCACGGCGCGCTGCAGGTACAGGTTGAAGATGGCGAACGGCGCGGAGAGGTCGCTGTTCCAGATCGCGTCGTCGAACTTGCTCTTCAGTGGCGCGAACTTGTCCATGTCGGCCTGGGTGAAGAACACCTTGTCGCCGTCGAGCATCTTGAAATATGCCTTGTAGATGCGCGCGGACATCGCGTCATCCAGCGGCTGGGCGTCGTAGTGGAAGCGGGTCAGGAAGCGCGCGGACAGTTGCGCGGCCTGGGCCTGTTCGGCCGTGGGCTCCAGCGGCCAGGTGGCCGCCTTGCGCGGCTGGGGGCCGGCACCCAGGTCGGCCGCGGACTGCGCAAAGGCGCAGCTGGCGGAGAGAACGAACAGCAGGACCAGCGCGGGGCGAAGTTTCATGGATGCTCTCAGGCGGATTCGGTGACACCGGCTGCATGCGCCTGCAGGTCGGCGTGGTAGGACGATCGCACCAGCGGGCCGGAGGCGACGTGATGAAAGCCCATGGCTTCGCCGGCTTCGCGCAGCGCGTGGAATTCCTCGGGCGTCCAGTAGCGCAGCACCGGATGGTGGTGCGGCGTGGGCTGCAGGTACTGGCCGATGGTGATCATCTCCACATCGTGGTCGCGCAGGTCGCGCAGCGTCTGCAGCACCTGCTCGCGGGTCTCGCCCAGGCCGAGCATGATGCCGGACTTGGTCGGCACCTGCGGGTGCTGCGCCTTGAAGCGCTTGAGCAGGTCCAGCGACCATTGGTAATCGGCGCCGGGGCGCACCTCGCGGTACAGGTGCGGCACGGTTTCCAGGTTGTGGTTGAACACGTCCGGCGGGAATGCCTTGAGCACTTCCAGCGCCCGTTCCATGCGGCCCTTGCCGCGGAAATCGGGGGTGAGGATCTCGATGCGGATGGCCGGGCTGGCATGGCGCACCGCGCGGATGCAGCTGGCGAAGTGCGCCGCGCCGCCGTCGCGCAGGTCGTCGCGGTCGACCGAGGTGATCACCACGTACTTCAGCCGCATGTCGGCGATGGTCTGCGCCAGGCGCGCCGGCTCCAGTTCATCCGGCGGCTGCGGCCGGCCATGCGCCACGTCGCAGAACGAGCAGCGCCGCGTGCACACCTCGCCGAGAATCATGAAGGTGGCGGTGCCGTGGCTGAAGCATTCGTGGATGTTGGGGCAGGAGGCTTCCTCGCATACGGTCACCAGCGCGTTCTCGCGCAGGCGGGCCTTCAGCTGCTGCACCGCGTTGCCCTGCGGCAGGCGCACGCGGATCCAGTTGGGCTTGCGCAGGGTCGGCACGCTGGTGTCGAAACCGGCGCGGTTCAGCGCGATCTTGTCGCTGCCGAGCTGTTTCTCCACCGTGCCGGTGCCGGCCACGACCTGGATCGGAATGGATTTGGACAAGGGGGCGCTGGTTTCGCTCATGGGAGAGGAGTTCAGACCGCGGCGCGCGCGGGGAGTTCGGGAATCAGGGGGGCAGCGGGCGCGGCGACGAAGCCGAACTGGCGGCAGAACTCGTCGGCCAGCACCGTCTCGACGTCCGCCAGCTGCGACGGACCGCCCAAGTCTACCAGTTGCGTGACCGCCAAACCCTTGTAGCCGCAGGGGTTGATGCGTTCGAACGGCTCCAGGTCCATGGCCACGTTGAAGGCCAGCCCGTGGAAACTGCAGCCGCGACGCACGCGCAGGCCGAGCGCGGCGATCTTGGCCTCGCCCACGTACACGCCGGGGGCGCCTTCGCGGCGCGCCGCCGCCACCTGCCAGTGCGCCAGCGTGTCGATCAGCGCCTGCTCGATCCGCCGCACCAGCTCGCGCACGCCCACGCCGATGCGGCGCAAGTCGATCAGCGGGTAGCCGACGATCTGGCCGGGCCCGTGGTAGGTCACCTGCCCGCCGCGGTCGACCGGGATCACCGGGATGTCGCCCGGCGCCAGCACGTGCTCCATCTTGCCGGCCTGGCCCAGGGTGAACACCGGGTCGTGCTCCAGCAGCCACAGCTCGTCCGGCGTGTCGGCGGTGCGGTTGTCGGTGAACGCGCTCATCGCCTGCCAGGTCGCCGCGTAGGGCTGGCGGCCGAGGCGGCGAATGGCCAGGGGCCGGAATTCGGGATGGGGGGTGCGGGATTCGTGGTTCACGACGAGCTTGTGGCCTTGCAATTCTTCTGGTTCAAGAGCCGCCGAACCCATGCGACGCGGAGGCTCGGGACGCGGCTCTTGCGAATCCCCATCCCGAATCCCGGCCTCACAACGTATACCGGACATCCGCATCGGCGCGCAGTGCGTGATGCGCTGCTTCGTACTGCTCGCGGTTGTCGCAGCGGAAGGTGACCGTGACCGAGACGAAATTGCCGGCGCCGGAATGGCGGTGACGCACGGTTTCGTGCAGCACGTGCAGGCCGGCGCGTTCGAGCAGTTGCGGCACGTGGCGGGGCAGGTCGGCGCTGGCGCTGCCCACGGCGGTGATCTCGAACTCGCCGGGGAACTGGAAGCCCCGGCCTTGCCGCTTCGCCTTGTCGAAGTCGATCGGTTGCATCACTTGGCGCTCGGCGCCTGCTCGGTGTTGCCGGTGTCCTTGTGGAACCAGAGCAGGATGCTGTCCCACAGGCGCGAGAAGAAGCCACCCTGCGGCGCGTCGGCCAGTGCGACCAGCGGCACCGTCTGCAGCGCCTGGCCATCCAGGCTGATGCGCAGGCTGCCGATCTGCTGGCCCTTCTTGAACGGCGCGATCAGGGTCGAGGGGATGTCCATCACCGCCTTGAGCTTGTCGTACTGGCCGGTCTTGACGGTGACCAGCACGTCGCTGGCCACGCCGATCGGCAAGGTGTCCGCCTCGCCCTTCCACAACCGCGGCGTCGCCAGCGGCTTGCTGGTGTCGTACAGCTTGTGCGTCTCGTAGAAGCGGAAGCCGTAGTTGAGCAGGGCCATCGCCGAATCGGCGCGCGCCTTGTTGGAGCTGGCGCCCATCACCACCGCGATCATGCGCTCGTCGCCATGCTTGGCGGACGCCGCCAGGCAGAAGCCCGCGTCGGCGGTGTGCCCGGTCTTGATGCCGTCCACGGCCGGATCGCGCCAGAGCAGCTCGTTGCGGTTCTGCTGCTTGATGCCGTTCCACTCGTACGACTTGATCGCCGAGATGGCGTAGTCGTCGGGGAAGTTGTGGATCAGCGCGCGCGACAGGATCGCGACGTCGCGCGCGGAGCTGTAGTGGTTCTGCACCGGATAGCCGGAGGCGTTGGAGAAGTGCGAGTTGGCCATGCCCAACTGCTTGGCGTAGGCGTTCATCAGGTTGGCGAAGGCATCCTCCGAACCGGCGGTGTGCTCGGCCAGCGCGATTGCCGCGTCGTTGCCGGACTGCACGATCATGCCCTTGAGCAGGTCCATCAGCGGCACCTGGCTGCCCAGCTTGAGGAAACTGGTGGAGCCGTCGGTGCCGGCACCGCCGCCGCGCCACGCATGCTCGCTGATGGTGATCATGTCGCTGTTGTGGATGCGGCCGTTGGCGAGCTCGGCCGACACCACGTAGTCGGTCATCACCTTGGTCAGCGAGGCCGGCGCGCGACGCGCATCGGGATCCTTCGAGGCAAGTATCTGGCCGGTGGCGTAGTCCATCAGCACCCAGCTGGCGCCATCGACGTCCGGCGGCGGCGGC
>MKTU01000007.1:0-12230 GCA_001898415.1 Rhodanobacter sp. 67-28 | reverse complement strand
GAAAGTTCATCGTGTTTTCGAGTCCGGTTTTTCGAGGATCGGCGTTGCGCGCGCCGAAGTGGCAAGGAAGCCTGCGCAAATCCTGCTCAGTCTACCGCGACCTGCGGCGAGGGCAGACCCATGCGTTCGATCCGGCGACTGACTTCGTCGGCGCGATCCACGCTGTCGAGCGGGCCGACCCGCACGCGGCGCAGGCGCTGGCCATGCGCCACGCCGTCGATCACCTGCACCGTGCCGAGGTCGGCCGCACGCAGGCGCCGGGCCAGGCGGTCGGCATTGGACGCGTCGGCGAACGCACCCACCTGCAGGTAGATTCCCGGGTGCCTGCCTGAGACCGCCTCCGGCGGCGGCAGTTCCTGCGCCGGATGCGCCGGGTCGATGCCGCGCACCTCGACCAGGCCGGTGCCCTTGGGCCAGATGCCGATCTTCACTGCCGCGGCATAGGACAGGTCGATCAGCCGGTTGTCGTGGAACGGTCCGCGGTCGTTGACCCGCACGACCACGCTCTTGCCGTTCTCCAGGTTGGTGACGCGCGCGTAGCTGGGCAGCGGCAGCGTGGTGCTGGCCGCGCTGAACGCGTACATGTCGTAGGTTTCGAGGTTGGAGGTCTTGTAGCCGTGGAACTTGCTGCCGTAGAACGAGGCGATGCCGCGCTCGTCGTAGCCGCGCGCCGTGGACAGCACGCGATAGGTCTTGCCGCGCACGCTGTAGGGCGACTTGTTGCCGTAGCGCGAGCGCGGCTCGGCCTTCGGCACCGGCTCGGACAGCTTGCTGACGTCGATCGGCGGCGGCACGCTGTCGCGGCCGTCGCGGTAGCGGCTCGATTGCGGCCGACTGAGGTCGTCGTGGATGCCACCTTCACCCGCGGGCGATGCCGTGCCGGACACGCCGCGATGGCCCGCGCCGGACGACGACGACGGTCGGCTGCGCGGCCCGCTGCACGCGGCAAGCAGCGCGCTGGCCGCGAGCACGGCGGCGACCGCGACGAACCTCACCGCGCCGCGTCCGCCTGCGCCACGCCGGCGGCGATCGCCTGCGCCAGCTGTTCGACGGCCATCGCGTACAACGGGCTGCGGTTGTAGCGGGTGATCACGTAGAAATTCTGGAAGGTGAACCAGTACTCCGGCCCGGCCGGGCCTTCGAGCTGCTGCAGGCTGGCGAGCCGGCCGGGGTCGATCCGCTGCAGCGGCGCGTAGCCCCAGGCCTCGAACTGTTCCAGCGGATGCTTCGGCATGAGCTCGTTGAGGTCGCTCGCGCGCGCCTTGGCATCGGGCTGCGCCCGCGCCGCCACCGGGGCATCGCGCTCCCAGCCGTACCCGTGCAGGTAGTTGGCGACGCTGGCCACGATGTCGTCGGCCGAATCGTGCAGGTCGATGCGACCGTCGTGATCCTCGTCAACCGCGTAGTCGCGGATGCTCGAAGGCATGAACTGGCCCCAGCCCTGCGCGCCGGCATAGGAGCCGACCAGCGAGTCCAGCGGACCGGCCAGCTTGCTGGCGGGAAGCTCCAGCAGGGTCTTCAGCTCGTCGCGGAAAAACGGCGCGCGCGGCGGGTAGTAGAAGGCCAGCGTCACCAGCGCATCGAGCACCTTGTAGCGGCCCACGATGCGGCCGTAATTGGTCTCCACGCCGATGATCGCCACCACGTATTGCGGCGCCACGCCGTACTCGGTCGCGATCCGGTCGAGCAGTGCGCGATGCTGCTGGTAGAACGCGATGCCGCCGTCGATGCGGGCATCGGTGAGGAAGATCGGGCGATAATCCTTCCACGGCTTGGCCTCGGCCGGGCGGCTGATCGCGTCGAGGATCGACTGCTGTTTGGTGGCGCCGTCGAGCAGCGCATTGAGCGCGGCCGGGCTCTGGCCGGTGTCGTGCGCCACCTCCTGCACCAGTTTCGCCTGCCCCGGATGGGCGGCCAGCGCGGTGTCCGTTCCAGCCACCCACGACAGCAGGACCAGCAGGCAACAGCACACACGGGACACGGGATGCACGGACATGCAAGGCCTTCGCAAAGGGAAAATCGAGGTCAGCGAGAGCCTACCATGCAAGCCGCGGCGACTTCGGCCCCACGCATGGCGCGCGCGGGGCGCGATTCAGATGTGGCTCTTGCGATTGGCATGGATCGACATCAGCACGCCGAAACCGGTCAACAGCGACACCGCCGACGTGCCGCCGTAACTGATCATCGGCATCGGCACGCCGACCACCGGCAGCATGCCGGCCACCATGCCGCCGTTGACGAACACGTAGACGAAGAAGCTCATGCCGATCGCGCCGGCGAGCAGGCGCGAATACGTATCGCGCGCCTCCATCGCGATCCACAGGCAGCGGCCGATGATGAACGCGTACAGCGCGATCAGCGCGCACACGCCGACCAGGCCGAACTCCTCGGAGAACACCGCGAAGATGAAATCGGTGGTGTGCTCGGGCAGGAAATCCAGCCGCGACTGCGTGCTGTGCAGCCAGCCTTTGCCGAACACGCCGCCGGAGCCCACCGCGATCTGCGACTGGATGATGTGCCAGCCGTTGCCCAGCGGATCGGATTCGGGATTGAGCAGGGTCAGCACGCGATCGCGCTGGTACTGGTGCAGGAAGTGCCAGCCGATCGGGATCATGCCCACCACCGCGCCCACCAGCAATCCGATGCGCCACCACGCCATGCCGGAGAGGAACAGCGCGAACGCGCCGGCCGTGGCCACCAGCACCGCCGTGCCCAGGTCCGGCTGTTCGGCGATCAAGGCGGCAGGAATGGCGATCAGGATGCCGACCACCGCGATGTCCTTCCAGCCCGGCGGCAGCTGCCGCGGGTGGAGGTACCAAGCCACCATCATCGGCGTGGTGAGCTTGAGCAGTTCGGACGGCTGGAAACGCATCACGCCCAGATCCAGCCAGCGCATCGAACCGCGCCCTTCACCGAGGATCGCCACCACCACCAGCAAGGCGACGCTGACGGCGTAGAGGCCCGGCGTCCAGCTGCGCAGCACCGGGGGCGGAATGCGCGAGACCAGCAGCAGCAAGGCGCCGCCCAACACGAAACGCGCGGCCTGGCCACCGACCAGGGCCAGACTGCGATCGCCCGCGCTGTAGAGCGTGGCCAGGCCGATCAAGGCCAGCACGAACAGGCCGGCCGCCAGCGGCAGGTCGATCCGGCGCCGGGTCATCACCCGGTGCGCGAAGCGGCGCATGCGCGCGCGCAGCACGCCGATCATGGTTGCACCTCGCTGCTGGCGGACACGGGCACGTCCTCGACGACCGAGCCGGCCGGTGCCGGCGCGGCGGATGGGAGCGGTGCGGCATCCGGCAATCGCTCGGCGCCGGGCAGCACGCCCTGGTGGGTGGCCAGCCACGCATCGAGAATCTTGCGCACGATCGGCCCCGCCGCCGAAGCGCCCCAGGCGCCCTGCTCCAGCACCACGGCTACGGCGATCTGCGGGTGGTCGGCCGGCGCGTAGGCGATGAACCAGGCGCGATGGCGGGTGGCCAGATACGCGGTGTTGCGATTGGTGTCGTACGCGTCGCTGGTGCGCGAGTAGCGCTCGGCGGTGCCACTCTTGCCGGCGATCGCGTAGGGGAAGCCGTCGTTCAGGCCCTTGCCGGTGCCTTCGGTGATCACCGCGCGCATGCCCGCGTTGATCACCGCCCAGTCGCCGCGCTGGCGGATCAACGTGGCGCCCGGCGGATTGGGCAGCGGCTGGCGCTGCGCCTCGCCGACCGTGCTGGTGGCCATGCCCAGCCGCGGCAGGTACGGCACGCCACCGCCGGCCAGGGTCGCCACCGCATGCGCCAGTTGCAGCGGGGTAACCGCCCAGTAACCCTGGCCGATGCCGGCGATCACCGTTTCGCCGGGATACCAGGGCTGCTTGCTGTTGGCCGCCTTCCACTGGCGCGAGGGCAGGATGCCGTCGGATTCGCCGATCAGGTCGATCCCGGTCTCGCGGCCGAAGCCGAAACGACTCATCCACTGGCTCAGCCGGTCGATGCCCATGTCCAGCGCCAGCTTGTAGAAATACGTGTTGGTCGACTTCTCGATCGCGGTGACCATGTCCACGGTGCCGTCGCCGCCGCGCTTGTCGTCGCGGTAGCAGCGCGTCTGCCCCGGCAGGCAGAACTGACCGTTGGAGAACACCGTGTCCGACGGCTTGCGCAGGCCCAGCTCCAGCCCGCCGAGTGCAAGGAATGGTTTCACCGTCGAGCCCGGCGGATAGACGCCGCGCAGGGCGCGGTTGTACAGCGGCTTGTCCGGGTCGGTGGTCAGCGCGCGGTAGTCGGCCTGGCTGATGCCGTTGACGAACAGGTTGGGATCGAACGTGGGCACGCTGACCATCGCCAGCACCTGGCCGTTGCGCGGATCGATCGCCACCGCCGCGCCGGGACGGCCCTCGAATGCCGCCTCGGCCGCCTTCTGGATGCGCGCGTCGATGCTCAGGTAGAGGCTGCGGCCGGGCGTGGGCGCATGGGTTTCCAGCACGTGCTGGGTGCGGCCATCGGCGTTGACCTCCAGCAATTCGTAGCCGGGCTTGCCGTGCAACACGTCCTCGTAGGAACGCTCCACGCCGCTGCGCCCGACATGGCTGGTGCCCTGGTAGCGATCCGCGTCCAGCCGCTGCAGGTCGTCGGCGTCGATGCGCCCGACATAGCCGACCACGTGGGCGAACAACGGGCCGAACGGATAATGCCGGGTCAGGTAGGGCACCACGTCGACGTTGGGAAAGCGCCAGCGATTGACCGCGAAACGATCGATCTCGTCTTCGGTCAGGTGCATCTTCAGCGGCACGCTGTCGAAACGCCGGCTCTGCCGCAACTGCTTGTTGAACGCGTCGATGTCGTCCTGGTCCAGCGGCACCACCTGGCCCAGCCGCGCCAGCAGAGCGGGCATGTCCTTGACCTGCTCGGGCACCACTTCCAGCCGGAACGCCGGCACGTTGTCGGCCAGCACCACGCCGTTGCGGTCGTAGATCAGGCCGCGCGCCGGCGGGATCGCGCGCGGCTTGACCCGGTTGTTGGTCGAGCGGGTGGCGAACTCGTCGTGTCGCGCGACCTGCAGCACCACGTAACGCCCGACCAGCCCGCCCAGCCCCAGCAGGATCAGCACGAAACCCACCAGCGCGCGTCGACGGAACAGCGCGGTCTCGTCACGGACGTTCTTGAGCGCGCGGCGACTCTTCATCTCACCGGCTCATGCTTCATTGGATCCGCAGCCGCGCGCGCAGGTCGTCGAGCAACAGGAACAGGAACGGCCACAACGCCGCACCGACGAAGGGGGAAATCCACCAGCTCGCCGGCGGCAGCGAAGCGCCGGCCAGCATGCGCACCAGCAGCAGCAGGAAGCGATCGTTGAGCAGCAAGGCAAGCACCGCCAGTGCCTGCTGCCACATCGGGAAGAAGCGCAATCGCGAACGGAATCGCACGGTGATGAAGACCAGCGCGCACAGCCGCAGCGCCTGCTCGCCCAGCAGCACGCCGTCGAGCAGGTCCGCAAGCAATCCCACGCCGAAGGCAAGGCCCAGGCTCACCCGGTCTTCCGCTTCCAGCGCCCAGTACAGCAACACCAGCGCCGGCCAATACGGCTTGAACGGCTCCAGCACGCCGGGCAGCGGCACCAGCATCAGCAGCAGCGCCGCGGCCAGCGTGCCGACGAACCACCACTGGCTCAGCCGCGCGCGACTCATCGCGGTACCCCGCCGGCCTGACCCGGGCGCACCGCCGGCGCGGCCACGCTGGCGGAAGCGGCCGGCGCCAGGACCTGCGGCGGACCTGCCGGAACGGGCAGGTCGGGCGGCCCCTTGGGTTCGGCCTGGTCGTGCAGCAGCAGTACATCGGTGCTGCGATCGAGGTCCGCCGCCGGCGTGGCCAGGGCGACCTGGAACATGCCGGTCGGCGCCGGCGCCACGCTGTCGATCCGGCCCACCGGGAACCCCGGCGGAAAACGGCCGCCGATGCCCGAGGTGAGCAGCTTGTCGCCAGCGCGCACGTCAGCCGCCAGCGGCAGGTTGGGCAGGCTCAGCTGGTCGCCGTCGCGCGAACCGTAGGCCACCGTGCGCAAGCCGGTACGCGCGATCGTCACCGGGATCGCATGCGAGGGGTCGGTGATCAGCATCACCACGGCAGTGTGCGGCAGCACGGCCTTCACCTGGCCCATCACGCCGTGGGCATCGATCACCGGCTGTCCGGGCTCGACGCCGTCGCGCGAGCCCATGTTCAAGGTCAGCTCATAACGGTACGCGCCGAGATCCACGCCGATGACCCGCGCCAGTTGCACGTTGAGCTTCAGGCTGTGCTGGGTATCGAGCAGCCGCCGCAGCCGTTCGTTCTGCTCGGCGACCGCGGCCATGCGGTTCAACTTGGCGTTGGCCAGCAGCAGATCCTCGCGCAGGCGCTGGTTCTGCGAGGTCAGCAGCTGGCGATCGGCAAACGCGACGCCGAGGGTGTGCACCCCGGCCGCGGGCAGGCCGGCCAGCCGATAGACCGGCTCGACCACCGCCGAGGCGGCCGAGCGCAGCTGCCACAGCCAGCCATTGCGCTGGTCAAGCACCATCAGCACCACCGCCAGCGCCAGATAGACGATCAGCCGCAGCGTGCCGGCCGCGTTGCCGGCAAACAGGGGGGAAGAACCTTCGCGTGCGCGCGCCATCGCGGCCCCCGTTGCCGCGCGCTATTCGGGCGAGAAGAAGTCGCTGCCATGCTGATCGATCAGCTCCAGCGCCTTGCCGCCGCCGCGCGCCACGCAGGTCAGCGGGTCGTCGGCCACCTGCACGTGCAGGCCGGTTTCCTCGGAGATCAGCCGGTCCAGGTCGCGCAGCAGCGCGCCGCCGCCGGTGAGCACGATGCCGCGCTCGGCGACGTCGGAGCACAGTTCCGGCGGAGTCTGTTCCAGCGCCGACTTAACCGCCGCCACGATGCCGGCCAGCGGCTCGTGCAGCGCCTCGAGGATTTCGTTGGAGTTGATCGTGAACATGCGCGGCACGCCCTCGGCAAGGTTGCGCCCGGAGATCTCGATCTCCTTGACGTCGTCCTGCGGGAACGCGCAGCCGATCTGCAGCTTGATCCGCTCGGCGGTGGATTCGCCGATCAGGGTGCCGTGGTTGCGGCGCACGTAGTTGATGATCGCCTCGTCGAAACGATCGCCGCCGACGCGGGCGGACTGCGAGTAGACGATGCCGTTGAGCGAGATCACCGCCACCTCGGAGGTGCCGCCGCCGATGTCCAGCACCATCGCGCCGCGCGCCTCGTGCACCGGAATGCCGGCGCCGATCGCCGCAGCCATCGGCTCTTCGATCAGGAACACGTCGCGGGCACCGGCGCCTTCGGCCGATTCCTTGATGGCGCGGCGCTCGACCTGGGTCGAGCCGCACGGCACGCACACCAGCACGCGCGGGCTCGGCCGCAGGAAGCGCGACTTGTGCACCTGCTTGATGAAGTGCTGCAGCATCGCCTCGGTCATGGTGAAGTCGGCGATCACGCCGTCCTTCATCGGGCGCACCGTGGCGATGTTGCCCGGCGTGCGGCCCAGCATGCGCTTGGCGTCGCCACCCACCGCCGCGATCGTGCGCGGACCACCGGGGCCGCGGTCCTGGCGAATCGCCACCACCGAAGGCTCGTTCAACACGATGCCCTGACCACGCACGTAGATCAGCGTGTTGGCCGTGCCGAGGTCGATGGAGATGTCGTTGGAAAAGATGCCGCGGAACTTCTTGAACATGGGTCCGCCGTGGGTCGGCCAGGCTAAACAGACAAGCTCGCCAGTCTAGTCAGGCCCACCGTTCCACGCAAGGAAAAACACGTTAAGAAACCCTTGTGCAACACGGCCATAAGCGATTTTCCTGTGCCGTGGACTGAACTGCGAAGCAGGTCGCGAAGTCGCCAGCGCGGACGGATGGCGGTACGATGGCGGCCTTTGGCTGCAGGGACCGATTCTGCCCGTCCGAGCACGCGCCCGCAGCCTCCCATCTCAAATCGGGGTTTTCTCGCATCATGCCTGCCGTCATCTGCGGATCGCTCGCCTACGACACCATCATGGTGTTCCAGGATCAGTTCAAGAACCACATCCTGCCCGACCAGATGCACATCCTGAACGTGTCGTTCCTGGTACCGGCCATGCGGCGCGAGTTCGGCGGCTGCGCCGGCAACATCGCCTACAACCTCAAGCTGCTGGGCGGCGACCCGCTGCCGGTGGCGGCGGTGGGCCAGGATTTCGCGCCCTACCGGCAGCACATGCAGGACTGCGGCATCCGGCTCGATGGCGTGCGCGTGTTCGAGGAGCAGTTCACCCCGCAGTGCTTCATCACCACGGACCTGGACAACAACCAGATCACCGCCTTCCACCCCGGCGCGATGTCCAGTGCGCAGGAGAACCACGTCCGCGACATCCCGCAGATCGACTTCGCGATCGTGGCGCCCGATGGCCGCGAGGCGATGCTGCAACACGTCGACGAATTCGCCGCGCGCGGCGTGCCGTTCATCTTCGATCCCGGCCAGGCGATGCCGTTGTTCAACGGAGACGAGTTCCGCTCGATGATCGCCAAATCGACTTACGTGATCGTCAACGACTACGAATCCCAGTTGCTGCAGACTCGCACCGGCTGGAGTGCGGCGGAGATCGCCAGCCATGTCACCGCCTACATCGTGACCCAGGGTCCACGCGGTTCGGTGATCCACGTGGGCGAGGAGAGCCACCACATTCCGCCGGCGCGCGAGCGCGTCATCGTCGATCCGACCGGCTGCGGCGACGCCTACCGGGCCGGCCTGATGTTCGGCATCATGCATGGCAAGGACTGGCCCACCACCGGCCGGATCGCCTCGCTGATGGGTGCGCTGAAGGTCGAGCACCCCGGCACCCAGAACCAGCGTTTCAACTACGCCGAGTTTGCCGCGGAGTTCGCCGACCAGTTCGGATACGCACTGGACTGAGTGGAAGTCAGCTCGCGGGAAAGCCCATCGTGGCCTGCACCGCCGCTTGCCAGCCGCTGTAGAGGCGCTCGCGACGGGATGCCTCCATCGCGGGATCGAAGCGGCGATCCTGCTGCCACAACCGCGCGATCTGCTCGCGGCTGTCCCAGACGCCGACCGCCAGGCCGGCCAGATAGGCGGCGCCCAGCGCGGTGGTTTCGGTAATCCGGGGCCGCAGCAGCGGCACGCCGAGCATGTCGCTCTGGAACTGGGCCAGGAAATCGTTGCCGATGGCGCCGCCGTCGGCGCGCAACTCCTTCAGCGCGATGCCGGCGTCGGCCTCCATCGCGGCCAGCACGTCGCGCGTCTGGTAGGCCATCGACTCCAACGCCGCGCGTATCAGGTGCTCGCGGCTCGTGCCGCGCGACAGGCCGAAGATGGCGCCACGCACGTCGGCTTGCCAGTACGGTGCCCCCAGCCCGGCGAAGGCGGGCACCAGATACACACCTTCGGTGGAATCCACGCTGTCGGCGCAGGCTTGCGATTGCTCGGCCCGGTCCAGCAGGTGCAGGCCGTCGCGCAACCATTGCACCACCGAACCGGCCACGAAGATGCTTCCTTCGAGCGCGTACTCCACCTTGTCGCCCAGCTTCCAGGCCAGCGTGGTCAGCAGGCCATGCTGCGACGGCACCGCGGAGAGTCCGGTGTTCATCAGCATGAAGCAGCCGGTGCCATAGGTATTCTTGGCCATGCCCGGCTCGAAGCATGCCTGGCCGAACAGGGCGGCCTGCTGGTCGCCTGCGATGCCGCAGATCGGCACGTCGCGACCGAAAAAATACTTCGGCTCGATGCGCCCGTAGATCTCGCTGCAGCCGCGCACCTGCGGCAGCATCGAGGCGGGCACGCCGAACAGGGCCAACAGGTCGTCGTCCCAGCATTGCCGATGGATGTCGTACAGCAGCGTGCGCGAGGCATTGGTCACGTCGGTGACGTGGGTGCGACCGCCGGTGAGGTTCCACACCAGCCAGCTGTCGATCGTGCCGAACAGCAGTTCACCGCGCTGCGCCCGTTCGCGCACCCCGCTGACCTGCTCGAACAGCCATTTCAGCTTGGTCGCGGAAAAATAGGCGTCCAGCAGCAGACCGGTACGCTCGCGCACCAGCGCGTCGACGGCCTCGCTGCGCATGGACTCGCACAGTTTCGCCGAATGCCTCGACTGCCACACCAGCGCGTTGTACACCGGCTCGCCGGTAGCACGATCCCAGACCACGGTGGTTTCGCGCTGGTTGGTGATGCCGATACCGGCCACCGCCGACGCCTCGATCCCGGCCTTGTGCATCGCTTCCGTCAGGGTGACCTGGACGCTGGTGAGAATGTCGCGCGGGCGATGCTCGACCCAGCCTGAGCGCGGAAAGATCTGCTCGAACTCGCGCTGTGCCGAAGACACCACGCAACCTTGCGCGTCGAAGACCATCGCGCGTGAACTGGTGGTGCCCTGGTCGATGGCGACGACGAAGTGTGCTTTCCCGCTCATGCCGATTGTGCCTCTGCTCTCTCCGCGGTTGCACCCACCAGCATCGGAACCATCCGCGCCACGTAAGCGTGCACCCGGTGGTGTTCCACCGGACTCAGGCGCAACCCGAGCTTGGTACGGCGCCACAGCACGTCATCGCCGCTGCGCGCCCATTCCGCGCGGATGAGGTAATCCAGTTCGAGCTGGTAGAGGTCGGCGCCGAAGTGCTCACCCAGATCGCCCATGGCGCACGCTTCGCCGAGCATGGTTTCGGTGCAGGTGCCGTAGTGCCGGAACCAGCGATGCGCGAGCGAGGAAGGCAGCCAGGGCCAACGCTGCGACCAGGCCGCGAGCAGCCGTTCGGCATCGGCAAAATCGCCGCCTGGCAAGGGATCGCCTTGGGCAGTCCATGCCGACCGCTCGGGCCACAAGACCTCAGCCAATTGATCCACCGCTTCCTCGGCAAGTCGCCGGTAGGTGGTGATCTTGCCGCCGAAGACATTCAGCAGCAGGGCGCCCTGTTCGTGGTCCAGCGTGATGCGATAGTCCCGGCTGACCGTGCTGGCGTTGCCATCCTCATCCAGCAGCGGCCGCACGCCACTGTAACTCCACACGACATCCTTCGGCTGCACCGGCGTGCGGAAGTAGCGATTGACGGCGTCGCACAGGTAGCGAACCTCGCCAGCGTCGATCACGACGTTCGCGGGGTCGGCGGCATAGTCGACATCGGTGGTGCCCACCAGGGTGTAGTCGTCCTCATAGGGGATCGCGAACACGATGCGTCGATCGGGCTGCTGGAAGATGTAAGCGTGGTCGTGTTCGAACAGCCGCGGCAGCACGATGTGGCTGCCCTTCACCAGCCGCACGCGTGGATGCCGATCGCGGCCCAGCACGTCACCCAGGAAGCGCCCGGCCCACGGGCCGCACGCATTGACCAGCACCTTCGCACGGCAGCTGTCCATCTGCCCGTCGGGGCCAAGCAGCTGAGCCTGCCACACGCCATCCTCGACGTGCGCGGAGACGCAGCGCGTGCGCACCCGGACATCGGCCCCGAGCCGGTGCGCATCCATCGCGTTGAGCACGACCAGGCGCGCGTCCTGCACCCAGCCATCGGAGTACACGAAACCGCGTGTGTACGTGTTTTTCAACGGCGCGCCGCTGACATGGCTGCGCAGATCCACCGCGCGCGAATCGGCCAGCGTCCGATGGCCGGCACCCAGGCTGTCATACAGCAACAGGCCGAGCCGGATCATCCAGGCCGGGCGCAGGTGCGATTCGTGCGGCAGGACAAACAACAGCGGCCAGGCAATGTGCGGTGCCAGCCGCATGACCACCTCGCGCTCGGCCAGCGCCTTCGCCACCAGCCGGAATTCGTGCTGTTCCAGGTAGCGCAAGCCGCCATGGATCAGCTTGGTGCTTGCACTGGAGGTGTGCCCGGCCAGGTCGTCCTGCTCGCAAAGCGTCACCGAAAGTCCGCGGCCTGCCGCATCACGTGCCATTCCCGCCCCATTGATGCCGCCACCGACGACCAGGATGTTCGTGTCATGCCCCGCCATCATCGCCCTCGCCTGCGCCGAGCCGGCAACCCCACAACACGCTAACACGCCGCCCCTGCAACCAGTCGGCCCGTGTCATGGAACGGCCTTCCCGGCACAGCTTTGCTCCTGTTTTGCCAGGAACGTAGCGGGTTGATCGCGGGATGGGCGGCGCTTGCCACCCGAGCGCAGGCCCACCTCGAGAACGAACTCCCTGGCGGTGACCTGTTGCAGGTTGCGGGCGGCGGTGGCGGCGGCAGAAAAGAAAAACCCCCACCGTTGCCGGTGAGGGTGTTT
>MKTU01000006.1 GCA_001898415.1 Rhodanobacter sp. 67-28 | reverse complement strand
GAGCAGCGAAAAGTCGTGAAATACAACCACCTCGTGGCCAACATGGTCATCCTGCACAACGTCCATACGATGTCGCGGACGCTGAAAGTTCTTCAAGAGCAGGGCGTTCCGCTCAGCGAAGAGCTGCTGAATCGGCTGTCGCCATACCGGCGAGAGCATATCAATCGGCTAGGCCACTACTCACTGGACTTTGAGCGATACCAAAGCGCCATGGCCAAAGACATTAAATTTACCTTGTAGCCTCAAGGACTTATTGCTCATTTTGCGAAAATTTCCAGAATCCCGGCCGAACCTCTACCTGACCCTCAAGATTCTCGAACGTGTCGAGGGGTATCTGAATACGCTGACTGGCGTCGTGCTTCCTTTGAGTGCTCGGTTCGACCTGATCTGCGGCACCTCGACCGGCGGGATCATCGCGCTGGCCCTGGCGCTCGGCCGACCGGTGAGCGAGATATCGGTATTGTACGAGGCACATCTGCCACGCATTTTCGGCTCAGCGATTCGGCGCTTCGGGTGGATCGGGAACTTCCGCCCCCGTTACCGTAGCGATGCGTTACGTGAGGCCATGCAAGCCTTTTTCGGCGACCTGACGCTAGCTGAGGTGCAGACCGATGTCTGCGTTACTGCCGTCTCGCTGATCAACGCTCGACCTCATCTGTTTCGGAGCGACTATGTCAAGCCAGGGGTATGGCACGACGATGATCGCCTCGCCGAACTGGCGCTGGCCACGTCCGCTGCGCCGACCTTCTTCGCTGCCCATTCGATGGAACATCTGACCGACCTCGTCGACGGTGGGCTGTATGCCAACAATCCCGCACTGCTGGGTGTGGTCGAGGCGTTCCGGTTCGGCCGCCCGAGTCGTCGCGGCATCGCACCGCCTTACGATCTTGGCACCACCTGTCTGGAACAACTGGCCGTGCTGTCGGTGGGCACCGGCGAACAATGCGCTATGCCCTACGACCCGGATCGCTTGCGTAGCGGTGGGCGCCTGGCTTGGGGCGCGCATTTCCACAGCGTCGTCAACGAAAGCCAGTCGCAGTACATCAATCTGTTGGCGGCAGGCCTGCTCGGCTCGGCCTACCACCGCATCAATCCTCACCTGGATTTTCCGATGGCCATGGATGAGGTACGCCACCTGCCAGCACTGAAGAACTTGGCGGAACTGTCCGAACTGGATGAGACATTCCTACGCACCCGAATCGCTGCGTTCTGAAGCATGAATGGCCTTCACGCGTTACGGGCAACGATCCCCTTATCGTTAGTTCGATTTCTCTTGACTTTGGAGTTAACCCCAAGGTTTAGCATGGGCATACCGTCATCCAGCTGGCCTTTTGGCCTGCTCCGATTCAAGCGAAGGGGATTTCGATAGAGAGCCTACCCGACGGTCGAACTCAAGCCAAACTGGAAGGAGGATTTGATGACAGAGCGGATTGATTTCACCGTAACCGGTGACGAGAAAATCCACTGCAGCGGCTGCGAGACGCGAATTCGTTTCGCGCTGCAGCGCCTGCCAGGCGTCCAGCACGTGACCGCCGACGCCGGCACGCAGCGCGTGGTGGTCGCGTTTGACCAGGTACTGCTCACCGCCAGCCAGATCCGCGAGAGGCTGAATGAGCTGGGCTTCCATGTCGAGGTGTTGTCATGACTACTGCAACGTCCATTGAATCGGCTCCGCGCTTCTGGAGTGAAGAGCCTTCCAGCCTGCCAGGCCGGCGGCGCATCCGGGCGCGCATCGGTGGCCTGCACTGTTCGCTGTGTACGGGCACGATCGAAAAGGCACTGGGTAAGCGACCCGGCGTCGACAAGGTCGCCGTCAGCCTGACCCATGAACAGGCATTGATCGAGTATGACCCCCAAGTCGCAGACGCCGCGGACTTGCTGCAGACGCTCAAGGACATTGGCTACACGGTTTCCGATCCACGCAAGCTGCGTCCGTACGATGAAGAAGAACGCGCGCTGGTGCGCGAGCGTGGCCGCTTCCTGACCGCCCTGACGGCCAGCATCGCCTCGATGGGTCTGGTCGGCTATCCGGTCGACAGCGCCTGGTTTGTGCTTTGCGTGTTTTCTCTCGTCAGTCTGGTCGCCTTTGCCTTCGTCGTGTTGCGTGGCTACGGGCTGCAGCGGGCGATCGTCGGTACGACCCTGCTCGCAGCGTTCGGCGCGGGCATCTATTATTTCAAGCTGCGCGGCGTGTTCGGCGCGGCCGTCCCGTGGCTGACCGGCGCACTCGCCCTGACGCTCATCTTCGGGGTGGGCCAGCACATTGTGAGAATGGCCTTCATGGCGCTGCGGCGCGGCATCCTCAACCAGCATGTGCTGGTGGAATTCGGGGCGTTCGCGGGCCTCGCCGGCGGGGCGATTGGCCTGGCGCTTCATCCGGTCGCTTATCCGACGGAAGCGTTTTTCGCCGTGACCGTGATGGTGCTCAGTTATCACATCTTTTCCGAATGGCTGTCGCTGATCGTCAAGACCCGCAGTTCGCAGGCGGTCAAGAAGCTGCTGGACCTTGAGCCTGACGTCGCGTATCTCGTCCGGGATGGTCAAGAACACGAGGTGCCGCTCGAACAGGTGCGCGTCGGCGACTTGGTGCGTATCCGCCCGGGCGGTCGCGTGCCAGTTGACGGCAAGGTCGAATCGGGCGAATCGGACGTGGACGAATCACTCGTCACCGGCGAGCCGCTAGCCGTCGACAAACGCAGCGGAGACCGGGTCGTGAGTGGCGCGCTGAACGGACACGGCACGCTGCTCGTGCGTGTCAGTGTGGTCGGGGAAGACAGCTTTCTCAGGCAGGTGATTCGCAGCGTCGAGGACGCCCGCGCCCTCAAACCCGGCCTGCTGCATCTGGTGGATCGCGTGCTGCGCGTGTACACACCGCTCGTGCTGTTCATCGCCGCTGCCGCGGCCCTGTTCTGGCTCGTCGGCCCCCTGCTGGTCGGCGCCTCGCCGGATCTGCAACGGGCGGTGTTTGCTGGGCTCAGCGTGCTGGTGATGGGGTATCCGTGCGCGGTGGGGATTTCGGCCCCGTTGTCGATCGTGCGCGGAGCGGGCGAAGCGGCCGAACGCGGCGTTCTGATGCGCACCGGTGAAGCGTTTCAGGCGCTGCGACGCGTGAACCGCGTGGTGTTCGACAAGACCGGCACGCTGACCGAAGGCCGCCCCGCGTTGCGGCAGATCGTCGCTACGGTCGGCACCGAGGACGAACTGCTCGCGCTTGCCGCAGCGGTAGAGGCCTTTTCTGAGCACCCGCTCGCGCGGGCGGTGGTGGAGGAAGCGTTTAAACGTGATCTTGCGCTGCCCGAAGTCGAGGGATTCCGGGCCATCACCGGCCAGGGCGTCCGCGCGCAGCTGGGCAGCACGACGCTGATGGTCGGCAGCCCGTCGTTTCTCGCGGCCGAAGCCGTGGATCTCGCGGACCACGACGAACGCATCAATGAACTGGAAGCGCGCGGATTGACCGTGATCGGTGTTGCGCGCGACGGCGTTCTGCTCGGTGTACTGGCGCTCGGCGATGCGCTGCGGCCTGACGCGGCCGATACCGTGCGCCGCCTGCACGCGCTTGGCATTCGCACCAGCCTGATCACCGGTGATAACGAGCAGGCGGCACACCATTTTGCACATGCCGCCGGGATAGAGGAAGTGCATGCCCGTGTGCTACCGGCCGGGAAAGCGGCGCTGGTCCGGCAACTGCAGCAGGGCGCACGGGTGGCGATGGTCGGCGACGGCATCAACGACGCACCGGCACTGATGCAAGCCGATGTTGGCATCGCCTTCGGGAGTGGCGCTGACATCGCGATCGAGTCGGCCGACGTGATCATCCTCAACCAGCGGCTCGGCGCAGTACTCGAGGCCTATGCAGTCAGTCGCAACAGCTATCGCAAGATCGTGCAAAACGTCTCGCTTGCCTTCCTGTTCAATGGCATCGGGATTCCCGCGGCCGCGACGGGACTGATTTATCCGATATGGGGCATGGTCGCGATGGCCGCAAGCGTGACCGCGATCTTTATCAACTCGTTATGGGGTCGGGGTGACTATTTCTTCGAAGCCATCCGGGCGGTTGGGCACCCGCCCCAGAGGCCATCCGATGCGGTCGCATCCTTGAAGAAAACCAGTCACGCGTAAAAGCGTCAAGCGGCGCGTGCCCCACCATTACTGGAGATTTTAGCGATGTTCAAGTCCATCACATTCGAGGTCATCGGCGACCAGCGCCTGAACTGCGAGAAATGCGAGCAGCGTGTCACGCGTCTGCTCACGCCGCTGGGAGGCGTACGGCAGGTGCATGCACAGGCCCATGACCAGCGTATCAACGTCCTGTTTGACACGACGGCGGTCGAACCGGCCGCACTCGCCGCATGCCTGGGCGAGGCCGGTTACGAGACCCGGGTCGTCGGTTGAACGGCCGGTCCGCGGCATTTTATTGAACCGGGTATACAGCCTGGAATCGCCGCCACTGGAGAACCATACGTGCGAACACCCATCAATTCGAGCAAGCGAGACCTTGCTGGTGCGAAGGCATCTCCAGAAGGAAGTCCGGCACCCGAGCCTCGGCGCCGGACCGACCCGCGTGGCGAGGTAACTCGGGCGCGCGCCGGAATGACCATCGGGAAGCTGGCGAAGCTTGCCGACGTCAGCACCGATACCCTCCGCTTCTATGAGGATGAACGCCTGCTGATCCCCGCAAAAAAGAGCGAAGCCGGCTATCGACTGTATGGCGAGGACGCGGTGCGCCGCCTGGACTTCATCAGACACGCCCAGCACTGCGGCATGACGCTATCGGAAATCCGCCAACTGCTTGAGATGAAGGCCGACGACCGCTCGTGCTGCAGTGACGTACGCAGCCTTGCGATCCGCAAGAAGCTTCAGCTCGAACAGAAGATCAAGACGATGCAAGCGATGTCCCAGGCGTTGAGCGAGCTGATCGAGATCTGCACGGACGAAGGCAAGCCGGTGGACGACTGCCCCATTCTGGCAGCACTGGAGTCCAGCATGGCAAACCAGCAGCACGAGCCACACTAATTCGGAACGCGAACCATGAGCATCAGGATTGAAGTGTTTTCGACATCGGGCTGCAGCCACTGCGAGCGCAGCCGAGATAGCCTCAAAGCCATCGCCCAGGCGTTCGCGCAGCGGGTGACGTGGCGCGACGTGAACCTGCTCGATGAACTGGATTACGCCGTGCGACTCGGGGTGTTGACCCCACCGTCGATGGCGATTGACGGCGAGCTCGTGTTCCCGAAACTGCCCAGCGCCGCCCAGCTTCATGACGAACTGGCGCGGCGACTTGAACGTGAACGCATGTGAGTCATTGCCACCGCAACGATGACGCGCGAGGTCGGCGTGACAACGGCCCGGGATAGAACCGGAACACCTTCTGGGAGCACCACATGAATATTGAGTCACTGCGTGCGACGCTTGAGCAGGCAAGCCTGGCGTCGCTCGGGATCGGCTTTCTGCTGGGATTTGTGTTCACCTTCAATCCGGTCGCACTGGCCTCCATTCCGGTTTCGCTCGCCTACGTCACGAAGTCGCGCGAACCGAGAACAGCAATCCTCTACGGCGGCCTGTTCGTTCTGGGGATGGTGGTCATCCAGACGTTACTGGGGCTGATTGCCGGCTTTGGGGGACAGTGGGTAGCACACTTGGTTGACCGGAAGTGGGGCCTCGTCCTGGGGCCCGCACTGATTCTGCTGGGGTTGATGTGGCCTGGATGGATCAGGCTGCCGTTGCCATCGATTTCGCTTCGCGGAAAACGGGCCAGCAGTGGCTGGGGGGCTGCCGCATTGGGCGCCGCCTTTTCCGTCGCGGTCTGCCCGTTTTGCACGCCTGCGCTTGTGGTGCTGCTCGGTGTCGCGGCGGGTATCGGATCGCCCCTGTTCGGCGCGACACTCTTGTTTGCGTTTGCGATGGGGCGGGCAGTCCCCGTCATCCTGGGCGCCGCAGCGGTGGGCTGGCTGGAGAGTCTCGCGATACTTCAGCGTTACCAGAAGGCATTCGAGGTGGCTGGTGCGATCACGCTGGTGCTGGCCGGGTTGTACATGCTGAACGCGTATTTTTTTGTCATTCCCCAACTGGCGGGTTAGGCCAAGCTGACCGATTGACGTAGCAAGGAATTCAACGTGAAACATGACACCACCGCCCGGGGCCCCGACCATCACGAACGGGAGCGCCTGCTGCGGATGCTCGCGGCCGCCACGTTCATTATTTTTTTCCAGGCTTACATGGTCGCGCCGATCATCCCAGCACTCTCAAGTGCTTTCGGTACGTCGGTGCAAGCGGTCGGTCTCGTGGTACCGGCTTACCTGATTCCTTACGGCGTTGCCACCCTGGTCTATGGCCTGCTGGCTGATCGAGTGGGCGTTAATCGTGTCATGTTCGCCTCCCTGGCGGCTTTCGCGATCTTGACAGCGTTGACGGCGACCGCGACATCCGTCAGTCAGATCGCGCTATGGCGTGTGCTGACAGGTGTGGGTGCCAGTGGCGTCGTGCCACTCGCGTTGGTTCTCGTCGGCAAGCTGTTTCCTTACGAGCAGCGCGGCCGCCCCCTCGGCTGGCTGTTCGGCGCGATGGCGGGAGGCATGGCCTTCGGCTCGCCACTGGGCGCGATGCTGGTGCCATTCATCGGCTGGCGTGGACTTTTCCTGCTGGCCGGGATCGCAGGGGGAGTTGTCCTTGGTCTGTTTCTGCCCTATCGCCGCATGATCGCCGGGGCGATGCAGCCAATCGGCGGCTCGGTCGGTGAGCTCTTTCGGGGCTACCTGACTCTGCTTGAGACAGCGCGAGGGCGGCGTACGTATGGCTACGTCTTCGTGAATTCGATGTTCCATTCCGGCGTCTTCACCTGGCTCGGTGTGTATCTCCAGCGACACTACGGCCTTGGGCCTATGGGTATTGGCCTTGCGTTGCTGGGTTACGGCGTGCCGGGATTTCTGCTCGGACCGGTCATCGGCCGCGCGGCGGACAGGTGGGGGCGTGCGAAGTTATTGCCGATCGGGCTCGTATTCAGCGCGCTCGCCGCTGCCGCGCTGCTCGTCGGGTTCCCGCTGCTGCTTGCGCCACTCGTGGCGGCGGTGCTGTCATTGGGCTACGACATGACCCAGCCTCTCTTCGCCGGCATTGTGACAACACTCGGCGGCAAGCGTCCGGGACAGGCGATGGGCCTGAACGTATTCACACTGTTCGTGGGCTTCGGCCTGGGGAGTCTCATTTTCGGCGAGGTGTTGCATTTCGGCTTCGGCGCGGCATTGGGCGTATTTTCAGCCGTTGAGCTGACAGCTGCCGTATGCTCCCGCTGGCTATTTCGTACCGAAATTCCTTCTACACCAACAGGCCTGTCATCCGGGGGTTAGTGTTCGACCGGGAAGTGCATCGTTTGCTCGCGCTCGTCGCCGAGCGTCGGCTCTCACTTCTGAAGAAGGGGTGATTACTTTCGAATCTTGAAGACACTGACGAGGTGCGCCGCCAGCTCGCGCGTCTGCTAAACCTTCAAGTAGTCGTCGCACTCGGCGATGAGCTGCCGCACTGCCGAGCCGTTCTGGCTAGACGCTCAATGTCAGGCATCTGTACGGGCGTCGTTCTGGCTAGACGCTCAATGTCAGGCATCTGTACGGGCGTCG
>MKTU01000005.1 GCA_001898415.1 Rhodanobacter sp. 67-28 | reverse complement strand
GGCCATCGCCGAGCCCAGGCCGAAGAAGCCCATGCCATGACGACGCTTGCTCTCGATCTCTTCGCGCTGCTCGGGCAGCGGAAGGCCGTTGATCTCCACCACGTTGTCCAACATGCGGGTGAAGACGCCGACCACCTTGGCGTACGTATCCCAATCGAACCGAGCATCGTCGGTGAAGGGGTTGATGACGAACCGGGTCAGGTTGATCGATCCGAGGTTGCACGCCCCGTAGGGAGGCAACGGTTGCTCACCACCGTCTGTTACTTTCAGCCCGAGGGCCTACAGACCGGCCTGCGCCGGCGGGAGCACGCTTCGGTGCTCCTCTCCCCTTTCCCAGCGCACCTAAGTGCACTGCACGTCGTGGGGGAGTCCAGACTGTCGCATCAGGACACGGATGCCCTGCCCCCTCGCTCAGTCGTTCACGGCGGCGCCGGCCATGCCGGTGCCTTCCGCCCTGTCGCGCACGCCTGCGCTTCCAAGTCGATCAGAGGGGGTTTTCCAGGGGGTGATTCCCCTGGCCGCGTATTCACGGGTTGGTGGCTCGGATGTACTCGCAGAACCAGTTGTTGTTGAGGCGATTTACTTCATCGATCAGGATGAACCCCGGTTCGGCGAAGTCGTACGTCGACGTCATGATGATGTTCCACAACGCCTTGGCCTTGATGCGCTTGTAGACCCGACACGCCACCAGGCCATCCTCGCGGATGACGTAGCCCGCGTCATGATCGGCCCACTCGCGCCAGACCACTGCAGTGCTGTCGTTGAGATCGACCTTGTCCCTTTCACACGCGAGCACCGGGAAGGCCAGCGGCCAGTCGGTATCGGCTTCCACAGCATCGAGGAAGTCGCGCGTGATCAGGAGCGAGAGATTGAACTGCCGGAAGCGGCCGTCCTCGCGCTTGGCGCGGACAAACTCCAGCACGTCCGGGTGCCCGACGTCGAAGGTTCCCATCTGGGCACCACGACGACCTCCTGCACTGGCCACGGTCGCACAGGTGCGATCGAAGATCTCCATGAAGGACAGCGGACCACTGGTGCTCGACCCCGCGCCGCTCACGCTCGCGCCTTTCGGTCGCAACGTGGACAGCTCATAGCCGACCCCACAACCCGCCTTGAGCGTAAGACCCGCCTCCATCACTTTCTGCAGGATGTCCTGCATCGAGTCGCCGATGGTGCCGGAGACAGTGCAGTTGATGGTGCTGGTCTTTGGCTTGTGTGTTTCCGCGCCCGCATTCGACAGGATCCGGCCAGCGGGTACCGCGCCGAAGCGCAGAGCCCAGTGGAACTGCGGGAACCAGTCGTGCATCCTGTTGCGGGCTTCGACCTCATCGCCACCGCGGGCGCGCACCTGGTCAGCTTCGACACGGGCGAGCCTGGCGGCAACGCGGATCAGCGTGGCCTCCACGTCCTTGTCGACGATGGCGCCATACATTTCCTTGAGGCGGTATTTCTTGTCCCAGATATCAGCACTCGCCGGCTGCAGAGGCAGCACGTCGGTTGCGGTTGCCGGGATCGAATCGTTGATCGTTACAGCGTTCATGATGTGCTCCTTGAAGATCCCGAACCGCGGGGTCTTCACAAGCCTCCCTGCCGAGGGGTTTGTGAAGACCCCGAGGCAGGGGATGGAAGAGAAGCCCCTGCAGGCGCCGCTCACCGAGGTGAGGGACGACTGCAAGGGTGCTGAGTGGAAAAGCCAGGCGAGAACGCCGGCTAGTTGGACGACGTCTTGAAGCTACCCGCGATCGCACGCTTGAGCATCTCGCGTTCGACCAAGACGTTGGCCTCCATCGCGTCGAAACGGGCCGAAGACTCGCCTTGCAGGAAAGCCAAAACCTCGCGGAGTTGGCCGTGTCGCTGCAAAAGCTCATCGTGATCCAGACCGCTGAATTCGACCCGCAGGTCGATGTCTTCTTGACTACGCATATCAAACTCCTTGGTACAGAGCCCGCCGTGGCGGGAAAGAGAAAACCTCCCCGTGCCAAAGGCGACAGGAAGGCATTGGTGCAACTTCCTGCTGATGTGGAGCGTGTTTTAGTGGATGGTGTCCGTGGCACCGAAGAGGTCACCCTGGGGGGCAGCCATCTGCTGAGCAATCAGATCCTCGATCTCCCACGGCTCGAGGCAATCTTCGCGATGGATCGCGACAGCCTCTTCCGCCGTTGCTTCCGGTGGCATGATCCAGTCGGGAAGAACCGGGTTGCCCTGGTCGTCCTGCTGGGCTCGCAAATGCACTTCACCTTCCTTCGTGCGTACACCAATGACTTTGCCGAAGCGTGCCTCGACCTTTTCAGCCATCTGCACAGAGGACATGATGGGACGCCCGGGAATCACGGGATCAACCATCACCGTGACGACCGACCTCTTCGATTCAGCCTTGGCTGCAGACGCGGCCTTCGCAGCATTCACCGCGGCGGCCTCACGTGCTGCGTCCAGTGCATCTTCGACTTCCGATTGGCGAATGAGCTCCCAGATGTTGTCTTCCTGGGGCGCCGCATTCGTCGCCTCCTGCTCTTGCGGCTGCTTGGACTTGATGGAGTCGCGGAGCATCTCCATGCGTTCGTCCTTTTCTTCTGGCGCCGTCGGGATGAACGAGAGGACGCCCTTCGCGAAAACGACAACAACAAGCAAAAACAATAGACCGTTCACTACGCTAACCATGGTGGCTTGCCTCCGGATGAGAAACACAGGGCAAGCACACCCCCGGAGGGAGTTGTGATTGACTCCCGTGGGGGTGGTGATGGCGCGTATCAACGCAGGCCGAATGGCCTGATCGATCCGCGTAGGGGGAAGCATCGGTGAACCGATGCTGTGACCGAGAATCCCGGTCGATGGATAGAGCGCATGACGCGCCTTGAAACTTTGCCTATCTCGGGTGGATAGGAGCGGCTGTTGAGCGAGCCTCGACGCTTGGGTTGATCACCTGAACCAGCATGAGCAACCAGAAACATTTGGCACCGTGGTGCCGGTTTGGATACTAGCCACGCGGCGCCGGCGCGGTCAAGCCGCTTTGTACTTGAGGACCAGCGACGTCAGTCGACGACCAAAGGTGAACGGGTCATCGTCGGGCCTGAACTCGACCAGATCGACCACGCCACGCAGGCGGCGCATCCGCGGGTGCGTGACCGCCTTGCTCGCCAGATAGTCGGGATCTTTCTCAAGGCCCATCACCTCCACGAGTATGCGCTGGCCACCCGGAAGCCACAGGACGAAGTCCGGGTGGCAGAAGAGACCGTCGCCGGCATCCTCCGGGAAAAGCGGCTTCTCGAGCTGGACCTGCACGCCCGGGCCCTTGTCGCCGGCCCAGTAGTTGATCTGCCGCAGCAGCGTCTCTGCCGCGATCCGCTCCAACCCGCTGTCGACCGCGAGCAACACTGTCCGGCTCAGCACTGGGTGGGCGTACGCATGCACCGGGACGAAGGAACCGCCGGGGCGTTGCTGCGCGAGCTGGGCGATCACCCAGAAGGGGCCGCTGGTGCCCTTCTCGAACCCCGAGCGCCGCACCGTCCCCTCCACGGTCGTTGTCGCCACACGGTCGTCCTTGCCGCCACGCCACTCCAGTAGCGAGCGGTGGTTGTCGACCCGTTCGATGGCGTTGACGACCCCGAGAAAGAGCCCCTGCGGCCGGACGCCCTCGGGAAATCGCTTCGCCATGCTCGCGAGCGACTCCAAATGTCGCGGCAAGCCAGGAAGGAACGTACAGCCCACGTCACGAAAGCGAAGGCCCTTACCTACCTGCCGATCCGCGATGCTTGCCAGGCCAGCATAGGCCTCTTTTCCCCGACTCACCGCCGGATGGTCACGCCGCGTAACGACGTCGCCTGGCGCTACGGTCGTGTAGCCGGTGTCGGTGAGGATCGAAAACAGCAGCCGCGCCAGCGCGGGTACAGCAGGCGCCGAGCGCGCCGCCGGCGCCCGCTCGCCCGTCGTGGGCACTCGCTCGGGGATTCCGGTGGCCATCGCCTTAAGGAGAAGCCAGTCACCGTCCCACGCGGTTACGGGCCCCGGCTGCGCCGGCGCAGTCACATCACGCTCGGTGGCCTCGACATAGAATGGGCACCCGGCCGCGTGCGGTGTAACGCCGTGGCGCCAGATATGGATCTGGCCCTCGCGTAGTCGTGGAGACATGAGCGGCTTCGGATCAACCGAATCGTCTCGACACTGGCATTCGAGCCAGTGCTGGCGATCGCGCAATGCCGACAGGATCTCTGCGGCCTGCTTGTGCTGGCCTTCCGTGCCAGTGTCCCGCTGTCCGAAGCAAGCGACGAGCACTGTTGCATCGGCCGCCGGCACGTCACCTAGGGCGCGGATCCGATCGTGGAACTTCAACGCTGCCATGGTTACACCTCCCTGTGGAGAATGACCTTTCTGTTAGCGCACGCGGGGAGTATGCGCTAAAGAAAAGCCACTCAAAATGAGTGGCAAAATCCCGCAATGTCCGGGAATGATCTTGTTTATGGACCCCTAGAACGGCGAGGGTCCGGAAGAGTCGATCGAGGGTGATGGCGTTGGCGTGCCACGACTTGCACGCACCCGAAGGCCCGTGGAATCGCCGTGTATACACCGTTGCCTGTAGTCGCAGAGATCGGAACAGGGCGTGTTGTACGCATCGAGCGGACGCTTCGGAAAGCGGCCCCTACGGATGTCCTCGGCGATCCACAGCCGGGACTCCACGTAGGCCTGAACCTCGGCCTCCGTGCGTGGAGGACAGACCATCGGATCGAGCACAACCGGCCCCGTTCCTCTGCCTGCCTTACCGCCCTTTGCGAGCTTGGGAATGGACTTCTTGAGCCCCTGGTAAAAGCAGAGCCCGTCCACGCCATCGATGCCTAACGCATCTCGATGCGCTTCCACGACCAACTGCTGACCTGTCAACTGGCCCGCGTTGAGGTGAAAGCTGCCATCGCTGGCCTGCGCTGCTGTCTTGATATCCGACAACAGCATTTCGCAGTCCCTGGTCATCATCAGTACATCGATGATCGCCGTGTAGAACACGTTCGGCGCCAGCTTCACACGCAGCTCTCGCTGCACGATCGGCTTGCCCTCCGGATCCAACGCGGCGGTGTAACCGTGGCCAAGCCACGACTCGATGAACTTCTCGACCAGCACCTTTCCGCTGGCAACACACGCTTCCTTCGAATTGAACGTGGTCGAGTAGCCAACCGTGTTCGTCCTGGCAAACTCTTCGAACTTTTCCTCGAAGATGGCCACGGGATCAAGTTGATTCTCGTGGCCAAGCGCGTGCGCAACGATGAAGGCACAGGTTGCTTCATCGTATGCACTGCCGTAGCCCAAGCTGACACCAGTGACGGTCGACTCCAGACGCTCCTTGTAGCGCTCCTTGTACTTGTGGGGACAGACCTCGTACAAAGTGCTCGAGGAATGCGACAGGTACACGGGCTTGGCGAACTCCAGCGGCATCACGTTCGACGGCGGGGAGAGTTGTGCATTCATGACACGGTTCTCCTTACGCGACGTTTGTGGTGGGCGGGACCCGACGTGCCGACAACGACTTGTAGAACTCACGCAACTCGTCGTTGTTGTTGAACTGCGGCACCTCCACGCCCATGACCTTCGCTCGCGCGATGGCCTGACGCAGGACGTTCGCACTCAGTTCGGCGCTGTTCGGCTGCGTGTTCTGCGCGGTGGTGATCGCCCTGACGACGGCACGATCCTGACCGGTGAATGCAACCGAAACCGCTGCGGATTCCATGGCCTCGGGGGAGGCTTCCGGAGCTGCTTTCGCGGCACCCGCATCGGCGGAGATGGACTCCTGAGACACAGGCGAACTGGTCGCGGCCGGAGCCACTTCCGTTACCCCTGTGCCCGCGCCAGCATCACTGCCGACCGCGTCCACCATCGCCTGTGCCGCCGGTGCGAGCTTGGACTGGTGTCCGGTGCTCGCGATCGCCGTCACGCCATTGCGTGGCGACACGACCTGCTTGGGCTTAGGCTGTTGGTGGGAGGGTTCTCCGTCTTGGACATCGAACGGAAGAGTCAGGCCGAGTGCATCGTAGAGCGCGCCGCGTACTGCGGTCTGCCCTGCCTGCCACGAGAACGGGGCGTTGATCACCTTCGTCAGGCTGGCGTCGGCGATGACACGGTCTTTCGGATCTCGCAACTCGGCGACGAAGAGCACCGTCGGTTGGAGAGCAGGCACCTGACCACTTCCATCAGGTACCCAGACCATCGTGGTGGGATCTGGAATGTTGAAGGCGCCGATCTCGTGCGTGACCCGGATGCTCCAGCCGTCGATGGGCGAGAACTTCTCGAGCACATGCTTGGTGCGATGGTGCACGCCCCAGGTCATCAGCTCCTTGCCGTCGCGGATGATCGGGCGGCCGACTTCATCGAGCAACGGCCGTACCTCAGACTCCGGGACTTCCAGGCCCTGGAACGGGCCGTGTGTAACTTGCGTCATGGTAGTTCTCCTGCACCGGGTGGTGCGTTCAAGAATCCCCGTGAGGGGTTTGGTGGATTACCAGTGGATGACCTCCTTCAGGTCTTCACCGGACACTTCGTATCGCCGCTTGCCGTCACCGGGATCGGGTTCGGGTGCCACGGGTGCGTCGGTCAAAACGCGGTTGCCCGGCGGCGGTTCCATGCTTGAATCACGCGCCGGCCGCTGGGCGACTGCGGTGAGGCGTGGACGCTGCGCGGCACTGGTTCGGACGGGAGCAGTTGGTTGCTGGACGACGGATTGAGCAGGTTGCTCTTCCCGATTCTTTGCCTCGGACAAAATCGTGACGGCCTGGGCGGCGAGGAAGTGAAAGTACTGGGTACCGCGATCGTCATTGACGGTGTCGATGAGTTGCTCACCGACTGCAAGTACCTCGGCCCCCTTCTTCAGCAGGCGCTGGTAGTACTTGACGCCCTTCTCGCGAACATCGAACCGGATCGTAAACCAGGTGGTTCGCTGCGCCGGTTGGCCGTGCTTGTCACGGGTGAAGCTGTCGCAGCCGATTCGGAACTTGAATCGGAACATCGGATGGCCATCGACGGGAAACTGCAAAGCTTGCAGCTCCGCATCTTTGGCGAGGTTGCCGGACACGGTATGTGAATTGGCGTGGATTTTTGCCATTTTGCGCTCCACGATAGGGTGAGTACATCGGTGGTTGCTCGACGGCGTCAAGGACGACGTCAAGTAGGGTCTCACCACGCCGCCAGTCGTATCACGACGGGCAATGATGAGAAGTTCATACGGGAATTGAGGCTCCCTCTGACCTTGTGGCAAACGCCACGAAAAACCACGGATGCTCTTGCGTCCCGACCCTTGCGCTGCGCGCGAAGGCTTGGACGGAAGAACACCCTGCAGTTGCCTGCCGGGTGTTCGGTTTCGGTTGGCGACGTCACGCCGAGACGTTCGCACCTTCGGACGGGTGCCGCTCCGTGATCAGGTTGTACAGACCCGACCGACGTGCCCAGCTCATCACCGCGCCGGGCGCGATGTTTGCGCGCGCCTCGGCGATGAGCTGTTCGGCAGCCGTATGGAACGACGGTTCAGAATGACGCTTTGCCGCTTCTCCAAAAGCCATGAGTTTCTCCTTCCTCAGTCAGGGGCCAGGTCCCCTCTCCATGCCCCGAAGGTGGCAGGGCATCGAGAGGGGACCTGGGTCCCGGGAAGGCAAAGGGAGCGCCGAATTCCCAGCGAAGCCGACCGGAGTCGAGAGTCGCTGGGAATTTCGGCGTGCGACTTGACCGGAGTCAGTCGCAGGACGTGGCAGGCGCGGGCTGGTTACCGAGCACTGCAGCGTTGACTGCCGCGTCAATCTGATCCGCGTTGCCGCGGGCATATTGAGCGAGGCCAGTAACGACGTGGCATTTCCTGGATGTCACATCGTGTTGCACGTGCGGCACGACGACCTTGAGGAAGGTAAGACCGGCAATCACGCCAACGAGCAAAGCCAACAGGTAGAAACGCATGCGAACCTCCAATGGCTGTGCAGGCCAAAAGGAAAGGTCCCCGGTGCACAGGCGGGGACAAGAACTGCCCCGCGGACGCATGCCTCCCCAGTGGGATGACGTGCATCCCGCGGGGGTATGTTGAGGAGATCAGCGACGACCGAATCGACGACCGTTGGTCTCGAATTCGATGCGTTGCATTGCATTGGTGACACGCCGATGACGACCAACCAGGTTGCGGAGATCCTCCGCGAACTCGGCAAGCACCATCAGTGATCCGATCAGGATCGATGCACCGATGCAGCAGAAGGTCCAGGCCTTTGCGAAGGCGAGAAGGACCTCAAAGATGAGCGCGATGCCAATGGCAGCGGCCAGAGCGATCAACCTCACTTTCGAGAGGAAGATCTCAGAGCGGAACGAGTCGTGCTTGGACATGGAAAACCTCCAAGGTTCAAGAAGCCGTCGACGTGAATCGGCGGTGGTTGGAACCTCGGGGAGCACGATCCCTGTAGGGATGCGAACACCCCAAGGGATAGGAAGACTGCGCAGTGAAGCACTGCGGAGGACGCACACGCCTACAACTGAACGGT
>MKTU01000004.1 GCA_001898415.1 Rhodanobacter sp. 67-28 | reverse complement strand
GCTGTCCGAGAGGCTGTCGAGGCCCAGGTAGCACACCTGACCGTTGCGGATGATGCGCGAGAAGTCGGTGATTGGTCGGCGGTCGCCCATGTCGTTCGCGTCCGGCGACAAGAGGTCGCCGAGCGAGCCGGCCGTGAGCATCGTCAGGACAGGCGTCAGGCTCGCCGTCATCTTCTGCTGGTGCTGCTTGTCGTGCGTGAAGTCGCTGAAGAGTCCCTCGAGCACGCTGCTCTGCGCCTTCTTCTGGACCACCTCGCGGTAGTAGTTTTCATACACGATGCACAGGTCGCGATCGCTCTTGCCGCCCTTGCCGCGGGCGATGTATGGCGCGACCTCCTCACGCCAACCTGGCACCTTCTTCTCAAAGTGCGCTTCGCATGCGGCAACGAGGAGCCATTCCGGCCCACCGTCGACGAAACGCTTGAGGAGTTTCAGCGTCGGCTTGGAGTTCAGCATCAGTAGGCCTTCGCAGAGGTTGGTCAGGATCATCTGCGAGTGCGCCGTGAACGGGTCGGCACCGGTCTCCGAAGGGATCAGGGACGCGATACGCGTGGCCAATTCGGTGCCGCGGTTGAAATTCTTCAGCGGATCGATGCGCCAGGAGGACTCCGGGAAGGCCGGATGGAAGAAGATGAAGTCGCTCTGCTTGTCGAACATCATGCAGGCCTGTCGGGCCGAGTTCGCGAGGCCCTTATCGCCCTTCGGATCCCAGATGATCACCGCCTCCCCGCGACCCACCGCCTGGTGAATGATCGTGTCGAGCATGCGAGACTTGCCCGCGCGCGTGGTACCTACAAGCAGCATGTGACCCGCCGTGTGGTCGAGCGGCAGGTAGATCGGCGTCTCCTCGGACATGCCGATTCCGTGCAGCCAGGGTTGGCCCATCGACGAGGTGCCTTCCGGGGGCGGCAGCAATCGGTCCGGATCCGTCCGCCTGACGATATGCGTCATCTGCGCCTCGGTCTGCGTCCAGGGGAAGCCGAACCCGAGGAAGATCTCATTGGCATGCCCGTCCATGTGCCCGGTCAGTTCTTCCCGCGACATGAACGATACGGGGACGCCCTCGAGCTGGCGCTGCATATGCCACATTTTGATCGCGCGCCAGCCGCGCCACATGGTCATGGCCAGGCAGACGACGGCGAAGAGTATGTACGCCGTGGCGTTGACGTTGCTCACCGACTCGATCAAGAACGTCAGGATTGCGGCCGCGAGCCAGCCGAACAGTGCGTAGTATTCGTGGATCGGGCGGAAGGGATCGTCGAACTCGAAGACCTGGCTGCTCATCGCTGTAGTTCCCCCTCTGCCTGACGCAGCGCGGCCGAGCAGTACGCCTCGTCCGCGGCGCGGTTGTAGTTAATCGCCATCTTCAGTTCGGCCTTGTCACTGCGCAGGCCCTTGCGCCGGCCGCCGGAACCGTCATCGACCACCTCGAGGATGCCGTCGTTGATGCCGACCAGTGCCGATCGCACCCATTTGGCGTCCATACCG
Source organism: Rhodanobacter sp. 67-28 (assembly GCA_001898415.1). Lineage (GTDB taxonomy): Bacteria > Pseudomonadota > Gammaproteobacteria > Xanthomonadales > Rhodanobacteraceae > Rhodanobacter. Next base: position 9,949 of record MKTU01000004.1, on the reverse strand, counting down.
TGCTGTGCGGCAAAGCGCTCCACGTAGTCCTTGAGGCGCTCCGGCGTATACGGATCCTCTGTCGGTGCCATCTGGTGCGTCTCGTCGGCGAGGAAGTAGTGGAACGCGAGGCGGACGTGCGGCGCATCCTCGGGGGCGACCTTCTTCCGATCTTTGAGGACAGCTGCGGTTCGTGCATCGATGTATGGGCCCAGCGGGAAGGCTCGCGGCTCGGCGCGCCGGGTCGGGCCTTCACCTGACGGGGGTAACATCTTCCGGAACGCTGTGGAAATTCGCTCGGTCAGCCGGATGGTGGTCAGCTTCGTGTCGCCACGGGTGACCTGCATCGTCGCCGCGCGAGGATTGGCAGGGTCGCGTTCCGTCCAGCACTTGCGCTCGAGTCCGTCTGCAGCTTCCTTCGGTGGCAGTCCCAGCATCTCCAGCGCGACCGGGTACCGCAGGTGGATCGCGCCCTGGTGCTCGAGGACATCGCGCCCCATCAGCAGGTTGTCTCGACGGTGCGTCCTATCCGCGATCGCGCATAGGTATTCGCCTTCGTCGCCCTGCCCTTCGAGCCACTTCCTCACGTCGGCCGCGGTCGCCGGCGGCCAGCTCGGATTGGCGTTCTCGCGCGCCTCCTCCATTTGCAGGTCGCGCACCATCGGCTCGCTGCGCCGATCGCGCAGGTCGGCCATCGTCGGCGGGAGTGAGTTGTCGTCGGCGTCGTCCGTGTCCACTCCGGGTCCGGATCCCAAGGGTTCCTGTGCCTCCGGTGCCGAGGTTGGTTTGGCAGCCGAGCCGGACACCCCGTCCGCCGTCGTCATCGCCTCGTCCGGCACCGGCACCGGCACCGGCACCGGCACCGGCGGAGGCGGCAGGGACGCGCGACCCGTGATCTCGCGCGTCGTGGCACCGGCGCTGGGAGCCGATTGCGCGGGCTCGGCCGTGCTCGGGCCGGCGCCAGTGGCGGGCGCAGCGGCAGTCACCGGCCGCTGGACTACCGGCGCCGGCGCGACGGCCTCCGGGTGTTCCTCCTGAACCGGTGCCGGATCCGCCGGAGTCTCCAGGGTCGGCTTCGGGTTGATGATCACGCCGCTGGCGTTCATCAGATCGATGCGCAGCGGTTCGGGCTGGACGATCGTGTTCGGGATGATGGGCGAGTTGTAGAAGCGCAGGCCGTGGATTGGTAGCAGCGTGTCGCGCCCCTTCTCCATTACATGCAGGTTCCCGTGCCAAGTTGTGTATGTGCGACCGTCCTCCTGGTTGTTCTGCATCAGGTACCCGTACTCCTGTAGCACTGTCATCACCCGCGTGGCGTCGACCGGCAGGGAGTTCTCGCCGTTTGCGCGCAGGATCTCGATCGCTTGGATGCAGGCAGCCGGATAACTCGCGAAGCAGCCTTCATCGGTCACCCACACCACATGGCCGACCTCGTTGATCTTCCATTCCCCCGAGGCGACCTGGTCGTGCATCGTCTTGATGATGCGAGCCGCCAGGCTCCGCACACCGCCGGTGCCAGCCGCGCCCTGGCGATTGCGGCTCTCGGTGATGTCGCGCGACACGCTGTCGCTGTCCGCGCTCTTGATGACGCCGATGAGCGGGTTGCGGTTGTCCTTGGACTCGCTCAGCGCGTCGATCATGGCGTCGACGGCCGTGTGGCCCTGGTAGTCGGCCAGCCACTCGCTGGTGTTCTTCGGGATCAGGCGATCCACCGCGAAGATCGTTCGGGCCTCGTGGCGTTTACTCCGCGGGCCGAGGTGCCACATGATGTAGTAATACTTTAGGTCGTGGCGCGCGAGCCACGCGTACAGGGATTCGTTGAACGGATCCCAGATCAGCCGGCCCGTCGCATCGATGGCGCCCACGTCGACCTGCGGCTTGCCGATGTCGTGCATCAGACCGCCCAGCACCGCGCACACCACCCACCGCGGCTCGAGGTGCTTGCGGATCGACGGGGGGAAGTCCAGCGCGAAAACCTTGGATTCGCACTTACGCGCCGCGAAATAGGCCACCTCGAGGCCGTGGCGGAACAACCCGCCCTGCGCGCAGTGGTGGTGGCTTTCCGACGCGGGAAGCAGATGCACGAAGCAGGCGTAGTTGTGGATGACCGGCAGGATCAGATCCTCGAAGTCCGAGTGCGAGAGGCCGCAGGCCTGCTGCAACTCGCGGATAAGCCCTGCCTGGCTGTCGATCAGCGTCGACGGTGGCGCCGCCGGCACTGCGATGCCGTGGTCCGGGTAGACAGGGATAGGCACGCCCTGGTACGGCGGCATGCCCGAAGGAACCTTCGCGGGGAGGATCACGCCCGTGGGCCCGACGGCCATCGGCGTCGACTCTACCGGCTGGAGAGGGGCCGGCACCAACGGTGGAGCGGGATTGCCCTCGGTGTAAAAATCCGCGATCGCCTTCAACATTTTCCGCAGCACGGCGCCTTTCCTCTGGCTTGGGTGTCCATCCACTCTGCGGATTGATTATGTTGCGGCCGTCGAATCGGCCGGTGACAAAACTGCCCGATAATCCGGCGAGTTTCGCGGGTTTGTACCGACCGCGCCGAGCGTCAAAGGCCGGCTGGCGACCCGCGCACGGCGCTCCCCTTACCGAGTGGACGTCAACGCGGACGCGACGATCTCGCTAGCGTTCTTGGCGTCGCCGGCGAACATCATCTGCTTGTTCAGGATGAGCGTCGGCTCGAACTGCAGTTGCTGTTGCGTCTGCCCGACGGCCGCGAGCTGCTCGCGCATTGCCGGATCGTCCGTCGAGTCGTCGAACTCCTTCCGCAAGCCGAAGCGGCTGGCCAGATAGGCCGTAGCCACCAACGTCTCATCGGGATCGCTTGCCGCGAACGGCGAACGCATCAGGGTGTCCGCAACCTCATCGCCCTTCCCTGCCGCCTTAGCCAGCAAGTAGAGCCGCATCGGCGCGTCCGATTCGCCAGGCGCTAGGACGAAGTGATGCTTGATCTCGATGTGCCGGCCGAACGGCATCGCCCACTCCGTCTCGTGCGCGTACCACGCGTGAGACGGTTGCCAGGTGAAGTGCAGGTAGACGTCCAGGTGGGCTATGTGAATGCTGTGCTGAGGCAACGCAATCCCCGTGAAGTCGCCTGTGACCGGCGGCGCGCGATGGCAACCGGCCAGACCGGCCGCGGCAGCCAAGGTCAGGGTAAACAGGGTCGAACGCAGGTTCGTCGTCATCGTGGTCATCTCTGTCCTAAAAGCAGGGCGGCGGTACCGATCCCGGCGAGGAAGCTAACACCGCTCAGTACGAGCAGCGTCCAGCGTCGGCGGCGGCTCAACGGCGCCACTACCAGTCCTGGCACGCGAACATGCGCGGCACATCGACGCCGGCCTGCTCCTCGACCGCGAGCTGCTCACGGAATGTCCGTGATCGCTCCACCGTCGGTATTTCACCTTCGTCGCCGATGAAATAGCGGAGGGTGTCGAGCTCGCGATCCTCGAGCGGACGCGGTAGATCCTGGTCATCCGGGAACGTGTCGTCGCCGTACGCTGCTCGGTACGCGTCGCGCAACTCCTCCGGCGTTCCCGTACCGATCCACCACTCCACGAAGTCATTCATCTCGAATATCCGGACAGTTGCCTGTGCTGACGTCGTCGCCATGGTTGGGGCCTCAGGTAGCTACTGGCGCTGCCGTGCCGACGGCACCGTTGCGCTCGCGGTTGAGTATTCGCATGGCATCCCACAGGGACGCCAGGACGCGCGCGGCCTGTTGCCATGGCTCCGCCTTCGCGCCGCCACACGAAGACACGCCGTGCGCGCCGATCACACCGCGTGTGTCGCTGAGCGTGAAGGGGCCGAAGATGTGCTCGAGGAGCACACCCTGTGGGGTCTGGTTCTCCTTCAGCAGCCACGCAGGCGGCAACCCGTCTTGCGGAGCCACCAGCTCACAAAGGCTGTAGCTGTCTTTACCGACATCGATGTTGCCAAAAAGGTAGTCATCGACGTCTGCGAAGTCGGCACATATCAGGTTCGCGAAGAAGGCGTAGTAGCGCTCGCGGCACCCGCCGCAACGACCGACCATGAGCGTCGGGAGCCAGCCATCCGGCGTCGTCTGCTCGTGCGTCAGCAGTTGCCAGAGCGACGATATGGTGTCCACATCATCCAGCCAAGGGCGACCGTCCGGGACTCCTGCCCCATCTGCGGTCACGGCGAGAACGACTGCGGCGCAGTGCGGGCAACGCAGAGGGTGCACTCCCGATAGCGCCCGGGTCGTGAATCCATTCGTGGGCGCTTGCTCTGCCGCGGAACCGCTCATCGCCGCTCGCCCCCAGCAGGCGCGCTCACCGTCAGTGAGGCGTCCAGGATCGTCTCCGCATTGTGCAGGTCGCCGCCAAAAGCCACGCGGTCGTTGAGTATCAGGGTCGGCGTCGCGGTCACGAAGGTGGAGTCCGCGTCCAACTGGTGGATCCTTCGAATCATCTGAGGGTTGCGCAAGGCTGCCTGGTAGACGTTGGCCAGCCCTAACTGCTCAGCCACGTCAGCGCAGACGGCCAGCCGCTGGTGGCCGTCTTGCCCGTCGAGCCCGGCCTTCATCAGCAGATCGGCGGCCTCGGCACCCTTCCCGGCATCGCGCGCTACCAGGTAGAGGCGAAGATCCTCGTTCAGCGCGTTCTCGTTGAGGGCGAGGTAATGCCGGCGAATCACCAGGCGCGCGCCGTAGCGCTGCTGCAGGATCGACTCGTAGGGATAGAACGCCTGGCAGTGCGGGCATTGGAAGGAGACGTACACGTCGAGGGTGGCCACCTTGAGGCCTCCGACCGTCGGGATCGGCGGCGGCGCCTGTAGGCTGTTCCCCGTGAGGTTCACCAGTTCATAGTCGCCCGGCAGTGTGCCCGGGCCGGGTTGACCGAACCCTTGGGCGATTGCCGCGGCGGTGGCGAGCAGGAGCATGACGCCGAGGAAAGGCCGCAGCGTGGCGATCAGGAAGCTGCGGCGCGATACAGACGTGGCGTACATTTTTTTGGGTGCTCCGTGCAGTAGGCGTTGAGTTCGGAACTGGTGATTCCCGCCCAGCCCGTGGGGCCACGTAGCTGGGCGGGTCTCATCCATGTGCGCCACGTCCTCACGACGTTGCTGTCTGGAGAGGTTCTCCAACTCTCCAGTGCGGTGCGCGACCCAGGGGATGGAGATCGCGCTTCCCTGCTCGATGCGCCGCCCCTCAGCGGGGCGCCGCGGATCGTTGCCACGCGCGTGTATGCCGATGTGTCAGGCATGCACGATGCAGCCGATCGAATCCTTGCCCCAGGGCGGCTCGATCACCGCCTTCAGGGCTGAAGCTGCCGAGAAACGTCCGTTCTCCTCGACAGGTACCGCCAGCCTGCTGTTCCGTAGCTCTGCGTCGACGTCCGTCGTGGCCGCTATGGGTTCGGCATCCTACCGATGTCCCGTCGCGTCCCCCTCATCCGTGAGGGCGCCTCCTGTGGGTCATTCGTTGACCCGGTCGCGGCGCCTATCGCGCCTGCCGAGCTTCATGCCCGACCGAGATGCAACTTGGCAATCTCTTCCTTCGGTCCCTCCATGGCGGTGCGTCCGGTGCAACCGCGTCCTCCGTCCTTGTCGCTTCCGTGCCGCTTCCTTTCCGTCCTGCTCCTGTGGCGCATCCATCGCCGCCATCCATGGGCCCGCGTCCACGCGGGCGTCCTTTTGGTCTGGGGCATCCTGCCCCGGCCTTCCTTGGTACCTCCCCGGCTTCCAATCCGCTTCGGCCTCCTGGCCGGTTTCCGTTCCACCGCGTTCCGTGCGGCTTGATCTAGCTATACGCCCATATTCGGGGCGTCCAAACTTGCTATTTTCTACTGCTCTCAAATGCTGAGACTCGACTACCACTCCCGCGCGCCGAGGCGCGCCAGCGCTCGGGCGCCAACGGGACTTCCGAGCTCGGCCGCTTGCCGATACGCGGCGTACGCGCGCTCACGGTTCGCGTGGATCCCAAGCCCGAGCTCAAAGATGCGGCCGAGATTGCAGGCCGCCACAGCGTTGCCGCGATTCGCGGCTTGCTGCAGAAGCTCGACCGCCTGGCGCGTGTCTTGGTCGACGCCGGTCCCGTTGAGGTACATCGCACCGAGATTCGCTTCGGCTGGTGCGAACCCGGCGTCGGCCGCGCGACGTAGAAGCGGGACAGCGGACTCGAAGTCACCGCGGCCGACGTAGCGCACGGCGCGTCGGTTGAGATCAACGACATCAATCGACGGCGGAATCACGGGCGCCTGGGCCGGCAGCGGACTGGACTGGTCCGGCTCGATAGCGGCCAGTTCCCTCTCGAGCTGAGCCACTCGCCTGTTGCTGGCCGCGAGCTGCTGCCGCAACGCCTCTGTCGAACCATCAGACGCAGCGACTGCGGCGTGCGCGGCCAGCGCGACCGTGGGCGCGGGGGCCGCCACGGGCTTAGACGGTGGAGTAGACGCTGGCGCTGCACCCAAAACCACCTCGCGGCCACCGATGCGCGCGACCACGAACTTCGTGGTCGTCCGACGAGGCGCCACCTTCGGCGCTACTGCGACCGGGGCCGGCGACTTGCGGCGCGGCGCGGCGCGCGGAACTTCCGGCCTCGAGGCGAGCGCGACGGCCATATGCTCGTAGCGCGCGGCGTCCCGATTCTCGGCGACCTGCCAGTCGTACCTCGCAATCGGATGGCGAAGCTCCTTTGCCATCCACGCATCTGCCGGCGCGTAGCCGGCGTCGGCAGCCTTTCGGCCGAACGCGATCGCTGTTGGGCGGTCCACCATCACTCCGGCGCCCGCACCGTACAGGCGGGCGAGCAGCAGATTCGCTTCCGGCACCCCCGCATCCCCGAGCGGCTTCAAGAGGGTGATCGCACGCTGCGAGGCGACCCTCACCTGTTCGAGCGTGCTGTGGGTCGACGTGGCGACACCGAACTGGTGGCGGCCTTCGCTCAAGGCGTGGTCGTGCACGTCGCTTGCCGACGAGGCAGACGGTGCCGGCGACACCGAGCGTGCGAGCACCAGGTTTGGCAGGCCGAGGGCAAGAGCGATGGCGAGCGCGATGAGGTTCCGTGGCATGAGGAGGCAATCACCCGTGTTCGATGGGGATAAGCCTAGCCACGTGAACCAGTGGTGCGAGCAAGAAACTAGCGAGTTTCGCGGCTAGTTTCGGGCTGAAGCTGCTCCCAGAGGTCGGCCACCTCTTCGATCACATCGATGCTCATCGGTGCCCCGTAGAGGAACGTCTCGTCCGCCCCCGACTGCGTGCTGGAGTCGACACTGAGGTCGCCGGAGCCGCGGATTTTGAGATCCGCTTCCGCCAGCGCGAAGCCGTCGGCTGTCGTGACGAACACGTCCAATCGTTCCTTTGCCTTCTCCGACAACTGACCGGGAGCCCACAGGTGGCAGTGGCCCTCGCCTCCGTTGCGCGCGACGCGCCCGCGCAACTGGTGGAGCGTGGTCATCCCGTAGCGGTCGGGCATGACGATCACGATGTAGTGCAGGTTTGGCAGCGAAATGCCTACTTCCACCACGGTCGTGGCCAGAAGTATCTCGGCATCGCCGTTCGCAATCGCCAGCAACGCCTCGGCCTTGCTGTCGTCCTCATCGTCGCCGGTGATGGCGCGCACGCGGCCCGGGAACAGTTTCTCCCAGCGCGGCACCGCCTTCTCGACTGAATGGCGCTCGTCGATCGCGCCGCCCGGTGCGTCCTGCTTGTCCGCGTTGGCGTTCTTTGCGCCACCCGACTTGCGCTCGTCTCCCTCCTTCTTCGGGTAGATGACCAGCACGGGACGCTTGTTCGCGACCGCTTCCCGGATCTGACGGAACATCGGGCCGACGTGCTCGTTGCCGACCCAGAGGTGCGTGTGGATCACCTTCTCCGCATGCGTCTGGCGCAGTTCCGACACCTCGACGCGCCCCAGGCGCATCAGGGCGACCGTGCGGGGAATGCAGGTTGCCGACATCTCCATCAGGTGTGTCTGCTTCGTGAGGTAGTGCTCACGTTGGCCACGCGACCATCGCTGTTGCTCATCCACCACCACCAGGACGAACTCACCGATGTCCCGCGTCAGCACCGCACTGGTACCCACCACCACGCGCGACAGCCTCGGATCGGCGTCGTCCTCGTTGCCCGCAACCAGGCTTGCTGGGACTTCCGGGTAGACCTGGACGAAGCCGTCGTAGAGCTGCTTGGCCAGCGGATAGGTCGGCGCCATAATCAGCACGCGACCTTGCGGAAGATCGGAGACCGCGGCTGCAAGCACATGGCACACCGCCGTCTTGCCGGTGCCCACATCGCCCGAGATGATCGAGCGGGACTGGTATGGACGGGAGAGCCGCTCGCGCATGTCGTCAACGGCCCGGCGCTGGTCGCTCGTGAGCGCGAACGGCAGATCCCGAATGCGATCGTCCAGGCTGGGCAGGAACAGCGGCGTCGCCGGCTGCGTCTCGACCGACCTCTGCGTACGCAGGCGCATTCCCAGCGCCGCGATGCGGATGTATGCGGCGCGCGCATGCTCGCCATATTCAAGCGATGCCGGCGCGTGGATCTGCCACAGCAGTTGCTGCAGCGACCAGCCATCGCAGCCAACGGCTTTCAGGATGGTGGGCATCGGCGCCAACGCCGCGAGCTGCTCGACTAGAAAGTCGCAGGCCTTGTGCACCATGTGAGGGAGGTAGCCGTGGATGATCGCGCGTACCTCCATCCGGAGGCTGCCCGCCTTCCTTACGGGGTAGACGGGGCGAACCCGGCCCATCCACTCCCCCTCGACGACCTCGACGACGGTGATCCACCGACGCCCGGCCCGATCCTTCGCCTTGGCGACGAAAGCCATGGTTTGGCCCTTCACGATGCCCTTCGCAGGCGTGGGGTCATCGCCGAACACCGCCGCCTGGTACGTGTTGCCGGCGTCGTCCGCCAGGATAAACGCGAAGCGCGGCGGCCCCGAAGAGCTTCGGCTTGGCGCCGACTGTACTCTCGCGACAATGCACGTCGGCTCGCCCTCCGCCATCAGGGAGAGATCCCGGCAGGGCTCGGTGAAGTCCTGATACGACTCCGGAACCAGCAGCGGCGTTTCCGACGGTCGAGTGATGCCGAAGGACTTGAGCGCCGCATGCGCCGCGCTCTGGGGACGCCCTTCCTTTCCGGTTTGTGCTGCCGCAGCCTTCACTTACCCTTGGGCCCCTTGTCGTCCTTGCGCCACGGCGGCGGCACCTTGCGCGCGGTCAGCAGGTGGATCAGGCCGACCGCGGCCCCCAGCAGAAAGATCGTCAGCACGGGGCCGACCACCTTCGGCGCGTTGAGGAACAGGTACCCGACCAGAAGCGCGAGCAACCCAAGCGGGATCGCGATACTCGGATTACTGGCGATGACCCGCAGAATATGCTTCATGCCCTCTCTCCTGATTACCACCGTTTCTAATGCAACAGTGGCCGGCGATTATGTGCCCGGCCACGTTGGCATTATCTCTTTAGCCGCCTGATATGTATTTCAAGCTATATCAGGCGGCTCGTTCAAAAGGGACATCGTCCTCGAACCCGCCATTGGCGCCACCCCCGGAATTCTGCTGGTATCCGCCGCCACCGCCATTTCCGTTGCCGCCACCGTTACGCTGCGAATTACCATACCCGTTGCCGCCGCCATTACGATTTCCATTGCCGTAATTGCGGCCACCACCATTACCGGACTGGCCACCACCATTACCGCCACCATTGCCGTTGCCCTGGCGACCGCCATGACCATTCCCACGATCGTTCTGCGGCGCGTTACCGCGCTGGCCGCCGTTGCCTTGGTGCTGGCCCGAACCGTCGCGGTTCGGATCGCTGCCGAGCATCTGCATCTCGCTGGCAACAATGTCGGTGGAGTAGCGCTCGACGCCCTCCTTGTCGGTGTACTTGTCGGTGCGCAGCGAGCCTTCGATGTAGACCTGGCGGCCCTTCTTCAGGTACTCGCCGGCGATCTCGGCCAGCTTGCCGAACAGCTTCACGCGGTGCCACTCGGTGCGTTCCTG
>MKTU01000003.1:17876-19541 GCA_001898415.1 Rhodanobacter sp. 67-28 | reverse complement strand
ACAGCCAGCCCAGCCAGGGCAGGGCGGCCGCGTAACCCAGCGCCACCAGGAACAGCGAATCGGCCAGCCGGTCGGGTATTTCGTTGAACAGCGCCCCGGCCGGCGTGCCCTTGTTGCCATCGACCGCGACCATGCCATCGAACATGTTGCAGAGCAGCCGCAGCACGATGCAGGCGGCGCACAGCAGCATGCCGGCCGGAGCGGTCATTGCCAGCAGCGCGGTCGCCCCGAGCACGGCGAACAGCACGCTGACGCAGGAGATCTGGTTGGGCGTGATCGAGGTGCGCACGAGGGCGCGGGTGACGAATTTCGCCCAGGCGCTGCTGCGTGCCGCAATGGGGCGTCGATCGGTTTGCTTCATGCCGGCCTCGTGCTTCTTCCTGGTACGCCCGTCGTGCGAATGGAGCTTGCAGTGTATCAATCGCTCCGGCTGTGGGCGCAGGCCTCATGGCGCGGTGGGCGAACGGCGCCAACACCTGATGGATTCGGCATTTCCTTCGCCAACGCGTTGCGCACGGCTCTTTCGGCACCGTACATTCCGTGGTGTTCGCAGACCGAGGCAGGAGAGCCCGATGCACCGACGGAAGCCCATACGCCACGCCGTACTTCCCTTGATAGCGATAGCCGTTGCACTGACGACAGGATGCCACGCCGCCATGACCGATCAGTCCCCGAAGATCCAGCCACCGCCGGAAACGTATGCGGTGCCGTTGCGGTTTGCACAACACAATTTCGTCGCCTATTGCTACAACACGATTGGTTGCCAGGTGATCTACGACCGTCACTATCAGGTGGAAGATGGGCCTGACGAGGTCAGCCCACCACCGCCGGCAGGCAACTACAAGACGAACTGGAACGCATCCTACCTTGGCATCGAGAACTTCCCGGCACCTGCGCAAGTGCGGTGGAAATCGCTGGATGGCGTTCAGCACGAGGCCGAGGTGGACATGGCGGCGATCTTCAAGGATCAGCTGGTCTGGCACAAAGTGCCCAAGGCGGACATGGCCGACTTTTTCCATGGTCCCGTGGCTGGCGAACCCGGCATTATCCTGGTGGTAAACGACCGCGCCATTGACGTCTATACAAAAATGTTCATTCCGACCAAGACAGAACAGATTCCTGGAAACAAGGACAGCGATTTCCGAGATGACCTGTTTCTTGCATGGACACACACCTATTGATTTGATCGATTTGGGAGCAAGGGAATGGGTCACGAAGACAGGTTGGACAAGGACGGGATCCGCAATGATGGCGTGCCGTACTACAAGGCCGACGCTCCGAGGCTGCAGAGTTACGTCGATGCGGCGGAGGCCTTGTCACGATTTCAAGCGCCGCTGCTGATACATGCCAACAATCCACACGAGCACTTGTTCCTGGCAGCATTCGATGGCACGGGCAACGATGTATTCAAGGACCCGCAGCATGCGACCAACGTGGCCAAAATCAAAGGTCAGATTGACGCCCTGGTCAAACAGGGCAACAAGCAGATCGAGGTGGGTTACGTCCCCGGCCCCGGCACACAGGATCACTATCTCGCGCGCACCCTGGATGGCATCAACGGCAATACCTACGATGAACGCATCGAAAAGATGTACAAGCTGTTCATCAAGCAGGCCAAGGAGTGGCGGCGAGAAGATCCTCAGGCTGAAATCCGCGTTGCCGATC
>MKTU01000003.1:0-17867 GCA_001898415.1 Rhodanobacter sp. 67-28 | reverse complement strand
GATCGCGGCATCCAGAATCCCGCAGGCGCGATCTACACCTACAACCGCCACCATCAGATCACCCGCGTCGAATACACCAGGTCCCCGCTGGTCGAGCCGGGCCAGGTGGCACAGGTGGTGGGGTTGTTCGATGCAGTGGGTACCGGCGAGCCGGTGCGCGAACACGACCGGCGCCTGCCGCCGTCGGTGATTTCCGGATTCCAGATCATTTCCGCGGACGAGCGGCGCGGGTTGTTCAAGTCCGATCGCATCATCGATCCGGGCATGACGCCGGATGGTCGCTTCCTGGGCGTGATCGTGGCCGGGGTGCATTCGGACGTCGGGGGCAGCTATCACCGGGATGGCCTGGCCATCCGCAGCGAGAACCTGATGAGCGATTACCTCAACGCCCTCAGCGATCAGCCGTTCCTCACGCTGCAGGCGGTACCCGGCGACCCGCGCCTGAACGTGGTGCATCGCTCGGAGGACGGCATGCTGATCTATCGACTCGGCCGCAAGGTCGACCGACTCCGTCCCGAGGGCTACAACGAGCTGCTGGTGCCAAAGCACGAGGCTGGCAAGGTGAGCGATCCGTACAACGCCGAGTCCCGCGACGAAGTGCTGAGCCGGCAGTTTGAACGGCAGCCGGTGCAGGCGGGCGCCCGGACGGTAACGCCCGAGTCGGCATGGAAGACGCCAGCCGACGATTTGTCGGCACGGCTCGACCGCCTGCTGGCGGCCGGACAGGCAAACGACTGGGCGACGTTCAGCCGCGAAAACCGCACGCTGGCCGATGGTGACGCTGGCCGCCGGCTGCTCGAGCGCGCCGCGACGCAGGCGGGCTGGCTGGAGCAGCACGCGGCACAGCAGCAGGCGATGCCCGCGCCACCGCGGCTGCAACCCGTTCCGGAACCCGTGCTGCAGCGCTGAACACGATCGATTGGCATCAAGGAGCGACACCATGCAAGAGGACGAATTGACCGCCTTGATCGACAAGACCGCGACGCTGATGGTGCATTACGAGCGCCGCGGCGCCGCCATCGACTCGCGCCTGCAAGCTCTGGCCGATGCGCTGCAGGGACTGGCGCTGCAACTGCCGGCGGTAGTCAAGACCTCTGCCGATGGTGCGTTGCAGACTTTGCCGGCCGAGATGAGTTCGCTGATGCGCGATGGCCTTGGCTCGTCGATCGGCGATTATCGCCAGCGTCTGGATTCGGCGAGCGGCGATGTGGAAAAGACTGCACAGGCGCTGGCCGGACAGATCGGTCACCTGCAACGGCTGCATCGCCAGTTGATATGGAAAACCCTCGGCGCCGTCGTGCTGGCGTTCGCCTTGTTGCTGGCCGGCAGCGTGTGGTTGTCGACGCATTACACCCGCGTGATTCGCGACAACCAGCTTTCCGCCGAGTTGCTGAAAGCCTACAACGGCGCCGACGTGACCTTGTGCGACAGCGGCACGCTGTGCGCGAACGTGGACACCCGCGGCGCGCGCCATGGCGAGCGGCGGCAATATCTGCCGGTCAAGCCACGCTGAGAGCTTGTGAGTTTTTCAACTTCTCGGGCCGGCCACCGATGGCTGCGACGCCCCTTGTGAGCTCGCTCGTGGGCGATGCTCTCGCTCTTGCAGATACCGAATCCGGACCCCGAAAGCATCGCTCGCGGGCGGGTTCACGCGAAAGAGGGGCGCTGGCTTACGGCGTGTCTTTCAGCTGACCCTGCACTTCGTTGATCGAGTCGCGGATGCGCTTGGAGAACACCGAGTCGTCGTGGTGGATCAGCAGCAGGTGTTCGGTGGCGCGGGTCATCGCGACGTAGAGCAGGCGCGCCTCGTCGGCTTCGGCCTGGCCTTCCTTGGGCAGGCCGCCGATGCCGGGGATGATGACGAAGGGAAACTCCAGGCCTTTGCTGGAGTGCATGGTCACCAGCTTCACGCTGTCCTCGACCACGAACAGGGCCTGCTTGCCGGCGTTGTCGGCGAGGCGGCTGGGGATGCCGAGCTGCCTGAGTGCCTCGTGCAGCCTTTCGCCTTCCCACTGGTTGCGGTAGATCACCGCCATGTCGGAGTACGGACGGCCATGCGCGTGTTCGTCGCGCAGCCGGGCGATCAGCACATCCATCTGCGCGCGGGCGGTCTCGGTGCGCACCAGCTCGGGCACGGCGCCGCGGCGGCCGGCGCTTTCCGGCGCGATCAGCGGTACGCCGTCATCGTCGTCGCTGCGCGAGGCAAGCAGGTCCTGGGCGAACGCGCGGGCGACCGAGAGGATTTCCAGCGTGTTGCGATAGTTGAGCTTGAGGATGGTGGTGCGGCCCTGCGCCTGCACGCCAAGGCTCTTCCAGCTGATCTTGCGGCGGTCGGCATGGCCGTAGATGTTCTGCGCGTCGTCGTACAGCACCAGCAGCGAGTTGGTGGCCGGGTCGATCATCTGCACGATCAGCTTGTACCAGTCCGGCTCGAAGTCGTGGCCTTCGTCGACCAGCACCGCGCCGTACTGGGCGCGCGGAATGCGGCCGCGGTCCACGCCGGCGATCACCGCCGGCGGCAGCGCCTCGATGAAGGCCTTGCCGACCGCCGGCGGCAGCGCCTCGATGAAGGCCTTGCCGCTGCCCGGCGGCAGCGGCTCGTGGTAGGCCACCAGCATCTTGCGGCACCACTTGTGGAAGTTGTAGACCTGCACCTTCTCGCCCAGGCCGCGTTCGCCGATCAACTGTTCCAGCCGCGCGGCCAGCGTCTTGTTGTAGCAGAGCACCAGGATCGGCTTGCTCATCTCGCGTGCCAGCTGCATCGCGCGGAAGCCGAGGATCATCGTCTTGCCGGAACCGGCCACGCCGTGGATGATCCGGTGCTCGCCGCCGATCGAGCGTGCCAGTTGCTCCTGCTGGGCGTCCATCACCTTGACCAGGTCGGGGATTTCCAGCGGCCGCACCGCGGCATCGGTGGGCCCGAACAGGCCGAACTGGCCGCTGCCGGCTTCCACGCGCAATTCGGGGAACAGGTGCCAGCGCACGCGGTCGATCTGCGGCAGGGTCAGCGCCACCGGATACACCTGCGGGAACATCGCCCACAGCTGCTGCTGGAACGCCTCGGCGTCGACCGTCTCGTACAACTCGTCGCGACAGATCACCAGGTGCTCGGGCAGTACCTCGCCCAGGCCGCCCTCGTCGAACTGCTTGCGGGTGATGTTGGCCAGCACCACGCCCCAGCCCCACGGCATGATCAGCTTGCCGGCGTGGCGCGAGCCTTGCGGGTGGCGCAGCGCGGGGTCGCGCTCCAGCACCACGCCGATCTCCAGCGCATATGCGCGCGCCTGCAGCAGCGGGTTGTTCTCCTTTACCAGGCCGCGCTCGGTGACCAGGGTGAACTGGGTGCTGTCGGCGTGGCGGATGGTGTCGGCCTTCCAGTCCTTCACTTCCAGCACCAGCAGGCCGCGGCGCGGGTGGAACACCACGAAGTCCGGATGGCGCTGCTTGAGCCCGACCGGCACGTCGTACCAGAGCAGGTAGTCGTCCTCCAGCTTCTGTTCCAGCCGTTCGGAGACACGCTTCTCGCCGCCGGTCATGCGCGGCAGGCAGCTGTTGCGGGTTGGGATGAGTGTTGCCACAGGCGCCCCTGGCTGACGTCACCGGGTGACGTTAGCCGATAGGGTGGCGCTGTCAATGCTGATTGACGGCGTGGAGCTGCGTCCAGTGCGACAACTGCTCCGGCGCCACGTCCACCCGCCGACACGCGCGGCTGGCGATGCCGTCCTGCAGGGCGGCGCGGAACACCGGCGCGATCGACCACAGCGCACGCGCGGCCAGTCGCGCCTGGCGCTGTTGCCGAGGCGTGTGGCCGAGCGCCGCGAGCGCCCAATCCGGCAGCAGGGCATGACCGGCACGCAGGAACAGGTCGCGCGACAGCGCGGCCGCCGGCACCGGCAGCCGCACCCGCGCGAGCAGGCCGAGCACGATGCGGGAGCGTTCGGTAAAGGCCAGTTCGGGCTGGATGCGGCGGAAATAATCCATGGCCTCGCGTTCGGACGCCGGCACGTCGCGCGCGCCAAGCGCCTCGGCGATCCGCCGCACCTCGTCGTAGTAGCGGTCGGCAGCACCGGGCGGCATCGCGATGTGGCTGTAGCGGCGGTAGCCTTGCAAAAAGCAGTACGCCTCGCTGACGTGGACCCAGGTGAGCAGGTCGGGATCGTCGGCGCTGTATGGCCGTCCGTCCTCGCCGTGCCCGGTGACGTGGCCGTGGATCATCCGCACGTGCGCGATCATCGCCTCGGCCTGCGCACGCGGCGCATAGGTGGTGCCGCCGACGAAGGCCGTGGTGCGACGCAGCCGGCCGACCAGGTCGCCGCGGAAATTGGAGTGGTCCCAGACCCCGGCCAGCGCCAGCGGGTGCAGCGTCTGCAGGGTCAGCGCGGCGAGGCCGCCGGCCAGCATGCCGGGGAAATCCGAGTGCACGCGCCAGGTGGCGCTGTGCGGCCCGAACAGGCCCGGATCGCCGTGCGGATGGTCGTAGTCGGGGCCGTCGGAGCCGGCGCGCGGGAAGGCGCGCAGCACCCAGTGGCGGATCGGTTGGCGCAGCACGTCGATGGGCGAGGGCATGCCTGCAGTCTATCGCCTGGACGCGAAGGTTTGATTTGGACGTCCATTGTGTTATCAATGGCGCCATGTCCTCCATCACCGCCCGCCTGTATTTCTGGTTTTACGGCTACCCGAAGCCAACGGCGGCGGCGCGGACGCGATCGTTTTGAACTGATCGAAAAACCACACCGAACCGCCAATCCATGGCGGTTTTTTTTTTGGCCGCCACCTGAATATCCCCAGGAGAGCCGCCATGCACGCCACCGACGACCTGCGCATCCGCGCCATCACCCCCCTCGGCACGCCGGCCGAGATCATGCGCGACTGCGCCGCCGGCGACGCCGCGATGGCCACCGTGGATGCCGCGCGCCGCGCCATGCACGGCATGCTTTGCGGCAGCGACGACCGCCTCGCCGTGGTGATCGGCCCGTGCTCGATCCACGACCCCCGCGCGGCGCTGGAGTACGCCGCACGGTTGGCGCCGCTGCGCCACGAACTGGGCGACGCGCTGGAGATCGTGATGCGGGTGTATTTCGAGAAGCCGCGCACCACCGTCGGCTGGAAGGGGCTGATCAACGACCCCGACCTCGACGGCAGCTTTCGCATCGACAAGGGGCTGCGCCTTGCCCGCGGCCTGCTGCGCGACATCAACACGCTGGGTGTGCCGGCCGGCACCGAGTTCCTCGACATGATCACGCCGCAATACATCGCTGACCTGGTGGCGTGGGGCGCGATCGGCGCGCGCACCACCGAGAGCCAGGTGCACCGCGAGCTGGCTTCGGGGCTGTCCTGCCCGGTCGGCTTCAAGAACGGCACCGACGGCAACGTGAAGATCGCGGTGGACGCGGTGCAGGCCGCGTCGCAGCCGCACCATTTCATGGCGGTGACCAAGGACGGCCGGGCCGCCGTGGCCAGCACCAGCGGCAACGGCGACTGCCACGTGATCCTGCGCGGCGGCAAGGCGCCCAACTTCGACGCAGCCAGCGTCGATGCCGCCTGCACCGCGATCGACAAGGCCGGCCTGCGCCCGCAGGTGATGATCGATGCCAGCCACGCCAACAGCGGCAAGAACCCGGAGAACCAGCCGCGGGTGATCGAAGACCTCGCCGTGCGCATCGCCGCCGGCGAAACGCGCATCCTCGGCGTGATGGTGGAAAGCCACCTGCTCGGCGGTCGGCAGGAGCTGCAGCCCGGCCAGCCGCTGCGCTACGGCCAGAGCATCACCGACGGCTGCCTCGGCTGGGAGGATTCCGTGCAGGTGCTGCAGCGGCTGGCGCGGGCAGTGCGGCAGCGCCGCCGCACTGTTGCCGCGCTTCCGGCGGAAGCCGCCGCCTGAGTCAGCCGAGCAGGCGCGCGTCCAGCGTGATCTCGGCCTTCAGCACCTTGGACACCGGGCAGCCCAGCTTGGTCGCCTCGGCGATCCGGGCGAACGTGTCCGCGTCGGCACCGGGCACTTTCGCCTCGCAGCTGAGGTGCACCGCCGTGATCGTGAAACCGTCGCCGTCCTTCTCCAGCGTCACCACCGCCTTGGTGTCGATGCTGGTGGCGGTGAGCCCGGCGTTGCCCAGGCCCAGCGACAGCGCCATCGAGTAGCAGCCGGCATGTGCTGCGCCGATGAGTTCCTCCGGGTTCGTGCCGGGGCCATCTTCGAACCGCGACTTGAAGCCGTAGGGCGCCTCGCGCAGCACGCCGGTCTCGGTCGAGATCGTGCCCTGGCCGTCCTTGATGCCGCCGGACCAGTGGGCGAATGCGGATTTCTTCATCAGGGGTTCTCCTGTGCGGACAAGCACCCATGCTGCACGAAGCTTCATGCAGCCGGCGCGAATGAAGCGGGCATTTCGGTTCACATGCGGTTGCCCCTCGCGCGCCGTATGCTCGCGGTTTGCCCGACCGTCAGGAGCACCCATGCCACTGCCCATCCAGCACGATCGCAAGGCGCACCGCTTCCACACCGAGGTGGATGGCGCGCACTGCGTGCTCGACTACAGCCTGGCCGGCACCGTGATGACGATCACCCACACTGGCGTGCCGCCCGAGGTGGGCGGTCGCGGCATCGCCTCGGCGCTGGTGCAGGCGGCGATGGAGGCTGCGCGTGCGGAAGGCTGGCAGGTGGTGCCGGCATGCTCATATGCTGCCGCGTGGGTGCAGCGGCATCCCGAATATCACGACCTGCTCGGCTAACTCCTGACGCGGAGGCATGCATGGAAAAACCCTCGGCACAGCCGGAGCCGGAGCCGGCTCCGGTCCGGTCGCGTGGCTGGCGGCCGTGGCGTTTCGTGGCGGGGCGCCCGTGGCTGATCCTGTCGCTGGTCCTTTTCGTGGCGTCGGTCGCGGTGCTGTCGTGGGGATTCGGTCTGCGCTTGGCCAGCGCGGTGCTGCTCGGTTTCGACCTGGCCGCGGTGGTCTACCTCGGCATCCTGGCCAGGCTGTTCAACCACGCCACGCCCAGCCACATGCGGCGCCAGGCGCAGGCGCTGGATACCGGGCGCTGGGGCGTGCTGTGGGGCGGCGTGCTGCTGTCGGCGGTGGTGCTGGCGGCGCTGGGTGACGAACTGCACGCGGCCAGGAGCGGCGGGGTGCCGGAGCTGGCCGTCGGCGTGCTCAGCGTGGTGCTGAGCTGGCTGTTCCTCAGCGTGATGTTCGCGGTGCATTACGCCCACGGCTACTACGGCAACTTCGGCGACAAGCATGCCGGCCTGGAGTTTCCCGACACGCCGAAACCCGACTACTGGGATTTCGCCTATTTCTCGATCGTCATCGGCATGACCTTCCAGGTCTCCGACGTGCAGATCACCAGCCCCTACCTGCGCCGCGTGGTGCTGCTGCACAGCGTGATCGCGTTTTTCTTCAACGTGTTCATCATCGCGATCACGGTGAATATCGTGGCCGGGCAGGGGAGCTGATCGGGCCGGGCAATCCGGCCTCGGTTCGCGGCAAAGGGAGCGAGGAGCGGCATGACCGCTTCATCCCTTCTTGCCTTTTCCCCGGGGAATGACCGATGAACGCGCGCCTTGCCTTTGCCCTTGCCGCCAGCAAGGCGTTTGCCCGGGACGCGATGGCTGCCAGCTCCGGCAGCGCGACGTCGCACGATGCCATGAAGCGCGGATCGATGAAGCACGACGCGATGAAGCAGAACGCCATGAAGGGGAATGCGATGAGGAAGGAGGCGATCGGCTTCGGCGGCTGACCGGCTTCAGTTGCCTGCGGCGGCGGTGGATACTGGGATCATCTCCGCCGCAGGCCATCATGCATGAGCGCCTCGTTCGCCAGCCGGCTCGGCATCGAGCATCCGTTGATCCAGGCACCGATGGCCGGGTCGACGTCGCCCGCGCTGGTGGCCGCGGTATCGAACGCCGGGGCGCTGGGTTCGCTCGGTGCCGGCTACCTGGAGCCGCAGGCGATCCTGGACCAGGCGGCGCAGATCCGGGCGCTGGGCGATCGGCCGTATGCGATCGGCCTGTTCGTGCTGCCGGACGAGTTCGAGGCCGACATGGCAGCGGTGGCCAGGGCGCGCGAACAGCTCGACGCGCTGATGGCGCGCGAAGGAATCGACGTGCGCACCCGCGTGCCGGCGCGCTGGGCGCCACGTTTCTCCGAACAGTTCGCCGCGCTGTGCGAGGCGCGTCCCGCGGTGGCGAGTTTCGCGTTCGGGGTGATCGATCCGGCCCAGCGGCGCGAATTGCGCCGACGCGACATCGTCGTGATCGGTACGGCCACCACGGTCGCCGAGGCGCGTGCCTGGGCCGATGCCGGTGCCGACGCCGTGTCGCTGCAGGGCGCCGAGGCAGGCGGTCACCGCGGCACCTTCCTGCATGAGCCCGAGGACGCGATGATCGGCCTGTTCGCCCTGCTGCCGCTGGCCGCGCGCGCGGTGGACATCCCGGTGATCGCCGCCGGCGGCATCATGGACGGCCGCGGCATGCTGGCGGCGGAAGTGCTCGGCGCGGCGGCCAGCCAGCTCGGCACCGCCTTCCTCGCCTGTCCGGAATGTCCGGCGGCGGAGGCCTGGAAGCAGGACTTGCCACGGGTCGAGGAGCATCAGGTCGCCACCATCCGCAGCTTCTCCGGCCGCGCCGCCCGTGGCCTGCGCAACCGTTTCGTCGAGGCGATGCCGCAGGCGGCGCAGGGCCTGCCGTATCCGGTGCTGAACGCGCTCACCGCGCCGCTGCGTCGCGCCGCGGCGGCGGCCGGGCGTGGCGACCTGCTGTCCGAGTGGTGCGGCCAGGCCGCCGCCATGGTGCGCCCGCAACCGGCCGCCGAACTGGTGGCGCGGCTGATGCACGAGTACCGGATGGCGAAAAGGTCGCTCGCACATTGATGGCCGCGGCCTGGGCGGCCGGCTTGACTTGCCGTCACGGCTGGGCGGTTATACTGCGCCCGCGCCATTTTGCGCGGCGATCCTGCATCGAGGCCCACCCTTTTGAGCACAGCTCGTAGCACCCCGGCCGTCACCACGGCCACCCTGCGCAAGTGCGTCATCGACGCGCTCGAAGAACTGAAAGCCAAGGACATCCGCGAGATCGACGTCCGCGGCAAGACCTCCATCGCCGACCTGCTGGTGATCGCCTCCGGCACCTCCGCCCGCCACGTCAAATCCATTGCCGACGAAGTCGGCAAATTCGCCAAGAAGGCCGGCGTGATGCCGCTGGGCGTGGAAGGCGAGACCGAGGGCGAATGGGTACTGGTCGACCTGGGCGACGTGATCGTCCACGTGATGCTGCCCCGCATCCGCGAGTTCTACGGCCTGGAGCGGCTGTGGACGGTGGGTGACCACGGGCACGAAGCCGACGCCGCGCAAGCCGGCTGAATTTCGTGTGGGGTGCGTCGCAGGAGTGGCCCCTCACCTCAGTCCTCTCCCCGCAGGGGAGAGGAAGCGAACGCGGCGCTGCGCGCGTGTCATTTCATGAGAGCGGACCATGCGCGCGCGCCTGATCGCGGTCGGTGAACGCATGCCAGGGTGGGTGGCGGAAGGCTTCGCCGAATACCGCAAGCGGCTCTCGCACGAACTGCCGCTGGAGCTGGTCGAACTGAAGCCCGGCCTGCGCGGCAAGGGCCGCGACGATGCACGGGCGATCCAGGACGAGGGCGCCGCGCTACTCGCCGCCTTGCCGCACGACGCCCACGCGATCGCACTTGATGGCCGTGGCAAGGCCTGGTCGAGCGAGGACCTGGCCGAACAGCTGGCGGGATGGCGCATGGGTGGGCGCGATCTCGCCTTCCTGATCGGCGGTCCCGACGGTCATGCACCCGAAGTCCTGGCGCGCGCCGACCAGCGCTGGTCGCTGGGCCCGCTGACCCTGCCGCACATGCTGGTGCGGCTGGTGCTGGCCGAGCAACTGTATCGCGCGTGCAAGATCGCGGCGGGGCATCCGTATCACCGGGGGTGAAGGTGGGGCCTCCTGCCCGGTCGTTTCGCCCGACCCTTTCGTCGTTCTCCCTGGGCATGGCGTGGTGAGCCCTTCGACTCCGCTGGGCTGCGCTCAGGGCGAACGGAGTTTGCGGCTGGGCGAAGTACCCGTCACGGATTGGTGGATGCATGCAACATCGCGTTGCGGGCCCGGGCGAGCTATGGTTTTCCGAATCCCGAATCCCGAATCCCGAATCCCGAATCCCCGCCATGCCAACCCGCATCCAGCTCGCCACGATGGCAGACCTCGACACCCTGGTGCCGTTGTTCGACGGCTATCGCCAGTTTTACCGCCAGTCGCCCGACCTCCCGCGGGCGCGGGCGTTTCTCGCCGAGCGCATCGAGCGCGGCGAATCGCTGATCCTGCTGGCGCGCGACGATGACGGCACGGGGTTGGGTTTCACCCAGCTGTACCCGCTGTTCTCGTCGGTGCGCGCGGTGCGCACATGGCTGCTCAACGACTTGTTCGTGGCCCGGTCGGCGCGCCGACGCGGGGTGGCGGGTGCGTTGTTGCGGGTGGCGGCCGAGCAGGCGCGCGAACGGGGTGCGGCGAGCCTGTCGCTGTCCACGGCGCTGGACAATGCGCCGGCGCAGGCCTTGTACGAATCACTGGGCTGGCGGCGCGAATCGGGCTTCTGCGAGTACAGCCTGGGGCTGTGAGACGGCTATGCTGCCGGGATCGTCACGCCGGAACTGTCCATGCTTCATCTCGCTTCCCAGTCGCCGCGTCGGCGGCAGTTGCTGCAGCAGCTCGGCGTCGAGTTCGCCGTCATTGATGTCGAGGTGGTGGAGTGTCGCGACGCGGCGGAGTCGCCGCTGGCCTACGTGCAGCGGGTGGCGCACGACAAGGCGCGTGCGGGGCTGGCATCGCTCGGCGCTGATGCCGCCGACGCAGTGGTGCTGGGTGCCGACACCGAGGTGGTGCTCGACGGCGAGGTGTTCGGCAAGCCGCGCGATGCGCGGGATGCGGCGGCGATGCTGGGCCGGCTGGCCGGACGCACGCATGAGGTCATCTCGGCGCTGTGGCTGGTGGCGAACCGGCGCGAGCTGGCGGCGGTCAGCGTGTCGCAGGTGCGCTTTGCGGCGCTGGATGCGGCGGCCATCGCCGCCTACGTCGACACCGGCGAGCCATTCGGCAAGGCGGGTGGCTACGCGATCCAGGGCCGTGGCGCGGCCCTGGTCGAACACCTCGCCGGCAGCTATTCCGGCGTGATGGGCCTGCCATTGTTCGAGACCGCACAGGCGCTGCGCAAGTTTGCGGATTGATCGCGGGTCAGCCTGCGTGAGCCGCCAGGAACCACGCCGCCGTGGCCAGTGCGTTGTTCGCCGCGTGTGCCATCACGCCCGGCCAGATCGAGCCCGAACGCAGGCGCAGCCAGGCCAGCGCCATCGCCAGCAGCCACAGGGCGGGCAGCGCGAACACCTGCCAGTTGAGCCCGGGCAGGTGGGCAGTCGCAAATATCACTGAACTCAGCACCGCGGCGCCGAACCGACCCCAACGCGGCTGCAGCGAAGACAGAAGCACGCCGCGGAACAGCAGCTCTTCCACCAGCGGCCCCAGGCTCGCCACCATCAGCATCAGAGGAATGCGCCAGCCCAGCGGCGTGTTCTCGCCCAGTTGCTGGATGTTCTGGGTGACCGGGTGGCCTTGCGCCAGCCAGTGCGTCAGCCAGCCGCCGAGCACGGGTGCGAGCAGGCCGATGACCACCGCCAGCGCGAGAAAGCCCAGCCGCGACGGGCGCACGAAGCCGAAACCCGGCGGCTGCGCCAGCGACCACAGCCGCGGCGAGCGCCGCCACACCAGCCACAGGATCGTGGCTGCCGCCAGGCCCAGCGTCAGCATCACCAGCAGCGCCTGCATGCCGGGCGGCTGCAGGGTTTCGCGGATGCGCACGGTGAAATCGGCCACGCCGTGCCAGTCGTGCAGGTGGCCGGTGGCGATGGCCAGCAGGACCACCAGCACGCTGCTGCCGGCTGCCTGCAGGGCGAAATAAAGCACGATCCAGCCCAGTGCCATCCACGGTCCGGGGGCCGTCGGCGCAGCGGTGGTGGCGGGGCGGATGTCGATGGTCGAGGCTTCCTCAGCTGCGGCGAGTGACGAGCCGCGCCGCAGCGGCACGGCGTTCCTGGCAGCACGCTAGTCCGTGGCCGCGCTCCCGCGCAATCGGCCATCCGACACGGTCGCTACCGGCCGCATGGCGTAACATCGTGGCAGGAACCGATGCATCAGGGGGCGCGCGATGGCTATCGACTTTGGCAGGACGGCCGACGATTACGTACGCCATCGGGCGGGTTTTCCCGAAGCGTTCTTTGAACGCATCTTCCAGGATGGCACGGCGCGCGCCGGCCAGCAGGCGCTCGACCTGGGCAGCGGCACCGGCACGGTCGCCCGGGGCCTGGCGTTGCGCGGCTGCACGGTCACCGCGCTGGATCATTCGGCGCCGCTGCTGGCGCAGGCGGCCGAGCTCGACCGGGCTGCCGGCGTGCAGGTGAAGCAGGTGCGGGCGCGGGTCGAGAACGCGGATTTCCCGCCGGCCTCGTTCGACCTGGTCACCGCCGGGCAGTGCTGGCACTGGTTCGAGCGCGCACGCACCGCGGCCCTGGTGCGTCGCTGGTTGCGCCCGGGCGGACACTTGCTGATTGCCCACTTCGACTGGCTGCCGTTGAACGGCAACATCGTGCAGGACACCGAGCGGCTGATCCTGGCCTGCAATCCCGGCTGGACCCTGCACAGCGGCAGCGGCCTGTATCCGGCCTGGTTGAAGGATGTGGCCGAGGCCGGTTTCACCGATTTGCGCACCTGGTCGTTCGACCTGGACATCCCCTACAGCCACGAGGCCTGGCGCGGCCGGATCCGTGCCAGCGCCGGTATCGGCGCCGTACTGGATGCGGCCAAGGTGAAGCATTTCGATGGGGAACTGGCCGCGATGCTGGCCAGCCGTCATCCGCACGAGCCGCTGGCGGTGCCACATCGCGTATGGGCCTTGAGCGCCGTGGCGCCGGGGTTGCCGGATTGACGGCAAGCGCGTCAGCCTACCGCCATCGCGCGCACCACGCCGATGGCGGCCATCACCAGCAAGGCGATCCAGCCGACTGAGGCCAGTCCGAAGCCGGGGCCGCGTTTCGCCGGCTCGGCCATGTACGCCACTGCGTACCACACCCGTCCCGCCACCCAGACCAGTCCGGCAATGCCGGCCCAGCCGGTGAAGCCGTAGGTCGCCGCCAGCCACAGCGTGGGCAGGAACATCACGGTCTGTTCCAGCGTGTTCATCTGCACGCGGTAGGCTCGCTCGAACATCGGGTGCCCACTGGTGGCCGGTGCCTTGATCGCGTACTTGCCGCGGGCGCGGCCCACCAGCCAGCTGGTGCCGAACAGCAGCAGGATAGTGAGCAGGGTAACCAGGGCGGGCAACTGGGTCATGGTGGTCCTCGGCAGATGGGGTATCGGTGGCGTGCCGCTTGGCGCGATCGCGGGCGTGGCGCTATCGTCGCACGATGGCGCCACCGCACGGCGCCCGGCGAGGACATCATGGATTGGCGAAAAGGTGGCAGCAGCAGCAACGTCGAGATCGGCGGCAATGGCGGCGGTCGGCGCTTCGGCGGCGGTGGCGGCCGGATGGGCATCGGCGGCCTGATCGTGCTCGCGATCCTGGGCTGGGTCTTCTTCAAGAATCCCATGGCCCTGCTCGATCAGGGCGGCAGCGCGTCCTACGCGCCGTCGTCCGACACGCCGGCCCAGGTCGATCCGGAGCAACAGGCCTTCGTCAGCGCGATCCTGCATTCGACCGAGCAGACCTGGGGGGAGATCTTCCAGGCCAGTGGCATGACCTATGTCGAGCCGAAGCTGCACCTGTTCAGCGGCGGCGTCAGCACCGGCTGCGGCGGCGCGACCAGCGCGGTGGGGCCGTTCTATTGCCCGGCCGACCAGAAGGTCTACCTCGACCTGGCCTTCTTCCAGCAATTGCAGGACGAGCTGCATTCGTCCGGCGACTTCGCCCGCGCCTACGTGATCGCCCACGAGGTGGGCCATCACGTGCAGAAGCTCACCGGCGTGTTCGACAAGGTCGACGAGGCACGCCGCCGCGGCGCGCCGATGGATGGCGCCGACGGCCTGTCGGTGCGCCAGGAGCTGCAGGCGGACTGCTACGCCGGCGTGTGGGCAAACCACAGCCAGCGCGAGTTGAACTGGCTGCAGCCGGGCGACATCGAGGAGGCCCTGAACGCCGCCAGCCACATCGGCGACGACGCCTTGCAGCAGCAGTCGCAGGGCCGGGTGCGGCCGGACACCTTCACCCATGGCACCTCGGCGCAGCGGGTGAAATGGTTCAAGACCGGCTTCGGCAGCGGCGACGTGAGTCAGTGCAACACGTTTGCGGGTGAACCCTGAGCGCGTGTTGAACGCATCGCGTGGTCTGCCGTGCGGCGGGTTGCGGACGCTCTAGAATCGTCCGCTGCGCGCCGCGGGGTGCGCCATGAGCTGCGCCCGGGTTCGATTCGATGCTGCATCCCTGTTTGCGTTGTGGTGCCTGCTGCGCGTATTTCCGCGTGGCCTTCCATTGGTCGGAGACGGAGGCGTTCCTGGGCGGCAAGGTGCCGCCGGAGCTGACCGAGAAACTCGATCCGCACCGCGTCGTGATGCGCGGCACGCAGGCCGCACAGCCGCGTTGCACCGCCTTGCAGGGCGTGGTGGGCGAGGCCGCGCAATGCGGTATCTATCCGCTGCGGCCATCGGTGTGCCGCGAGGTGCAGCCCTCGTGGGAGTTTGGTGCGGCCAGCCCGCAGTGCGACAAGGCGCGCCTGGCGCACGGTTTGCCGGTGCTGCAGCCGGAGGATTGGCTCGACCCCTTCGATGCCGGCGAACCGCCGTTGCCGCAGAGTGCCTGAGCGGCCTCGACTGTCGGGCGCGCGCCTTATTTGCGCGGTGGTGGCTTGCTGCCCGTGCGTGGCTTGACGCCGCCTGGCCTGAATCCGCCGGGTTTGTGGCCGCCCGGCTTGTGGCTGGGGGCGTGGTGTGCGGGCGGTGCCGCTGAGCCGGTGTCGTTGCCGTCCCACTCGTGGATGCGCAACTGCTGCTGCACCACCCACACCTTCTTCAGGTGCTCGAAGATTTCCTTCGGCATGCCGTCGGGCAGGTCGATCAGGCTGTAGTGGTCGCGGATGCTGAGGCGGCCGATGTACTGGCTGTCCAGTCCTGCCTCGTTGGCGATCGCGCCGATGATGTTGCCCGGCTTGACGCCATGCTCGTGGCCGACTTCGATGCGGTAGGTGCGCTTGCCTTGTTCGGTGGCATGCGCGCGCAGCGGGCGCGCCGCGAACTCGCGCGGTGTCGCGCCCTCGTGACTGCGCGGCTTGTGCTCGCGGGCCGTGCGGCTGGCACCGTCGCGCTCGCGCGGCTTGTGTTCGCGCGTGGCCGGCTCGTACTTCTCGCGCTTGGGCGGCGGCGCCAGCAGCAGCGGTTGGTCGCCCTGGGCGATGCGCGCCAGCGCGGCGGCGATCTCGACCGCCGGCACGTTGTGTTCCTGCTCGTACTGCTCGATCAGCTGCTGGAACTGGCCGAGGTCGCCCTGCGCCAGCATGTCGCTGATGCGCTGCTTGAACTTGCCGATGCGTACATCATTGACCACCTCGACCGACGGCAACTGCATCTGCTCGATCGGCTGGCGGGTGGCGCGCTCGATCGCGTGCAGCATGCCGCGTTCGCGCGGGCTGACGAACAGGATCGCCTCGCCGCTGCGCCCGGCGCGGCCGGTGCGGCCGATGCGGTGCACGTAGCTTTCGGTGTCGTACGGGATGTCGTAGTTCAGCACGTGGCTGATCCGCTCCACGTCCAGCCCGCGCGCGGCCACGTCGGTGGCGACCAGGATGTCGAGCTTGCCGTCCTTCAGCTGCTGGATCACCCGCTCGCGCTGTGCCTGGGCGATGTCGCCGTTGATCGCGGCGGCGGCCAGGCCGCGCGCCTGCAGCTTCTCGGCCAGCTCCTCGGTGGCCTGCTTGGTGCGCGCGAAGATGATCATCGCGTCGAACGGCTCGGCCTCGAGGATGCGGGTCAAGGCATCGAGCTTGTGCATGCCGCTGACGAACCAGTAGCGCTGGTGGATGTTCGCCGCGGTCGTGGTCGAGGACTTGATGGTGACTTCGACCGGGTCCTTCAGATGCCGCTGCGCGATCTTGCGGATCGGCACCGGCATGGTCGCCGAGAACAGCGCGACCTGGCGCCCGGGCGGGGTGGCCTGCAGCACCTTCTCGACGTCGTCGATGAAGCCCATGCGCAGCATCTCGTCAGCCTCGTCGAGCACCAGGAATTTCAGCTCCGAGAGGTCCAGCGTGCCCTTGTCCAGATGGTCGATCACGCGGCCGGGCGTGCCGACCACGACGTGCACGCCGCGCTTGAGCGAATGCAGTTGCGGGCCGTAGCTCTGGCCGCCGTAGATCGGCAGCACCTGGAAGCCGGGGACGTGCGCGGCATAGGTCTGGAACGCCTCGGCCACCTGGATCGCCAGCTCGCGCGTGGGCGCCAGCACCAGCGCCTGCGGCTTGCCGGCGCGGCGCTCGATGCGCGAGAGGATCGGCAAGGCGAACGCGGCGGTCTTGCCGGTGCCGGTCTGCGCCTGGCCCAGCACGTCGCGGCCTTCCAGCAGCGGCGGGATGGTGGCGGCCTGGATCGGCGAGGGCGACTCGTAGCCGACGTCGGCCAGCACGCGCTGAACGTCGGGGTGCAGTGCCAGCGCGCCAAAGCCGGACGGGACCGGGGCGTGGTCGGAAGTGGGGGATGACATGGGGAAACCTCGGAGCGGAACGCAGCGCCGTGAATGAGACGCGCAAGGGGCGGATTCTACCAGTCTCTGCCGACGCGCGTGGCCGGCAAGCCTGAACGGGCTGCCATCGTGGCGGCCAAGTATGCTGGCGGTTCGCGCGACCAGGACAGTACAAAGCCATGGCCATCGAAACGATTTCCGAACAGCGCCTGCATGCGGGCGTGCAGGGCTTCTATCGGCATGAATCGCATGCCTGTGCCGGCCCCATGCGCTTTGCCGTCTACCAGCCGCCGCAGGCGGCGCGGCAGCAGTGTCCGGTGCTGTATTTCCTGGCCGGCCTCACCTGCACCGAGGAAACCGCCACGATCAAGGCCGGCGCGCAAAGGCTGGCGGCCGAACTGGGCCTGATCCTGGTGATGCCCGATACCAGCCCGCGGGATACCGGCTTCGACGGCGCCACCGGCGACTGGGAGTTCGGCGAAGGCGCCGGCTTCTACCTCGACGCCACCGAGGCACCGTGGTCGACGCGCTTCCGCATGGCCAGCTACGTCGTCGACGAACTGCCCGCGTTGGTCGGCACCCATTTCCCGGCCGACCTCGCGCGCAGCGGCATCTGCGGCCATTCGATGGGTGGCCACGGCGCGCTGACCCTGGCATTGAACAACCCTGCACGCTATCGCTCGGTGTCGGCCTTCGCCCCGATCGTGGCCCCCAGCCAGGTGCCGTGGGGGCGCAAGGCGCTGCCGCGTTACCTGGGCGACGACCCGGCGGCCTGGGCCGCGCACGATGCCTGCGAACTGGTGCGGCGGCAGACCTTTCCCGGCACCATCCTGATCGACCAGGGCGAGGCCGACGGCTTCCTCGAAGCGCAGCTGAAACCGGAACTGTTCGACCAGGCCTGCGCCGAATCCGGACAGGCCCTGCTGCTGCGCCGGCACGCCGGCTACGACCACAGCTACTGGTTCATCACCAGCTTCATCGACGACCACCTGCGGCACCACGCCGAGGCGCTGGGCTTGCTGTAGGAGCCCGCTCGCGGGCGATACCGTTGCCCCGGAGCCGCGAGGAAAAGAGCATCGCCCGCGAGCGGGCTCCTTATGTGTCGATTCTCCTCGGAGGTTGGGGGAGAATCGCCGACTGATCATCGGTGGGAACGGGGA
>MKTU01000002.1 GCA_001898415.1 Rhodanobacter sp. 67-28 | reverse complement strand
AGCGCCACCGTGTGGACCAGCGGCGGCGGCAGCTCCAGCACCTTCGAGCCGCAGCCGAGCTGGCAGAACGGCGTGGCCCCGGGCAGCACGCGCGGCCTGCCGGACATCGCCTACGATGCCGACCCGAACTCGGGCGCGAAGATCATCGTCAGCGGCGCCACCCAGCAGTACGGCGGCACCAGCCTGTCGGCACCGCTGTTTGCCGGCGCGTGGGCGCGGATCATCGCGATCAAGGGCTCCGGCGTCGGTTTTGCCGCGCCGCTGCTGTACCAGCTGCCCGCGTCGGACTTCCACGACATCACCTCGGGCAACAACGGCGGCGAGACGGCGAGCGCCGGCTATGACCTGGCCACCGGTCGCGGCGAACTGATCATCAGCGGCGCGGCCAGCGACATCGGCGGCAGTTCGCCGCCGGCCAACGTGCCGCCGGTCGCCAACTTCAGCGATTCGATCAGCGGCCTGACCGTGAACTTCACCGACAGCTCCACCGACAGCGACGGCTCGATCGCCTCGCGCTCGTGGAACTTCGGCGACGGCGCCACCTCCACCGCGACCAATCCCGGCCACACCTATGCGGCGGCCGGCACCTACAGCGTGTCGCTGACGGTGACCGACAACGGCGGCGCGACCAACACCAAGACGCAATCGGTGACGGTCAGCTCCAGCGGCGGTGGCGGCAACCAGTTGCAGAACGGCGTGGCGCTCACCGGCCAGTCCGGCGCCCAGGGTGCGCAGCTGTTCTACACCGTGGTGATCCCGGCCGGCGCCAGCAACCTGGTGATCTCCGAGTCCGGCGGCACCGGCGACGCGGACCTGTACACGAAGTTCGGCTCCGCCCCGACCCTGTCCAGCTACGACTGCCGCCCGTACATCACCGGCAACAACGAGAGCTGCACCGTGGCCTCGCCGCAGGCCGGCACCTACTACGTCATGCTGAACGGCTACACCGCGTTCTCCGGCGTCAGCGTCAAGGCGACCTGGAGCACCAGCAGCGGCGGTGGCGGTGGCGGCAACGTGCTGCAGAACGGCGTGCCGGTATCCGGCCTGAGCGCGAGCACGGGCAACGCCGTGTACTACACGATGGTCGTGCCGAGCGGGGCCAGCAACCTCAACATCAAGATCGCCGGCGGCACCGGCGACGCCGACCTGTACGTCAAGCTCGGTTCCACGCCGACTACCAGCAGCTACGACTGCCGCCCCTACATTTCGGGCAACAGCGAGAGCTGCACTGCGTCGGCACCGACCCCGGGCACCTACTACATCATGGTGCGCGCCTACCGCAGCTACAGCGGCGTCACGCTGACCGGCAGCTACACGCCGTAAGCGGTCGACGGCAACCCGTTGCGCAGGGACGCGCAGCGCACAACGGAAGCACCGGATGACGCTTCGGGCCCGCCCGGCAACGGACGGGCCTTTTTT
Source organism: Rhodanobacter sp. 67-28 (assembly GCA_001898415.1). Lineage (GTDB taxonomy): Bacteria > Pseudomonadota > Gammaproteobacteria > Xanthomonadales > Rhodanobacteraceae > Rhodanobacter. Next base: position 20,221 of record MKTU01000002.1, on the reverse strand, counting down.
TTGCGGCGCGCATCGGCGCAGAGGTTGTATGGTCGGAGTTTTCCCCGCCGAGGAACCCGCCGATGCGCCGCCTGATCCTGCCGTGTGCCCTGTTCGCAATGGCCTGCGTACCCGCTGTCGCGGCAACCAGCCTGCCCGCGGTACCGCGCGAACAACCGTCGCTGCACGCGCTGGCCGATGCCCCGAGCCAGGTCGAACTGCGCATGACGATCACCCGCCTGGTCGGCTTCGGCACCCGCCACACCCTGTCCGACACCAAGTCCGACACCCGCGGCATCGGTGCCGCGAGACGCTGGGTGAAGTCGCGCTTCGAGGCGATCTCGAAGGACTGCGGCGGCTGCATCGAGGTCGTCACGCCCTCGCAGATGTTCACCGGCAAGCGCGCACCCAGGCCGACCGAGGTAATGGACGTGGTGGCGATCAAGCGCGGCAGCACCGACCCGGATCGCGTCATCGTGATCACCGGCCACCTGGACTCGCGCGTCACCGACGTGATGAACACCACCAGCGATGCCCCCGGCGCCAACGACGACGCCTCCGGCGTGGCCGCGCTGATCGAGGCCGCGCGGCTGCTGTCGACACAGGACAACCGCGCCACCCTGGTGTTCGCCGCGCTGTCCGGCGAGGAGCAGGGCCTGTACGGCGGCAAGGTGCTGGCCGACTACGCGGTGGCGCACGGCTGGAAGGTCGAGGCCGAGCTCAACAACGACATCGTCGGCAACAGCCACGGCCAGAACGGCGTGATCGACAACACCACCGTGCGCGTATTCTCCGAAGGCACCAAGACCAACGAAAGCCAGGCTCAGGCCGACTACCGCCGCTACCACGGCGGCGAGGTGGATTCGCCCTCCCGCAACCTGGCGCGCTACATCGACCGCCTTGCCGATCAGTACCTGCCCGATTTCGACGTGCGCATGATCTACCGCACCGACCGCTTCGGCCGCGGCGGCGACCAGGTGCCGTTCCTGCAGGCCGGCTATCCGGCCGTGCGGGTGAGCGAGGCGCACGAGAACTACACCCGCCAGCACCAGGACCTGCGCAAGGAAGGCGGCATCGACTACGGCGACAGCATCGACGGCATCGACTTCCGCTACCTGGCGCGGGTCACCGCGCTCAACGCCATCACCATGGCCAGCCTGAGTCGCGCACCGGCGCCACCGACCCAGGTCGAAACCAAGGGCGCGCTGGCCACCGACACCACGGTGAGCTGGCACAAGGTGCCCGGTGCCGCCGGCTACCGCGTGCACTGGCGCGACACCACCGCACCGCAATGGCAGTACGTGCGCGCGGTCGGCGATGTCGACCAGGCCGTGCTGGCCGACGTGGTGATCGACGACTGGTTCTTCGGGGTGTCGGCCGTCTCGGCCGACGGCTACGAAAGCCCGGTGGTGTTCCCCGGCTTCGCCGGCAGCTTCGAACGTTCGCCCGCGCCGGAGCCGTCCGCCAAGTGACGGGCTTGGCGCTGCGCCCGCGCGACGCACGCTAAACTTCCGGGCGATGGCCACGCCTCCGCGCAAACGCAAGCCCCGCAAGACCGGCGCACCCGCGCCGGTCGCGCGACCGCGCGCGCGACCGGCGGCGACCAAGACCGCCGCCAGGCCCGCCGTCTCGCGCCCCGCGGACAGCTCCACCCGCGCCACCCGCGTGCTCGACTGGCTGCTGCGGAAACTGCCGGCACGCCACCGCGAAAAGGCACGCGACTACCTGGTGCTGACCCGCATGGATCGGCCGATCGGCGCGTTGCTGCTGCTGTGGCCGACCTGGTGGGCGCTGTGGCTGGCCGCCGGCGATTTCCCGCCGTGGAAGCCGCTGATCATCTTCACCCTGGGCGTGTTCGCGATGCGCGCGGCCGGCTGCGCGATCAACGATTACGCCGACCGCAAGCTCGACCCGCAGGTGGCGCGCACGGCCGGGCGACCGATCGCCGCCGGGCGGGTGACGCCGCGCGAGGCGCTGGTGGTGTTCGCCGTGCTGCTGGCGGTCGCCTTCGTGCTGGTGCTGTTCACCAATGCGCTGACGATCAAGCTGGCCTTCGCCGGTGCCGTGCTGGCGGCGATCTACCCGTTCACCAAGCGCTGGACCTACCTGCCGCAGGTGGTGCTGGGCGCGGCGTTCGGCTGGTCGATCCCGATGGCGTTCGCCGCAGTGACGCACACGGTGCCGCCGCTGGGCTGGCTGCTGTTCCTCGGCAACATCCTGTGGTCGGTGATCTACGACACCGAGTACGCGATGGTCGACCGCGACGACGACCTCAAGGTCGGCGTGAAATCCACCGCGATCCTGTTCGGCGATGCCGACCTGCCGATCCTCGGCATGCTGATGGGTACCCTGCTGCTGGCCCTGCTGTTCGTCGGCCAGCGTGCCGGCCTGGGCTGGCCGTACTGGCTGGCCCTGCTCGCCGTCGTCGGCCTGTTCGGCTACCAGCTGTGGCTGATCCGCAAGCGCGGGCGCGACGCCTGCCTGGCCGCCTTTCGCCACAACAACTGGCTGGGCCTGACCTTGTGGGTGGGCATCGTGTTGGCGCTGGCGGTGAAATAACGAGGAGTGAGTGGAGAGGAGTGAGAAGTGAGCGTGGCGAGACGATGCTTTCTCTCACTTCTCACTCCTCTCCACTCACTCCTGCCTCAAGGGCGCGCGCGCCAGCGCCCAGACATCTACCCGCGGCACGCCGACGCGCTTGAGCACGCTGGCGCATTCGGCCAGCGTGGCGCCGGTGGTCATCACGTCGTCGAGGATCGCCACGTGCGCAGGCGGCGCCAGCCCGGGACACAGCACGAACGCGTCGCGCACGTTGCGGCGACGGTCGACCGCGTCCAGCTCGGTTTGCGCCTCGGTGCGCCGCGAGCGCTGCAGCACGTCGTGGCGCAGCGGCACCCCCAGCGCACGCGCCAGCGGCCGGGCCAGCTCCAGCGCCTGGTTGTAGCCGCGCTGGCGCAGCCGGCTGCGATGCAGCGGTACGGTAATCAGCAGCGAAGGTCGCTCGATCACCCGTGGCTCGTTCTGCCACAGGCCGGACAACACGCGGCCGGCGGCGAGGTCGCGGCCGAACTTGAAGCGCGATTCCAGCCGGTCCAGCGGCCAGCCGTAGCGGAACGGCGCCCATGCCGCGTCCCATGGCGGCGCGTGCTGCTGGCATTCGCCGCACAACGTCGCCGCGGTCGCCAGCGGCAAGGCGCAGCGCGCGCAGCAGTTGCGGTTGCGCGGCATCTCGGCGGCGCAATCCGCGCACAGGTCCATGCCGCCGTGGCCCGGCGCGCCGCACAACAGACAGCGCAGCGGCAGCAGCCATCGCTGCAGCGCTGGCCAGGATTGCAGCAGACTGGTCTTGTGCATGGTCTCCCCCGTCCCCGCCTCGACCGATGGTAGCGGCAACCGCGGGTCGCGCGCAGTGCACCTGCGGTCTACACTCGATCACCAACCGTGGCGCGCCCTGCCACGCCTGCACTTCGCCCATCGAAGACCTGGAGATTCGCATGAGCTCGATCCACGACGACCACCCTGCTCCATCGACCTGGCCCGCGATCGCCGGCACCGCGCTGCGGGTGGCCTTCGGCGTGATCTGGGCGGTGAGCGCCGCGCTGACCTGGACCGACGGCTTCGCCGACCACTACGTCGGCTACTTGCACAATGCCGCCACCGGCCAGCCGGCGTGGTCGGCGTGGTGGTTCGACATGTGGATCGCGGTGGTCACGCCGCACGCGGGCTTGTTCGTGTGGGCCACGCGGATCGCCGAGACGCTGCTGGCGCTGGCCCTGCTGCTGGGTTTCGCGCGCAAGATCACCTACGTCGTCGGCATCCTGTTCAGCCTGCTGATCTGGAGCACGGCCGAGGGTTTCGGCGGGCCGTATTCGGTGGGCGCCAACAACATCGGCGCGGCGATCAGCTTCGTGCTGATCTTTGCCGCGTTGATCGTGATCAACCTGCGCGCCGGCCCCAGCCCGTACAGCCTGGACTACCTGATCGAGAGCCGCTGGCCGCGCTGGCGGCGGTTCTCCGAATGGAACACGCGGGTTCCGCTGGAACAGGTGCGGCCGGTGTCGTGGCGCGTGCAGGGACCGGCTCTGGCCGGCGTGCTGCTGCTGGTAGCGCTGCTGCTGGCCGGCCTGCACAGCGCATTGAACGTGCGCAGCGCCAGCCCCGCCGCCGCCGCCGCCGCGGTGACGCCGCTGTCGCTGGCCTCCAACCAGCCGATCAAGCAGGCCCGCGACGCGCGCCTGCCGCCGCTGCAACCGGGCGACAGCGTGGAGGTGAACATCACCTCCAGCGACGACACCGTGGAGATCGCCAGCGGCGTGCAGTACCAGGCCTGGACCTTCGGCAAGACCGTGCCCGGCCCGGTGATCCACGTGCGCCAGGGGCAGACGGTGAACGTCACCCTCACCAACCGCGGCACCATGCAGCACTCGATCGACTTCCACTCGGCGATCACGCCGCCGAGCCTGCACTACGTGGACATCATGCCGGGCGAGTCGATCAAGTTCTCGTTCGTGGCCAAGGTGCCCGGCGCCTTCCTCTACCACTGCGGCACGCCGCCGGTGCTGCTGCACATCGGCAACGGCATGTACGGCGCGATCATCGTCGACCCGGCCGAGCCGCTGCCGCCGGCGGCCGAGAGCTACGTGCTGGTGCAGGGCGAGTGGTACACCCAGCAGGTCTCCGGCACGCTGATGGCGGGCAGCTACGAGAAGATGCAGCAGATCCGCCCGGATGAAGTCGTGTTCAACGGCGCCGCGTTCCAGTACGCACAGCATCCACTGACCGCCAAACCGGGCGACCTGGTTCGCCTGTATGTGGTGAACGCCGGTCCGAACCTGTGGAGCGCGTTCCACGTGATCGGCGCGATCTTCGACAAGGTCTATCCCGGCGGCAATCCGGCGCAGGCCATCGACGGTGTCTCCACCTACTCGGTGGGGCCCGGCGAGGGCGCGGTGTTCGACCTCACCCTGGACGAGGCGGGCCACTATCCGTTCGTGGATCACTCGATGGCGCACGCCGTGCTCGGCGCGCAGGGCATCCTGGAGATCGCCACGCCAGGCGAGGCGCTGGCCAAGCCGCAGATCACCAAGGCACCGGTGGATGCGAACGCCGCGCCGCCACCGGCCGCCACCGGCCCGTACACGTTCGATCCCGCGCACGGCGCGCAGCTCTACGCGACCTACTGCGCCGCCTGCCACCAGCCCACGGGGCTGGGCCTGCCCGGTGCGTTCCCGCCGCTCAAGGGCAACCCGGCGGTGCTGGATGCCGACCCCACCAAGCATCTGGACGTGATGCTGCACGGCCTGCAGGGCGTGGCCATCGACGGCGTTAGCTACCCCAGCGCGATGCCGCCGTTCGCCGCCACCCTCAACGACGCGGACATCGCCGACATCGCCAACCACGAGCGCACCTCCTGGGGCAACCAGGCCAAGCCGGTGACCGCGGAGCAGGTGAAGGCCGTGCGCGACGGCAGCAAGTAGCAACGCGGGCACCCGCCGCTTCGTCAACCTGAAACACAGTTACCCAGGTTGACGAAGCGGCGTACGCCGCCCACACTGCGCGGCCTCTGACCCAGGAGCCCGCCATGCCCGCTGCCATCCGTCACGACTGGAGCCGCGACGAGGTCGCCGCGCTGTTCGCGCTGCCGTTCAACGACCTGCTGCATCGCGCGCACGGCGTGCATCGCGAACACCACGATCCGAACGCGGTGCAGGTGTCGACCCTGCTGTCGATCAAGACCGGCGGTTGTCCCGAGGACTGCGCGTACTGCCCGCAGGCGCAGCGTTACGACACCGGCGTGCTGCCGCAAAAACTGCTTGAGGTCGACGAGGTGCTGGCGCGCGCCAGGGCCGCCCGCGACGCCGGCGCCAGCCGCTTCTGCATGGGCGCGGCGTGGCGCGGGCCGAAGGACCGCGACATCCCCAAGGTCGCCGCGATCGTGCGCGCGGTGAAGGACCTGGGCCTGGAAACCTGCGCCACCCTGGGCCTGCTCGGCGACGGCCACGCGCAGCAGCTCAAGGACGCCGGCCTCGACTACTACAACCACAACCTCGACACCGCGCCGGAGTTCTACGGCGAGATCATCCACACCCGCGAATACCAGGATCGCCTCACCACGCTGGAACAGGTACGCGACGCCGGCCTGAAAACCTGCTGCGGCGGCATCGTCGGCATGGGCGAGACGCGCGAGCAGCGCGCCGGCCTGCTGCAGGCACTGGCCAACCTGCCCGAGCACCCGCACTCGGTGCCGATCAACCAGCTGGTGCCGGTGCCGGGCACGCCGCTGGCCAACGCCGAACCGCTGGACCCGTTCGAGTTCGTGCGCACGATCGCGGTGGCGCGCATCCTGATGCCGCTGTCGATCGTGCGCCTGTCCGCCGGCCGCCAGCAGATGGACGATGCGGTGCAGGCACTGTGCTTCTTCGCCGGTGCCGGCTCGATCTTCTACGGCGAGAAACTGCTGACCACCGGCAACCCCGACGTGGAGGCCGACCGCGCGCTGTTCCGCCGGCTCGACCTGCATCCGATGGAGGTGGTCGAGAATGCGGGGACCGTGCATGCGGACATCGGCGAGAACGCCAGCTGCGGGCACGGCTGCGGCTGCAGTGCGGCGGCATAGCAGCGCCCCACCCCGGCCCTCCCCTGCGGCCGCAGGAAGTCCCTTTGGGGCAAGCAGGGGAGGGAGCAAGGCGTGCGGCACACGTTTGCCTCCCCCCCCTGCATCGCAGGGCGAGGTCGGGAGGGGGTGCTCCTCGCCCTGCGCAGTGCACTGAGCCATGCCCCGCCCCGACCTCCTCCAGCGACTGGCCGTCCAGACGGCCGAACGCGAACGCGCCAATCTGCGCCGCCGCCTGCACGTGATCGAGCACGCCGACGGCCCGTGGCTGAACAGTGGCGGCCGGCGCCTGCTCTCGTTCTGCAGCAACGATTACCTCGGCCTGGCGCAGCACCCGTCACTGGTTGCCGCGCTCGCCCGCGCGGCGGGCGAACAAGGCGTCGGCAGCACCTCGGCACATCTGATCTGCGGCCACCGCCGCACGCACGCGCAACTGGAAGAAGCGCTGGCCGCATGGACCGGGCGCGAGCGCGCGCTGCTGTTCTCCACCGGCTACATGGCCAACCTCGGCGTGCTGCAGGCGCTGCTCTCGCGCGGCGACGTGTGCGTGCAGGACAAGCTCAACCATGCCTGCCTGCTCGATGGCGCGAAGCTCAGCGGCGCGGAACTGAAGCGCTATCCGCATGCCGACGTGGCCGCCGCCGCGCGCCAGCTGGCGGCCAGCCCCGAAGCGGCCGCGCTGCTGGCCACCGACGGCGTGTTCAGCATGGACGGCGACGTCGCACCGCTGCGCGCGCTGGCGCAGCAGTGCGCCCGCGAGCACGCCACCCTGATGGTCGACGACGCGCACGGCCTGGGCGTGCTCGGCGACGACGGCGCCGGCAGCCTCAGCGCGGCGAAGCTGGACCAGCACGAGGTGCCGCTGCTGATGGCCACGCTGGGCAAGGCACTCGGCTGCAGCGGCGCGTTCGTGGCCGGCCCGGCGGCGCTGATCGAGGGGCTGATCCAGTTCGCGCGGCCGTACATCTACACCACCGCGATGCCGCCGGCGCTGGCCGGAGCCGCGCTGGAAGCAGTGCGGCTGGCACAGAGCGAAACCTGGCGGCGCCACAAGCTTGCCGCGCTGATCGCCCGTTTCCGCGCCGGCGCCGCGCAGCTCGGCCTGCCGCTGATGGACTCGGCGAGCGCGATCCAGCCGTTGCGGCTGGGCGACGCCCGGGCGGCCTTGCAGGCTGCGCAGGCGCTGGAACGGCGCGGCCTGCTGGTCGTCGCGATCCGCCCGCCGACCGTGCCCGCTGGCCAGGCGCGGCTGCGCATCACCTTGTCCGCGGCGCACGAAGAGGCCCAGGTGGACCGGCTGCTCGACGCGCTGGCTGATCTGCCGCAGGAACCGCGCGCGAGCGGCCCCGTATAATGACGCGTTGTCTTGTGCCTTTTCCCCCATGAACGTCGTCAATATCGCCGCCTACCGCTTCGTCGCGCTGGACGACCTGTCCGCGCTGCGCGAGCGCGTGCGCGAACGCGCCGAGACGCTGGCGCTCAAGGGCACCGTGCTGCTGGCACACGAGGGCATCAACCTGTTTCTCGCCGGCACCCGCGCGGCCACCGACGCCTTCATGGCCTGGCTGCGCGAGGACGCGCGCTTTGCCGCGCTGGAAGCGAAGCAATCGTTGTCCGACACCGTGCCCTTCGGCCGCCTGCGCGTGCGGCTCAAGCGCGAGATCATCACCCTGCGCCTGCCCGCGCTGCGCCCCGCCGAGGGCCGCGCGCCCGGCGTGGATGCGACAACGCTCAAGCGCTGGCTGGACCAGGGCCGTGACGACGCCGGTCGCGAAGTGGTGATGCTCGACACCCGCAACGATTACGAGACCGACGCGGGCGCTTTTGCTCAGGCGGTGGACTATCGCATCGCCCGCTTCACCGACTTCCCTGGCGCGCTCGCGGCCGACCGTGCGCGCTACGCCGGCAAGACCGTGGTGCCGTACTGCACCGGCGGCATCCGCTGCGAGAAGGCCGCGATCTACATGCAGGAACTGGGCATCGAACACGTGCACCAGCTCGAAGGCGGCATCCTGAAATACCTGGAACTCACCGACGGCGCGCACTGGCAGGGCGGCTGCTTCGTGTTCGACGGACGCGGCGCCGTGGGCGCCGATTTGCTTCCGCTTCCGCAGGAGGCGGGCGCATGAGCCTGTTCATCGAGAAAGCCGGCCATGGCCCGCTGCCGCTGGTGCTGCTGCACGGCTGGGCAATGCACGGCGGCGTGCTGGCGCCGCTGGTCGAGGCACTCGAGCAGCAGTGCACGATGTACGTGGTCGACCTGCCCGGCCACGGCCGTTCGCGCGACTGCGGCCTGCCGCTGGAACCGCACGCCTGCGCCGCCGCGATCGCAGCCGCCACGCCGCCGGCGCTCTGGCTCGGCTGGTCGCTGGGCGGGCTGATCGCGCTGACCGCGGCGCTGGACCTGCCGCATCAGGCGCATGGCCTGGCGATGCTGTGCGCCACACCGAAATTCGTGCGCGACGCCGGCTGGCCGCACGGCAGCGATCCGGCGCTGGTGCAGCAACTGGCCAGTGACCTGGAAACCGATTACCACGCCACCATCGAACGCTTCCTGGCGCTGGAGGCGATGGGCAGCGCCGACCCGCGCGGCGAGCTGCGCCATCTGCGCGAGCTGGTGTTCGCCCGCGGCGAACCGGACGCGCGCGTGCTGCAGGAGGGCATCCGCATCCTGCACGACAGCGACCGCCGCGCCGCCCTGCCCGACCTGGCGGTACCCAGCGCCTGGATCGCCGGGCGCCGCGACCGGCTGGTGCCACCGCAGGCGATGACCTGGTCGGCGCGCCAGTGCGGCGGCGACAGCCACGAGATCGCCCAGGCCGGCCACGCGCCGTTCTTCAGCCATGCCGCCGCGGTGGTCGCGGCGCTGCAACCCTTGTTCGCCCGGCACGGTGGCCGGGCCAGCGCGAGCCTTGCCCATGAGTGAGTTCCAACTCGACCGACGCCAACTGCGACGCAATTTCGCCGGTGCGGCGACCACCTACGAGAAGCACGATGCGCTGCAACGCGAAGTGCAGACGCACCTGCTGGAGCGGCTCTCGTTCTACCTCGACACGCCGCAGCGGGTGGTCGACATCGGCGCCGGCACCGGCCGCGGCACCGCCGCGCTCAAGCGGCGCTATCCCAAGGCCGAGGTGATCGCGTTCGACCTGGCGCTGCCGATGCTGCGCGCGGCGAGACGGCACAGCAGCTGGCGCCGGCCGTTCGACCGCGTCTGCGCCGAGGCATGCGCGCTGCCGCTGGCCGACCACAGCGTGGACGTGCTGCATTCGAACCTCTGCTTCCAGTGGATCGACGACTTGCCCGCGCTGTTCGGCGAATGCATGCGCGTGCTCAAGCCCGGCGGGCTGATGGCGTTCTCCAGCTTCGGCCCCGACACCCTGATGGAGCTGCGCGCCGCCTGGGCCGCGGCGGATGAGCGCGCCCACGTGAGCCGCTTCCTGGACATGCACGACGTGGGCGACGCGATGCTCGCCGCCGGCCTGCGCGACCCGGTGCTGGACGTGTTCCGCTACACCCTGACCTACAGCGAGCCGCGCAAGTTGCTGGAAGAGCTGCAAGGCCTGGGCGCCACCAATGCCGACCGCCAGCGCGAGCGCGGACTGACCGGCAAGTCGCGCTACCGGCGCATGCTGGCCGCCTACGAAACGATGCGCGTGGACGGCCGCATCCCGGCCACATGGGAGGTGGTCAGCGCGCATGCATGGGGCCCGCCGGTGGGGCAGCCGCGACGCGTGGGCGGCATGGAGATCGCCAGCTTCTCGATCGACAAGCTGCGCGGCTCGCGGCGTCAGAAAGACGAAGCATGAAACATGCCCCGAGGGCGCCGATGCAGCGCTGACTTCGCGGATTCAACAACCAGCGCACGCTTTTTCGCGCCGGATGCGATCATGGTATCGGCCACAACTCGGTGGACCAGCAACGCATACAGGGGGGCCTGATGATCGAGCTGGAAATCCAGGCCTTGTCGGAACGACGCGAGGGCCTGTTGATGGAAGTGGGCCGGCTGGTGCTGGCCGCCGGTTTCAGCCTGCAGCGGCAGCGACTGGTCCAGGACCCGCACGGCATCCTGCTGACCATGGTGGTGCGCGGGCCGCCGCGAAAAAAGCGCGCGCTGGCGGCGGCGCTGGATGCCCACGAGCGCATCATCAGTTTCGAACTGGAACCGGTCACCGAGGGCGAGGAACGCGCGCACTTCGCCGCCTCGCGCGCGCCGTCGGCGTACGTTCCGCCCGTCCTTCCAGTGGCGCCACCGGCACCGGAGGCGGCCCCGCCGACGGCGCCGACCAGGCCCGCGGCTGCGACGGCGCCGGCTGTCCCCGCTTTCGACGAGGTCGCGCCGGTCAGGCTGGTCACGCCGACGGCGGCACCCGCGCCTCCGCCTGCGGTCGCCGCGCGGCCGACGCCCGAGCCGGATCTCGAATTCATCCTGCCGCCCCCGGCGCCGGCTCCGGTGGCGCCTGCGCCCGCCGTGGTGGCGGAGGCGCCGTTCGTGGAGCTGGTCCCGCTCGAACCCGACCAGGCGGCCATCGACAAGCTGCTGGCGAAACTGGCCACCGAGTACCCGCAAATCATGCCGCGGCTGCAGCAGCTGGATCGCGCGGTGGCCGAAGCGGCGCGCGAACCCACGCTGGCGCTGGCGGGCCGGCGCACCGGTGCATGGCTCGCCCAGCGCGAACCGACGGCGGGCGGGCGGCTCGACCTGGAGCAGGCGATCGCGCAACGGGGCGTGCCGGCACTGCGCGCGCTGGTAGAGGTGGAACAGGACGGCAGCCAGCTGCACATTCGCCACAGCCCGCTGTGCGGCGAACCCGGCCACTCCGGCTGCATCTTCTTCAGCGGTTTCCTGGAGGGCCTGCTGGCGCCGGTGCTGGACCGTCGCGAGCTGTCGATCTTCGCCGTGTGCTGCCGCAGCTACGGCGCGGACGACTGCGTGCTGGCGCTGCCGGACTGAACCTCGCGCAGCCGGCGCCGCGCACGCTCGCGCGCGGCGCCGCTTCGATCAGAAGCTGTACTTGACCGATGCGCCCACGCCGTAATCCGGACTGCCGTCGGTGAAGCCGGCCAGCGCATAGGCCTGCAGGCGCAGGTTCGGATTGAACTTGTGGCTCCAATAGCCGGCGAGCTCGCTCTGCGCGGCGCCGGTGTCGGCGATCCGCTCGCGGTAGTAGTAGTAGGCGCCGACGTTGTCGCTGGCACCGACCTTGTAGTCGGCACCGATGTTCGCGTTGAAGCCGTTCTGCAGCTGGATGTACTGCGAGCTGCCGTATTTGGTCCAGCCCACGCCGCCGAACGCGGTCCACGCGCCGCTGACCTTGTAGGCGTCCAGCGACAGGCCGTAGTCATTCTTGCCGGTGCCCAGCCCCTTGTTCTCGTCGGCGGTGCCGAACTTCACCTTGCCGGTGAGATCCAGGCCGGCCGTGCGGTCGGTGCTGGTGAACAACTGGTAGCCGGCCGACGCGGTGACGTCACCCAGGCCCGAGGCGGAGCCGCTGGACGTCGCCGCACTGCCACCGGAACCGCCGGAGCCGCCACCGCCGATGATGTGGCCGAGGCCGCGGCCAATGGGGTTGCCGTTGTTGACCTTGCCCACGCCGGGGATCACGTTGCCCGCACCACTGACGTGGATATACGGCACGGTGAGCTTCAACGTCCAGCGGTCGCTTTGGTACGCCGCGGTCAGCGGCACCGACCAGATGTCGGTGGTGGTGTCGGTGCCGTATTTGCCGCTGCTGTAGTCGGCACCGGCAGAGAGGCTGAACTGGCCGCCGTCCGCGGTGGCGGCGTGCGCTGCCGGCGCGCCGATCAGCAGCAGTCCGCCGGCGACCATCCAGTGTTGTGCGTTGCGCATGAAAAGTATCCTTGCTGACAGGGAACTGCGCAGGCCAGGCGTCTGCCGGGCCTGCGCGGAGAAGCACGTAAGGCGAACCGCGGACTCAGCCGCCCGGGCGGCCGACGTGGGTGGGATGATCCGGAATCTGCGGGCGCTCGGGGCGCTGCGGGCGTTCCGGCAGAGCGGGCCTGTTCGCGATGTCCGGCTTGCCGGCGGTATCGGGCTTGCCCGGGTGATCGGCCGCCGTCGGATGGTCGCCCATGTGGCTCTTGCCGAACTCGACCTTGGCCACCGAAACGTCGACATGCCCATGCGCGCTGGCCGAAGCGCTGCCGGTTGCCTTCGGCGAACGCATCACGTCACCCAGCTTGAAGCCCATGCTGTTGGCGATCTGGCCCCAGCCTTCGCCGGCGGCGCGTGCCGCCAGCACGCCGTCGAGATCAATGCTGGTGCCGTCGGCCAGCACCATGGTGCCGCCGTTCAGCGCGGCCTCGATCTCGGCGGCGGTCGGCTCGGTGATGCCCGCCTGCGCCAGGCTGGCTTCGGCCAGCGACAGCGCGATCTTCACGTTGCCGTAGCCCATCTGGCCGGTGGCCGGCGTGAACGTGGTGGTGGTCGTGGTGGTGGTGCCATCGGCGTTCGTGATCACGTCGTCGAGCGCGATGGCGCTGCCGTCGCGCAACCCGGCGACCAGTGCCTGCGCATTGGCATCCGAACCGGCGAATGCAGCGAATTCGGTGCTTAGCCGGGTCGACTCCTGGCCGTTGGCGCTGGCCGACACGGGGGCGTCAGGCGGCGGAGCGGTTTGCGCCATGGCCGGCGCGAGCGACAACGCGCCCAGCACCGCGGCGCAAAGCAGCGTGGATTTGAGATGGCGGGATTTCATGAAGTGGCTCCTGGGCAATGCTGCGATGGCGGAATGCCTGCGGGAGGAGACGACATGCTGCATTCCCTGCCCGAACCCCGCCCCCTGGCCAAGGTCGATCCGCATGCCGCCGACACCTGCTCGCGCATCTTCAGTTCGTGTGCGCGCGACGCACAAGCGCGCACCGCTGACTTGTTCAGCATGCATTTCGCGTGCTGAACGCTGCCGGCCCCTCTTTCACGCGATTGTGTGAGCGACTGCGCATTTCGCCATCGTGCGCGCCCGCATTCGGCGCCGAACGAAAGTTTCTGCGGCGGCTAGCGCGCCCCGCAGTGCCGGAAGCAGCCCACCAGGTGGTCGTCGATCATCCCGGTGGCCTGCATCAGCGAATAGCAGATGGTGCTGCCGACGAAGCGGAAGCCGCGCTGCTTCAGCGTCTTGCTCATGCGGTCGGACAATGCGGTGCTGGCCGGCACCTCGGCAGGTTCGCGCCAGCGGTTGACGACGGTGCGGCCATCGACGAAGGACCACAGATAGCCGTCCAGACTGCCAAACTCGGCGATCGCCTGCTGCGCGGCGCGCGCGTTGTCGCGGGTCGAGTACACCTTCAGCCGGTTGCGGATGATGCCCGGGTCGAGCAGCACCTTCTCCAGTTCGCGGTCGCTCATCGCGGCGACGCGGGGAATCTCGAAATCGTGGAACAGCTTGCGGTAATGCGCGCGCTTGGCCAGCACGGTGCGCCAGGACAGACCGGCCTGGGCTCCTTCCAGGCAGAGAAACTCGAACAGGCCGCGGTCGTCATGCAGCGGCACGCCCCATTCGGTGTCGTGGTAGGCGCACATCAGCGCGTCGTCGGCGGCGGCCCAGTGGCAGCGGGTGGGTTCGGCGCGTTTGCTCATGGCGACTTCATGTGGCTGTCGATCCGCCAACCGTAACGGAGGCCATTACACTTGTCGCCCCTCTTTTGGCCCATGTCGATGCCGCCTTCCCCGTCACCCCAGCGCGGCGCCGTGCTGGCCATGCTCGTCACCATCGTGCTGTGGGCCTACAGCTGGATCGTGATGAAACAGGTGCTGGCCTGGGCCGGCCCGTTCGATTTCGCCGCGCTGCGCTACCTGCTTGGCGCGGGGGTGCTGTTCGCGGCCTTGCTGCTGTCGGGACGCTCGCTGCGGCCGCCGCCGCTGGGCCCGACGATCCTGATCGGACTGTGCCAGACCGCCGCTTTCCAGGGCCTGGAGCAGTGGGCGCTGCTCGACGGCGGTGCCGGCCACGTGGCCCTGCTCGCCTACACCATGCCGTTCTGGGCAGTGCTGCTGGCGTGGCTGCTGCTGGGCGACCGGCCAACGCCGCGGCACTGGCTCGGCCTGGCGCTGGCGGCCATCGGCCTGCTGTGCATCATCGAACCCTGGCGGCCGATGGGCAGCGCCGCGAGCACCGTGCTGGCCATTCTCGGTGGACTCGCCTGGGCCACCGGCACCGTGCTCAGCAAGCGCCTGTTCCAGCGCCACGCGCCGGACGTGCTCAGCCTCACTGCCTGGCAGATGCTGGCTGGCGGCGTGGTGCTGGGGTTACTTGCGCTGGTGATGCCGCAGCGACCGCTGGTGTGGAACTGGGCCTTCATCGGCGGTCTCGCCTACAGCGCGGTACTGGCGTCGGCGGCGGCCTGGTGGCTGTGGTCGATCGTGTTGCAGCGGCTGCCGACTACGGTGGCCAGCGTGTCCAGCCTCGGCGTGCCCGTGCTCAGCGTGCTGCTGGCCTGGTGGCTGTTGCACGAGCAGCCGTCGTCACTGGAAGCCACCGGCATCGCGTTCGTGCTGCTGGGCCTGCTCGCGGTCAGCGGGCTGGGGCGCAAGGCTCAGGAGTGAGTGAAGAGGAGTAAGAAGTGAGAGAACAGCAGGGCGCGGCGATCCTGCCGCTCTCTCTCACTTCTCGCTCCTCTCCACTCACTTCCAGCTCCACGGCAAGGCCTGCAGGTCGACGTTGCCGCCGGTGATGACCACGCCGACGCGGCGACCGGCGAAGCGCGCCGGTTGCTGCAGGATCGCCGCCAGCACGGTGGCGCTGGAGACTTCCACCACCTGCTTCAGTTCCGACCACAGCAGTTGCATCGCTGCGATCGTCTCGGCGTCGCTGACGGTGATGATCTCGACATGGTGTGCGCGCAACGCGTCGAGGTTGCGTTCGCCGACCAGCGCGCGCAGGCCGTCGCAGACCGTGTCCGGCACCACCGTGGTGACGCGCTCGCCGTGCGCCATCGACTGCGCCGCGTCGTCGGCGCCGAGCGGCTCGGCGCCGAACAGCGCCAGTGCCGGGTCGATGCCGTGCGCGGCGATCGCCATGCCGCCGGCCAGCCCGCCGCCGCCGACCGGGGTGATCAACGCATCCAGTTCGGGAATCTGCTGCAACAGCTCCAGCGCGACCGTCCCCTGTCCGGCGATGACCCGGCTGTCGGCATAGGGATGCACCAGCTCCGCACCCGTGGCGCGGCGCACCTCCTCGCACATCGCCTCGCGCGCCGCCTGGGTCGGCGCGCAGCGGTGCAGGGTGGCACCGGCGCGTTCGATCGCCGCGAGCTTGGCGCGCACCGCGCCCTCGGGTACCACCACGTGGGCGGCGATGCCGCGGGTGGCCGCGGCCAGCGCCAGCGCGTTGCCATGGTTGCCGGAGGAATGGGTGACCACGCCGCGCGCGGCCTGCTCCTCATCCAGCGACCACACCGCGTTGCAGGCACCGCGGAACTTGAACGCACCGCCGCGCTGCAGGTGCTCGCACTTGAAATAGAGTCTGGCGCCGCTCAGCGCATCCAGCGCCGGGCTGCACATCACCGGCGTCACTCGCGCATGCGGCGCGATGCGCGTGGCCGCGGCGCGAACCTGCGCCAGCTCGGGAAGCTCTTCGATGGAATGGCTCATGCGCCGACGACCTCGATGCCGCAACGGAAATGGCGCGTGGCGCCGGGCGCCAGCGCGATCGCGTCGGAGCACTCGGGCCGGTTGAACGCATCGGCCATGCACTCCATCGGCTCCAGCGCGACCGCGCGGCGCACGTCGCGCGCCACCGTGTCGGCGGTGAACGCGTGCATCACGCCGCGCTCCTGCCACAGCGCGAGCGCGAAGCCGTGCGACGGATCGCCCAGGCGGGTGCGGATGCGGCCGTCGGCATCGGCTTCGAGATCGGTGTAGCCCTGGTCGAGGATGCTGTCGCCGATCTGCCGTGGCTCGCGGAAATCCAGCGCCGGCGCATCGTCGAGCGCGACGTAGGCGGCGGCGCCGGGCAGTGCGATCAGGTCGGCGCCGGTGCGGATCAGCGTCTGCGCGGGAATCTGCAGCGGCCAGTCGTCGACCAGGCCACCGCCAGGCAGCCGGAAGTACGGATGCCAGCCGAAGAAGCACGGGGCGAGAGTGTCGCCGACGTTCTTCATGCACGCGTCCAGGCCGAGCCCGGCATCATCCAGGGTGAACTCGACCGCCAGGTCGATCGCGTGCGGGTAGCCCGGGCGCGGACGAATCGCCGCGGTGGTCAACCGCACGCTGGCGGCGGTATCGGTGGCGGCCAGTTGCTCGATCTCGAACAACGCATCGCGCACGAAGCCGTGACGGCTGGCCCGTTCGCTGCCGGTCACGCCGGGATCGAGATCCTGCGCCACGCCGTCGAAGCGGTAGCGCGCATCGGCAACGCGACCGGCGAAGGGCACCATGATCGCGAAGCGCGAGCCCGGGCGGCGCTGCACCTCGTCGGCATCGTGGTAGCCGTCGGCCAGTTCGTGCAGGCCGTCGCCGAAAGGCACCTCGAAACCGAGCAGGGCGGCGCCATGCAAGGCCACGCGCACGTGGCGGTTTCCCGCGTGATCGTGCAACGCCACGACGGGCTGCGTGCCCAGCCAGGAACGCTCCACGCCGTAGCGGGTCGAGCCGGAAGCAGTCACCGGATTCTCCTGCGGTTGAACTTGCCCATGTTAGCCTGATCCATCCCCCACCCACGTTGTTCCGCTCATGCACGCACTTCCCCAGCAAGCCGGTCCGGTGATCCGGCTGCGCGATTACCAGCCGCCCGCCTGGCGCGTCGAGTCGATCGAACTGGAGGTCGAGCTCGGCATCGACGCCAGCGAAATCGCCGCACGCCTGCACCTGCGCCGCGATCCGGCGCAACCCTTGCCGCTGCGGCTGGATGGCGAGAACCTGCAACTGGTGTCGATCGCGCTCGATGGTCGCCAGCTGGATACCGAGGCGTACCGCTACGACGGCAGCGTGCTGGAGATCGACGGCGCGCACGACGGCAGCGTGCTGGAAACCCGCGTCCGCGTGCACCCGGCCGCCAACACCGCACTGGAGGGCCTGTACCTGTCCGGCCCGCGCGAGAGCGGCTTCCTGCTCACGCAGTGCGAGGCCGAGGGCTTTCGCCACATCACCTTCTTCCCCGACCGCCCCGACGTGCTGTCGACCTACACCGTGACCCTGCGTGCCGACCGCACCCGTTTCCCGGTGCTGCTGGCCGGCGGCAATCCGGCCGGCGCCGGCGAGCTGGAGGACGGCCGGCACTGGGCGCGATTCGTCGATCCGCACCCGAAACCGAGCTACCTGTTCGCGTTGGTCGCCGGCCACCTGGAAAGCATCGGGCGCGACTATCGCACCGCCGACGGCCGCGCCGTGCAGCTGAAGATCTGGGCCGAGGCCGACGCGATCGACCGTTGCGGCTATGCGCTGGACGCGCTGGAACGCGCCATGCGCTGGGACGAGCAGCGCTACGGGCGCAACTACGACCTCGACGTGTTCCACGTCGTCGCCACCCACGATTTCAACATGGGCGCGATGGAGAACAAGGGCCTCAACATCTTCAATGCGAAATACCTGCTGGCCGATCCGGACTCCACCACCGACGACGAGTACCGCCACGTCGAGGCGGTCGTCGCGCACGAGTACTTCCACAACTGGAGCGGCAACCGCGTCACCTGCCGCGACTGGTTCCAGCTCAGCCTGAAGGAAGGCCTCACGGTGTTCCGCGAGCAGAGCTTTTCGGCCGACATGAATTCCGCGCCGCTCAAGCGAATCGAGGACGTCGCCCTGCTGCGCCGCGCGCAGTTCCCCGAGGACGCCGGCCCGCTGGCCCATCCGGTGCGCCCGGCGCAGTACAGCGAGATCAACAACTTCTATACCGCCACGGTGTACGAGAAAGGCGCCGAGCTGGTGCGCATGCTGGCCGGGCGGCTCGGCGCGGATGGTTTCCGCCGCGGCATGGACCTGTATTTCGAACGCAACGACGGTCGCGCCGCCACGCTGGAGGATTTCCTCGGCGCGCTGGGCGAAGCCAACGGCGTCGATCTGATGGCGTACCTGGCCTGGTACGGCCAGAGCGGCACGCCGCGGCTGCGCGCGCACGGCCAGCACGACGCTGCACGCCGCGAGTACACGTTGACTCTCGGCCAGCACGCGGCGGCCGTCGCCGGCCAGTCGGCCCGCGCGCCGCTGCCGATTCCGGTGAAGCTGGCCCTGTTCGCGAGCGACGGCCGCATGCTGCCGCTGCAACTGGCCGGCGAGGCGAACGACGCCGGCAATGAACGCGTGGTGGTGCTGGAACAGGCCGAGCAGGCACTGGTGTTCACCGACGTGGACGCGCCGCCGGTGCCATCCCTGCTGCGCGGCTTTTCGGCCCCGGTGATCCTGGAATGCGACTACACGCCGGCCGAACTGGCGCTGCTGCTGGCGCACGACCCGGATGGTTTCAACCGCTGGGAAGCGGGCCAGCTGCTGGCCGCACGCGCCTACGAGAACCTGCGCGACGGCGGCACCGACACCTCGTTGCAGGCCTGGGGCGATGCGCTGGCCCGCCTGTTCGCCGACGGCAACATGGACGATGCCCTGCTGGCCGACCTGCTCACCCCGCCGGGCGAGATCGAACTGGCCGAACGCGAAGGCGCGGTCGATCCCGAGCGCATCCACCAGCTGCGCCAGGCCTTGCAACGCAGGCTGGCCGAACGGCTCGGCGCCGACGCGCTGGAGCAGCGCTATCGCACGCTGGCCGCACGCCGCTCGACCGCGCTGGATGCCGCCAGCCAGGCCAGCCGTCGACTCAGCCGCCGCCTGCTGGAGTTGCTGGAGGCCTGCGCCAGCGAACGCGCGCAGCCATTGGCCGCGGCGCAGTACCACGACGCGCCGGGCATGACCGACCGCCTCGCCGCGCTCGCGGTGCTGGTGCGCGGCCAGTCCGCTGCGGGCGAACAGGCGCTGGCGGACTATCGCGAGCGCCACGCCGGCAATGCACTGGCGCTGGACAAGTGGTTTGCGGTGCAGGCGCAGTTGCCCGGCAACGCGGCGCTGCCGCGCGTGATGCGACTGGAAAAGGACCCGGCGTTCACCCTGCACAACCCGAACCGGGTGCAGTCGCTGCTGGGTTCGTTCGTGCGCGGCAACCCCAGCGGATTCCATCGCGCCGACGGCGCCGGCTATCGGTTCCTGACCGAGCGGCTGGGTACGCTGGACGCGCTCAACCCGCAGGTGGCGGCGCGCCTGGCCACGGCGTTCAACGGATGGCAGCGGCTGGAACCGGGGCGCCGTGCGCTGGCGCGGACGGCGATTGCGGAGCTGGCCGGCAGCGCCGGCCTGTCACGCAACCTGGGCGAAATCATCGGCAACGTGCTGAACCACTGAAATCCGCGCGACGCATGCGGGCAGCGGCCGATCGCTTCGACTGCCTGGTGCGCACGGCATCGACGCCGCGCGGCGGCAGCCGGCATTTCAGACGGCCAGGTGGTCCAGCGCCTCGAGCAGGCTCTGCATGCGCGATTCCAGGTCCGGCTGCATGTCGTCGCGCACGTCGTTGTCGAACTCGCTCAGGTGGTCCATCGCCATCTCCACCTCGCCGATCTCGACCAGCAGGTCGTGATGCGGATAGACGGGCTGGAAATCGAAGTTCATGTCCATGGCGAATTCCTGAA
>MKTU01000001.1 GCA_001898415.1 Rhodanobacter sp. 67-28 | reverse complement strand
GCTCCACCTCGCTTGGGGGGTTATCCGCTCAGGTAAGAATTTCGACCCCAGCATCGCGCTTGCCTGACGGACGGCAAGACGGTATCTACGGTTTCGCCACGCGCCGTGTCCTGGCGAGCGTGATCACCGCCACGCCGGCCAGGATGATCGCCATGCCGGCCAAGTCGAACGGCCCCACGTGTTCGCCGGCCAGCAGCACGCCGAACAGCACGGCCACCGGCGGGTTGACGTAGGCGTAGCTGGTGGCCAGCGCCGGGCGTGCGTGCTTGAGCACGTACAGGTAGGCGCTGAACGCGATGATCGAACCGAACACCGCCAGGTAGACCAGTGCCAGCGTGGCGCGGGTGCTCGGGTGTGCGGGCAGGTGCTCGCCACTGGCGAAGCCCACGACGAGCAGGGCGAGGCTGGCGCACAGCATCTGCGCGGCGGTGTTCATCGGGCCGGGCGGCATCGTCTGGCGTCGGCTCCATACCGAGCCGAACGCCCATGCCGCCGCGGCCAGCAGCAGGGCGGCCGCGCCCAGCGACGAGCCGGCCAGGCTGCTGCCCAGGTTGAGCACGATCACGCCGGCGAAGCCGATCGCCAGGCCGATCGACTCGCGCCGGTGCGGCCACTCGCCGTACATGCCGGAAAACAGCGCCGCGAACAGCGGCATGCTGGCCACCGCCACCGCGGCGATGCCCGAGCTCACCCGTTCTTCGGCGAAGCACACCAGTCCGTTGCCCATGCCGAGCAGCAGCAGGCCGGTGATTGCCGCGTTGCGCCACTGCAGCGGTGTCGGCGGCGCCATCCCGCGCCAGCGCAGGAAGCCGTACAGCGCGATGCCGGCGCCGAGAAAGCGCACGCCGGCGAGCAGGAACGGCGGGTAGCTTTCCAGCGCGAAACGGATGCCCAGATAGGTCGAACCCCAGATCACGTACAGCGCGAACAACCCCAGCGGGATCAGGACGCGGGGATCGGTCAGGCGGCGCGGCGCGTCGGCCGCGAGGGAGGCGGGGATCTCGGACATGGGGAAGGATCGGGTGGGGGAGCCGCATTATCCCCGTGCCGCGGGTAAGCGCGCACGTGCGCCTCAATGCGTGACGGGACGCCCCTGGCGGATCACCCGGAACTCGCCTTCCAGCACCGCCGGCTGGGGTTTCGCCGGGCCCTGGGTCGGCACGCCGGCGGGTGCCTGCGCCTGCTTCCACTGGCGAATCGCCAGCACGATCACGCCGCCGATCAGCAGCACGCCGGCCACCACCAGGCCGAACACCAGCAGCACGCCGATCACGGCCAGACCCAGCAGCAGCGACAGGAAGCGCGCCAGCGGATGGCGTGGGCGACGCATGGAATGCAGGTAGAGGCGCATGTGTTAAAAACTCGTGTGGTAAAATCAACGACTTACGCTACCACGATGGGGCCTCGCGAACCGCGAGGCAAGTGCCGATGGATACAGTGAACGAGACCGGATCGTCGCAGGCGCATGCCGTATGCGCACTGGAGCAGGTACCCGATGGCGGCGCCACCGCGGTGGACGCGATGCTGGCCGATGGCGAGGAGAGCCTGATCCTGCTGCGCCGGGGCGAGCAGGTCAACGGCTATCTCAACATCTGCCCGCATGCCGGCAACCGGCTCGACTACGCGCCGGGCAAGTTCCTGCTGAAGAACGCCAGCCTGATCTGCGCGGTGCACGGCGCCGTCTTCAACCAGGCCGACGGCCTGTGCACCGGCGGTCCCTGCCGCGGCCAGTCACTGCGCGCCGTGCCGCTGCGGGTGGTCGACGGCTTCATCTGCCTCGATCCCGCCGCGCTGCCCTGAAGTTCGCCGACTCCCGAATCCCGGCTGCTCAGCGGAACATCAGGTTCACCATCAGCAGCGTCGCCACCAGCATCAGAACCGTCAGCGGCGCGCCGACG
This sequence comes from Rhodanobacter sp. 67-28, assembly GCA_001898415.1. Lineage (GTDB taxonomy): Bacteria > Pseudomonadota > Gammaproteobacteria > Xanthomonadales > Rhodanobacteraceae > Rhodanobacter. Next base: position 10,107 of record MKTU01000001.1, on the reverse strand, counting down.
CGCAGGAAATCCTTGCCCTTGTAGCCACCGGGGCCGGTGACCATCATCAGCGCGGGGTGGCCGGCGCTGATCAGGAAGGTGTTGGAGGAGGACACCGCCACGATCAGCGCATAGGCCGCCGGATTGGCGCCGGTGGCCACCGCCACGCTGATCGCCACCGGCACCATCATCACGGTGGCGCCCACGTTGGACATCACCTGGGCAAAGAGCAGGGTGAGCAACGCCACGCACAGTTGCAGCACCCACGGCGCGACGCCGCCAAGATGCGTCAACACCAGCTGCGCAAGCCAGGCGGCGGTGCCGGTGGCGTCCATCGACCAGCCCAGCGGGATCAGGCAGGCGACCACGAAGATCGTCTTCCAGTTGATCGCCTTGTACGCCTCGTCCATGTTCAGCACGCCGGTCAGCAGCATCGCGATCGCGCCGGCCATCATCGACAGCGACAGGTCGAGCGGAGTGAACAGCGCCAACCCCTGCGCCATCAGGAAGAAACCCACCGCCTGCCAGATCTTGCCGGGGCGCTGCTCCTCCTTGGGGATGTCGGTGACCACGACCAGGTCCTTGTCCTCGGCGGCCAGCGCCAGGTCGCGCCAGTTACTGTGCAGCACCACCGTGTCGCCGGCGCGCAGGCTGACCCCGCGCACGTCGTCGCGGAACACCTGGTCGCCGCGGGTAATCGCCAGCACCGAGATGCCGAAGCGCTTGCGCAGGCGCAGGTCGGCCACGGTCTGCTTGATGAAGCGCGACACCGGCGGAATCACCACTTCGGAAATGCCCGCGCGGGTGGGGTTGAACAATTCGCCCAACTGACGCATGCGGGTGGACAGCCGGCACAGCTGGTTGTTGGCGAACCGGTTCAACTGCTCGCGCGGGCCGAGCACACCGAGTACCGAGCCGACCCAGATCACGTGATCGGCCGGCGGCGCCATGCGTGACTCGTTGCCGCTCTTGATCGCCAGGATCAATGGCGCCTGGTGCAGCGCTTCGGCTTCGCCGATGCTCATGCCCACCAGCGGGCTTTCCGCGGTGACGGTGAGCTCGGCGGTCTCGCCGCCGATGCCGTAGGTCTCGGCGAAGTAGCTTTCGGTGCGCCCGGGGGTCACCTTCAGGCGTTCGTCCTCGTGCCCGGGCAACAGCTTGTGTCCGAAGAAATAGAAATAGGCCACGCCCACCGCGGCCAGCACCAGGCCTATCGGCGTGACACTGAACAGGCCGAACTTGGGGATCGTGTGCGCGCCCGGCGGCAGGTTGAGGTTGGCGCTGGCGATCAGGTCGTTGAGGATGATCAGCGGCGAGTTCGCGATCAGCGTGGTGTTGGTGGCGGTGAAGATGCAGAACGCCATCGGCAGCAGCAGCCGCGAGATGGGTACGCCGGTGCGCGCGGCGAGTCGGCTGCTGATCGGGATCATCAGGGCCGCCAGCGCCTGGCTGGGGATCACCGCGCTGAACAGGCTGGCCACCACGTTGATGACCAGGCTCAGGCGCGATTCCACGCCGTTGGCCATGCGCATCATGACGCGCGCGGTATAGGTGAGCACGCCGGCGCGATCCAGGCCTTCGCCCATGATCATGATGGCGATGATCGAGATCACCGCGTTGCCGGCGAAGCCGTCGAACACCTTGTCCGCGGGAATCAGCCCGATCAGGCCGATGGCCACCACCACCAGCAGCGCCACCATGTCGGCGCGGATCCAGTCCAGCACCAGCATCAGCATGGTGAAGCCCGCCAGGCCCAGCACCAGGATCATTTCCGGGGTGAGCGACAGGCCCATCAGCGCAGGTCTCGCGGGGGCGACGCGCGCAAGTGGTCAGGCGATGGCAGTGGAAGCTTCACGCTGCGACGATTCGTCCCTGGATGGATCGCTTGAGTATAAGCGGGCCCGCGCGCGAGCTGGTGAATCGGAGGGCAAGAGCGGCACAGGGAGAATGCGGCGCGGCGGCATGGGCGTACCGATTCTGGCTCCTCCCCCTGCTGGCAGAGGGAGGCTGGGAGTACCGACGCCGGGTGCCGCCTTGGGTACTTCCTGCGCCGCCGCCACCTGGCCGGCCACGAGTTCCGCTGACAATAAATATCCGCTGGCCGGCCACAGCGCGGATCTCGTCTGCATCCCGGCGCGCCTGTTGCACTTCCTCCCTCGCGAAGCAGGGGAGGGTTGGGGTGGGGTCAAGCCTTTCGGTACAGCAGATCCCGCACCCCGTGCCCCAGCTTCAAGCCACGCCGTTCGAAGTGTGTCTCGATGCGCCACTCGGGTTTGTCGGCGTATGCGCCGGGGGCGATGGCGTTGCGCCAGCCGGGCGCGGCTTCCATCACCTCCAGCATGTGCTCGGCATAGGGCTGCCAGTCGGTGGCCAAGTGCAGCAGGCCATCGGAGGCCATGCGCGAGGCGAGCAGGGCGACGAATCCGGGTTGGATCAGGCGGCGCTTGTGATGGCGCTTCTTGTGCCAGGGGTCGGGGAACCAGATGCGCGCCTCGGCCAGCGTCGCGGGGGCGATTTCGTGCTCCAGCACCTCGACCGCGTCGTGCTTGTAGATGCGCACGTTGTCGGCGTCGCGCGCGGCCAGTGCGTTCATCAGGCGGCCGACGCCGGGCCCGTGCACTTCCACGCCGAGATAGTCGCGCGCCGGGTCGTGCTCGCTGGCCCAGGCCAGCGCCTCGCCGTTGCCGAAGCCGATTTCCAGCACGCGTGGCGCATGGCGGCCGAAGCTGGCGTCCAGGTCCCGCGGGGTGCCGGCGTAGTCCAGGCCATAGCGCGACCACAAGGTGTCGAAGGCGCGCTGCTGCGCCGGGGTCATGCGCCCCTCGCGCAGCACGAAGCTGCGGATGCGGCGCAGGTGCGCCGGCAGGTTGTCGGTGTCGCCAGCGGTCATGCGAGGGTCCAGGGGCCAGCAGGTGGCCGGCGCCACGAGGTCGCCGGCAGGAGCGGGCGAAGGCGCGCGCCCGCCGCGGGCGGCAGACTTTAGCAGGTCGGCGCGGGCGGGCTTTCCATCGCCCGTCGTGGCCGTCATCGGGTCAGCTCAGCGCTGGTGATCCTTGCGGGGGTCGGCTTGCCGCAAGCGTTGCGCGTCGGCGCGCGCCGGCGGCGGCGCCTCGCGCCGCGGCGGCGGCGTGTAGCGCGGTGTCGGCGCGGGCGGCGGCGCTTGTCGCTGCATCGGCTGCGGCCGTGGTTGCTCGCGCGTGAACGTGGGGCGGGCGATCTCGCGCGGTTGCTCGCGCTCGAAGTTGGGGCGGGCGATCTCGCGCGGTTGTTCGCGATTGAAGGTCGGGCGGGCGACTTCGCGCGGTTGCTCGCGCTCGAAGTTGGGGCGGCTCATCTGCGCACGCTCGATGCGCGGCTCGGGGCGCGCGCGCGGCGGGTTGTCCACCGACTCCGGCATGCGGGCGCGGCGTTCCGGCATGGCCTGCCCGTCGGCATCGGCGCGGCGGATCGGCGCCACCCGCGGCAGCGAGGGTTCGCTGCGCGCGGCCGGGCTGATGTAGCTGACCCCGGGTCGCGGCATCGCCGCCGATTCATCGCGCCGACGCTCCTGCGGGTGGGCGTAGCGTGCCGAGCGCAGTTCCTCGCGCGGCATCGGCGTGGCGCGGTTCACGCGCTCGGGTACCGGCAGCGTGGCGGCGTCGTCAGCGCGGCGCGCCGGCAGCCGGGGCCGATCGGCGACCGCCGTCGCGGACATCTCGGCGCGGCGGGGATTCAGCACGCGCACATTCGATACCGGTCGCGGCTGCACTCGCCCGTCGCCTGGCCGGTGGGCGAGCTCGGCGGCCACCATGGGCGGCGCGCGGCGGGCGACCACCTCGCGCTGGAAGCCGCCGGTGGGCAGCTGGCGCACGTGCCCGCTGCGCTGGTCGATCGCGTTGCGCGGCAGCGGACGGATCATGTCGACGCCACGCGGTGCCACCCGGGTCGACGCCAGCCGGGCCGGATCGAGCTTGACCTGGTGGCGCTGCACGCCGGCACCGGCGGCAAACTCGCGTGCCGACATCGCGGTAATGCCTCGCGGCGCGTAGCGGTTGGCGTAGTGCTCGTCGAATGGCCGGTTGTTGCGGTAGCGGTCGTAATGGCTGGCGACGCGATCGTCGACGATCACGCGGGTGATGTGCCGGGTCACGCGGATGTTGTTGACGTTGACCCGGCGGTAATAGTCGCGATCGCAGCGGTACCACGGGTTGTAGACCTCGCCCGGGCCGAGCGGGAACCAGCCGACCGGACCACTGCCGATGCCCACCGAGAAACCGCCGCCGCCGATGAAGGCGACCAGTGCCGGTGCGTAGATCGGCCGCGCGTAACGCGGCCCGGGGATCCAGCCCCAGCCGCGATGGGTGTGCGCCCAGCGGCCGTAGTGGTACGGCGCGTAGCCCCAGGGCATGGCGTCGATCCAGGTCCAGCCCCACGGCGCGATGTAGGCCCAGTGGCCGTCACGGTAAGGCGCCCAGCCCACGGCGACGTTGCTCGGATACCACACGGCGCCGTAGTCGCTGTCGTCCTGCCATTCGCCGTACTGGTCCAGGTCCTGGTAGCCGACCACCTCGGGCGAGACGTACTGGCCGCTGCGCGACTGCGCATAGCGCTGGTCGCGCTGGTCCACCCAGGCGTCGAAATCGTCGCCGCCGTCGATGTCGCTGATCGCGATGGCGGCCAGGTCGGAGTCGACGAAGCGGTAGCTGCGCCCGGCGAACACGTCGCGCTGCGTGTTGTTCTCGCCGTACACGGTGGCCTTGCCGTCGAACACGGTGACGCGGGTGGCGCCGCGGTCGATATCCACGCGTACGCGGCCGGGCTGGTCGATCACCAGCGCCACCGTCGGCGTGTCGATCTCGTAGCTCTGGCCCTGCTCGAGCTGGCGCACACTGAGGCTCAGCGTGCCTTGGGTCAGTTCGATCTGCGCCAGTTGCTCGTCCAGGTCGAGCAGGCCCATGTCGGTGCGCTGGTCGAGCCGCAGCGTGGCGCCGCCCAGTTCCAGCTCAGCGCGCGCGTCGTCGCCGCTGGAGAGCTTGTCGCCGGTGGTCAGCGGGCGGTTGACGCTGGCGTCGCTCCAGTCGCGGGCACCGGCCGGCAGCAGGCCGAGGTCGCCGCTGGACCATGACAGCCGCGCCACCCGGCTCGGCGGCGCGTAGCCGTCGTCGCCAGCGGCCGTCTGCGCATGGGCGGCGCCGATGCCGGCGAGCAGCAGGCCGAGCGCGAGCAACACGGCATGTCGCGAAGGTGAAGCGAACAGTCTGGCCAAGATCCGCATGACGGTCTCCCCTGTGAACGGTGGGCGCCGGTGCCCGATGCGGGGGCGCATCGGCGGTCGCGTGTGGATTATGTGCATGGACAACGTTAGGCCAACCTTAGGCGCAGACGCGGCGACCGCCGCCGGTTCAGCCGCCGGCCATTCGCGGTTAAGCCGCCATTGGGCCGCGCCGGCAGTTCCAAAGCACGCGGCGCACGGGTTACCATGCGCCGACCCACCGGCGGGTGTAGCTCAATGGTAGAGCTGTAGCTTCCCAAGCTACTGACGAGGGTTCGATTCCCTTCACCCGCTCCACTCCCCGATCCCGCGATTTGCGAACTGTCTCGAACCATGGCGGATCCGATCGCTGCACGGCTGGTGATCCTGGGTTGGCGCGAGCGACTCGCCCTGCCGGCGTTGGGTATCGCGCGGCTCAAGGCCAAGCTCGATACCGGGGCGCGCAGCAGCTCGTTGCATGTCGACACGCTGGAACCGTTCCGGCGCGACGGCGAGGTGTGGCTGCGCTTCTCGCTGCATCCCGGGCGACGCACGCCGGTGGTGCACGCTGAGGCCCGCGCCGTGGACCGGCGCATGGTCACCGACACCGGCGGGCGCCGCTCCGAGCGCTGGTTCATCCGCAGTGAGGTGGAGCTGGCGGGGACGCGCTTCAGCGTTGACATCAACCTCACCGATCGCCGCCATATGCTGTTTCCGCTGCTGCTCGGGCGCACCGCGCTGGCCGGGCGTTTCGTCGTCGACCCCTCGCTTTCCTATACCCAACCCTCGCCGTGGCCGACACCCGCCACGGACGTCGCGAGCCCCGCATGAAGATCGCCATCCTGTCGCGCAACACCCGGCTGTATTCGACCAAGCGCCTGGTCGAGGCGGCCCGCGAGCGCGGCCACGTGGTGCGCGTGCTCGATCCGCTGCGCTGCTACGTGCGCATCGCGCCTGGCGCGGTGGCGATCCGCTACAACGGCAAGCCGCTGCGCGACATCGACGCGGTGATTCCGCGCATCGGCACCTCCACCACGTTCTACGGCACCGCGGTGCTGCGCCAGCTGGAGATGATGGGCGTGTACACGCCCAACCCGTCCGATGCGGTGCTGCGCGCGCGCGACAAGCTGCGCTGCCTGCAGATCCTCGCCGCGCAGGGTATCGACATGCCGGTCACCGTGTTCGGCGACAACCCGGACGACACCGCCGACGTGCTGGCCCTGCTCGGCGAGCCGCCGCACGTGATCAAGCTCAACGAAGGCAGCCAGGGCACCGGCGTGGTGCTGGCGGAGAAGCGCAGCGGCTCGCAGAGCGTGATCGAGGCGTTCCGTGGCCTGTACGCGAATTTCCTGGTGCAGGAGTTCATCGCCGAGGCGAACGGGAGCGACATCCGCTGCTTCGTGGTCGGCAGGAAAGTGGTTGCAGCGATGCAGCGCGAGGCCAGCCCGGGCGATTTCCGCGCCAACCTGCACCGCGGCGGCAGCGCGGTGGCGGCGAACCTGAGCGCGGAGGAGAAGCGCCTCGCGGTCAAGGCCGCCGCCGCGCTGGGCCTGGGCATCGCCGGCGTCGACCTGCTGCGCTCCCGGCGCGGCCCGCTGCTGCTGGAGGTCAACGCCTCGCCCGGCTTGGAAGGGATCGAGGCCGCTACCGGTGTCGACGTGGCTGGTGCGATCGTGGAGCTGTTGCAATCGAATGAAGCTGAGCTATTGGCAGATACCCGGCCGAGGCGTAACCGTAATAAGCTACGAAAATCGTAGTACGACGATATTCGTTGACAGCGTCAAAAACGCTCTCCTATGATCACCCACGGGAATCTTGCGGCAGGCAGCCCGCAACGGGTGTGCGGCTTGATCGGAGGAGCGGGGCATGAACCTGAAGGGTAGGCTGGTCGGAGTATTTGTTGTCGCGGCAATGCTGCAGATTGGGAGCGCCCAGGCATCCAAGGCCAAGGTGGCAGTCAAGGTGGACAACAAGGCGGACTTTGCGACGGTCGTCGCTACGGTACACAAGGAGATGCTTCCGGGGGGGAGATATGATCTCATCAGCGAAAAAGAGCGCAGCGAAGTGAACCGCTACCTGGCGGACATGCAATCGCTGTTCGACAAATACGATACCGTCGACAAGATGGATCCGAATGCAAAGATCCAGCTTTTCAATGACCAGGAGGCGGTAAACGCCACCTTGACCCATCGGGACAATGATCGCCTGGTTTGCGAATCGATCGCTCCGGTGGGATCGCACATCCAGAGGACCTCGTGCGTGACCTATGGTCAGAAAATGCGCGACGAACGCGAAAAGGTGCGGATGATGGATAGGATGAGGCAGGTGCAGAACTCCCGGGGCGGTGGCGGTTGAAGGGAGTCGTCCATTCCTGGGTGTGGTCGACTGAGCATGGGATGTTTGTCTCGCCGCAAGGGTGATTCCAGATGAAGAAGATCCGCGTGGGCTTGCCGAAGCCAACTGAGGGCGAGCTGGAAATTCTTCATGTGCTGTGGTCGCGGGATGCGTGCACGGTGCGCGAAGTGCATGACGTCCTGCACCTCAGCGAAGGCACCGGCTACACCACGGCACTAAAATTGTTGCAGGTCATGCATGCCAAGGGACTGGTAGAGCGCGACGACTCGCAGCGCGCGCATGTGTATCGTGCTGCGGTGAGCAAAGAGCGCACGCAAAAGCGTTTTCTGGTTGATCTGGTGCAGCAGGTATTCGACGGTTCGTCGTCTCAATTGGTGTTGCATGCTTTGGGCAGTCAGCAGGCTAGCCCCGAGGAATTGCGGGAGATTCGCAGCCTGTTGAACAAGCTCGATAAGAAGGGGCCTTGATTGGCATGCTCTCCTCGGTGCTGAGCTGTGTCTGGATCATCGGCTGGGTGCTGCTGCATTTTCTCTGGCAGGCCGGCTTGGTCGGCGTGATCTACCTGGGTATACGGTGGGTGTTGCCTCGAGGTGAGTGGCGTTACCGATTCGGCATGGGCACTCTGATCGCGCTTGCCGCGTGCCCGGTGTTCACCGGCTGGTGGCTGTTGGAGTCGGCAGTCTCGGTCGGCCGGGTTGCAGTCGAAAAGGCGACGCTGGCCGCGCCCATGTCCGCCGTCGTAGCGAGTGCGGGGCTGGATTGGTCGGGCGGGCTTGACGCCCTACTACCTTGGTTTGTGCTGGCTTGGTCATCAGGTGTGCTGCTGCAGTCGCTGCGCACTTGGCGGCAGTGGCGGCGATTGAAAGTCCTGGTGTGCATGGCCGAACAAGCTCCGCTCTGGCAGTCCAGACTCAAACTGATCGCCGGGCGCTTCGGTTTGCGCCGGCACATAGCCGTGCGGCGCAGCAAGCTCGTCGTCACCCCCATTCTGGTCGGCTGGATTCGACCGGTGATCCTGTTGCCAATGGCAGTGGCGTGCGATTTTCCGGTAACCCAAGTCGAACTGATCCTAGCCCACGAGTTGGCTCATTTGAAACGACTCGATCCAGTGGCCAATCTCTTCCAAGTAGCCCTGGAGACATTGTATTTCTATCATCCGGTGGTGCACTGGATTTCGCGTGATGTCCGCAACGAACGCGAAATTTGCTGCGACCAACTTGCATTGTTTGTCACCGGTGGCAATCGGCACGAGTTCGCCGCGACACTGGTTGATCTCGGTGAGCTGCGTGAGCGTTCCGGCTCGTTGTCGCTTGCTGCCAATGGCGGTGCATTGCTTGACCGCGTGCAGTACATGGTTCTGTATGGCCAGCAGGTTGAACGGAGAAGGACACCAGCTGGCCTTGTTGCGGTGCTGCTCGGCGTCACGTTGATTGCGCTCACTGTGCGGTTGTGGTGGAACCAACCGCAGCGGCACGAATTGGCGACGGCAACGCCACTCAAGGGGCTTTCGGCGATGGCTCCGCTCGTTATCACGACGAATAGCCCGATGATCCCCTCGCTGGACGTCACGGCGGCGACCTTCTTGCCGCAGCTCAGACCGTTGCGTCCGTTACCTGTGATTCCGTCTCGGCAAGAGCCGGCGGCTGAGGTAATCGAAAAGCTGCCGCTGACCGCGCCAGCAACAATGAGGCTTGGAATAACGGTGTCGAGCTGGCCGGCCGTGGTACCCATGGCGGCTTTGCCGAAAATGGCGTCTATAGCGACGATGACGGCGCCATCATCCCCGGTACCGACACCCCGATTGTTGAGGCCGACACACATCCGTTCGCCGATCTACCCGCAGATGGCGTTGACGCGGGGTATTGAAGGGAAGGTAGTGATCGAATTCGGCCTCAACTCCGACGGTGGTCTGCGTGATCTGCGGATCGTTCACGCTGAGCCCGCAGGCATATTTGATCAGGCTGCGATGCGTGCGATGCGAGGCTGGAAATATCCGGCCCAGCAAGACTCTACGATGCAACGGCGGTACCGTCAGGTCGTGGCGTTTGTGCTGAACACGGCGATGGCTGGTGGGCACAAGTCATCAGCCGCGCAAACGGGTGATGAGGAAATCCGGGCCCACGCTGCCTGTCAGGTCGTCACCGGGACGCACATTTGTCGCTGGCCTAGTGATCATGCGGGGCTGGTCAGAAAGCAATTGTGAAAATTGCTTGGTCACCGACCATTGAGGGGGCTGTCGCGTCACTCGATACGGTTGCCGCAGAAACAGGACCCGATTAACCGGGCCATAACCATAGGCATCGTATAAAAGCAGTTTCAATCGATTTGGCAGAAGTCTCAGCGCCAACAACGATTGCCGGCAGACGATGGTATCGGGGCAGTAGCTTGGCCCGGGTAGGCGACGGCGAGTCGCGCACCTGGGCCTTTTTCTTGCCTGTGCGCCACCCCATTCAGTTTCATGGCGCGGCCGGCGCGCCGGCTTCACGCAAGCTTGTTAAGCTGGCAATCCCACCGGCCCGGCGCCGGTTGTGCAGGAGTGGCAC